>DGWC01000061.1 GCA_002395135.1 Prevotella sp. UBA4268 | reverse complement strand
TGGTCATCGTCAGTTCGGTCATTGCCTATCCCGACATCTCTTACGAGAACGGTGCCACGCTCACCAAGATGGCTTTCTCCAAGATTCCGTATATCGGTGCACCGTTGCTCACCTTCGGCTTGCTCACGTTTGCCTTCTCTACCATTCTCGGATGGGAGCTTTATGGCGAGCGTGCCGTGGAATATCTCAAGGGAAGACGATGGACCATCTATTACCGCGTGCTCTATATTGTGGCGGTCTTCGTGGGTTCGATCATGAATCTCAGCATCGTGTGGAACCTGGCCGACTGCATGAATGCGCTGATGGCTATTCCCAACCTGATTTCACTTCTTTTCCTCAGCGGCGTCATTGTGCACGAAACGCGGCAATATCTTTGGAAAGGCGATTTGGATAAAGAAATGGAGGGGTGATTCACTGCTCTAATACACCAGGCAGAACACACCGGCAAGAATGAAAAGCACGGCAACGATGCGGGTGAGCCACACTTGGGCAACATGGAAACTGCGGCTCAGGGCTGAGATAGACTGCACGCTGAAAGCAAAGACATAGGCCATAAAGACGACCGGCAAGGCCGTTCCTATGGCAAAGCATACAGGTATGAGATAGCCTGTTGAAGATTCTACCGACATGGGAATGACCATGCCGAAATAAACAATTCCGCTTTCGGGACAGAAAGCCAAGGCAAACACGATGCCCAAGAGAAAACATCCCCAGGCACCACGATATTTTTTCAACGGGTTAGAGGCCGACGGCACATGGTCGTGATGGTGCAGCAAGTCGGTATAAAGCAGATACAAGCCGATGATGATGAGCAGCGGAGCCAGCACGCGCTCGCCCCACTCACTCATTTGTTCACCGAAATGCATCATCTGAACACTGCCCCTGATCATGACGATGAGTACGATGCCGAGCACGGAATAGGCAAATGTGCGCCCGAGGGTGTACAACAAGCCGTTTCTGAAAATGCTTTTCCCGCCTTTCACAATATAACCCATCGCGGCAATGTTCGTTGCCAGCGGGCATGGATGTATGGCCACCAGCAACCCCATCAGGAATGCCGTGAGCAGTGGGAACTGCGATTGTTCAAACAACTGTTGCATCAAGTTCATTTGCGATATACCTATTATTCTATAGAGATGATTTCTTTTTCAACCCGAATTATTTCAACGAAAACTTCTTACCGTTGATTTTCACTTTCTTAAACTGCACATTCTTGGCACCTTCAAGCACGTTGAGCCTCAAGTCGGTAACGCCGTTGATGTTGCAATTTGACAGGTAAATGTCCTGCGCCTGCTGGTAACCGGGCAGTCCGTCCACATGTACGGCGAAACGGCTCTTGTTGCTGTTCACATGATCGATGTGGATATTGCGGAACAGCGGGAGATAATCACCTTTCTCGGTGTGCCAGTATCGGAGTTCAATGCCCAAGATGGCAAGGTCGCAAACACCCACCTCGACATTTCTCACAAACACGTTCTCCACCACACCGCCGCGCAACGGGTTCGACTTGATGCGGATAATGCGCTGCAAATGGGGACTGTCCATCTTGCAGTTTTCCACCCATACATTGCGGCAACCGCCTGTCATCTCGCTGCCGATGGCCACACCGGCATGCCCGTCTTTCATCAAACTGTTGCGCACAATAATGTTCTCACTGGGAATGTTCCACTTGCGCCCGTCGCCATTCTTGCCCGACTTGATGGCGATGCAGTCGTCGCCAGTATCAAAATAGCAGTTGTCTATCAGCACATTCTTACACGACTCGGGGTCGCAACCGTCGTTGTTTCCGCCATGGCTGTTCATCCTCACTCGGCGCAGCGTGATATTCTCCGACAATAGCGGATGAATCAGCCAGAAAGGAGAATGGTTCAACTCGATATCCTCTAAGAGAATATTCTTGCACTTATAGAAATTGATGAACTGCGGACGCATGCCATACTTGCCTTTGAACACACGCTGGTCCATGGGAAGGTCGCGGTCAAGAGCGCGGTTGAGCAGTTCTTTCTCATTGCCAATGGTGCCGTCGGGCAAGGTTATGTTTCTCACACGCTTGGCATTGAACCAATTGTCGTGGCTGGCTTGCCCATCGAGAATGCCCTTACCTGTCACGGCGATATTCTCTTCACCATAAGCATAGATCAGCGGTGACAGATTATAGCAGTCGATTCCTTCTATACGGGTGAGTACGATGGGAAACTTGTCTACATCGGTGATAAATTTAAGCACCGCCCCGTCGTCGAGATGCAAGTCAACATTTGACTTCATGCGAATGGGACCTGTATAAAACGTGCCCTTGGGTACCACTACCCTACCGCCACCAGCCTTCGAACACATGTCAATTGCATTGTTGATGGCATGAGTAAACAGTGTGTCGCCTTTCTGCTGATAGTCAAGAATACTATAAGTACGCTCTGCAAATACCGGCTGTTTTATCTCAGCCAGCACTTGCTTCATCCTTTTCCAATCTTTGTTCCCTG
This sequence comes from Prevotella sp. UBA4268, assembly GCA_002395135.1. Classification (GTDB taxonomy): domain Bacteria; phylum Bacteroidota; class Bacteroidia; order Bacteroidales; family Bacteroidaceae; genus Prevotella. Next base: position 8,315 of record DGWC01000061.1, on the reverse strand, counting down.
CATTTAGTGCCGATGTCACCAGGCAGACGAGAACCAACGCTAATACTTTTTTCATACGTACAATTAGTTTTAGTTTGTTTTCACGTGCAAAGATACAGAAAAAAATAATTATATAGTGCTACATATATAATTTTTTATTACCTTTGTATGCATGAAGAAGAGCATAGATGACACGAAATACCTTGAGAATCTGGTGAGCGAGGGCGAACACCAGCAGCAAGATTTCAAATACAAAGTGATGGATGCCGTGAAACTGGCACGCTCTGTGTCGGCCTTTGCCAATACTGACGGCGGGCGACTGCTTATCGGAGTGAGAGACGACGGACATCTTTCAGGCGTGCGTTCAGAAGAAGAAATCTTCATGATGCATGCTGCAGCGTGGAAATATTGCAGGCCGGAGTCAGCCATCCGATTCGAAACGATGCATGCCGGAGGCAAAACCATTGTCGTGGCAACCATTCCACCCTGCGCGAAAAAGCCGGTTTTCGCCCTTGACGAACAAGGAAAACGGCATGCCTATATCCGCCGAAAGGACGAAAACATTGTGGCTTCGCCTGTTCATCTGGAAATCTGGAGACAGGAACAATCACGCAATGGAACCTTCACAACCATTGCCGACGACGAGCACAGGCTGATGGAAGCCCTTGAGGAGATGCCACATATCAGCCTGAACAGACTTGTCAGGCTGTCGAAAGTGAACAGGAGAAAGACCATATCCATCCTTGCCAAACTCTGCCGTTTCGGTTTGGTAGAGATGGAATACACTGATCACCAATTCCTTTTCTCCTCAAAATAGTGGAAGATGAATCTTATTGTCTTGCGCGAATTCAACCAAGAGCAATCACTTTTGTGCAAAAACCAACAGATATCAATCGCACTCCTTTACAAAAGACTATCAATATCAATTGATTTCCATGGCAAACGGCTGGTTGGCCATTCCCTTGGGAAGTGTCACGAAGACTTTTCCGTCTTTCACACGATATTTCAGTCTCTTGCCGTTTGACACAAGGCGGACGCTCTTCTTGGGAAGATTGACCGTCCACGACAGCGTTTCCGGAAAGGAGGCACCGTCGTCCAAGGTGCAGACAGCATATAGCCTACCATCTTTTGAAGAAGTGAACCACACACTGCCCTCATGATAATGAGGAGTGATGGTGGTGCCATAGATGGCCTTTCCATTGGCTTTCATCCACTTCCCGATGGCATTCAGTCGCTCAACAGCCTCATCTTGGATGATGCCTTCGGGTGTCGGGCCCACACCAAGAACAAGATTGCCGCCCTTGGCAACAACTTCCACCAGCGTATTGATGACTTTCTGCGCCGATTTCCAACGAGGTCGAGGCACATAACCCCAGTCATCGCTCAACGGAATGCAACTTTCCCATGGGTAAGACAGTTGCGTTTCGGGAATGGTTCTCTCTGGTGTCTGATAGTTTTCATAAGGACCGCGGATGGTTCTGTCAACAATGATCAGCCCAGGCTGTTGTCTTCTCGCCATGGCTGCTATGTCAGGCATGTGGATATCCTGACGATTCTCCTTGCACACCCATCCTCCGTCGAGCCAAAGGATATCCACTGAGCCGTAGCGAGAAAGGATTTCCTCAATCTGACGGTAGGTGAACTTGCAGAACTGCTCCCACCGCCACGGGTAATCCTTAATGGAATAGTTCACGTTGCGCCCCTTGTTGGGGTAGACATCCCACCAATAATACTGACTATGCCAGTCGGGTTTTGAGAAATAAGTACCTATCATGAAGCCGTCGTTGCGAAACGCATCCAACACATACCTCAGCACGTCGCGGCGAGGATCATCGCGAAAAGCATGGCGGGCAATCGTAAAATCGGTTTGCTGACTGTCGAACATGCAGAAGCCGTCGTGATGCTTGGTGGTGAAAATCATGTATTTCATTCCTGCCTGCTGCATCACCGAAGCCCATTGCTGCGGATTAAACTGACGGGGACAAAACTGGTCTGACAGGCCGAAATACCAGTCGCGATACTGCTGAAAGGTCTGGGTGGTGTCTCTTGTGATCCAGTTTTCATCACAAATCGACCATGACTCCACAATGCCTGGCACCGAATAGATGCCCCAATGGATCAGCACGCCGAATTTCAAATCCTGCCACTGATGGAGTTTTTGCACCACATCTTGCTCCTCGGGCCATTGATAAGAGGATGACTGCTCATGGATATTGCCCTGTGAGAAAACGCTTTGCGACATCGTGACTGACAATAGCAATAGCACCCAAAACTTGTTTTTCATCATCATTAGTTATTATATCATAGTTAAACAAAATGCCGCTGTGCTTACTGCACAACGGCATAACTCTTATTGCACAATCTCTTGTACATGAACGTCGCCTGGAAAATAACGAAGTCCACGACATGTTGTGGCATCTACCCGATAGGCTTTCCACTCCACCTTGTCCCAATCAATCTGACCCGTACACTGCGCAACCGGCACATGGGGAATAAGAGAACCGTCACGAACAAGGATAATAGCAGGAATCTTTCCGGTCTCAATCTCCTGATAACCGCCGCTATATACCTTTCCACTCTGATAGTCAATCCATTTTCCTTGGGGAAGATAACAAGTGCGGGAAGTACCGCTTTCGAGCAGTGGAGCCACCAATATCTGACCGCCGAACATATACTCATCCTCAACATGCCATGCTCCCGGGTCGTGAGGAAATTCAACGAACAAGGCACGCACCATGGGTAATCCTCTGTCAGAACAATCCTTGGCCTGCGCATAGACATAGGGCATGAGCCGATACTTCATTTCTGCACAATCACGAAACGCCTGTGTGAAGGAGTCGCTGATGAGCCAAGGCTCTGTGGGAGGTGCGCCGTGAGCACGAGTGTGACTACTCAAGAAGCCAAATGGCAGCCAACGACGGTATATATCTTCTGGTGATGCCGTGACGAATCCACCCATATCGTGACTCCAAAATGAGAATCCGCTCAGTCCAAACGACAGGCCGCCACGCAAATCACCCAACATTCCGGTATTCGTGGTAGCAGCATCGCCTCCCCAGTGTAATGGGAAACGCTGACTGCCAGCCCATGCCGAACGCGCCCAAATGACTCCCTCGCCCGGCTTCTCCCGCTCTATTACTTCCCATAATGCCTTATTATAGCGCAACGGATAAAGGTTGTGTTCGTACATTCCGCCTTTTCCACTGAAATAGAATCCGTTATAAGGAGCAGCCTCACCGAAGTCGCACTTGATAACATCCACACCCTGCCGAATCAATCCGGCGATTTTTTCCTGATACCATTTCACCGTTTCTGGATTGGAAAGATCAAGAACGGCATCCTCGTAAGGCATGCTTCCATCGGCATTTCTTACGTGCATGTTGTTCTCAACCAATTCATTGAAATAGCGGTTCTTGGGAGTGAAATAAGGCAATTGCCACAGACAGGTGTGGAATCCCATGTCATCCATCTGGCGAAGCATCTTCACCGGGTTTTTGAAACGGTTCTTTGAGAACTCATAATCACACTGCCAGTCTATATCAAACCATCCTGTATCGAAGTGTATCACATCTGAAGGGATGCGGTTTTCACGGAGTTTATGGGCAATGTCGAGTCCTTCCTCCTGAGAGAAATAGGTGATGCGGCTCATCCACGTGCCAAATGTCCATAGCGGCAGCATCGGACTCTTGCCCGTAACATTGGTATATTCATCCAGAATCTCTTTGGGTTCACCCAGGAAAAGAAAGAAGTCCATCTTCTCGTCACCCATGAACAAACGGTCGGCACCGATATAACTCTGACCGAAATCGCAGGTTACGGGTGCTGAGGTATGCATGAAGATGCCATAGCCGCGGTTGGAGAAAAAGAAGGGAACAGGCTTATACTGTCCGTCTGACTCCGGTCCTTGCGGATCGGTTACAAAGAGATGCACCTTCTGCCCCACTTTATTCAGTTTTGTAAACGACTCTCCGCAACCATAGATGCGCTCGCTGGGAGCCAGTGTAAACACCGGATTGATGCTCCGCGAGTTGTCTGCCCCGCGCTTGATGAACGAGAATGGCAGCAACTTTATCTGTGAGGAATCATTGTCTATGATATGCCGGGTCTGTGTAAGAATCTTCCCCTGTGGGTTCTTCACAACAATTCGCCACGGATATTTCTGAAATTCCACCTGACCAAAGGCACTCTTATAGACAATGGCATCAGCCGTCTGCGACACATTCCATCCCTGCGCCTCAGCGCTCACAGACTGATTTGAGCACCTTGCAATGAACGATGGCGAGAACATAACATCCTCTTGGTCGGCATTTTTGGGTTCTATGGGAGTGGTAAGCATGGTAATACGCACCGTCTTGGGTGAGATAAAGCGTATCTGCAGTTTCAAATCAGGGTCGTTATCATATGCGGCATCAGGGAAATCAAGCATTCTCATGCGCACTGGCCAATAGCCATTGGTGTTGAATGCCTGACGCGGCGACATGCGATACCGTTTCCAGTTTACCGTGCCCTCACCTTTAACAGCATCGAAAGATGACAGGCTGTCGGCCAGGAAATAGGTGTTCGACAAATCAGAGAAATCTGTAGACATGTCTTTCTGGGCATTCATCAGATACTGAACGCCAGCATTGGTCTGTATCTGCGCATTTGCGAAACAAAGCACGCCACAAACGGCGCAGAGAAAGCATATGATTCTTTTCACAACGTCTTCAATTAATGGTTTTTCTTTTTCAGTTCATAATCTGCAACAGCGCGAACAAGGCTTCATTCTATTTCAGTTCAAACTCAGCAACGCCGCGCACATCTGTCTCGCTGGAGCATACATAGGCCTTGAATTTTCCAGGTTCTGACTCCCAGCGGTGTGATGCTTCAGAGAAGAAACACAGATCATCAGGAGCAATGGCAAAGGTAACTGTCTGTGTCTCACCCGGATTCAGCGATATTTTCTTGAATCCCTTTAGTTCTTTCTGCGGTCTGTCCACGCTGCACTTCACGTCCTGCAGATAGAGTTGCACCACTTCCTTACCAGCAACCTTTCCTGTATTGGTCACGTCAACGCTTAGAGAAATCGTGCCGTCGGAAGCCATCTCCTTGGCCGAGAGAACGGGTTTGCCATACTTGAACGTGGTGTAACTCAGTCCGTGTCCGAAGGCAAACTGCGGCTGAATCTTATTGGTGTTGAAATGGCGATAGCCCACATAGATACCTTCTTTATAATACACCTGCTTGTTCACACCCGGAAAAGCCTCCTTGCCATACTGGAAGCAGGCATAGTCATCCAGTTTCTTGGCAAAGGTGACTGGCAACTTGCCGCTCGGGTTCACCTTTCCACTGAGCACATTGCACAGCGATTTGCCGCTCATGCTGCCCAGATACCAGCAATGAACCAGCGACGGCACCTGCTCAATCCACGGAGTGGCATAGGCGTTTCCACCGAAAGTAACCACAATCATATTCTTCTGTATCTTTGCCAAGTCACTAATCAGTGCATCCTGACCGAATGAAAGATGATAGTCTTCACGGTCGTTTGCCTCACAATCCTGTTTGGTGTTCTTATTCAATCCACCGATAAAGATAATCAGATCGGCATTCTTGGCCTTTTCTACGGCCTCGTCGTGAAGAGCCTGCTGCTTGGCAGGATCGAGTTCCTCCACTTTATCATACAGCGGACGACCACTATAGTAGCCCTGCGCATAGTCAATCTTGTCACCAAACATTGCCTTCAACTCATCCAGCGGCATGATGTCAAACTTCGTTTTCAACTCCGACGAGCCACCGCCTTCGCTAAGATTGCGCGTGGCATTCTCGCCGACAACGAGAATCCTGTTATACTTCGAAGCATCAATGGGCAGAAGCGGAGACTTTGACTTCTTCACCACATCGTTCTTCAGCAGCACGATACCCTCTTCTCCGATAGCCTGGCAGGCATCATAATGCGCTTCTGAGCATTGCGAACCAACCACCTTGTTCGGGTTCATGGATGTACGGAAGATGGTGCGAAGCACACGGGCTGCCTTGTCGTTGAGCATCTCCATCGGTATTTTCCCCTCATTGATGAGGCTTTCAAACGGATCGGCAAGGTTATACGTGTTATAGCCCAGACTGTTGTCTTCTGTCTTTCCGTTGGTGAACGACCCCATTTCGAGGTCCATACCACCCAAGGCAGCCTGCCAGGTATCGGTCACTCCGCCCCAGTCAGACACTACCGCGCCGTCGAATCCCCACTGTTTTTTCAGTATTCTATTCAGCAGAGAGTCGTTCTGGCAGCAGTGCACATTGTTCCAGAGGTTATAAGAGCCCATGATGGTCCATACATTTGCCTTCTTTACTGCTTTCTCAAAAGCAGGCAGATAAATCTCGTTGACAGCACGTTCACTCACATTCACATTCACGGTGAAGCGGTCTGTTTCCTGATTATTCAGAAAGAAATGCTTCAGACAACAGGCTACGCCATTCGCCTGAGCAGCCTGAATATAAGGCACTGCCATCTCTCCGGCAAGATAAGGATCCTCACCCATGTACTCAAAATTGCGACCGTTGAGCGGCAAACGGGCGATGGTGGTGCCGGGACCCAGCAGAATATCCTTGCCACGGAAGGCAAATTCCTCACTGATGGCATGGCCATAGACACGTGAAAGCCCCGTATTCCATGTGGCGGCAAGACATGTCAGCGACGGGAAAGCCACGATGCTGTCGTTGGTCCAGTTGGCTGAATCCCAACTGTTCCAGTCCACTTCGGCACGAACCCCATGGGGGCCGTCGCTATGATGGAGTTCGCGGATGCCCAGTCGCGGCACACCCGGCGACGTAAACTTACTCTGCGCGTGCAGAATCTGCACCTTCTCGTGAACGGTCATGCGGCTAAGAGCATCTTGCACACGTGCCTCAATCGGAGCATTCACATCCTGATAAACGGCCTTCTTCTGCGCCCCCACCGGCAGACAAGCCACCAGCGCAAGGGCAAGCGATAGATAGTGTTTCATCTTCATTATATTCTATATAATTACAATTATAATACTATATTTTTACGATTCTTGATGCTGTTTGATATGATTCTTAATGCGATATGATTACGATTCATAATTCTTCCATTATCCAAGCATCCTTTTCGCCAGGTCACTCTACCCTTATGCTTGCCGGTAACAGGTCAACGGCTTCGGCACTCAGCGAGCCCTTTCCCTTGACAACCACCAAGCATTTTCCGAAAAACGCCTTTCGTTTGTCGTCCTTGAATCGCTCCATGGAAGTCTGGCAGCCGTTGTCAACGCCGATAATCTCGGCACCGTCAGCATGGAAGAACACCTGGTTTTCGGCATTTGGACACAGATTACCATCCTTGTCAACCACCTCCACCGTGATAAACGTGGCGGACTTTCCACTATAATCAGTCGTCAGACGCAGATGATGGGGTGCTCCGGCAGTGGCAATGCGCTGTTTGCCCACCACCTTTCCGTTGCGCCGAGCCACCACTTTCACCTCGCCAGGCTCAAAGCAGACACGCCACATCACATGGAATTCGCTGCCGCCATCGCCCTTCTTTCTAACGCCCTGGCTCTTGCCGTTGACGAAAAGTTCCACCTCGTCGGCATGATTATAATAGCACCACATATCCACCGTCTGTCCCTTCAGCCAGTTCCAGTGCGGGAACAAGTGCAGCACGTCTTTGTCTGTCCACTCGCTCTGATACATATAATAGATGTCTTTCGGGAATCCAGCCAAATCGATGATGCCGAAATAACTACTGCGGGCAGGGAATCCATAAGGCGTTGGCTCGCCGATATAGTCAAACCCCGTCCATATATACTGGCCGCAGACAAACGGGTTATGTTTCACCACAGCCCATGTTTCTTCGTGAGTACTGCTCCACGAGGCATGCATGTTGTCATAAGAAGAACACATGAACGAAGGATCGGTATAAGGTAGCCACCACTCTTTCGGTGCCACATACACACTGTCGGAAGGCATTTTGTAATATCCGCGAGTCTGCAAGGCAGATACGCTCTCGCTCATCAGGAACGGTTTTCCGGGAAAATTCACCGGCACGTCTTTCACCCATTGATGATGATAGTTGAATCCGATGATGTCGATAGCCCCGCTTCTGAAGAGATGATTCTTCGGATCGGGTTCGTTGCATCCCGCCGTGATGGGTCTGGTGTTGTCATATCGCTTCACAATATCTGCCAGATGGCGCGTCAGCAGGGAGTTCACGCTTGTCTCTCCCTCCTTGGCCAACGTGGAAGCATCATGTCCTGCATTGAGAATCAGGTTGGCCTGCTCCAGCGTCAGCGTGTCGGCCTCGGCGCTTGACCACTGCTCGAGCACCTCGTTGCCTATCGACC
>DGWC01000072.1 GCA_002395135.1 Prevotella sp. UBA4268 | reverse complement strand
TGAATGAGCAAAGCGAAGAATACACTATCAGTTTCCTCTACAACGAGTTGGAGGACTTCCGCATCACGACATCTGTACATCACAAGACCATTCCCGAAGCCATCCGCCAGATGATAGGTTTCTATCCCATCCGCATGACCGTTGAGCCGGGGATTGCAAATCCCAGCCAACAGGAAATCATCGTCGAGTGTCCGCAGAAGACAGCCCCCCGCTACAAGGGCACCGTCATCGACGAGCAAGGCCAGCCCGTAGCCTACGCCAACATCGCCCTGCTCTCGCCGCAGGACTCCACACTGATTACAGGCGGCGTGTCGAACGAGAGCGGTTTCTTCGTCATTCCCTGCGAACATCGTCCCGTTCTTGCAAGAATATCATACGTCGGCTACAAAACCATATATAAAAGGTGTGAGACCTCAGACATCGGAACCATTCGGATGCAGCCCGACACATATACCTTGGGGAATGTGACAGTAAAGGGAGAGATTCCTCAATACAAGATGACCACGGGCGGCATGACCGTGGATATTCAAAACTCGATGCTGAAAGATGTCGGAACAGCAGACGATGTTCTCTCCATGCTGCCCGGTGTGCAGGGTAGCGAAGGCAATTTCACCGTTTTTGCCAAAGGCACGCCCGAAATCTACATCAACAACAAAAAAGTGCAGAGTGCTAAGGAACTGAAACAGCTGAAGTCTGACAACATCAAGAGTGTGGACATCATCACCTCGCCTGGTGCCAAGTACAATGCCGAGGTGAATGCCGTTATCCGCATCAAGACCATTCTTCCGCAGGGTGACGGCTTTAGCATAGAGGCATTCAGCCAAGTGGCCAACAACAGGAAGTGGACGACTTACGACGATTTGGAAATGAAATACCGTCAAGGTGGCCTGGAGCTGTTCGGCACCATGACATTCTACAATAACCACCATTCAGAGGACAACAGAGTCGGCTGGGAATCAAATATCAATGGTGACCGCATTGCTCTCGACCAGACTTGCCCAAACACTTTCTGGTTTACAGACCTCAGTGGCGAGATTGGTATGAGCTACGACATCAATGCCAACAACTCGATAGGTTTCAAATATAGTCTCGACGGCTCACTCTATATGGGAGGCGAGGCAAACTGCGTACAGACTATTACCAGAAATGACGAACTGGAGGGAATCGTCGACCAGTGGATGGGAACGACGGAGACTGACGGTCCCATTCATGAGGCCAATGCCTATTACGTCGGCAAGATAGGTAAACTGGGTATCGACTTCAACGGCTCCTGGCTTTGGAACAAGAAAGTCAGAAGTGACGTTGAGACGGAGCGCAGCCTGCAAATCGAAGACCGTGACATCCATCTGCGAAATGAAGACCACCGTAACATGTTGGCAGGCAAGCTGGTGCTGTCCTATCCAGTATGGAAGGGCGAGCTGAGTATCGGCTCCGAGGTGACCAGCACCCACAGCTATGGCACCAACGAGAACGAGGAGCATTACGTCAAGTCATCAGACGATGACATCAGGGAGAGCAACATTGCTGGCTTTGCCGAATACGCCCTGCATTTGGGCGACTGGAGCTTTGACGGAGGCTTGCGTTATGAGCGGGTGTCTACCGACTATCGCTCTTTCGGTGTATATCAGGAAGAACCCAGCCGTAAGTATGGCGACCTGTTCCCGAATCTCTCCGTCGGATGGAAGAAAGGCAAGTGGGGAGCAGAGTTTAGTTACAACAAGCGTATCAAGCGCCCCTCCTACTATATGCTCAGCTCCTACGTCCAATACGACAACCGCTACGAGGTGGAGGGCGGAAATCCGTTGCTCAGACCCACCAATCGACAGGATATAGACCTGCGACTTAACTATTCATGGCTGAGTCTGTCAGCGGGTTACACGCTGAACAAAGACATCTTCTTCTCGTATGGCAGTCCATACGAGCAAGGCAGTGACATGACGATATGGACACGACGGAACTTCGACCGTCAGGAGGCATGGCATGCGTCGCTTGTCGCCTCCCCGAAACTCGGATTCTATCAGCCTACGCTGACGTTGAGTTACTGGCAGCAGCATTTCCCGACGAAGTACTCCGGCGTAACAATCGGTCTCGACAAGCCTGAATGGACCTTCAGCCTGCGCAACTGGTTCATCATTGACGAGACCGCAAAGGCCATGCTCTATCTCCGCTATGTCACCAGCAACGACTACGGTTTTACACGCGACAGCCACAAGTTCAACATCGACCTCCGCCTGCAGAAGTCGTTCTTCAGCGAAAGGCTTACAGCCATCTTCTTTGCCAACGATGTATTCAAGACGCTGCGTGAAAAGTGGCAGGCCACCTATCCCGCGGCATTAATGACTAAGGATGCATACGTCTATACGCAGAAGTTCGGCATTTCCCTGACGTATAAATTCAATTCGGCCCGAAGCAAATATAAGGGTACAGGTGCAGGTAATGACGAAAAGAACCGACTATAAACTCTCTCTCGTTGATAGCGGGCAGTCGTCGCCCTCGCGCCTACGCTGTCCCATTTAAAAACATTAACGCCCGATGGTGCAAGATTTTCTGTTTTCGGTGTTTATCGGATAGAAACATTAACATTAAAAATGATAACGAAAATGAAAACAATGAAGATTTGGAGCATCGCCTTTGCGATGCTTGCCGCCCTCCCGCTCGCCTCTTGCAGCAGCGACGATGGTGAACTGCAAACAGCCCTACTCGCGGGCACTTGGGAACAGGTGTATGACAAAGGTGTTGTGGCAGAGGGGTATGTGCAGTACACTTTTACGCCCGGCACTCCGCCCACTGGCGGCCGCTGCGCCATTTATTCGTATGATGTCTTTACTGGTGATACGGTTATTCAACGTGACTATGCGTTGACAGACAACGGTCGGCGATTGACAATCTTCAAGGGGCAATATGGCGGTGCTCCTTCTGATGTGAATGAATACGAAGTGGTGAGTCTTTCTGGAAAACGGATGACGTGGCTCCTTATGGGCTCGGATGTGATATTGAATTTCAAGAGAGCAGAATAGCCAGTAGTTAAGTAGCCAGTTCACTACTTAACCATGAACTATGAACTATGAACCATGAACTATGAACTATGAACTATGACTTAACCCTTTTTTCCTGGTTTTAACGGCACTTTTCGCAAACGTTTACGTATTGAGACAAAATGAAACAGCGATGAAACATTATAAAACTAAGGGTAAGGGAATATATTGTAATTTTGCAGCATGGTTGTTGTGTCCGTAAGGTTGGCGAACCCCAAAAATGATACAAACGAACTGTTTTTTATACGTACAATGTAAAGTTCTAATTTATAATTTTATCAAATTTCGTAAACATGAGATGCACTAACAATGTATTCAAAACACTTGGGTTGTTGCTGCTGATGGCCATGTTCCCGCTATGGGCGATGGCTCAGGACGTAACCGTAAAGGGTGTGGTTAGTACGAGCGATGGCCCAGCCATCGGTGCTACCGTGAAAGTGAAAGGTGCTCAGAATGGCGTGATTACCGATCTGGACGGTAACTACTCTATTCAGGTGGCACCTGGTGTGACACTGCAATTCTCCTACGTGGGCTATTTGCCCAAGGAGGTGAAAGTGGGTAACCAGCGAACCATCAACGTGACGCTGCAGGAGGATGCTGCCGTGCTCAACGAGGTGGTGGTGGTTGGCTACGGCACGATGAGAAAGTCTGACCTGACGGGCGCTGTTGCGCAAGTAGACGAGAAGGCCATCGAGAAGTCGGTCTCCACGAGCATCGACCAGGTGCTGCAAGGTCGCGCTGCCGGTGTTCAGATTCAGGCCAACACGGGTACTCCCGGTGGCAGTTCCACCATCCGTATCCGCGGTACCAACTCGCTGAATGCTTCTTCACAGCCCATCTTCGTGATCGACGGGGTGATCATCGACTCCGACGGCTCGGACAACGGTAACACCAACCCGCTGGCTGGCATCAACCCGAGCGACATCCTGACCATGGACATCCTGAAGGATGCGTCGGCCACAGCCATCTATGGTTCGCGCGCAAGCAACGGTGTGATCATGATTACCACCAAGCGCGGCAAGAGCGGAGAGGCCACCATCACCTACGACGGATACATCGGATGGCAGCAGATGCCGAAGAAACTGGACGTGCTGAACCTGCGCGAGTATGCCCAGCACAATAACGACATTGCCGAGGCGGGCATCAAGACAGCATCGGGCACGTTCCTTCGTCCGGAACTGCTCGGCGAGGGTACCGACTGGCAGGACGAACTGTTCAGCACGGCATTCATGACCAATCACAGCCTGACGCTGACCGGAGGCAACGACAAGACTACCTATGCCATCTCGGCGGGCTATCTGAACCAGGACGGTATCGGACTGAACACGGGGTTCAAGCGTCAGACCCTGCGCGGCAACGTGGACACGGAACTGAAGAAGTGGCTGAAGGGCGGCATCTCGTTCTCGCTCTCCGACTCGAAACAGGAGATGGAAAAGAACTGGGACATCATCAACACCGCTCTGAGATCGCAGCCGTCGGTGGCTGTGCGCAACCCCGAAGGCGGCTATGACGGACCTGACGACCAGTGGATGCCCGAAAATGCCGTGGCTCTGGCTGAGATCAAGACCAACTATGCCAAGCGCCTGAACTTCCGACTGAACACTTACCTGGAGGCTGCCATCGTGAAGGGTCTCACCTTCAAGACAGAACTCTCAACAGACTACAATCTGAACAAGACCAAGAATTATACTCCTGACTATACCTTCGGCGTGAAGGTGAGCAGCCAGCGCGACGGTGCATGGTATAAGAACGACTCTAAATACTGGTCGTGGAGAAACATACTTACCTATAATGGTGCCATCGCCCCCAAGCATAACATCAACGCTATGGTGGGTCAGGAAATGAGTCACAACTACTGGGAGAACATGAGCACATCCAACTCGGGCTATCTCTCCAACGCTGTGACCGACCTGCGTGCCGGTGAGCGCACGGGCGCCAACGTGAACATCGACGGATATCAGAACAACACGGCCCTGTTCTCATACTTCGGACGCGCACTCTATAACTACGACGACCGCTATCTGCTCACAGCAACGCTGCGACGCGACGGCAGTTCGAAGTTTGCCGACGGCCACCGCTGGGGATGGTTCCCCTCGGCAGCCTTCGCCTGGCGAGCCAGCCAGGAGGCGTTCCTGAGAGACAATAAGGTGATCAACAACCTGAAACTGCGTCTGGGATGGGGTGCCACCGGTAACCAGAACGTGCAAGACTGGGCTTACATGGCCATGCTCTCCAACTATACCACCACATGGGGCGTGGGTGTGCTGAACGGCAACAATGCCAACCCCAACCTGAAATGGGAGACCACCTACTCCACCAACGTGGGTCTCGACCTGTCGCTCTTCGGCAGCCGCATCGACCTGATTGTGGACTGGTACTACAAGAAGACCAACGACCTGCTGATGATGCTCGACCTGCCTGCCTATCTGGGCGGTCCCGGACAAGACGAAATCTATGGTGCCCCGTCGAACCCATGGGGTAACGTGGGGTCGCTGCGCAACACGGGTTTCGAGGTAACGCTGAATACGGTCAATGTGGAAACCAACAATTTCCAGTGGCGCTCCAACGTGGTATTCTCGATGAACAGGAACAAAGTGCTCTCGCTCGACACTGAAACGGGAACGCTGCCGCAGACCTTGCAGATAGGCTCAGACATTGCCACCGTGACCAATACCGTGGTGGGCAAGCCCATCGGACAGTTCTGGGGATTCAAGGTGATCGGACGCTTCGACAACCCGGAAGACTTCTATTACAAGGATGCACAAGGCAACATACAGCCAGTGGCCATCCCCGAGAATACCAGCATCGCCGTTTCTCCCACATCAGGAGGTATCTTCATCGGCGACTATATCTATGAGGACATCGACAACAACGGCGTGATCGACAACAACGACCAGACCTTCATCGGTTCGCCCGAGCCGAAGTTCACCTGGGGATTCGGCAACACATTCTCGTATAAGAACTTCGACCTGAGTTTCCAGTTCAGCGGTTCCTATGGCAACAAGATTTTCAACTACGGCCGCCGATGGCTCGACATCACAGGTGCCACCAGCAACCAGTTGAAGACAGTGCTCGACTATGCCCGCATGGTGAAGATAGATGCCAACGGTCCTACCGACTACCGCAACTACTACATCACCAACCCGGAGACCATACAGCCTCGACTGTCCACAGAAAGCGGTTCGAACAACAACTTCCGCGCAAGCGACAAGTATATAGAAGACGGCAGTTATATCCGACTGCAGAACGTTTCGCTGAGTTACACACTGCCCCGTGCATGGATGAAGAATCTCTTCCTGAACAACGTGAAGATATACTGCAACATCCAGAACCTGTTCACCATCACCAAGTATGACGGTATGGATCCCGAGGTGGGTTCGCTGCGCGGCACAGCCCTGCTCAACGGCATTGACTACAGCCGCTATCCCTCTCCACGCATCTACACGGTGGGAGTGAACGTACAATTCTAATCAAAGGAGGACCAAGACATGAAAAAAATTGCTTTATACACAATGATGCTGGCAGGAACACTCACCTTGGGCAGTTGCGCCGAGGATTTCCTTGACCAGACAAACACATACCAGATTGCTCAGGGCAACTTCTTCTCCAGCGACGAAGCCGTGGCTCAGGAATTATATCCGCTCTACAGTTATGTGTGGTACATGTACAACGACAAATTCTATTATGGTATGGGCGACGGACGTGCCAATAACATCACCGCCCAGTATTCCAACTATATCTATCCCTACACCAACTTCACAGAGACTGGTGTCTCGGTAGGTCTCACCGATGCCTGGAGATCATTCTATGTGGTGGTGGCACAATCCAACAACGCCATCAACAACATTGCCAACTTCTCGTCGGGCCAAGTGAGCGAGACGGCCAAGCGGCAAGGCATTGCCGAGGCTCGTTTCATGCGCGGACTGGCCTACTGGTATATCTCCTCACTCTGGGGATGCGCCATCATCTACGACAATACGCAGGAACTGGTAAACAACTATGTGGTCAGCCCCAACACGCAGACCGATGCCATGGAGTTTGCCATCCGCGACATGGAGTATGCCGCCGTCAACCTGCCGGCAGCCTCTCCCGGTGTGGGCAGGGTGAACAAATATGCTGCCTATGCCATGCTCTCGCGCCTGTATTTGTCCATGGCCGGACTCACCACCAACGGACGCTATGACGGCAACAACATCAACACGTCGCCCAACAGCGGCACTCGCAACACCTATTATCTCGACGCTGCCAAGAAGGCTGCCGCCACGGTGATTGAGAACGGCCCCTATAAGTTGCTCGACAACTATGCCGATCTCTTCGCTGCCGCTACGTTCAACAACAATGCCGAAAGCATTTTCCAGTTGCAGTGGCAGGCCGGTGCCTCCAACGGACTCGCCCAGTCGATGACGCGATTCCTGGCATGGAGCACGCAGGTGAACCAAGGCAACTCCTGGGGTGGCTCTACCTATTGCTCTTACGACCTGTTCATGGAGTTCTCTGCCTATGAGGATCCTACGCTCAAAAGAACCATCGACGATGCCATTCGCCGTCACAACTCAGTGGCCTCCTATGGCGAAGTGTATCCCGAACTCAGCACCGATCCCGAAAAGCCGTACATCTACGGCGAGACCGAGAATGCCGGCCAACAGGGTGCCAACGTGAAGAAATACGTGGTGGGCACCAATGCCGTGAACGGTTTCTCGGTGAACAACAACTCGGGTGTGAACACCTACATGATGCGACTGGCAGAGGTTTACCTCAACTATTGCGAGGCAGCACTCGGCAACAGTGCTACCACCAGCGATGCCACGGCACTGCGCTATTTCAACACCGTGAGGGCCCGTGCCGGCGTTCCCCAGAAAAACAGCATCAGTTATGAAGACATCCGCCATGAATTCCGCGTAGAGACAGCCTTCGAGGGACTCTATTGGTTCATCCTCGTGCGCCGAGGCTACTATCAGCAGCAGGAAATCGTGAACTATGTGAACAGCCAGTATCGCAACGCCAGTTATTATGAGTCATCGTCGCATACCTACAAACTCAGCGACAGTTACACATTGCCTGGTCCGAGCGTGGCAACAGCCACTGCTGCCAACCTCACACTGCCGATGCCAGATACCGACCAGACCAAGAACCCGCTGCTGAAAACCGACGGCACAGGCAAAGTGGCCACCGTTGGCTATACATTTGGCGAGCGTGAAGTGTCTGATGCAGATCTTTTCTAAAGAATCAGTAAAAAAGAAAGAATTATGAAAACAAGAAAATATATTTTCACAATGTGCCTGTCGCTCCTCGCGCTGGCTTTCACCGCCTGCAGCGACGACGATGACAACGGCTCACAGTCGGCTCCGATGACCATCAGTCAGGTCTATCTGGAGAATGTCAACGACACGGTAAACAAAGACCGTCCCGTGGACTTCGCCCGTCTGGGACAACTCATCCGCATCGAGGGCTCCGGATTCATGGGGCTGAAGAGAATCCTTATCAACGGATATGACACCTATTTTAATAATGCCTTGATGACCGACAATAATGTGTGGGTAACGCTCAACCGTAACACACCTATTGAAAAGGCCGAGGCAGATGTGCGCAACAAGATCATCCTGGTGAAAGACCAGACACGCTTGGAGTATGAATTCACCATCCGCTCTGCATCGCCCAGCATCACCTCGTGCGACAACACACTGCCCATGCCGGGAGAGAAGGTGACCGTCTTCGGAAACAACCTGCAGGAAACTACCAAGATTACCCTGCCTGGCGGTGTTGTCATCACCAGCGGCATCGAGAGCGATGAAGAGGGAAAATGGTTCTCGTTCACCATGCCTGGCGGCGTGACCGAATCGGGAAGCATCACCAGCGAGGGTGCCAACGGCACAGCCAAGTCGGCCACCTACTTCAACAACTTCAAGTGCTTCATCATCGACTTCGACGGAAAGGGAGAAATGGGTTCGTGGAGCGCCACTTATGGAGAAGAGGACTTGGTCGACGATCCACTCAACTCAGGACGCGGCAAGGTGTGCATGATTGTTCCTGGCGGAAGCATCGACAAGGGCTCTAACGGCAAACTGTGGGCCACCGCCGGCAACGACAATGCCAACGACGACTGGACATCGCGCATGTACGGCGAGATTCCGCAAGGCACTCTGGCATCAGATGCTGCCATCCAGTTTGATGTGTACTGCCCTGAGGCATGGGACGAAACAGGTCAGTTGGAAATTTCCCTGCAGAACAACCTGTCTAACTACGGCTTCGGCTCCGGCTGCACCAAATACAGCGACGACTACTACAACACGGCTGCCGTATGGGTGCCTTGGCTCAACGACGACGGAACTCACACCGCCTTTAAGACCGACGGATGGAAGACCGTTACCATTCCTTTCAGCAAGTTCGGCAACTACAACCCTGACTCTGTGGCCGACTCTGATGACTCTGCGAAAGATGCCGCGCGCCGCTCAAAGGCTGCCGGTGCCACCTTCCAGAAGGTTTGCGAAGACCGCAATGCAGGCAGTTACCGCAACTTCCTCTTCCTCTTCGTCAACAGCGACATCGAATCAGAGAAACCTGAATTCAAGTATCCCGCCAAGGACTCTAATATCAAAATCTACGTAGACAACTTCCGCGTGGTGTCCATCGCCTCCATCGAGGTTAGCGACTTTTGATGATTAATCATTTAAATACACGAATAACATGAAACTATATAAAACCATCTTGCCAGCAGTAGCATCAGTGATGCTGCTCACTGGCTGCGACGACCAGATCATGGAATGGTTTACGCCCGAGGGACACGGAAAAGTGACCAAGGCCGAGTTGCCATTGCAGGTGAAGGAGGTTCTTGCCAACTACGATAACATCAAGGACTATGCCGCACAGTACATGCCCAACACGCTGATCGGCCTGGGTGTGGGAGGATCCATCTATGCCGGCGACGACGCACGCCACCAGTTGGCCAACGACAATTTCCAGATGATTACATGGGGAAACGCCATGAAGCACGATGCCATGGTGGGCAACACCGGCGCGCTGAACACGGCCGCACTCGACACCTATCTCAGCGCCATGCCCTCTGACATGCGCCTCTACGGCCACAATTTCTTCTGGCACACACAGCAGAACCAGACCTATCTCAAGTCGCTCATCGCACCTGAGATTACCATCGAGACCGACGGCGACATTGCCAGCATGCTCAAGAACGGAGAGTTTACGAGCGACCTCAGCAGTTGGATGGGCTGGGGAGGCAGTTCCACACGCGAATGGGATGCCACTGGTGGCGTTGACGGCAGCGGCGGTGCCAAACTCTACAACCCCGCCGCAGGCAGCATCTACAGCGTACAGTTCTGCCAAGACCTGCCCGCACCCGCTGAGCCCGGAACCTACATCATGCGATTCAAGGCACGCACCGACGGTGTCGGCCACATCCAAGTATGTCTGCAGCAGCCCAGCAACGGCTATCCAGCCGTGGGCTACGAAACCTTTGAAGTGGGTAGCAACTGGATTACCTGCGAGAAGGAAATCACCGTCACCGATGACGGCAATGCATACACCCGCGTATGTATCAACACTGGTCAGGACGTGGCCACCTACTGGATCGACAACGTGGAGTTCGGAACCAAGATCGAAGGCCCCACCAACTACTGCGATAACGGCTCCTTCGAGAACGGCACCGACGGCTGGACCATCAACAACCCTGGCGCAGGCATCGAAGCCGTTGAACTGGCTGACGCCATCGACGGCAGTCACGCGCTGAAAGCCACTGCCTCTGAGTCTTCGTCCAACTATTGGGACTGCCAGGTAACCACGCCCACCATCCCCACATTCCCTGGTGAGCAGGTGCGCATCTCGTTCTTCATCAAGAGCGACCAGGCAGGCCAGGCCCGCGTCTCCTATGCCTCGGGCAGCGAAATCAGCAACCAGTGGCCGTGGATCAACTGGACGGGCAAGCAAGATAGTTGGACCGAATCATTTGAAACGTCTTCCGGATGGACGGAAATCAACTACATCATGCAGAACTACAGCCACGACTTCGTCGACGGGGCTGCCACATGGCGCTTCTGCATCGACTTGGGCAAACTACCCGGAGTCACCTATTATATAGATAATGTCCGCGTGACCAAGGTGAGCGAGGAGAGTTCATCCAAGGCTGCACGCGCTCCGCGCCGCAAGGCAACGCGCATGGTGTATACCTTCAAGTCGCCCGAGGAAAAAGCAGAGATTCTCACCAGCGCCATGGAGTCATGGATATCCAGCATGGCATCCTATCTGAATGAGAAAGGCATCACACCTTACGGCTATGATGTCATCAACGAAGCCATCGCCGACGGCTCCAACCGCCTGCGCGGCGTTGACAACGTGTTCTCCGGCAGCGACACTGAGCCCACCGAGGACACAGAAAACGGTCTCAACCTGAACTGGGAAAGCGGCCACTTCTACTGGGGCTACTTCGTGAAAGACTATGGCGTGAAGGCATTCCAGTTGGCACACCGCTACTTGCCCAACACCAAACTGTTCATCAACGACTACAACCTGGAGACCTCGCCCTCTAAACTCGCCGCGCTCATCGACTGGGTGAAACAGATCGACGCAGCCAACGGCTCGCCCATCGTCGACGGCATCGGCACGCAGATGCACATCGCCATCAACCCCACCGACAATGCCTCTGACAACGCCGCACTGGTGTCCGACCTGAAACAAAAGGTCGACGCTCAGTTCAAGACGTTGGCAGCCACTGGCAAACTGGTGCGCGTCACCGAGTTAGACGTAGACATGTGCGGATACAAAGACGGGCAGCGCGATCCCATCACCAGCCCCTCTGCAGCACAATATAAGTGTCAGGCCGACGTTTACCGCATGATCTTCGAATCATACAAGGCCTATGTTCCTGCTGCACAGCAGAGCGGCATCACCATCTGGAGCCTCACCGACCAAAGCGACGAGCATGAATACTGGCTCGAGAAGGGGCAGCCCAACCTGTTCGACGGGCAGAACCTGCGCAAGTGGGCATACAAAGGCGTTTGCGACGGTATTGCGGGCGAAGACCTCGGACTGAAATTCGGCGGTGACGAATACAAGGCTTACTATGAGAAGAACAACGTTTCAGACACCGTGAAATAGCGTTTTTCTCCATCACACACAGCCTGCTGTCCCTGAGACAAACACTCATAGGCAGCAGCACACTCCCAGAAGGCCGGCATACCCTTGCCGGCCTTCTTCATGTGAATGCACAAAAACACAATTACAAACCTATAAAGTTGGCGGTTTGAAACAAATCTACTATCTTTGCATCCATAATAACTAAAAGGCAATCTATCAACTATGTACATCAAGAAAAGACTAATGATTATTACTGCACTGATGATAACCCTTGGGGCAGCAGCACAGACGAACCCGCTATGGATGCGTTTTTGCACTATTTCACCAGACGGGTCTACTATCGCTTTTTCCTACAAAGGCGACCTGTTCACCGTGGCTTCACGTGGCGGAGAAGCGCGGCAACTGACATCGAATGCTGCCTATGATGCCTATCCTGTGTGGAGTCCAGACGGCAAAAGCATCGCCTTTTCCTCTGCCCGCGAAGGCAGTCTCGACGTGTATGTCATCAACCGCAACGGCGGAACACCCAAGCGTCTCACCACCGACAGCGGCGACGAGACACCTCTCTGCTTCCTTGACAACGAGCATGTGCTCTTCGAGGCGAACATCATGCCGACGGCCAAGTCGATTCTCTTTAACAGCCGCTCATTTCCGCAGGTTTATCAGATTGGCACGAATGGCGGAAGGCCGCGCCTTTTCTCTGAACTACCCATGCAAGACCTAAGCATCAATGCCAAGGGCGATATACTTTTCCACGACATCAAGGGCTATGAGGATCCGTTTCGCAAACATCACACTAGTTCCATCACCCGTGATGTTTGGCTGAAAAGCAATGGAAAATATTCAAGAATCACCCATTTCATCGGGGAAAACCGCACACCAAGATGGGCTCCCGACGGCCACAACTACTATTATCTGAGCGAACAAGACGGCACATTCAACGTCTACAAAAGCAGCATCGGCAACGACCAACCTCAACAAATCACTCACCACAAAGGCAACCCTGTGCGCTTCCTCAGCGTGGCGGCCAACGGCACTGTCTGCTACGGCTATAACGGAGAAATTTATACCACACGCGAAGGCGGCGAACCGCAGAAGGTGAACGTCAGCATTCTGGCCGACCGCTCGGAAAAAGAACTGGAACGGCAGATCAAAACAAGTGGTGCCACGGAAATCAGCGTGTCGCCCAACGGCAAGGAGGTGGCTTTCGTAATGCACGGCGATGTATATGTCACCTCCGTAGACTACAAGACCACCAAGCAAATAACCGACACGCCCGAGCAGGAACGCACTATCGACTTCGCGCCCGACGGCAGAAGCATTGCCTATGCATCGGAACGCAACGGCATGTGGAAGATTTTCCAGACCTCTATCAAGAACAAAGAGGAGAAAATGTTTACTTATGCCACAGATCTGGAAGAGGTTCAACTCACCAATACAGGCCACACATCCATTCAGCCCAAATACAGTCCCGACGGAAAAAGCATTGCCTTCCTTGAAGACCGTGGCACCCTGCGCGCCGTGGACGTTAAGTCGAAAGCCGTGCGCACACTGATGGACGGCAAATACATCTTCTCATACAGCGACGGTGACGTATGGTATGAGTGGAGTCCCGACAGCCGTTGGCTGCTCTCATCGTATATCGGCAACGGCGGATGGAACAACCAGGACATCGCGCTGGTAAGTGCCTCTGACAACGGGGATGTACACAATCTGACGGAAAGCGGCTACAACGAAGGCAACGGCAAATGGGTGCTCGGCGGAAAAGCCATGATCTTTGAGAGCGATCGCGCCGGATACCGAAGCCATGGCAGTTGGGGAGCCAATAGCGACGTATATATCATGTTCTTCGACCTTGATGCCTATGAGCGTTTCTCCATGACCAAAGAAGAGAAAGTGATGCTCGAAGAGGCTGAGAAGGAGAAGAAAAACGACAAGAAGGAGTCTGACAATGCTGGAAAGCCTGCCAGCAGCAAGGACAAGAAACAAACCGCCAACAAGAAAGCCCATGCCGACGATGCGAAAAAAAGTGAACCGGCACTGACTTTCGATCTGGAGAACTGCCGTGACCGCATTGTCAGGCTCACCGTGAACTCCTCCCGTCTGGGCGATGCCGTGCTCTCCGCAGGCGGTGACACCTTATATTATCAGGCTGCTTTCGAGGGAGGAATGGATCTCTGGAAGCATGATTTGAGAGAAAACAAGACTGAAATCGTGCTCAAAGACGTAGGCAGGGGAAATCTAAAAACCGACAAGGCGAAAAAGAATCTCTTCCTCTGCACGACGCGAGGCATCAAGAAGATTGATCTGGGCAAAGGAAAGCCGGAAACCATTGCCTTCGAGGCTCCTTTCAACTACCGCCCCTACGAGGAAAGGCAGTATATATTCAACCACATCTGGCAGCAGGTGAAAGACAAATTCTACGTGGAAGATCTCCACGGCGTTGACTGGGAAGCCCAAAAAGAAAACTATGAGCGTTTCCTGCCATACATCAACAACAACTACGACTTCCGCGACATGCTCAGTGAAATGCTCGGCGAACTGAACGCATCGCACACCGGCGCACGATTCAGTGCCAGTGGTGCTGCCCTGAAGACGGCTGCACTCGGTCTCTTTTTCGACGAAAGTTATCAAGGCGACGGCCTTCGCGTGGAGGAAGTCGTCAACCGAGGACCCTTTGCCATCAAGAAAACAGGCGTGAAACCCGGATGCATCATTGAGAAAATCGACGGAAACCCAATCCGTGCAAACGAAGACTACACATGGATGCTCGACGGAAAGGCAGGAAAGCCACTGCGCATCTCCGTGTTCGACCCTGCTAACGGAAAGCATTTCGACGTAAATGTGAAGGCTATCACACGGTCGGCTCAGCAGGAACTGCTCTACAAGCGATGGGTTGACAGAAACCGCGAAACGGTGGAACGACTCTCGGGCGGCCAGATAGCCTATGTTCACGTCAAGGCAATGGACAGCGAGAGTTTCCGCACCGTTTATCGCGAACTGCTGAGCGACAAGAACCGCAACTGCAAAGCCGTGATAGTGGACGAGCGTCACAACGGTGGTGGATGGCTGCACGACGACCTTTGCACCTTACTGAGCGGTCGCCAATACCAGAGTTTCGTGCCTCACGGCAAATATGTAGGCCGCGATCCATACAACAAATGGGTGAAGCCATCGTGCGTATTAATGTGCGAAGACGACTATAGCAACGGACATGGATTCCCGTGGGTATACAAAGAACTCGGCATAGGCAAACTCATCGGCACGCCAGTTGCCGGAACAATGACTGCCGTGTGGTGGGAAACGCTGATAGACAGCAGTTTGGTGTTTGGCATCCCGCAGGTGGGATGCATGGATATGCGCGGCAAATATGGCGAAAACAATCAACTGATGCCCGATATTGAGGTGTACAACACACCTGAAGATTATCTGTCAGGCAACGACCGTCAGTTGGAGCGAGCCGTGGAAGAGATGATGAAGTAATGAATTACAACAATTGCGAAGGTTTTTCTGGCAGGAGAATCCTATGCGAACACCGGGATGCCCCAACGGCTATCCCGGTGTTTTCTTATTGGGATTATCTAAATTGGGGTAAAAATATTTGATTCACGCTAACACAAACGCTATGTCTGCTGCCCACGGGGAGATCGGCTGTAAGAGGCGGCGGAGCGAGCGCCGAGAGATGTGTTAAATAGAGTTTATTAACTCAAGTTTCTGAAGTAGTTAAGTAGAAAGTAGTTAAGTAGTTAAAGCCAAATGTCTGGAGACAAAATATCAGCAAACCAAGTAATGGCTTCACTACTTCACTTCTTAACACCGACTACTGACTACTTAACTATGAACTATGAACCATGAACTATGAACTACAAAGAAGTTGAGCGAATGCGAAACTTGAATTTATTTATCTATGTATAAGTGTTTTGTATCGGCGAATTTGAAGTTTGTTATTGTTTGCTAATCGGTTTGGCTGTGACGATATTTTTTTGTATTTTTGTATATCCTAATCTACTGTCTCAAACATGGGTTCTCTCTACACTATGGGCTAAATACGGGAAGTAGGTATTCCCGTCGGCATCCTTGCTGTTCCAGTAGTAACTGGCATTGCCCTTCTGTGCGTCGTTACCGACCCATCCCACGATTGTATACGTCATCTGATCCTCGCCGTTGGCTTTTGCTCCGAAATCGAGACCACCCCTAGGGCTTGGAGTAGTTTTCCAGAAGCCAGTTATCGAAATCAGTTCTCTTGATGGCACTGGTATCGAAAATGCTGTTACTGTCTAGATCGTCGTCACCGCATGAAGCGATAATCAGCGGGCATGCCAGCAGCATTAAATATATAAACTTTTTCATGTCACTTCTGTTTTAATGATGAAATGAATGAGTTTAACATCACAAAACATTTATCGCTTATGTCTTTTAATGATGAAATAAATACAGTCAGATGCATAATCGCTGCAAATTCTTCGAATAAATGGGAGAAATTGCAAAAATTGTAACATAGAGAAAGTGTTTTGCGAAAAATTGAAACATACTTGATAAAAACCAGCCCGAATTAATGTTTTTTTGAGGAAAAGGCAATTTTTTGCAAAAAATATTTGGATTTAATAAAATTTATGCCTACATTTGCAAAATGTTTTTAAAAACAGAAATAAAAAAACGCTATAAATCCCATCACAGGGAAGCGGAAATGAAACGCTAATACCTGAAGAATTTACATTTTACACGGACGGAGTGATATCATTTATTTCATCATTAACATACAAAAAATCGCTTATGAAGAAGTTCTTATTAACTCTCATCTGTGTGCTTATGGCCACAGTGACAGCCTTGGCGCAGGGAAACCGCGTGCAGGGAACTGTTGTCGATGAGAACGGAGAACCCATCATTGGAGCCTCCATCACGCTGAAGGGCTCGTCCAAGGGTGTAATCACCGACGTGGACGGAAACTTCACCATCGACAACGCATTAGGTAAGACGCTTGTGATTTCCTACATCGGTTATGACAAGCAGGAAGTAAAAGCAACGAAGACCATGAAAATCACCCTGCGTGGCGATGCTACCGCTCTCGAAGAAGTGGTGGTAACGGGTATGCAGAAGGTGGACAAGCGCTTGTTTACGGGTGCATCCACAAAAATCAACGCCAGTGATGCCAAGATAGACGGTATGGCAGATATTTCTCGCTCGCTCGAAGGCCGCGCTGCCGGTGTGTCAGTGCAGAACGTGTCTGGTACATTCGGTACGGCTCCGAAGATTCGCGTGCGTGGTGCCACCTCTATTTATGGTAACTCCAAGCCTTTGTGGGTGGTCGACGGTGTCATCATGGAAGATGTGACCGATGTTAGTGCCGACGACCTGTCGAGCGGTGATGCCAATACGCTGATTTCTTCTGCTATTGCCGGACTGAACTCTGACGATATCGAGACCTTCGACATTCTGAAGGACGGTTCCGCTACCTCTATCTACGGTGCCCGCGCCATGGCCGGTGTGATTGTCATCACCACGAAGAAGGGTAAGCAGGGACAGGCTCGCATCAACTATACGGGTGAGTACACCATGCGTCTGGTGCCATCTTATTCCACGTTCAACATCATGAACTCTCAGGACCAGATGAGTATCTACCAGGAGATGCAGCAGAAGGGATACCTCAACTATGCAGAAATTGCCAACAGCGCATCAAGCGGTGTCTACGGAAAGATGTATCAGTTGATGGGCCAATACGACCCGAAGACCGGTCAGTATGCACTGGCCAACACCAACGAGGCCCGCGCCGACTATCTGCGCCAGGCTGAGTACAGGAACACCGACTGGTTTGACGAACTGTTCTCTAACTCTGTGATGCACAACCATTCTGTAAGCATCTCAACGGGAACCGAGCGTGCTCAGACCTACGCATCTGTTTCGGCCATGTTCGACCCGGGATGGACCAAGCAGTCGAAAGTGGAGCGCTACACAGCCAACCTGAACAACTCGTTCAACCTTACCAAGAAATTGACGTTCAACATGATTGCCAACTCCAGTTTCCGTAAGCAGAAGGCTCCGGGAACCTTGAACTCAGAGTTGGATGTGGTGTCAGGTGCCGTGAACCGTTCATTCGACATCAACCCGTATTCTTATGCTTTGAATACGAGCCGCGCGCTCGACGTGAACACGTTCTATACGCGTAACTACGCACCGTTCAACATCCTTCACGAGTTGGAGAACAACTACATCAACCTCGATGTGTTCGACATCCGCGTGCAGGGTGAGTTGAAATACAAGCCCATCAAGCAAGTGGAATTAGGCGTGCTCGGTTCTTTCAAATACAACCAGGCCACCCGCAACCACAGCATTTGCGACGACTCTAACCAGGCCAACGCCTACCGCGCCATGGACAATACCACCATCCGCAACAACAACCGCTATCTTTATACCGACCCCGACGACATGTTCGCCGTGCCTGTAACCATCCTGCCTAACGGAGGTATCATGAACAAGCATACCAACAAGATGGATGCCTGGGACTTCCGTGCCACGGCAAGTTACAACGACGTATATGCCAACAACCATATCGTAAACCTCTATGGCGGTACGGAAATCAACAGCATCGACCGTACGGCCGACTGGTTCCGCGGTTGGGGTATGCAGTACAGCCTCGGCGAAATTGCCAACTATGCCTATGAGGTGTTCAAGAAGGGTGCAGAGGACAATACCGACTACTTCACACTGAGCAACACCCATGAGCGCCGCGCTGCCTTCTTCGGAACGGCCACCTATTCTTATAAAGGCCGCTACACCATCAACGGCACGCTCCGCTATGAGGGTAGCAACCGTCTGGGTAAGGCTACCAAGGCACGCTGGCTGCCCACATGGAACGTTTCCGGTGCATGGAACGCTCACGAGGAGCCCTGGTTCGAAAAGGTATTCAAGAGAGCCCTGACCCATGCCACCCTGAAAGCATCCTACTCGCTGACCGCCGAGAGCGGCCCGTCGTGGGTTACCAACTCACTGCCCGTTATTGCCAGTTACAATCCCTGGCGTCCGTCAGCAGGACTTCGTGAGAGCGGACTGGAAGAAGAAGACCGCGCAAACGGTGAGTTGACCTTCGAGAAGAAGCACGAGTTGAACCTCGGCGTGCAGTTGGGATTCCTTGACAACCGCATCAACGTGGAGTTCGACTGGTACAAGCGTAACAACTACGACCTGATTGGTATTGTGAACACCCAGATGGGTGGAAGAAAATACGGTAACGTGGCATCGATGAAGTCTAACGGTATGGAACTTTCTATCAGTACCACCAACATCAAGACTCAGAACTTCACATGGACCACAAACTTCATCTATTCACACACTCACAACGAAGTGACCGAACTTGAGAACATCCAGCGCGTCATCGACCTCGTCAGCGGTTCCGGATTCGCACTCGAAGGCTATCCCGTGCGCTCGCTGTTCTCCATCCCGTTCCGCGGACTGAACAACGAAGGTCTTCCCACCTTCCTCGATCAGAATGGTGAAGTCACCACCACGGGTATCTATTTCCAGACCCGCGACAAGGAGAAGATGGGCTTCCTGGAGTACAGCGGAAGCGTGGATCCCACCGACGTCGGATCGTTTGGAAACATCTTCAAGTACAAGGGATTGTCACTGAACGTGTTCCTGACTTACTCATTCGGCAACGTGGTGCGTCTCGACCCCGTGTTCAAGAACCGTTACAACGACCTCAACTCCATGCCAAAAGAGTTTGCCAACCGCTGGATGATTCCTGGTGATGAGAACTTCACCACCATTCCGGTTATTGCATCCAGCCGTCAGAATGAGAACGACTCTGATCTGAGTTATGCCTACAACGCATACAACTATAGTACAGAGCGCATCGCCAAGGGCGACTTCATCCGTCTGAAGGAAGTGTCGCTGGGTTACGAATTCCCGAGATCGCTCGTAAATTCCCTGAAACTTAACAACCTCTCTTTGAAACTACAGGCCACCAACCTCTTCTTGCTCTATGCCGACAAGAAACTCAATGGTCAGGATCCTGAGTTCTACAACACCGGTGGTGTGGCCGTGCCATTGCCAAAACAGTTCACGCTGACACTGCGTGTGGGAATGTAACGGTTCAGGTAATTATAGACAACAACCATAAAAGAATATTTACGACTATGAAGAAATATATAGTATTATCAATTCTTGCCTTGAGCATGGGGTTGGTTTCATGCAACGATTTCCTCGACACACTGCCCGACAACCGAACAGAGGCAAACACCGTGGAAAAGATTCAGAAGTTGCTTGTGGCCGCCTATCCCACCCATGACCACATGGCATTTACGGAATATGCATCTGACAACGTAGACGAAGTGCTGTCGAACAGCAGTTATAAAGAGCGTTTTATCGATCAATGTTACACATGGACAGATATCACGGAGACCAACAACCAGGATCCTCGTTACTACTGGATGGACCTCTATCAGTGTATTGAAACGGCCAACATGGCCCTTGAAGGTATTGAGTCGATGGGTGGTGCTACCACCGCCACACTCAGGGAAATGCAGTCAGAAGCCCTGATGTGCCGCGCCTATGCACATTTCATGCTGGTGAACCTCTTTGCCACTCATTACGATTCCAACGACCCCAACGCTGTCGGCATCTCTTTCGTGAGCGAGACAGAGAAAGAACTCAACCCCAAGTATCAGCGCGAAAGCGTGCATGAGAACTATGCACACATCGCTGCCGACATTGAGGCTGCCCTTCCCAACGTTGGCGACAGTTACTATGACGTGCCGAAGTATCACTTCAACAAGAATGCCGCCTATGCCTTCGCCACCCGTTTCTATCTCTATTATGAGAAATACGACAAGGCCATTGAGTGTGCCAACGTGGTGCTCGGAACGAATCCCAAGGCCATGCTGCGCGACTGGGACGTGCTCAACACCATGCCCAACGGTGCTGTCTATCAGCAGGATCCTTATGCCAACCACGTGATTGAGCCAACGCTCAACTGCAACCTGCTGCTGCTCACCTCCTACTCTAGCCAGCCAATTTACTTCGGCGGATGGGGTACCGGAAAGGCCTACACGCACAATTCTTATTTGGGAACCACTGAAACGCTGTCAGCCCTGGCTGGTCTTTGGGGAGGCAATTACTCATCGTTTGCCGTGCCGCCAAAGCGCTACACAGCACGCAACTACTGGTCAATGTGGCGTCTGCCCTTTCTGTTTGAGGATACCGACAACCTGGGCAATGGCTACTTTCATACGGTATACAACGCATTCACGGGCGACGAAGTGCTGCTCAACCGTGCTGAAGCCTACATCATGCTGAAGCAGTATGACAAGGCTTGCGAAGACCTCACCCTGTGGATTGACAACGTTAGCAGGGCTAAGACCTATGTGCTGACTCCGCAGAAAGCAGAGACTTACATAAAGAGTCTGGACTATGCCTACGACAAGAAGAACGCTGACGGAAGCATTGAGCAAAAAGCCGACGTGGCCGGTTCGCTCAGGAAGCACCTCAACCCCAAGTTCGCCATCGACGCAGAGGGTTCTACGCAGGAGTGCCTGATTCAGTTGGTACTGGCCTGCCGCCGCTACGAAACGCTCCACGAGGGCAAGCGCTGGTTCGACATCAAGCGCTGGGGCATTGAAATCCCGCGCCGCACCATCGATGCTTCCGGCAATCCCGTTGAGTTTACCGACTGGCTGACGGTTGACGACAAGCGCCGCGCCATCCAGATTCCACAGGATGTGGTAAGTGCCGGCTACGAGCCGAACCCGCGCGACGAGAAGGAACCTGGTAATTCAGAAATTGATATTTGTGAAAAAGAGTAAGCATTATGAAAAAGACCATATTATATATAGTACCTCTGATGCTGCTGCCGCTGTTCTTCAGCGCATGTAGCAGCGACGAGATCGAGCCGGAAAGCGTTATCACCGTCGACAACTATCGCAAGAACGCATTCGACCGCTGGCTCGAGGAGAATTTCCGTAATCCTTATAACATCGATTTCAAATATCGTTATGAGGAGATAGAAAGTGACTTGGACTACTACACTGTCCCGGCCGACATGGAGCAGTCTATCAAGATGGCCCACCTGGTGAAATACCTGTGTGTGGAGACCTACAACGAGATTGCCGGCATTGAGTTCACCCGCGCCAACTTCCCGAAGATGTTCTTCCTGAGCGGTGTGTGGGAATATCAGAACAACGGCTCCATCATCCTCGGAACAGCCGAAGGCGGAAAGAAGATCCTGCTGTTAGGCATCAACTTCCTGAACGATGTACTCGACGGCACATACGACAACAACTATAACGTGGCCGACGGTCTGAACCACTATTACATCAAGACCATCCACCACGAGTTCGTGCACATCCTGAACCAGACGCAGGACTACCCAGCCTCGTTCCGCCAGGTAACCCCGAGTTCGTATGTCAGCGACAGCCAGTTCTCCGAGCCTTACCGGAGCAACTACCTGAAGCGCGGATTCATCACGGCCTATGCTCAGACCAACGACAGGGAGGACTTCGCCGAGATGGTTTCCGAGTATGTCACCCACGATGCCAAGTGGTGGGAAAGCAGGATGAAAGAGGCTGAAGCCATTTATGAAGACGATCCTGACCAGACACAGCCCGGCCGCACGCTCATTGAGCAGAAACTCGACATCGCCCGCGCCTATATGTACACCACATGGGGCATCGACATCGACGTTCTGCGTTCAACCATTCTGCGCCGCCAAGGTAATATTACGTCGGGAAAGGTTGACCTGACCGACTTGACTATCAACAGTGGAACCAATTAAACCAAGGAGGACTGACAATGAAAAAGAAAATATTTGCATATTTGCTGCTGATGCTGCCGGCGTTGCTGCTCACTTCTTGTCTGAAAGACCAGGAAGATGTCTTCGACAAGCCCGCATCCATACGCACCAAGGAGTATCTCGAAAAGACCAGACGAGTGCTGACAAGTTCTGAACACGGATGGGTGCTCGACATGTTCCCCCACCCCACACAAGACTACGGAGGCTATTCGTTCACCATGAAGTTTGATGAAGACAACGTCACTGTATGCACAGAACTGGCTGAGGATGTCACAGAGCCCATCACCTCTGCCTATACGCTCAGCAACGAGGCAGGACCAGTGCTCTGCTTCGACACATACAATAAATACCTGCACCTCTTCTCTACCCCCAGCAGCGGAACGGGAGCAGGCGGCTACGAGGCCTACAAGGGTGACTTCCTGTTCATCATCATGAACATCAGCGAAGACGAAAACACCATCACACTGAAGGGAACCCGCTCGGGCAATCTCATGTACATGCACCGCATAACGCAGGACATTGCCGACTATCAGACCGAACTGAACGAGTTTGTCAGCAACCTGGTGTTCGACAGGGCTGTAGCCACCATCGACGGCAAGGAATACACGCTCAACTTCTTTACCAACGACCGCTACATCGGCATCGACGTGCCCGAGGGCGAGGAAGCCATCGAAACGGCCTTCTGCTTCGACAACAACGGATTCACGCTCTACGAGCCTGCCACCCTCTCTGGCAAGCAAGTGCAGGTGTTCAAGTATAATGAAGAGAATGCTACGTTCACCTCGCAGGAGGATCCCAGCGTGGTGTTCACCGGACTGCTGCTGCCCTCTATCGTTATCAACAACGTGGGCGAGTCTGTCTCGGTCGGCAATTCAGCCTCAACGCTTGAGTATCACTTCAACCTGGCCGACAAGTTCACCTATACGGCTAACGACAGTTGGCTGAAGGTAAGCGTCAGCGGCAAGGACCTGAAGATTGACGTGGAAGAGAATACCACGGGCGAACCGCGCTCTGGCACCATCACCGTGGAGGCAAGCGGCGAAAAGGCCACCATCACCGTCTCTCAGGTGCCGCTCAACCGCATCTTTGCCGACAGCGACCTCTACTTTGCATTCAGCAAGTTCAGTGCAGCCCTGCAGCCCACCTACATGGCCTGCAAGACCCTGTCAGACAGCGAGGGCGAGGTAATCAACGTCATGGCATTCACCACGTACAATAATCCTACATTTGCCACAGGCTTTGGTATCTACTTCACCAGCGGCAATTACGCAGGCTTGATTGCACTCGACTTGCAGTTTATCGGTGGCGACAAGGTGAAGTTTGTATACAACTCTGCCCGCAACGACTTGAACGGCAACGGTGGATGGTATTACAGCCATGGCTATTCTACGTTCATCAACTATCTGACAAGCACCACCTTCACCCTCACAGCCGACAGCGAGTCGCAGCCCACCTACTTCACGCTGACTGACGACAACAACTCGGCCAACTACTTCACCGTGGTGACAAAGGCTGTGTCTACCCCATTTAACAACTAAACCTAAAGCATAAGAAACATGAAAAAAGTATTTAGTATATTCGCAATCATCGCAGCCGTGACCTTGTTCACGGCATGCGGTGACGACGATGCCACATACCAGGCTACACCGAAACTGGAAGTAGCCAGTGTAGACGTGCTGTTTGAATCTGACGGAGGAACCGGCAACATCGTTGTCAGCACCAACCAGGCGCTCACTGCAACCACCGATGCCAACTGGCTCACGCTGTCGGTAAGCGGCAACACGGTGAACCTGAATGCCAGTCCGAACATCACACTGAACGGAAGATCGGCACTGATTAAACTGAAGGCCGGTGACACAGAAGCCGAAGTGACCGCCACACAGAAGAGCAGTATTTACGGTCTGGCCGACGGTCTTGAGTATGAGATGGGCGACTATCAGGCCAAACTGAACATCGACGTGGTGCACAGCAGCAACGTCACGGTTCAGAGCGGTGTTGACTGGCTCACGGCAACGTTCAACAACGAAACCAGCCAGATTGAAGTAACAGCCCAGGACAATGACAACGCAGAGCCTCGCGAAGGCTATGTAACCGTAGACATGAACGGCATCCAGGACAAGGTGCTCATCACCCAAATCGGCATGCTGCTCGACCTCGACGCTGACACCGTCAGAACCAAGAACAACGATCCCGAGACACTCAGAGTGGGTCTGAACCACTCGCGCCCAGTCACCGTGGAAAGCCAGGACGAATGGATCACCGCCAGTTTCGACTCAAAGACCAATCAGGTGGTGTGCGAAGTGAACAGTGCTAACGAAACTGGTTGGAGACGCTTTGGTACAGTTAATATCCAGTCGGGTACAGTAACCAAGACGCTCGTCGTTTCTCAGTTCGACTTCGTGAAAGACATCCAGGGTGCATACTTCTTGATGTACTATTCAAGTGGCTGGAAACAAATGGGTATGATTCTGGAAAC
Organism: Prevotella sp. UBA4268; assembly: GCA_002395135.1. GTDB lineage: Bacteria > Bacteroidota > Bacteroidia > Bacteroidales > Bacteroidaceae > Prevotella. The sequence goes on along the minus strand of DGWC01000072.1, from coordinate 26,457 downwards.
CACCAGCGACACCGAGGGAACGCTCACCTTTGCAACCGGCTCACTGGCTGGCATCGTGCTGCCCATCACCCTAGACGCAGCAACAGAGACGTTCACCGTGCCCAACGAATACGACACTGACGCCACTTACACGAAGGACGGTGTGGAATACATACTCTCCAACTTTGTCATGATGCTCAGTGCTGACAATAAGATCTATAGAGTAAGGAACACCTCGCTGCCTTATGCAACTGCAAGCCTCACAGAAGACGAAGACGGTATCTTCTTTGATTTCAGTGCCGTTTACAAAGACTACGAGTTCTATGCGCTCAGATTTGCGTATGGCGAAGGAGGATACGACGGCTACAAGGGATCCTACCTCACCTTGCCTTACTGCTATCTGGTGAAGTTGTAATCGAAAGAGTAAAAACTCATCAGTCGTACATTAACCAAGAGGATGCACCCACGTGCATCCTCTTTTGTTGTTAACAGCACGCCCGGAAGTGCCGCTTCGCAGCCGTGAAACAGGCACTTTGCCTCCCCGAAAGCGGCACCGCGGAAAAGTAAATTAATATAATTTGCACGGTAAATCAATTTAATTTGAAAAGTAAATCAATTTAATTTGCACGGTAAATTATATTAATTTGCTGAAGCGCTCCGCCACCTTGCAGGCTCGAAACCACTGCTATGGGAGCAGAAAAGTGGCACTACGGCAATGCCATAGCGCCACTTTCCTATATGCAGGGCAAACGCTCTGTAAGAGTTATTTAGCCACCTTCCTGCCGCCCACGATGTAGATGCCGGGACGGAGGGCATTGAAGTCGGTGCCCAAGTAGCGGCCGTCAAGACTGTAGATGCCACCTTGTGCCGACTGCAGGCTGCCCGCTTTCATCTCGCGGATGCCCGTCTCTGACGACGACTTGCGCTGGATGAGCACTTCATCGATGAAGAAACGGTTCTTGTTAGACATGAACTCCAGGCGCACGCTGCCGCTGCCGGTCAGGTCGGTCACATGGGCGTTCCATTCTTCTGTCTTCATATCATCAAACATGGTCGTGGAAAGCGTGGCGTTGCCGCCGTCGGCTACACTCACGCGCATGAAGTTCGACTCGCTTCCCCACGGGGCGGCCTTGAACGAGAGTTGGTATTCCACGCCGCTTTCCAGTTTGATGGTGGGCGAGGTGAGCACGCCGAAGTTCTTTCCGCTGCCCACTCTCAGGCACTGGTCGCCTCCGTAGTAATTGGCGCTCTCCCATCCCGCGTTGTCAACATTCGCCTTACCAGAGGCAATGCTTCCGCTCCACTTGCCGTCGTTACCGCCTTTTCCATTGCATTTGTTGAACGACTCATAGAAGAAAGTGTCGCCCGTGATGACGGTTTCCTGACTCGCCTGGGTGTCGGGAGCGAATGAGAACGAGATGACTCCGTCGCTGCTCTCCTTGATGTTGCGTATGGCGTAGTTGAGATACTTGCTGCCGTCGGTGTTCTTGTTGAAGAGTTTGGCCGCAGGCACCGAGCGGTTGGTCAGACTGTCACGCTTCTGATAGGGGAAGGGATCGCCGGCAAGGTCGGAGACGGACACGCCGTCTTTGTTGTCGGCATGCACGATGGTGCAGCGCTGATGGGCGGGATCGTTGTTCACCTCGTTTGCCTCCCATACGTAGTCATCATAGTCTACATGGATTACCAGCAGGCCGTGGCCGTAGGATTCGCGGTCCCAGCCCACCAACTGGCGGTTTTCCAGCAGATAGTATTCGTCGGGATGGCCCTGGTTATATATAATATAGGTGTCGCCGCCGTCGGCAATGGCGGTCATGCCGCTCACCTGTGTTTCTTCTTTCAGTTCGATGGGCTCCTTCCATCCGCACCACATGCGCTCGTAACTGGTATAGCCGCACGGAATGAAGGAGTCGCCATTGTAGCAGCCATAGTCCATCAGGCTCCATGAATCCATGCCGAAATTGCTTTGGTCCTCATTGCCGGAGGTGTCATAGAAATCGGGCAATCCCAGACAGTGGGAGAACTCATGGCAGAAGGCTCCGATGCCGTCTATTTCACTACCATCGCCCAGTTCGGAACTGCAGGCATAGGTGTCTATTTTCACTCCGTCGAGCGATAATGTGCGGCCGACAGCCTCTGACAGGCTCCACATGTGGGGCCAGATGGTGTTCTTGTCACCGCCGTTTTGCTCGCCCTGTCCGGCATAGACCACGAACACCTGGTCAACCTCGCCGTCGCCGGCCCAGTCGTAGTCCTTGAAGTTTACGCTGTCTTTCACCAGTTTGCAGGCTTCTTCGGCCATCTCTCCCGGCCGGATGTCATCGCCATCGTCGTTGTCGGGCACGTTCTTTCCATAGTAAAGACTGTTGTGACTCAGGGTTACTGGTCCCACCACGTCGAAGTCTAATTCGAACTGGCCGTTGCTCTGGTCAAAGAAATAGTCTTTCACGCTGCCCACGAAGCCTGCGGAAGAGGTGAAGCCGCGCTTGTTGGCAATCTGCTCATAGAGGGCCTTGTCGTGGCCGGCCTTGAATTTCCGGTCGGAGAACTGGGCCAGGATAATCAGTCCCTTCTTCTTGCCAATGTATGCGCTTCGCTGGCGCACGTTCTTGGCGCGGCGTGCCTGCTGCAGACGGCGCACACTCTTGCGCTTTGCCGAGGCTTTGGCAGCCTGCTCGGCAAGTGAAACGGGGACGTAGCGTCCCGTCTGCTCATCCTCGTTGTAGGCCACTCCCTGCGCGTCTTTCCAATAATGAAGGAACTCGTCGCCGCAGAGTTGCACCCTGATTTGTTCGCCGCTGTTCAACAAAACGGTTTTCCATATGCCGCGCTTGGCAGGAACAGCGCTTGCTGCCAAAGCGATAACAGCCATCAAAAAGGCTCCTACAAATCTTTTCATATTTTAGTTATACTTATATTATTTGCTAATACGTTCATACATGGTCCTGATTTTCTCGCTGACATACTGGCGGAAGGCCTCGCTGCCCAGTATCTCTATATCGTCGTAAAGCCCCAGCACAAAGCGCCCGATGCCGGCATAACTGCACACGTTGAGCCGCAACAGCCAGTGGCCCTCGCCGTCGGCCTGCATGCTGCCCGCCGTGAGCGGATATTCCTCTTTCATCATCTGGCAGGCCAGTGTGCCGAGCCGCAGTTCCACGGGCATCAGTTCCTCGCCGCTGAACATGAACACGTCGGTGTGCATCTGGCGGTGGGACGACTCGTTGGCCCAAGGTTCGGTGAGCACGGCCACATCCTCGATGCGTGCTATCTTGAAGGTCTTGTTCATCTTCGATGCCGGCTCGTAGCACCTCACTTCGTTGTTGCCGTTCATCAGAAGGAACGGTTCCACCAGACGGTCGCGCTTGCTCCGCCCGTGCGGTGAGGTGTAGCCGCGCAGCACTGCCATCTGCTTGTACTTGATGGCATCGTACAACTGGCTGATGACATGGGCCGACTGCTCGTTCACACGGTCGTTGGTAACGATGGAGAAGTCGTAGAACCGGTCCAACTTCATCTTCAGGTTTTCCACCAAGGCGTTCCTGCTGTCGGTCTTGTCGAGCAGGCGGCGCATCACCACGGCCTCCTCCTCGGTGAAGGTAACCCTCTCCACAATGCGCTTGAAGAAAGGGGAGTTGCGGTCTATGCGGTACATGCCCGACTCCTTGCTGACCAAGAAGCCGCAGTCGCGGAAGAACTCCAGATAGTAATAGAAGTTTCTTCGCGATATGCCCAGCCGCTCGCATGCCTTGTCAACCGTGTATCCGCGGTTCTCGGTGAGCATGAGCAGCATCTCCAGTTCGCGTTCCAGTTTGTCGTGTCTCATTTCAATCCTCGAACTTCAAGGTTAGTTGTCCGTCGCCCAAGAGGTTGTAACTCATGCGATGATAAGGTGTGGTGCCGTATTGTCTGATGGCATCGCGGTGCTTTTTGGTGGGATATCCCTTGTTGCTTTTCCAGTCGTATTGCGGATATTCCGCTGCCAACCGGTCCATATAGTCATCGCGATAGGTCTTCGCCAGGATGCTGGCCGCCGCTATGGAGAGGTATTTGCCGTCGCCTTTCACGATGCACGTGTGGGGAAGCGGTTTCGCCTCTTCGCCGCCCGACACCTTATCTATATATGGGCGGAAGCGGTTTCCGTCTACGATGACAGCCTGCGGGCGCACATTGAGTTGGTCCAGCGCGCGGTGCATGGCCAGGAAACTGGCATTCAGTATGTTGATCTTGTCGATTTCCTCGGGCGTTACGATGCCCACGGCCCACGCCACGGCATCGCGCTCAATGACCTCGCGCAACTGATGGCGCTTCTTGTCGGTGAGTTGCTTTGAGTCGTTCAGTTCGGCATTCTCATAGTCGGGAGGCAGGATTACCGCCGCCGCATAGACACTGCCGGCCAGGCATCCGCGCCCGGCCTCATCGCATCCGGCCTCTATTTTATCGTCATAGAAATGACTTGCAAGCATCTATTTTAATTATTTTTTTATCAGAACGCAAAAATTGTGAACTTATTTTGCACAACAGCCCCCTAATTTTGCACTCAGAAACAATAAAACTACAGAACGAAATGGAAAAGCAGATTATCTTGAATACCAACGGCTGGCTGCCCAGCCTGGTTGCCAATGCCTTCAGCATGATGGTCCGTGCGGCCAACAAACCCGTAGACATGTTAGGTTCATATTATTCGCACGTGTTGGAGCGCAACATGAACAGGCAGCAAACCTGGGCGTTGATTGAAGCACAGGCAGCCCTCTTCCTTGGCATCCTGCCCGCCGGCTATTCGATTGCCGTGCGCGCCGTGGCACTGGCTTGGTTCATCGCAGCGGTAAGGAAATGCAAGAGGGTGCTCTGAGACATCAGAACATCTTGGCCACGCGCGCCACGCCGGCCACCAGCGCGTCTACCTCTTCCTTCGTATTGTAAAGGGCAAACGAGGCGCGCACGGTGCCTTGCACTCCCAGGCGGTCCATCAGCGGCTGGGCGCAGTGATGGCCTGTGCGCACGGCAATGCCCAGACGGTCGAGCAGCGTTCCCATGTCTAAATGATGGATATCGCCAACGTTAAAGGAGACCACGGCATCTTTTTGCGACAGCGAATGGTCTTCAGGCGATGAGCCCGAATGTGCATGAGGGCCGTAGATCTTCATTCCATCGATGGTCATCAGTTGCTCCATGCAATAGCGGGTGAGTTCCCGCTCATGGGCGGCTATATTGTCAAGTCCCAGTGCATTCAGATAGTCAATGGCCTTGGCCAGACCATTCGTGGCCACATAGTCGGGCGTTCCGGCCTCGAACTTGAACGGAAGACGCTCGAAGGTGGTATGCGCAAAGGTAACACGGTCGATCATCTCTCCCCCACCCTGATAAGGCGGCATCTTGTCGAGCCACTCCTCCTTGCCATAGAGCACGCCGATGCCTGTGGGCCCGTACATCTTATGGCCGCTGAAGGCATAGAAGTCGCAGTCCAGGGCCTGCACGTCTACTTGGAAATGAGGTGCGCTCTGCGCCCCGTCTACCAATACCGGCACTCCGTGGGCGTGGGCAATGCGGATGATTTCCGCAACGGGGTTCACCGTTCCCAGCACGTTGCTCACGTGAACCACGCTCACCAGCCGGGTGCGGTCAGTGAACAACTGCTCGTAGGCATCCATTTGCAGCAGGCCGTCGTCGCTCACGGGAATCACCTTTAACTGTATTCCCTTTTTGCCGGCCTGCAACTGCCAGGGCACGATGTTGGAATGGTGCTCCATGCCGGAGACTATCACTTCGTCGCCCTCGTGCATAAAAGCATCGGCAAAAGAGGAAGCCACCAGATTGAGGCTCTCGGTGGTTCCGCGGGTGAAAATCACCTCCTCCGTCTTGGCAGCATGGATGAAACTGCGCACTTTCTCGCGCGCCTCCTCGTGCAGGTCGGTTGCCTGCTGGGAAAGATAATGCACGCCACGATGGACATTGGCATTCACATTATAGTATTCGTCCACCAGCGCATCCACCACCATTCGCGGCTTCTGCGTGGTGGCGGCATTGTCGAGATAGACCAATGGCTTGCCGTAGATCTCACGCGACAATATCGGGAAATCCTCCCTTATCTTGCTGACATCATACATATTGTTCGGTTTTTATCTGCAAAGGCGGCAGCCTTCACATTTGTTGAGTTCTCCGCGGAAGCGCTTCTCCACCAGATAGTGCAAACGGTCGCGAAGGGGCTCCAGTTGCATCTTGTCGATCACCTCGTTGATAAAGGCGTTCTGCAACAGCAGTTTAGCCTCTTGAAGCGAGATGCCGCGCTGGCGCATATAGAAGAGGGCCGCGTCGTTCAACTGCCCCACGGTAGACCCATGCGAGCATTTCACATCGTCGGCATAGATTTCAAGCATGGGCTGGGTATACATCCGCGCATCCTGCGTGGCCGTGAGATTCTGGTTCACCATCTGCGAAGCAGTATTCTGCGCGCCATGCTCCACCAGCACGCGACCGGCAAAAGCGCCCACTGACTTGTCGTCGAGCACGTATTTATAGAGTTCCTGCGATGAGCAGTGAGGCACTTTATGAACAATCAGCGTGTTGTTGTCCACATGCTGCTCCTTGTCGGCAATCACACAGCCGTTGCACTGGCACTCGGCTCCCTCGCCAGAGAAGGTGAGGTCGAGTTTGTTGCGGGTAACTCCGTTGTGGAGCGTTATCACGTTATGGTTCACCCTGCTGTTTGCCTGCTGGTCGATATATACATTGCTCACGCGTACATTCTTATAATGGGTCTCCTCCAGACAATAGAGGTCGAGCGAAGCATTCTCGCCCACGTAGGCCTCGATTACCTGGGTGGCCAGGAATTTTCGGTCGTCGGCGGTATGGTCGCAGAACAGCATCTTCAGTTCGGCACCCTCCTCAAGGACAATCAGCACACGGCGGTTCACCATCAGGTCGGTCACCACGTGCTGCGCATTGGCAGGCGGTGCTTTCAGAATGTTAATTACCTGAATGGCGCGCTCCACCTTCACGTTGCGAGGAACATAGACGAGCAAGCCGTCCTGAGCCAGCATCGTGTTCAATGCGGTGACCGCATCCTCGCCCGTATTGGCCAACTTCGCATAGTATTTGGATAGCGTAGACACAAGAATGGCGTTGTCAGAAGCATGCGAAGTGTCGAGGGTTGAAGAGCCGGAGAACAACTCTCGCATGGAGCCCACAATTACTCCATCGGGCAGTTTGGATACTGCCTTGGGAATTCGTCCGTCTCTCACCTCTGGCTTCTCACTGCCGTCCACAGCACCCTCTTCCCGATAAAAAGCATCGTTGACCACAAAATAGAGCAACGTGGAAAGATTAGGCACGGCGCAATGGAATGCCTCATAAGGGTCAACAGGAATAGGCAGGCGGCTGAGATTCACGCCATAGTCGGATTCAAAGAGTTTCTGAAGGTCGGTATACTTATAGCGTTCCACCTTCTTCGTGGGGAACCCCATCCTGCGGAAATCGTCAAAAGCCCGATCGCGCACGGCGTTCATGGCTTGCGGCGCATGACTGAATATCACGTCACGCGCCTGCTCGTATAACTCTATATATTGCTGTTCACTCGAAGTCATGATCAATTGTCATTTATCAACCTTCCGCCGAAGAACGTCCCACTTCCTCCTTTATCCAATCATAGCCGCGCTCTTGAATCTGCTTGGCAAACTCCGGACCGCCGGTCTTCACGATGCGCCCCTGATAAAGCACATGAACAAACTGCGGGCGTATCATCTCCAGCAGCCGGTCGTAGTGGGTAATCACGATGCAACTGGTGTCGGGGCGCTGCAATTTGTTAACGCCCTCGGCCACGATGCGCATGGCATCCACATCCAAGCCGCTGTCGGTCTCGTCGAGAATCGACAACGTAGGCTCAAGCATCGCCATCTGGAATATCTCATTGCGCTTCTTCTCGCCACCGCTGAATCCCTCGTTCACACTGCGGTTACTCAACTTGGAGTCCAGTTCAACCACCTTGCGCTTCTCGCGCATCAGTTTCAGGAACTCGGCAGCATTCATGGGTTCCTGCCCATGATATTTCCGTTTCTCGTTAATGGCAGCGCGCATGAAGTTGGTCATCGACACTCCAGGAATCTCCACAGGATACTGGAACGACAAGAACAAACCCTCGTGAGCGCGGTCTTCCGGCTTCATCTCCAACAGGTTCCGGCCATTGAACCAAGCCTCGCCCTCGGTCACTTCATAAAGCGGGTTTCCCACCAACACGGCACTCAGCGTAGACTTGCCCGATCCGTTGGGACCCATAATGGCATGCGTCTCACCGTCGTTCACCGTCAGATTGATTCCTTTCAGTATCTCTTTGTCGCCAATTCTGGCATGCAGATTTCTTACTTCTAACATCTTTTCAGCATTTTGCGTGCAAAGTTACGAAAAAACGAGTGAAGAACAAAACAAACGAGTTTGTTTTTTCTTCCGAGTGCCAAGTAACTTCGGCGAAGCCAAAGTTATGCGAAAAATAGAGAGCAGAACGCGATTTTGATTGTTAATCTAATCAGAATCTTCTAAATCCATTGTTTTTTATGCCGAGTAACTGAACGTGAGTTCGGTGTAACAACACGCTGATGATTCGAAAAAAACGCGACAAAATCGTGTTGCCGATTTCCTTTGAAATAGAAATCGGTTTTTGAAAAAATGGGCGTTGGAAACGTAGGAATGTAAGGATTCATTACCACAGGCCACATTCTGCCGCGCTAAACCTATGGTTTCATGTTTCAAAAACATAGGTTTCACTGTCCAATAACTATGGTTTCGCACCTCAAAACCTATGTTCCTGCAACCCAAAACCTATGCTTTTGCCAGCAAGCATCTGATTTCTGCGCATAAGGAAAAATGGTTTTTGTTTGAATTGATTGCTAATCAATAAATTACGGAACATACTTCAAAACGCTCGTATTTCGCGACCGATTGATTGCCCGTGAATAATATTGCCCGTTTTTGAGCCCAAAAATCGGATTTTCCATGACAATTTCATGCACAGGTATCGCTCGGAACTTGAGAAAAACTATTTGATGGGCTCCATGTGGAGTGACACATGCGTATTGGCACCGAAATGCTCTTTCAGTTTACGCTCAATGGTGGTGGCGCGCTCGTGAACAACGTTGAGAGGCAGGTTTCCGTCCATCCTCACGTGTGCCTCAATGGCGATGCGATTGCCAATGCGGCGCGTTCGCAGATTGTGAGGCTGCTGCACATCATGGAACGACTGGATGATCTGAACGACTTCGCGTTCCGTTTCTTCCGGCAAAGAACTCTCCGTCAGTTCGCTTACGCTCTGTTTAAGCAATAGATAGGCCATTTTCATCAGCATCAAGCCCACAACGATGGAGGCAATCGGGTCGCACACCACCCAACGCTGTCCCAGCCAAATGGCCAGACCGATGCCGACAGCCGCTCCGATAGACGAAAGCGCATCGCTGCGATGATGCCAAGCGTTGGCAATCATCACCTGCGATTGGAGTTCACGGCCTCGCCGTGTCGTATACTGATAGAGCACCTCCTTGACCAAAATCGACAACAGAGCCGCCCACAAGGCTATCCATCCTGGAGCCTCGATCGGGTTGCCATTCCACCAAGACATGAGTTTCTGCACACCCGAAACAATGATGCCCGTGGCTGCCGCCACCAACGCAAGTCCGATGAGGAACGTGGCAATGGTTTCGAACTTGCCATGTCCGTACTCGTGCGACTGGTCCTGCGGCTTGGCACTGATGCTCACAAACGCCAGCACCAAGAGATCGGTGACGAAGTCTGACAGCGAGTGTATGGCATCGGCTATCATGGCCGAACTGTTGCCCAGTATGCCGGCAATGAACTTAAAGGTAAGCAAAGCCACATTGCCAGCGCTGCCCACCAGCGTCACCTTGTATATTTCCTTCTCCCTGCTCATGCGATATGCCTCATCGTCTTTGTTGGTAAACGAAACAGATGCAAAGATAGTTATTTTTCCTGATTATCTCCGCTTTTCGCACAAAAACATTCAGATTTACCTAAAAACATACAGAATTATCCAAAAACTTGCAGGAATGGAAACTTCTGCTTTTCTTTGTGGCAAGTTTGATAAAACACTGAACAAAATACTTGAAACTAAAACCAAACGGGATGAAAAGATTCTTATTAACAGGCTGCATCGTGCTGTTAGCCATGGCAGTGTATGCACAGCGCAACTTCGTTTTGAACAATTCTGCAGACGGACAATCCACCCTGATGGTGTTTCTCCCCGAAACAGAAAAGGCCACAGGACGGGCCATTGTGTGCTGTCCGGGCGGCGGATACGTGGGACTATGCACAGACAAAGAGGGAACCGACTGGGCACCTTTCTTCAATGAACAGGGCATTGCCCTTATTGTGGTGAACTACAGAATGCCTCATGGCGACCGCTCCATCCCCATCGGCGATGCAGAGAACGCCATCCGCACCGTGCGCGACAGTGCCTCGGTATGGCACATCAATCCCTATGACGTAGGAATCATGGGATTCTCGGCAGGAGGGCATCTGGCCTCCACCGTGGCAACGCAGTCGGCTTTTGCCGTGCGCCCCGACTTCCAGATACTGTGCTATCCGGTGATTACCATGACGGGGCGACTGGCTCACAAGGGGTCGGTAGCAAATCTGCTTGGCAAGGATAAAGACGACGAGCAGGTGCAGAAGCAGAATTCCTGCGAGGAGCGCGTGCTCAGACACATCACACCGCCCGCCCTGATTCTGGTAAGCGACGACGACCTCACCGTGCCTGCTCATGGAAATGCCGTGGCATACTATCAGGCCATGCACAAGAACCACAACCACGCCACCCTGCACGTCTACCCCTCCGGAGGCCATGGCTGGGGATTCAACAGCAACTTCGCCTATCACGACGAGATGGTGCACGACATCATCCGATGGCTCCAGCAACTGAAGGCACCGCACCAGGATGCCATCCGCGTGGCTTGCGTGGGCAACAGCATAACCGACGGCTCGGGCATCGACCTTACTTATAAATACGGCTACCCCGCCGTACTGCAGGATATTCTTGGCGAAGGCTATCACGTGCGCAACTATGGAAAGAGTGCGCGCACGCTGATGAACAGCGCAGACATTCCCTATATGAAAGAATTCTGTTGGAAAGACTGCAAGGATTTCAATCCCGACATCGTTGTCATCAAACTGGGAACAAATGACAGCAAGACACACAACTGGGTGCACAAGGACGACTTCATGAAAGACATGCAGCAGATGATTGACGAACTGAACGCCCTGCCTGCCAAGCCGCAGATATTCCTGGCTTTTCCCGCCAAGGCGTTCATCGACTCCTGGACCATCACCGACCGAGTGATTGCCGATGAGATTATCCCGATGATCAAGAAAGTGGCCAAGAAGAACAACCTGAAAACCATTGACCTCTATACCGCCACGGCTGCCGACCGCAACCTAATACAGGAAGACGGCATCCACCCCAACGCCGCCGGCGCGCGCCGCATGGCAGAAGTGGTAGGCCAAGCCATCACGGACGACCGATGACCGGCTGTCCGTTGATGACAACATCGTTGACCTTTGCATTTCCGATAAGTGAGGGCTGGAAAGCATTTTTCCTGTCGCTCACGCGGATATGTTCGAAGGTGAAATCGTTCAGGGCATACTTGTCTGACGGCCCCACGTCGAAGAAGTTATTGCAGTCCATGTCGATGTTCCTGATTACAATGTTGTTGCATTGCGACAAAGGCATGTCGTCGCGTTTCTCGGGAGCGAAGAACTGCGTCCACGGGCGCACCACGAGAAAACTGCCGCACGAGCCTTTCATGTTTTCCACGGTGACATATTCATAATGCTGGGGAGTGTCGGGACGCATCTTCAGCCAGAGCACACGGGCTGCCTTGTCGACCTGGCAGTTGCGGATAACCACATTCCAGTCGTGCAGAGACTCGCTGCCCAAGGTGAGGCAGCCATGCACAAAACCGTAATGGCAGTTCTGTATCAGCACGCAACTGTTAGGACCGTTGTCCGGATTGCGGTCTGCCCAAGTTCCTTTCCCGCCTTTCAGCACCACGGCATCATCGTTCACACTGATGCAGCAGCCGTTGACCAGCACGTCTTTGCACACATCGATATCGATGGCATCGCTACTCGGAGCCTTGGCATCCTCAGGTGTGTGAGGAGCATAGATGGTACACCCGAGATACTTCACCCTTTCGCAACGGTATAGATGGTTGGTCCAGAATCCGCTGTTCACGAGGTGCACATCCTGCACCGTCACATTCTTGCAGTTGGATATATACACCAGCCGGGGGCGAAGCGCCTCCAGATTGGTGCACTGCGGATTGAACTTCCGCCTGATCCAGAACTCTTCCCAAAACCTCAGTCCGTTTCCGTTGATGATTCCTGTGCCGGTGATGCTAAATCCGTCTATTCCATCGGCATTGACGAGGGCCGCGAAATAGTCAAGTGTCTGCCCTTCCATGCGCGTTTTCAGCAGCGGATAGTGTTTGATGGCATCAATTCCCTTCAACGTGCCGCCCTCACTGAGGTGCAGATGAGTGCCTTGGCGGAAGAAGAGCGCCCCGGAAAGGAACGTGCCTGGCGGTATCACCACCACACCGCCCCCTTCGCGAGCGCACAGGTCAATGACCGCCTGAATGCGCTCCGTCTGCAGCAGCGTGCTGTCGTTGGCCACCCCGTAATCAGTTATCACATATCTGCGCCCGAGAGAAGCCACATCCACTTTCGTGGTATCACTGAACCATGCCGAGACGGGCGTGCCGTCAGGCCAACGGTCAGTGACTGTTTTCTTTTTCTTGGCACTTACCGGCACCACGGTTATCAGCATGGCCAGCAGCCATATCATGCTTACTTTTTTCCGTTTCATTATCGGGATGTTTTTTAGAAAGGAGCCTCGCGGGAGGCGGCAGATACAGACATATTTATTCGAACACGCAGGGCAGCGTCTGCAACTGACAGGCCAGCGTCTGCGCCATGCGCCGATGACCGCGGTCGTTGGGGTGCAACTGGTCGGTGTCGCCCTTGAAATTCACCTCCTGCTCGGCGATAAGTGGATAGAGTCCGCTCAGCGCATTCATGTCGATGACGGGCACCGCCCATACATTGGCCGTCTCTTTCACGCTCTGCACATAGGCATCCACCCACTCGCCGCAGGCATTCTGATAGTTCTCGCGGGGCTGAATGTTCTGTTCGCCACCATAGAAAAGACCGCGGTGAATAGGCGTTAGCAGCACTATCTGCTTGGTGGGGAACAAGGTCTTGAGCGTTTTCATGCCCACGTTGATGCGGCCGCGGAAGGTTCCCATGTTGGTAGAGGGCTCGCGATGGCGGCGCAGCACCGTGGTCTTGTTGCCGTGACGGGCGAACACCACCGAGTCTTCGGTCTCCACATACCAGTTTCCGATGGGTACGGCGGCATTGAAATCGTTGGTTCCGATGAACACGATAATGGCATCGAAATCGTCGCCGTGCTCGCTCTTCAGTTGCTCGGCCTGACGGGGAATGTCGTTCCACTGGCGGCCGCTTATGCCGTAGACATAGGGCGTTATCTGCAGCCAATCCTGCAGGAAATGCCAGTATTTCAACTTCGACCCGCTGTTGCGCGGATCGGTAATAGAGTCGCCGAGATAAGCCACGCGCTTTCCCTGCCACGGGTGTTTGATGAGCGCCTGCGCCGAAACCGTAGCAGCGGCCAAGGCGAATAATGTCAAGATAAACAGTTTTTTCATAATCGTATGTTAATAGTCATTCCTTTTCTTTCTTGTCTTTCGTCCTTATATATAATATATAGGTACGTGCATGAGAAGGTTTTGCAAATATAATTCTTTTTTGCGAAACAGAGACCATGAAGCCTGCTTTTTCTGTCGAGTGAGCGGATTCTACATAAAAAAATGACGATATCGGCCGCTCTTTTCAACTCAAAATTGTATCTTTGCAGACAAATCGACCATTGAATGATGAAAAGAATAATCACCTCCATGATGCTGATGCTCACCCTGACGGGAGCAAAGGCACAGACAGCGCAGCCATCTGACGTGCTTCAGACGGCGCAGACCGTCAACCGGTATTTTATGAACAAGTATAGCGACCCCACCATTCCCACCTACGTGAACAAGGTGAGAAGCAGCAATCTGTGGACGCGCGCCGTATATTACGAAGGACTGATGGCGCTTTACGGCATTGATGCCCGTCAGGAATACCTCGACTACACCGACCGCTGGGCCGACTTCCACCAGTGGACGGCGCGCAACGGCATTGAAGTGACCAACGCCGACGACCAATGCTGCCAGCAGGTTTATCTGGAACGCTACCTGCAGACGGGCGACGAGAAGATGATGGAACAGGTGAGGAAAAACCTCGACCACCAGATGGGCACCCGGCGCGCCGACTATTGGACATGGATAGATGCCATACAGATGTGCATGCCCGTATATACTCATTTCTATCATATCACTGGCGAAGAGCGCTATCTCAACTATGCCATCGACAGTTATCTGTGGACGCGCAACACCTGCGGCGGCGGACTCTTCAACACAGATGAGGGACTGTGGTGGCGCGACAAAGACTTCGTGCCGCCCTATAAAGAAGCCGACGGCAGCAACTGTTATTGGAGCCGCGGCAGCGGATGGGTGTTTGCCGCACTGGTGCGCGCCATGACCGACCTGGGCATGCGCGATGGCAAGTTCAAGCCGCGCACACGTGCCGCCAAGCAACCGTTCAAACAACTCAAGCAGGACTTCATCCTGATGAGCCAGGCACTGCTGAAATGCCAGCGCGAGGACGGTTTATGGAACCCGAGTCTGATGTGCGAAGCCAACTATGGCGGCAAGGAACTCACCGGTTCGGCCCTTTTCCTCTATGGTCTGGCATGGGGCGTGCGCAACAAGATTCTCGATGCAGCCACTTTCCGGGCAGCCTGCGACAAGGCATGGCAGGGACTTGCCAACGACTGTGTCCACCGCGATGGTTTCTTAGGCTATGTGCAAGGCACTGGCAAGGAACCCTCTTCAAGCCAACCCGTCACCTATACCCGCGTGCCTGACTTCGAAGACTACGGCACAGGCTGCTTCCTGCTTGCCGCTTCTCAGTATTATCGCCTGTGCGCAGGGGCGAAGAGGAAGTGATGCTGCTAACCGACTATTGATTATTAAAAGCAGTTATGAGTATTGAGACGTGCCGCTGATCGTGTTCGGACTGTTAGACATACTGTTCGACTGGATGGAAAAAGATGGGCTGTAGTAATACCGCCCCGGCATTGTAATCCACCGCCATGCTGACCGTTTTTTGCGGCTGCATGGCGTTTTTTGTGTCTTTTGTTTTCCTGAAAACGAAAAATGTAGTACCTTTGCACCATTATGGTACTGAATTACATTTGGATTGCATTTTTTCTGATAGCATTTGTCATTGCGCTGGTGCGCCTGATTTTCATGGGCGACACCGAAGTGTTCCCCGCAATGATGGACTCCACGTTTTCTTCTTCAAAGACAGCCTTTGAGATATCACTGGGCCTTACGGGCGTGCTGTCGCTCTGGCTGGGCATCATGAAGATTGGCGAGAAGGGAGGCGTGGTGAATCTGTTTGCACGGCTGCTGAGCCCAATATTCTCAAAACTGTTTCCCGACATTCCGAAAGGCCATCCCGTCACGGGCAGCATCTTCATGAACATCGCCGCCAACATGCTGGGATTAGACAATGCCGCCACGCCGCTGGGTCTGCGCGCCATGGAGCAGTTGCAGGAACTGAACCCGAAAAAAGACACGGCCACGAACCCGATGATTATGTTCCTGGTGCTGAACACCTCGGGACTCACGCTGATTCCCATCAGCATCATGGTATACCGTGCACAGATGGGAGCCGCACAACCCACTGACATCTTCATCCCCATTCTCATTGCCACGTTCTTCTCCACCCTGGCGGGCGTCATCATCACCAGCCTCTACCAGCGCATCAACCTGCTCAACCGCACCATGCTCTTAACCCTGGGCGGCACCTGCCTCATGGTGGCCGCCATCATCTGGGGATTCAGCCAGATGGACAAAGACAAGATGAACGTGGTGAGCACAAGCATCGCCAACATCATGCTGATGACCATCATCGTGGGATTCATCGTGGCGGGCATGCGGAAAAAGGTGAACGTTTACGATGCCTTCATCGAGGGAGCGAAAGACGGATTCGACACCGCCGTGCGCATCATACCCTATCTGGTGGCCATCCTGGTGGGCATCGGCGTGTTCCGCGCCTCCGGAGCCATGGACATGCTCATCGAAGGCATCTCGTGGACGGTGAGCGCCTGCGGCGGCAACAGCGACTTCGTGGGAGCCTTGCCCACGGCACTGATGAAACCGCTGAGCGGAAGCGGCGCGCGCGGCATGATGGTTGACGCCATGACCACCTACGGTGCCGACTCGTTCATTGGCCGTCTGAGTTGCATCTTCCAGGGCAGCACAGACACCACGTTCTATATTTTAGCCGTTTATTTCGGCAGTGTGAGCATCCGCTACACGCGCCATGCCGTGGTTTGCGGACTGCTGGCCGACCTCGCCGGCATCATCGCCGCCATTGCAATCGGTTATTTCTTCTTTGGATAAGATATGGCAGACTTGAAATCACTGGCCAAGGACACGGCCATCTACGGACTGTCGAGCATCGTTGCACGGTTTATCAACTACCTGCTGGTGCCCATACAGACCAAGCGCTTCAACGCCTTTGGCGGACAATACGGCATCATCACCAACGTCTATGCCTACGTGTCCATCCTCATCATCCTGCTCACCTATGGCATGGAGACCACCTTCTTCCGCTTCATGAGCAAGGAGGGCGAAAACCCGCAGCGCGTCTACTCCACCACCCTGCGCATGGTGGCCACCACGTCGCTCGTCTTCGCGGCCGTCATCAGCCTCTTCCTCAACCCCATTGCCGCCGCGATGGGCTATGAAGACCATCCCGAATACGTTTGGGTGATGTTCGTCACCGTGGCCATCGATGCCTTCGTGGCCATCCCCATGGCCTATCTGCGCTACCTTCACAAGCCCGTGAAGTTCGCCTCCATACAGGTGTTCAACATCCTGCTCACCATTGTGCTCAACATTCTCTACCTCATCGTGCTGCCGGCCATGCGGCTCAACCCCTTCGGCATCTACGACGAGCAGTTCACGCTCGAGGTGGTGTGGGTGTTCTATATCAACATTTTCTGCTCGCTGGTCAAGATGCTGCTGCTCTGGAAAGAACTGGGCGGCATCCGCTTCGGCTTCGACAAGGCGGCCTGCCGGCGTATGCTGTCCTATGCCTGGCCCCTGCTCGTAATGGGACTGGCCGGCCAACTCAACCAGGCTGCCTCGCAGATTCTCTTCCCCTTCTTCTACGACGGCACCGTGGAAGAGGCGCGCGCCCAACTGGGCATCTACGGCGGATGCATCAAGATTGCCATGATCATGGTGATGATTACGCAGGCCTTCCGCTACGCCTACGAGCCCTTCGTATTCGGAAAGAGCCGCGACAAGGACCAGAAAGAGACCTACGCGCAGTCCATGAAATACTTCATCATCTTCACCCTGCTCGCCTTCCTCACCGTTATAGGCTACATGGACATCCTGCGCAACCTCGTTGACAGGAGTTACTGGGAGGGACTTCGCGTGATTCCCATCGTCATGGCGGCCGAAATCATGTTCGGCATTTTCTTCAACCTCTCGTTCTGGTATAAACTCACCGACCGCACCATCTGGGGTGCCTGGTTCTCCGGACTGGGCGCACTCGTGCTTATCGTAATCGACATCCTGCTCATTCCGCGCTTCAGTTACATGGCCTGCGCATGGGCCGGCTTCGCCGCCTACGGCGTGTCGATGGTGGTGAGTTACGTGGCCGGACAGAAATACTACCCCATCCGCTACCCGCTGCGCGACATTGCCGTCTATTTCCTGCTGGCTGCCGTCATCTTCTGCCTGCTCACCATGGCCAACGACCGCCTGCCTGTATGGGCTGCCCTGTTGGTCAACACGCTGCTCATCCTGCTGTTCCTGGCGTTCATTATCAGGCGCGACCTGCCGCTTAGCGGTCTGCCCGTCATTGGCAGATATTTCAGAAAGAACTGACAGGCGGTAGCCTGCGCGTATCAGCAGTGATGTTTCTCTGCCAGTAAAGCATTGGTTTTCATCGCCGGAACCAGCGGTTTACCCCCTGCTCTCGCGTGGTTTCCATCAGCAAATCATATTGATTTGAAAAGTAAATCATATTGATTTGCACGGTAAATCAATATGATTTGCTGGAGTATGTCATGGTGCTGCTTGCTGCAGAGTGCCGCTTTCGCCCCTCAAAACCTATCTCCCGGATGCGGTAAAGCGGCAGTATGGAAGAGCCGTTTAGCCATCGCTGCCAGCAGAACGAACCTTCGGCTATGTCCAAAACTCCTTCTCGCCCGTTTCCTCCATCAGCCCCTGACACTTGGGACAGGTCTTCTTGTCCCAAATCCGGATATTGTCGCTGCCGCAGTGCAGGCACAGGCGCCCCACCTCGCTGCGGTAAGACGGTGCCACATCAGCAATGATGCCGCCCACCACAATGTTCTGAATGCTCTTGCAGTCGGGACACGAAACGGCCGTAATCTGCTGGCGGAACAGGCCGCGGCCCTCATACACGTCGGCCTCATAGCCGCACTCCCGGCACCGGTACTTCTTTTTCCAAGCCATAAACCGTTTTCTTAAACAATGTTGTAATATGTAGACAAAATTACGCAAATTGACTATTTTTACTTATATTTGCGACAAATATTTAAGAATGTTTATGAAAGAGGAAAAGAGAAGCGAAAAGGAGAAAATGCTGGCTGGCGAAATCTATTCAGCCACCGACGAGCAACTGATTGGCGAACTCGGCGAAACGAGAGCGAAAATTCATGAGTTCAACTCACTCCACCCCTCGGAGAAGCAGAAGATGAGGGAGATTCTGACTGGTCTGCTTGGACATATCGGCGACGACAACATCATCATCAACCAGCCTTTCCGCTGCGACTATGGGCAGCAAATCAGCGTGGGCAAGCGCTTCATGGCCAATTTCAACTTCACCGTGCTCGACGAGGCCCGCGTCAGTATCGGCGACGACTGCTTCATCGGCCCCAACGTGAGCATTTACACAGCCTGCCACAGCACCGACCCCGTGGAGAGGAATTCAAGACAGGAATGGGCAGAACCCGTAACGATTGGCAACAACGTGTGGATAGGCGGCAGCGTCACCATCCTGCCGGGAATAACCATCGGCGACAATGTCACCATCGGTGCCGGTTCTGTGGTGGTTCACAGCATTCCGTCGAACTCCATTGCCGTGGGCAACCCTTGCCGGGTGGTCCGTACACTCGAGTAATCAGGTCATTGCCGCGGCATGTTACTGCACACAAAGTGTTTGTTACATGAAGTGACCGGGAATGTGGAGCAGAAGTTGTATTTTTGCAGAGAGAATGCAACAACTGATTCTACATTTACACAAAACCCCGAAATGGAATACAAGAAAACCGCAATGGGCCTGCTGCTGGCAATGCAGACGCTGGTAGGCATGAGCCAGAACCCGTTTGTGCAGACATGGTGCACAAGCGACCCCGCACCGATGGTGCACAACGGAACCATGTATGTTTATACCGGACACGACGAAGACGGTGCCGACTTCTTCTGGATGCAGGAGTGGCGCGTCTATTCCACGCAGGACATGGTCAACTGGACCGACCACGGCTCGCCGCTGGCGCTGGAGAGTTTCTCATGGGCCGACGACCGCGCCTGGGCATCGCAGTGTATTGAGCGCGACGGCAAGTTCTTCTGGTATGTGTGTGCCCATTCCAAGTTGTCGAATGGAATGGCCATCGGCGTGGCCGTAAGCGACTCGCCCACGGGTCCGTTCCGCGATGCGCTGGGCAAACCGCTCTTTGAAAACGGCTCGTGGGACCACATTGATCCCACGGTGATGATTGACGACGACGGACAGGCATGGCTCATGTGGGGCAATCCGCAGTGCTATTACCTGAAGTTAAATCGCGACATGATCAGTTATGAGGGCCAAGTGGGACGGCTGCCCATTACCGAGGAGGCCTTCGGAGGCCCCATGATGAGCGAGCGCAAGAAGGGAGTTCAGTATAAAGACTCGTATGTAGAGGGACCGTGGCTGCGGAAAGTTGACGGCGCAAAGTTTAAGGTTCCGGTGGCAAAGCAATACCAGTTGCTGTATGCAGCGGGCGGTGTGCCGGAACACATCAGTTACAGCACGGCCCCGTCGCCCGAAGGTCCGTGGACGTATGCGGGCGTGGTGATGCCCCTGAGCGACACCAATTCGTTTACCAACCACTGCGGCGTGGCCGACTACAAGGGACATTCTTATTTCTTCTATCACACGGGCAAGTTGCCCAAGGGGGGCGGATTCGGGCGCAGCGTGGCCGTTGAGGAGTTCACCTATAACCAGGACGGCTCGTTTCCCACCATCCTGCCCACGGATGCCGGCGTAAAGCCCGTGGAAGCGTTCAATCCCTATCGCCGCGTGGAAGCGGAGACCATGGCTTTTTCGCAGGGTGTGAAAACCGAGCAGAACAACGAGGTGGGCGTCTACGTGACAGACATTCACAACGGCGACTATATCAAATTGCAGAACGTGGCACTGGGCAACAAGACACCCCGCACGTTTACTGCCCGTGTGGCCAGCGGCTTGCGCGGCGGCCAGATAGAAGTGCGCCTCGACAGTCTGAAAGGTCAGTTGCTGGGCAGACTTGAGGTGCCCGGCACGGGCGGATGGGAGCAGTGGCAGACGCTGACCGCCGACCTGGAGCCCCTATCGCCATGCGGCACACTGGGCCAGCGCGATGTATTCTTGGTGTTCACGGGACGCAAGGGACCCAAACTCTTCAACTTCGACTGGTGGGAACTGCGCGGACTGGAACAAGTGAACATGCCGCTCTTCCAGACAAAATTCACCGCCGACCCGTCACCGATGGTGGTGGGCGACACGCTGTTCCTCTATACCTCGCACGATGCATCGCCCGAAGACATTGCCGACGAGAAGGAAAAGAACTCGGCAGGCTTCTTTATGTACGACTGGCTGTTGTGGAGCACCACCGACATGGTGAACTGGACAGAGCACGGAGCAGTGGCATCGCTCAAGGATTTCGCCTGGCGCTCGCGAGATAACGGAGCCTGGGCCATCCAAACCGTTGAGCGCAACGGCAAATACTATCTCTATGCACCGCTCCACGGCCATGGCATCGGCGTGCTGGTGGCCGATTCGCCCTACGGTCCCTTCCGCGATCCGCTGGGCCAACCCCTTGTGTGGCAGCAAGAGCACTGGGACGACATCGACCCTACCGTGTATATCGACCAAGACGGACAGGCCTATATGTACTGGGGAAACCCCAATACCTATTACGCCCTGCTCAACGACGACATGATTTCATTGAAGAGCGAAATACACAAACTGGACTATCACATCGAGCATTATCAGGAAGGGCCGTGGCTGTATAAGAGAAAGACAGCGCAGGCGGGCAACAAATACTACCTGGCCTATGCCTCCACCTGCTGTCCCGAAGCACTGGGATATGCCATGAGCGACTCTCCCACAGGACCGTGGCAGTCGAAAGGCTACATCATGCGCCCCACCGAGCGCGACCGCGGCAACCATCCCGGCATCTGCGACTATAAAGGACTGTCGTATGTTTTCGGACAAAACTACGACCTGATGCACCTGGACACCTATATCCACCATGAACGCCGGTCGGTTTCTGCCACGGAAATCAGTTACAATGCCGACGGAACCATCAACGAAGTGCCCTACTGGACTGACCAGACACCCATGAAGCAACTGCACTGGCTGAATCCCTATCAGCGCATTGAGGCAGAGACCATGGCATGGGGCTATGGCGTAAAGTCGGCCAAGATGGGCATAGAGAACACGGGTATCGTGAGCAAGATGCCGCCGTCGACGGGCCGCAGAAACATGTACATCTACGATCTCAACGACGGAGAGTACATCCGTCTGCGCGGCGTGGACTTCGGCAGCAAGGCTGCCCGACGCTTCCTCATGACGGCAGCAGCCACTGGTAGCGCCACCATTTCCGTGCGACTTGACAGTAAGGACGGCCCCGTGGTGGCAACACTCGTCATCACCCCCACTGGCTCTGCCGACAAATACCGCCGCTTTGCCGCCAAAGTGAAGGGGGCAACAGGTGTTCACGACTTGTATCTCTGCTTCAGCCAGACCAGCGGCGACGTGCGGTTAGACTGGTGGACGTTTGAGCATTGATCATTCACAAACATCAAAACCAGTCATCACTCATTCGCAAATCATAAATCAATCCAAGGGATGTTCATCGTTAGAAGTATGATGATAGCGGCCATGCTCGCCGCAGCCGTTGCATGCAAGGCACAGACAATGAGTTCGCCTGACGGGAAACTGACGCTCCGTCAAGAAGGCGAAGCACTGACGCTCTATTACCGCCAGCGACAGGTGCTCCAAATACCCAAGGTGGGAATGGAGAATTCCAAAAAACTGAACATCTCAAAACCGCAACGCATAAAAGCCGACTACACCATGTTGTCGGGTAAAAGGAGGCACTGCATCAACGAAGCCAACGAATACACGGCACCGTTAAACAAACAGGCGACATTGGTGGTAAGGCTCTATAACGACGGTTTGGCTTTTCGCTATCAACTGGCGGCTGCGGAAGGCAACGGCAATTGGCGCGAACCAACAACCTACCGCATTGCCGAAGGAACGCGGCGATGGATGCAGCAGTGGACCGACTCTTACGAGGGATTCTTCCCCCTTGACAGCACCGCAAAGGTAAAGCCGGTTCCATCTTATAGCGGGTTGTCGGTCTCTGCCGATGGCTACAACTGCCGATGGGGCTACCCGGCACTGATAGAAACAGCAGCCGACGGCAACGTCTTCGCCCTGATTACCGAGGCCAACATTGAGCGCCGCCAGAGTGCATCCTGCCTTTACAACGACGAGAACCTGGAGTTGTTCCGAGTGGTTCCCGACCAAAACGATGCCGCATTGACAGACCAATGGCATACACCTTGGCGCATCGTGATTGTCGGGTCGCTGGCCACGGTGGTGGAATCCACCCTTGTCACCGATGTGAGCGAACCCAGCCAAGTGGCCGATACCCATTGGATTCAGCCTGGTGTGGTATCGTGGATCTACTGGGCCTACAACCATGGTTCCAATGACATGGCCATCATTCGGAAATATGTTGACCTGGCAGAAACGCTGCATCTGCCCTATGTGCTGATTGATGCAGAATGGGACCAGATGGATGGCCATTCCATTGAAGAAGCCATCGGCTACGCCCTCGCGCACGGCGTAAAGCCCATGATATGGTACAACTCTTCGGTGGGATGGGTTGATGGCGCTCCTACACCCAAATTCCGGCTCAACAAACCAGACGACCGCGAGCGCGAGTTTGCATGGTTGGAACGACTGGGCGTAGCCGGGGTGAAGATTGACTTCTTCTCTGGCGACTCGCAGATGAACATGGACTATTGCCTCGACCTATTGGAATGCGCCGCCCGCCACCATCTGCTGGTCAACTTCCACGGTGCCACCATTCCACGGGGATGGCAGCGCACATGGCCTAATCTGCTGAGCACCGAGGGCGTGTATGGAGCCGAGTGGTACAACAATGTGCCTACATTCACCCATCGGGCCGCCGCCCACAATGCCACCCTGCCCTTCACCCGCAATGTGGTAGGTCCGATGGACTATACTCCCTGTGCCTTCAGCGACTCCCAGCACCCACACATCACCACACTGGCCCACGAACTCGCGCTCACCGTGCTCTTTGAGAGCGGACTGCAACACCTGGCCGACCGTCCCGAGAGTCTGCTGGCACAGCCCGAAGCAGTAAGAGAATTCCTCTCCTCACTGCCTGCTTCCTGGGATGACACCCGTCTGCTTGGCGGCTTTCCCGGCCAATATGCAGTAGTGGCCCGCCGTAAGGGCGACACATGGTATGTGGCAGGCATAAACGGCACCGACAATCAGATGGCCATTGCTCCCGACTGGAGCCGCCTTTACGAAACAAGGGAAAAAGCACAGGAAGCATTGCTCTTTGCCGACAAAGAAGGAAAATGGGTCATCACACACCGACGCACCGCTGCCGACGGTTTTCCAAACGAAATCGCCACCATTCATTGCGAGCCGCGAGGAGGATTCGTACTGGTGCTGCGAGGTATATAGACATAGTAGAGACAAACCCTTTTGGGGATATTGTCTGGCTCGAAATCCACACCCTACCCTCACCTTGAGTTTGAGCGTGAACAGCCGAATCTTCCGTCTGTTGAACAACGAGGTGATGAAGATTCTCATGATGATTCACACAAAGCATTACCAAGGCCATAACTCGCTCTACCTCACGCATGTCTGCCAGATTGGGCACAGCGAACCATTCTTGAATCAAATGTAACTCTCAGTATTTGCCAGTTGGTAAATGCCTTATACTCATTTGGTAGACTCCAACTATGTTGGTGCTTTCAAGTTGATGATTAATGGGAAAAACATACTCTCCCCTTGCCAAGAGCAGACGCCAAAGGGGAGTATTTATACATTGAGATTATCAACCGATGGCAATCAGTCGGTTGTCAACAATATTGTACCTAATAAGATTTGTAAAAAAGATGGCTCTACCGTTTTCAATGGCTGTGGTGTCGATACCTCGCCGTTTGAACTCATCCATTAACGCCTTATCATGACAGGCTCGCATAGATGACCAGCCTCGATGATGGACTTGAGCATTGAAAATGCTTACTAACTCGGAAATCGGCATGTCTGCGAAATGCAGGGCATACTTCGTGTAATAAATGTGCTGTTGCATAACTTTGGAATGTTTTTGAAGTTTATAATTCTGTTTACTTCCGCATCGTACTGACCACCGTGGTTTCCAAAACTCGGTTGGCGAGTCCATCCGAAGATGACTGCTCTTGATGCTTCGGGTGCAAAGGTAATGAAAATCTTGCAGAATGCAAAACAATTATTCGGAAACATACGCTGTTGATCGTTGAAAACCGGCAGATGATATCAACTGTCAACGTTAGAAATGGATAACACCCTACAATTATTATCTTTTGCAGAATCTTTTGCGGGAATTCGCAAAGTTAGGGGTGCTGGCTGGGAGGGTTGCCCAAAAGCAAATGCAATTTGACTACAACTTTAAATGTGAGAAAAAGAAAAGTCCTGCAAGTCATTGACTTACAGGACTCTTTCAAAGGCGCTTCAGGATGGGCTTGGATTCAAGAAGATGAAATCAGTAGAAATCTTTGGAAATTATAAGGAATTATAATACAGGAAGTTACGAAAGATATGAGAAAAGTTTTCGAAAGTTAAAATTTCGCCAAATCTCAAAAAATGGGTGCAAAATGGGTGCAACTTTCAAAAGAAATATGTATCTTTGCACCCAATTAAACGTATATGATATGGCACAGTTTTTTCTAAGAACAAAAAGAGAGACGGGGGAATCTCCCCTTTACACCAAGATAAGACGTAACGGAATGCAGATGTATATATGTACGGGCATACGCGTGGATATACAGGAGTGGAATAAGTCGCAGAAGAGTCTTTCTGCTATGCGACGTTATGAGAATACAGATGAAGGGGCGAGAGTCCACGATCTGCAGATTAAGGTAACAAAAGCCATTGACATGCTTTATGCTGAGAACAAAATCAATACAAAGGAAGATAAGTCTATCATTGAACGGACTTTATCAGCCATTGTCAATGGGACAGTAGAGGAGATCCAGCAAACAGCTAAGGTGGGTACCGCCAAATCGAGGGAAACAGTATTGGGTTTCTTTGATTATTTCATTGCAGGTATTTCTGATGGCTCCATCCGTCATGGCGATAACTCAGACTACTCCTCTGGTACTGTTGTCGTGTGGAATGCTTTCGGTGAGAACCTAAAGGAGTATTGTAAAAAAGATATTTCTTTTGAAGATATTGACAAGCCTTTTGCTGACAGATTCACGCTTTATCTTCAGAAACAAGGTTATATGCCGAATACCATCAACAAAAAGGTTTCCTGTTTTCGCAAACTCTGTAACCTTGCGGCTATGGAAGGGTACAACAAGAATGCTGTTTCCCTACGAGTTTGGAAAGACAGGACGATAAAAGAGATAGACAAGCGAGCAGAGATATACTTGACTGACGAGGAAATTGATGCCATGTACGACATGGAACTAACTGGCGAGAATGAGATAGTACGTGACATCTTCCTTCTTGGCTACTTTAGTTGCCAGCGTTATAGTGACTATTGTAAGTTACGCGAAGAGAACTTCATCACCTATAATAAAAGTGGGCTGATCACATTGACCCAGAAGAAAACAGGAAAAAAGGTCGAAGTGCCTATTTTCGATAATCGTGTATATGAGCTATGTGAAAAGTATAACTATAATTTCCCGGATATTACTGCCCAGAAAATGAATTTGAAGATTAAGGTCGTAGGTTATGAGTTGTCAAAAACGGTAC
>DGWC01000065.1 GCA_002395135.1 Prevotella sp. UBA4268 | reverse complement strand
CCAGGTGCGAAAGCATTTCTGGGCATCCCTGAGGCGAAAGTCGATAATGGGTGGAAAAACGGCTCTCCATTTTTTTGAAACATCAATGGAAATGAACATAACCGAAGAGCAGAAGCAGCAGCTGATGGCAACGACCATGGACTGCGGCAGGAACGCTTGGGACTACGTGCTTACATGGCCAACGGACGACCAACCCTGGATCGCCGCTGGGATACTCTCGTGTATAAAGAAGGGCTACAGTCTGAACAGGTTGACCGTCAACTGGGAGGCGCGAGAACTGAGGTAAAAGGAGTTGCTATTTCATCAACTGGAGTTGACAAAAAAGCAACTTCTTTACATGTGAATTTGCTGTGATGCGTCGATGTTTACCAGATGTTCATCAGCAGCCAGTTCATTAAGGCTGCGGTGTGCATCCTCGATCCAGGCAGGTTCCTGTCCCCTCATACCGGGTTTGGCGAGTTCCCAAAGAAGGTCGGCTGCAGTCTTGCGGTCGGTGGGTATCTCGTTTAAACCCTCATTAACGGCATTTGCTTGCCCAGGAGTGAACGAATTACGGTAAGCCCTATCCATGTTACCGACGCGGGCAATTAACGCGCTCACGGCCTTCTGAATGACCTCAGAGAGCCGATAAAGGACTCTTGCCAGGGCAGACAGGTAGCCACGACCAACGGCAACGGCATCCTGAAGCTGCTTGACTTCCTTCTCTGCGTCATCAGCCCTCTTCGTGGCCGTCCTGACATCAGTTTGTGCCTGGGACAGTTGCTTGTTCTGCTGGCCGATACGGTCTTTGAGGGCTGTGATGGTGCCGTTTGCATTCGCAAGTTTGTCGTTCACCTCCTTCAGATCTTGCTTAACACTATTGACGGCTGCTGCCTGGCGCTTCGGCTCTGCGTCGATGTGCCGCTGCTGCTTGGCGATGGTGTCAGTCAGGCCCTTGACCTCGGCTGCATGGCGGCTCTCCTGGTCTTTCAGTTCCTTGGAGTGTTCGTCCTGCAGACGTGCAATTTCATCTTTGTGATCCCGCTGCATCTCATTGACCTTTGCCCGGAACTTCTTCGAGCGATTATCCATGCCGATGATACCCAGTGCGGCATTCCAGACGGATGGGTCGGTGTGCTTCTGGCCGCTGCCTGGTATTCCTCGGACCATGCCGTATTTAGCCATCTTGGCCGCAAACTCATCCTGCCACTTAATCATGTTGGCACGACTGTTGACCTCTTTGGCGCAAAGACGGTTACCATCCTTGCGCTTGTACCTGCGTGTAGGAATGACTTTGCCGTTCTCGTCGAGTTTAGGTTTTGACTTACGCCTGGTCGGTCCGCTGACGATCGGCACGACGGTGATGTGAAGGTGAGGTGTCGTCTCATCCATATGGAGAACGGCACTCACAACGTTCTCGGCCCCAAACTGCTCTTTGCAGAAGTCGATAACGTCCTGAACCCACTCGTCGAGTTTGCCGGTGCGTTCCAACTCTGCCATCTTCTCATGGTCTGAGGTGGCAACGAACTGCAAGGAATGCACAGCGTTGGCTCGGATTTTTCCTGACACGTTGGCTTCCTTGATGCGTCGTGCAATTGCAGCGGAGCGACTGTCACCCGGCTTCAGGATGAACTCACGGTTGAGTTTCGTCCGCTCCGGGTGAATGACAGAATCGGGAGAGAACGGAACAAACTGGCCAGTGGTCTGGTCGAGTTTCTTACGTTCGATATGGGCAGAGAGACCTCCGCTGCTGCCGCCCGATTTGTCACTTGTGAAAACTGCGAAAGATTTGCTCATAATCTGTAGCTGTTTGAACTGCCAGGTCTGCCTGGCGCAGGGGGTGTCAAGAGGGGAGAATCCCCTTTGCTAAATGTGCCAAGTTTCAGCGTCCGTCAGGATGCGGTGCCCCCCAAGGGCAGAAAGTTGGTATATTTAGCTCGCCCAACTTTTATTTGGACTCTTCCGCTGGCAAAGGTAAGCAATTTCTTCGAGTAGTGATGCACTCTCCCTGGAGATTTAGAAATCTTTAACTGCAGGAGGTGATGGGGTAACATGGAAAAGGGTGAACTTCGTTCATTTCCCGACTGTTGGATCACGAGAGAAACAGGTAAGGTACCAGACACCATAGAACCCAAATATACTTGCTCCCTCGACGCACGATAATAAGGCAGGGGTTCGGGGTGCTTCCCCGAAACGGACAGTACCTCAGAGCCAAAGGCGGTAACAGGGCTGCTCTTCAGAGCCGTCAATCGGAGCCAGCGGAGATTGGTTAGCCCGCCCATATACGCCAAAGTAAAAAATCTTTACACGCAGAAAAAGCGTTGATTGACCGTCACACCCCCAACCCCCTCTCGGGGGACGTGCTGAATTTCCCCAATCGCGCACCATGCTATAGCATCCGCGCCACCACTCAAGCCGCATGGCATGGATGTGAGGGCACGCCCGAATCATCCCCCTAAACATCAAAAAAAGCACATTTCTCCGCGTTTATCTCGCTAATTTCCCTTTGTGCATATTTTAAAGCATATTTTGTGCACTATTTTCCGCTAAGTTAAACACTTGAAACACAACTACTTATAAGTCTAAAACGGGACAAATTTTGGCTAAATAGGGACAAATTTTGGCTCAAATAGGGACAAATTTTGGCTCAAATAGGGACAAATTTTGGCTAAACTTTGTTAAAACGGAACATAATTATTTGGAAATGTCCCGTTTTATTTGTACCTTTGTCCCCAGAAACCCTAAAAAGAGCAATTATGAAGCAGTACAGCCACGATTACACCAAGGTCAGCGAAGCAGAGAGTCACCTCTATGCAGCGCAACAGTTAAACGCCCACGATGACCCCATCGAGGCATGGAAGCACATCGAGGATGCCAGACGGCTCCTGCAGGAGTACCTGGCACAAGACAACATGGTCGAGGACGATGATGTGGCAGACGGCTGGGTCAAGGCTCACGATGTCGAGGAACTGATTAACGGAAAGGAGGACTGACCATGGAGAAGAAGAAATACAACTGCAGCATGTGTCAGAACCGACGTATCTGTGAGATAGGCATGGGAGAAGAGCCGGACAGCAACGACTGTCAGAACTATGTCCCAAACGAACCACGTGAAATATATTATTAGCAGGATTATGGCAAGAAAAAAGGCTATAGCCAAACAGGACAACCAGATATCAGAGGGTCGTAGGGATTGGACAATCCTGATGTCACGTGCCTACTGTCGCATCGTAGATATCTTCAACGAGCGTGTCAATGCCTGGGTGGCTCGATGGCCGCTCGAAGAGATTAAGCCTGCAGAGGTGAAGTATTCCGACCTCTTCGGCAAGATTCCCCTCAGTGAGCTGCTGAGGTACGACATTCCACGCTCAGACCTCGCAGTTGTCGGAAAAGACGGAAATATCGACATACCGACTGTTAAGGAGTTCAAGAAGGCATTTGACCGTCTGTGTGACAATGCCATCGTGATTGGCAGTGTCGATGATGAAGAGAACTGGGAAAGAATCAATATCATTGGTTCCGTCAGCTACAACAAAGAGAAAGATGCTGTTGAGGTCAGACAGCATGAGCGCATTGTTGACTATCTCCTGGGACTGAAGGATAAATACACCGCGTTCAATCCTTGGATCGCGATGAAGTTCCAGAAGTCACAGTACACCTTCGGCTTCTATGAATGGTGCTGCCAATGGCGCAGAAAAGGCACTTTCAGCCTGACGGTGAAAGACATTAAGCACCGTTTTGAGTTGGACGAACACCGGGACAGCCACGGAACGCTGCACAAGGAGCAATACAAGGAAGTCCGAGGGTTCATAAAGAGAGTTATCGAGCCTGCCAGGGAGGAACTGCAGGAACTGTTTGATAGCGGAGATTGTGATATCTGTTTTGAATACCAGAAAGTCGAGGATAAGACCAAACCGGGACGTCCGACTGTCACCGGATTCAACTTCACTGTTATCAAGAAAGAAAACAAGCTGCTGCCACCTCCACAGCCACAGCCGATGCAGGAATCTCTATTCACGGATGCCCGCTCACGTTTGGACTGGATGATACAGACACTCATGTATTACTGGTCTAACAGTTACGATAAGGAGTGGCCGAAGCGAGCCATCAAGGAATTAGCATGGAAGGTAACGGCAGACGCTAAGCTGCTCGATAAGGTGGAGTTGTTTATCAAGGACACCATTCATGATGCCCAGAAGGGGAAGGTTCAGAACGTGCCTGGTGCAATTCATGAATACTTCAAGAAAAAGCTCGACATTGTTGTCGATAAGAAAACCACAACGAAAGGAGGTGCCAGATGATTAGGAGCTT
Organism: Prevotella sp. UBA4268; assembly: GCA_002395135.1. Lineage (GTDB taxonomy): Bacteria > Bacteroidota > Bacteroidia > Bacteroidales > Bacteroidaceae > Prevotella. The sequence goes on along the minus strand of DGWC01000065.1, from coordinate 536 downwards.
GAAGATGTTCGCGGCCTGTGTATCATCCCTCAGAGAAGCCGAAAAGGCCTATGAGAAGGAAGACACGGCCTTCAACAAGAGGATTGTGACAGACCTGCAGAACAAGGTTGATGGATGGTTGGTATGGATTAACAACCAACAGGACGAAGGCCTTGCAAGGGACGTGCCGCCATTCATCGGCAGGACCAGGCAGCAGCCACGACAGGGCGGTATGAACAGTGACATCATGAAACATCTGATGGAAACACATACGCCGGAAGAAATCGAAAAATACAATAAACTGATGGGAGGATTGATATGAGATTTCCGAAGATCATTCCGTACAAAGAGTTGCTTGTTAAGCGACACCTGGAGCATGTGGCCGCATCGAGGTTCACAAGGGAGCAGGCTATCGAGATGGCAAAACCGTACCACCTGGAGCAAGAGGTAACGGATTCCATCGATACCTATGGCCAGTCCCCTGACGATGCCCTTCAAGATTGGGATATCTATCCCTATGAGACATAATGGATTTGGAGAGTGCGGAAAAGGAAGAA
>DGWC01000067.1:6259-31568 GCA_002395135.1 Prevotella sp. UBA4268 | reverse complement strand
TTAATTAATTATCAATAAGTTAAACTATATGCTCCGGATTTTAACCGGACAGCAGTGATCTTATTCCTTTTTTACAAAACCATGAATTCTTGGACGGAGTACGATACTTTTATAGATATAGAAATTCGTTTTACATCTTTTAACGCGGTGTTGAGATGTATAGTCATAAAGAATGGAAACAATATGTTTTGAAGAGGGTACGCGGAACTGACATGTCTGGCCCAGACAGCATATCGCCCAACCATTTATTTCCCGATGAACTTGCTGTCGAGATAGCGGTTGAAGGCCTCACGATAGTTGTCGCCAATGGGCAGATAGGTGTCGGCATCCATGATGACACGGTTTTTGTTGACTTCGCGAATGCGGTTGAGGTTGATGATATAACTGCGGTGGATGCGCATGAACCGCGACGCGGGCAGCCGCTCTTCGAGTTTCTTCATGCTGAGCAACACCACAATGGGTTTCTGGCCTTCGAGATGTATCTTGAGGTATTCGCTCATGCCTTCCACATAGCATATATCGGAAACACGGATGCGAACCACCTTATAGTCGGTTTTGAAGAAAAGCACATCATCGTCGGTCACTGCAGAGACGGTTGCCGTGTTCTGCAACTCATAGCGGGCCTTCACCTTCATGGCAGCGCGCTGGAAGTCTTGCAGGCCGAAGGGCTTGAGCAGATAGTCGACGGCATCCACACGGAACCCCTCGACGGCATACTCGGAATAGGCGGTGGTGAACACCACAAGTGGCGGCACAGCCAACTGTTTGACAAAGTCCATGCCGTTGAGGTCGGGCATGTTGATGTCGATGAAGATGGCATCAATCACTTCGCGCTGCATGATTTGCAGTGCATCGGTTGCGCTCTGGCATGCGCTCACCAGTTGGAGAAACGGCATTTTGCGAATATAGGCTTCCAGTTGCTGGAGCGCCAGCGGCTCGTCGTCGATGGCCAACACTTTAATCAGTTCATAGTTCATAGTTAATAGTTCATAGTTTTGAGTTCATAGTTTTGAGTTCTCTGTTCTTAGTGGGTAGTATTCGGTTCCCTTTCTTTTTAACTCTTGGGGTGAGGGGCGAGGGGCAGCAGCAGGAGCACCTCGTAGGTCTCTGGAGTTTCTTCAAAATCTAAAGTATAATTATCTCCATATAGCAGATTTAGTCGTTTTGTTATGTTTGCCAGTCCCACTCCACCCTGCTCTTTTTCGAGCGAGCCAGCGGTGATGGTCTGTTTGCTGTTGCGGCAGAAGAACTTCAGACGGTTGTCGTCAGTAGATATCTTGATGTGGATGAACGATTCTTTCTGGTAACTGACACCATGTTTGAAGGCATTTTCCACGAATGTGATGAGCAGCAGGGGCGGAATGTCAGCCTCGGGCATGTGGTCGGGCTGCTCCATCGTGATGTTCACCTTGTCGGTATAACGTATCTTCATCAGGTGGATGTAGTTGTTCAGGAATTCGGTTTCGCGCTGTACGGGTATCAGGCTCTTGTCTCCTTCATAGAGCACGTGGCGCATGATCTTCGACAGGATGAGTATGGTTTCCTTTGCCTTTTCGGGATCGATGTCCACCAGAGCGTGGATGTTGTTGAGCGTGTTCATGAAAAAATGGGGGTTGATCTGATATTTCAGATAGGCCAGTTGCTGTTCCAGGCTTCGCTTTTCCAGTTCCTTCATCTCCTTTGCATCCTCGTCCATCTTGAAATAGAGTTTAATGCCCAGGTTCATGCCCAGCATGAGAAGGAACACGATGATGGAGAACACATCATCGATGCCCATGCGCAGGGGCGGCACTCCCTCGGGCTTGTGTCTGCCGTTGAAAGGCGGATGGTGCATGCCAGCGTGTGGGTCCATGGCCAGAGTATCGCTACCGTGCTCAAAGTCAATGATGTCCATGCGGCCATCCTCCTCTCCATGCATCCTCCTTTCATCCATGTCGGGACCGCCAAAAGCCATTTCCTTATCGTGCATCATCGGATTGTGGGGACCGCGGGGACCTTCAGCAAATCCCATCGGCCCCGAATGACACTGATACAAGATGAATGCGACAAGCATCAGGGTGATGGAAGTGAAATAGAGAGCCTTCTTGTTCCGATAGATCAAGATGGGTGCCAGCAGGTAGTTGTGGATGACAAAGATGAGCAGATAAATGGCATACAGTTTCCATACACCCATCACTTCATGCCACTGGAATGACTGGTGAGGACCGGTTACTGAGCGCACATAGGTGGTGAGTATCGGTGCCATGAACATTATCAGCCACAGCACCAGATACACCAGATTTTCTTTCCATTCACGTTTCGTGATCTTCATATATCAATAACGGGATTTTTCTTTTTTATTGTGTTCGGGATGTTGGTCAGCATCATTCTTTTCCGGAACAATTGCAATAAGAGGAAAACATTACCAACGGCCAGGCATACCGCCACCACCTCCATTGCCGCCAGAAAACCCGCCACCGCCCATGGCGCCTCCTCCCATTCCGCCGGATGTGGTTGTTGACGTGGTGAATGTTCCTAACTTGCTCTCGCCGCTCACCGTGGCACCAGAGATAAACCCATAGAACTCATCATTGCCGCTTGCCGATGTGGCCGTGCTCAGCGTATAGGTTGTGCCAGAAGTGAACTTGGGAGAACTCACCTGCAGGGTGGCGTTGCTGTATGTACGCGGCGACTTGAAAGCGAAAATGTTGTTGCCACTGGCATCCTGAACGGTGAGATAGGCACCGCTGGAAACCGTAACGCCCGTGAGGGTGGCCTTCTGCTGTGAGCCGGAAGTGGCCTCAGCACCGCCGCCGATGCCGATAATGGTGCCACCGTTGAAACTCAGCGTCTTTCCTTCAGCAGCATCGATGCCCTCTTCCGGAGAACTGGTGCCGCAGCCAATCACCACACCGCCGTTGATGGTCAGGTTTCCGTTGGAATCAAATCCGTCATTTCCTGTTGAATAGCAGAACACATAACCGCCGTTGATGACCATGTCCTTGGCCGAGTTGATGGCATCGTCAGAACTATAGGCAGCCACGGTTCCTGCGCTGATGGTCATCTTACCTTTGCTTTCCATTGCCTCGTGGGCGGCAGCACGCGCCATGATGGAACCACCAGCAATGGTGATGTCGCCATCTGTCTTGATGGCTTTTGCCGACACGCTGTTGCTGTTGCTGCCTGAGGCAATGGCCTTGATGCTGCCGCCGTTGACGGTAAACGTCTGGTCGCCACTGATGCCTTTGCCTCCGCCGCCAGTGCTCTTCACCAGCAGTTCACCGTTGTTTATAACGATGATGCTGTCAGCCTTCAGAGCGGCGCAGCCCTTATACTCCTTGTCGTCGGAATCATATTCGGTGCCGCCGGTAGTGATGAGCGTAATTCGTCCGCCGTCAATCTGCACAAACCCGTCGGTCTTGATGCCTTTGGATGCGGCTGCCGACACCTCTACATTCACCACGCCGCCCTTGATGATGACACCGTCGTTGGTCTTGATGCCGTTGCTGGCGGTTGAATTCACATATATATTGGTATTAGGCCGGATATAGACATAGTCGTCGCTCACAATGCCGTTTTTGCCTTTCGCATAGACAGAGAGCCTACCCGCACCACTAAAGTCCAGTTTGCCCTCACTGAAGAAGGCGGCTTTCTGGTCTTCTCCATCAACCATGGTATAGGAGGTGCCGTCGGTAAGGGTGTTTTCCGTTCCGTCGCTCACCACCACATAGGCCCGCTTTCCCTGATTGTTGATAGCCGCACCCGACGGATTCGTAATGTTCACACCGTTGAGCGTGAGTTTGAATTTCTTGTCACTGTATATTTTGAAAGAACCGTCGGTGGTGGTTCCGCTCAGTTCATAGGCTATGTTCTTTGCCTCCGACTTCACCGTGACATGCGCTCCGCTTTTGCTCACCGTCACGCCATCGGCACTTCCACTCACCGAAGCATCGCTACCACTAAAGGCAATCTTGATGGTTGCCACGGGAGAAAACGTCTCCACATAGTCTTCGTAATAAGTGTCATTCGAGCCAGGAATAGTCTCGGTTTCAGACAGTGGGTCTGTATTGATGCTGATATCGAAAGTTCCTAACTCACTGGTCAGGGCAGTGCCAGTGCTGGCACCACCGCCTATGGAACCACCTTCCATATTATTACCCTGACCATTTGCCCATTCTTCATAGTCGCTCCAGGGATCGTCCGACGAGCAAGATATCGAGACAACCGCTGCGACTGCCATTAACATATAAACAATCTTTTTCATAATCACACGTTTTTTATTCTTACATCACTTATTTGGTGATGCAAAAATACATATAATATAAATAGGTGGAAAAAATATTCAGCAAACGCACTGATTCTTTCAGCGAACAACCGGATGGCTAAAAGGCCTCACGGTATTTGCTTTCCTCCTTATCTTCCAACATACTGAGATAAGAACGATAGCGGCTCTCGGCAATATAGTGTTCTTCCAGGGCTTTTCTCACTGCACAGCCCGGCTCGTGGGTATGGGTACAATTGCGGAATCGGCAGTCTTTTGAAAAATGGAATATTTCCTTGAAGTAGCCGCAAATCTCTTCGGGCTCCATATCGAATGAACCGAACCCCTTGATGCCCGGAGTGTCAATCAGCCATGTGTCGGAAGTGGATGAGGGGTGTTCAGACAAAGTTGGTCGAAGCGGCACCATTTCAGAGAAGGTGGTGGTGTGCATGCCCATATTGTGAGCGTCGCTGATTTCCGATGTGCGCAGGTTGATGCCCGGCACCATTTTGTTCAAGAGAGTGCTCTTCCCCACTCCGCTATTGCCGCTGAACACCGTGATCTTCCCTTTGAGCATCGGCAGCAATCGGTCGATTCCCTCACCCGTGGAGGCTGACACTGCCAGACACTGGTATCCGATGGTTTCATAGAGCGAAATCATCATGTCCTGATAATGGCGCTCTTCATCATTCAGCAAATCAGTCTTGTTGAAAACCAGAATCACCGGCACGCGATAGGCCTCGGCACTGGCAAGGAAGCGGTCGATGAAGGTGGTATTTGTCTCTGGATAGTTCACCGTGACAATCAATGCTGCCTGATCCACGTTGGCCGCAATGATATGACTTTGCTTGGAAAGGTTTGGCGATTTACGGATGATATAGTTGCGCCGCTCTTCAATGGAAGAGATGAAAGCCGTTCCTTCCTGATTGGTAATGATAACGACACGGTCACCCACAGCCACCGGATTGGTGCTGCGGATGCCCTTCAGTCGGAAATTGCCTTTGATTTTCGATTCAACAATCTCACCGGTATCGGTCAGCACGGTGTACCACGAACCGGTGTTCTTTATAACCAAGCCCTTCAACGAAACGATGAACTAAGAACGATAAAAACGATGAACTAAAAAGTCAAGACTCCAAAGCGAGAAACCATGCACTAAACGGTCATGATCTCCTTGTTCTTCGCCTCAATCAGTTCGTCGATTTTCTTGATAAACTTATCGTGAATCTTCTGGAGTTCCAGTTCGGCATCCTTCTCGTTGTCCTCGCTCAGACCGTCCTTGATGGCCTTCTTCAGTTTCTCCTTGATGTCGCCGCGCACGTTGCGCACCTCCACCTTGGCCTTTTCGGCTATCTTGTTGCACTGCTTGGTCAGTTCGCGACGACGCTCCTCGGTGGGCTGCGGGATGTTCAGGCGAATCACCTCGCCGTTGTTCTCCGGCGTGATGCCCACATCGCTGGTCATAATGGCCTTCTCAATGTCCTTGATGGCTTTCTTGTCCCACGGACGGATGGCTATGGTACGGGCATCGGGGCAATTCACGCTGGCCACCTGGTTCAGTGGAACCTTGCTGCCATAACTGTCCACGCGCACTCCGTCGAGAATGGCCACGTTGGCACGTCCGGCACGTATTCGGTTCAGGCTGTCCTCCAGATACATGGCCGCCATTTCCATTCTCTCTTCACTTTCCTTTAATGTTGCTTTTACATCAATCATACCTTGTTATTATTAGGTTTTAAGTTTGCAATTCTTTTTGGTTTTCAGTTTCTGATTGACAAAGTTAGTGTATTTTTTCGAATCCGCAAACATTTTCGCAAAAAAATACCGCTTTGGCATTCTTTTGCGCCATATACCCGCTATGGGCGATACAGATTGTGCGAGACAACGGCGCACAACCGCTCAAGCCATTCCTTGTCCACTTCGTCGAAGGTGGCCAGTTCGGTGCTGTCGATATCCAGCACGCCCGCCACTTCGCCATTCCCGTCGAACAGCGGCACCACAATCTCTGAGCGGCTCAGCGAACTGCATGCGATATGCCCTGGAAACGCCTCCACATCTTCCACCACCACCGTCTGACGGCGAGCCCATGCTGTGCCGCACACGCCCTTGCCATATCCGATGTGATAGCAGGCCACGCTCCCCTGAAACGGTCCCAATGCCAGTTCGTCGTTTTCCACCAGATAGAATCCCACCCAGAAAAACGCCAATGCCTCCTTGACGGCTGCCGTAACGTTGGCAAGCACACTAATGCGGTTGGTTTCACCCTCAATAAGGCTCTCCACCTGTGTCAGCAACTGCCGATAGATTTCTCTTTTCTCCATAGTCTCATTGTATTTTCAATTACATATTTACTTTTTCTTGCCCTTGGTAGCCTTTATTTCTTGAAAAATCACTATCTTTGCAACCCGAAAAAGGCATCACATGACAAACGACTCATTACTCCAAACGCTGAAAGAAATAGACGGACACCTGCTGACAGCCATCAATTTCAACGGTCCAGATGCTTATGGATTGTTTTGGAGCCTGTACACCGACCGGCTCACGTGGCTTCCCTTAGCAGTCGTCGTTTTCTTCTATATGCTCAGAAAAGGCGGATGGCGCAACGCGCTCCTTCTGTGCATGTCGATAGCAATCATGTTTATGCTCAGCGATTTCGTCGTGGCCAGCATCATCAAGCCCCTTGTGGCCAGGCTGCGACCTTCTCACGACCCCGCCATCATGGAGTCGCTGAGTTATTTCCGCGGCTATCGGGGCGGGCAGTTCGGGTTTCCGTCTAACCATTCCAGCAACGGCTTTGCCGCTGCCACATTCATCCTGCTCCTGTTCCGCCAACGTGTGGTCACCGTCTGCGCCTTTCTCTGGGCCATCGGTTCCTGCTATTCGCGCCTCTATCTGGGCGTGCACTTCCCCTCAGACATCCTCATAGGAGCCCTTTTAGGAATTGCCTCGGCCCTCCTCGCATACCAGATATATAAGAAGAGTTACCGCTGTCTCGGCCAGCACTGCGCGATGCCCCCATTTGAAACCATTAGCGAGGGGCGCGAGCCATGGGGCATTGCCGCCATGTTCCTGCTCACCATCATGGCCTTAGCCGCCTGTGCCGTCATCTATGCCAGTTGACTCTCCACCCGGTTTGTCAGTTCCACAAACTGCCCTATGCTCAGTTGCTCGGGGCGCATGGTCATCATTTCCTGCTCAAAGAATGCCGCTTCGGGCATATTCTCACGCCCGAACAACTGCCTCAGGCTCACCCTCAGCATCTTGCGACGCTGGTTGAATACGGTTTTCACTACGCGCCTGAATAGCACCTCGTTGCACCCCAAATCGGTCACATCATTGCGTGTCATGCGGATAACGGCGCTTTTCACCTTGGGCGGCGGATTGAACACATGCTCGTCTACCATGAAAAGATAGTCAACATGATACCAAGCCTGGATTAAAACCGACAAGATGCCATAAGCCTTGCTGCCGGGCTGCGATGCCATGCGCAACGCCACCTCGTGCTGAATCATGCCCGTGCAGCAGGGTATCAGATCCTTGTTGTCGAGCATCTTGAAAAAAATCTGTGAAGAAATGTCATAGGGATAATTGCCCGTGAGCACGAAGGGCTGTCCGTTGAACACCTTGTTCAAGTCCATACGCAGGAAGTCCTCGCCAAGTATATTCTCGCGCAAACTAGGGAAATGCGCGTTCAGGTATGCCACACTCTCGCGGTCTATCTCCACCACCTTGAGCGGTCTGGGCTTCTCCACGAGGAATTGCGTCATCACGCCCATGCCTGGCCCCACCTCCAGCACCGGCAAGTCGCGGCACGCGTCCACCGTGTCGGCAATGCGCTTGGCAATGTTCAGGTCGGTCAGGAAATGCTGTCCTAAGTTCTTCTTCGGTCTTACTTGTTTCATGCTGCCCTCTTTTCTTTTTGCATTATATTTTTGTGCACGGCATATTTTTCCGCTCCGTGCTTCTGCTACGCTTGTGTCAGGAATTCCCCGAAAGCGATGCAAAGATATTCATAATTTCCAAATAAACAAAACCTTTCGCCCCATTTTCAAAAATATATCCGCCACCACCGCCCGTGTTTCCGTTTTTTTTCGTACATTTGCAAGCAATAACATTCTATCAGACATTTCGCATTGATGAGAGAGGCAAGCCATAGTTGGAGCGAACAAGAGTTCAAGAGCCAGTATGTCAGATACTACAGGGCTCTTGTGGTCTATGTCTTGAAAGCAATCGCTGACGAAAACGCGGCTCAAGACATCGTGCAAGAAGTCTTTCTCAACATTCTCAGGCTGAAACGTACATTCAGAGACGAACTACAACTGCGCTCATACCTGTATGCCAGTGCACGCAACAAGGCTCTCGACTATCTGAAACACCTCAATGTGGAGCAAACCTTCATTTCAAAAGTAAAAGACGGTACCTCCTGCTACGCAATTACCGCAAGCGGAGAAGAAGAGTTCTTTACCGAGGAAGTCTATCGCCGCCTGTTCGAACTGGTCGATGCACTGCCTCCCCGTCAGCGCGACGTATTCGTCAAACTGATGGAAGGTAAGAAGTTGCACGAAATAGCAGAGGAAATGAACGTCAGTTTCGAAACGGTGAGAACCCAGAAAGCACGCGGACTGAGCGTTCTGCGCAAGCACATGAACCCAGAAATGGCAGTGGTGCTGATCTCCCTGATTGGCTAAGCATTGCCCGCTTCAGACTCTTTTTATCGGAGAACAAATCACATTCGAGGCATGTACGAAGAAGAGGATGCTCTCCGATGGGAAAACATCCTCTTCTTAATGTCTTGATGGAAAACCAAGTAATGCGGGCAATGCCTCTTAATGTCTGTTGCCCTCCAAGGCCATGATATTCATGAGAGCCGTGTAAAGCATGTTCGTATCCATGTCAAGCAGTTGCTCACGGATAAAACGAGAGGCCTTTTTCCTGGTTGCCTCGTCGCCACTGCCGAACTTCGCAGAAAGACCTTCCAAAAGACCGGCCTGACCAGTTTCACTGATCTTTGTAAAGAGCGAGCGGCAGAGTTGCAGATAGTGGTCACCGTCGCCAGCATACGCCTCCATCAGTTTCACACAGTTGTCGTAACTGCCATCATTACCCAGTCCCATCTTCTTGATGTTCTTCTTAAAGGCATCCATGCTCTCGCTCGTGGCTTTCATCGAACCCGAGAGCACAGAATAGACATCACGCTGGAAGAGGTTGCCAACGATTTTGTTGATTTCCTCTTTCACATCAGCAGGGAACTTCTTGATGTTATCCATCATAAACCGGGCAGCCTCATCCTCTGTAGACTGAGTGTACTCCCTATAGACGAACATATTGTCGGCATTCAGGCGCTCAGCAGCGGGCAATCCTGCATAATAGTCGGCCACCACTTTTCGGGCCTCTGCCAACAACTCATCTCTGCCGGAGCGGCTGTCGAAAGCCTTATCGGTCAGATAACCGGCATATTTCTTGATCAGGTCGGCCGAGCGCTCGCCGCCATCATAGCGCTCCTTCATCTTCTCGGGAGTGGAGTTGGGATCGAGCAGTCGCTCCATCTCTGCAATAAAGCCGTCGGGCTGTTTGCCACCCACCATGCGAGCCACCTCGCTCTTATCGTGGTTCAGAAGGAGGAATGTGGGATAGGCGGTTACCTTATAGGTCTTTGCAATCTGCACGCCCTCACCCTTCTCTGCATCAATCTTGAGACAGACAAACTTCTCGTTCATAAAGTCGCCCACCTTCTTTTGTGGGAACACGTCGCGCGCCATCATCTTGCATGGGCCGCACCATGATGTCATCACGTCGATAAACACCAGTTTTCCTTCCGACTTAGCGGCAGCCACTGCCTGGTCGAATGAGATTTCGCGGAAATTGGTCTGTGCCTGAACCGTAAAGAAAGCCATAGCCAAGCATGCTAAAACAATCTGTCTTTTCATTTTGACATGTATACTAATTATGTATATTGATAATGTTATTTCTTTGATGTTTTGTCAATGATGTCTTGATAAAGGCTGATGAGATAGGCCGTCATGGTGTATTTCTTGCCTTCATACTCGAACTCTCGCTCTTTGCTGGTGTCCACTTTTTGCAGTGCGGCAACGCGCTGTCTGGCATATTTGGCAACACTCTTCATGGCCTTTTTGTTGGTGCCGTATTCGCTGACGAGCGTCTGCATGTCGTTGGCAATAGTGTAGTCTTCGATTTTTTCACCGCCTTTCATGTCATCGGCGATGCCCTGAAGGATGGCAGGATAGTCTTTGGCATATCTTGCCTTGGAACGCAAGGTGGATTTCACGATGTCGTCAATGTTGCTCACGCCGTAGTCGGCCATCTTCTGCTTGTAGGCGTTGAAGGCAGCCTCGTCGAAGCCTTTATACTGTTTACCATCAAATTGCATGCATCGCAAAGCATACTGGCTCCATGTAGCATTGAGTGCGGTGACAGCCTTTTCTCCCTGTGTGGCCTTCACGGTGGGAAGTTGCTTGTATACAGCAAGGAACACTTCATCGTCGGGAGAGAAACCGCCCTGGGCAAAGGCCGAATAGAGCCCTTTGTCGGATGCTATCTGCTGGCCGCTCTTTCCGCTGAGCAGTGTGGTAGCCACGTTTTTCAGTTCGCCGCGCATATAGTTTTCATTGAGCAGTTTCACATAATCCATCAGGAAACTCTCGCCACGCTCGCCCTCGGCAAACTTTTTCTGATACCATGTCAGCCCCTTCTCATTGCTGAGCACGCCTTCGACGCGCTTGATGAACTCAGTAATTTGGGCTGCGCCCACGCATCGGCCGCGCAACTGACCATCGGACTCAAGTATCAGGAAGGTGGGATAGGCATTCACGTCGTATTGTTTGCCCAGTTCGGGGCCTTCGCCCTTCTCCATGTCGATCTTGAAGTTCACGAACTTGTCGTTGAAGTAGTCGCCTGCCTCTTTCTTGACGAACTCCCTTGTAGCCATCATCTTGCAGGGACCGCACCAAGAGGTATAGCAGTCAACGAATATCAGTTTGCCCTCGGCCTTGGCCTGAGCCTTCACTTCTGCGAAGGATTTCCCTTCTGCGAAGTTAATTCCCTGTGCAGCCGTAGTCATGCATACGGCCACGGCTGCCAGGATGGTAAGAATTGTCTTTTTCATTTCAATAAAACTATTTTTCATTAATAGGTTAGTCTTGAACGGCTCTGCTTGCACTGACGGTGGAGGTGTACATCATGCTCACCACACGTCCTGTCCCCTTAATTGTATACACAGGAGCACCGTCGGGTTTTCCGCCCAGTTGATTATAGAACCGCAAGGTATACTCGTTGCCGCTCTGTGTTCCCACCACGAAGTAGTCGGTGTCTGCCGATCCAATCCATTTGTCAGAGATGTAAGTGATGGTTTCGCTGCCTATTCCCTGAGCGTTAATAGCCTGCTCTTCGCCGGTGTTGATGTCGTAGCCGTAGATATGATTGTTGTCAATGGTGTATATGAACGAAGATGAGTTGAAACTCACTGTAAACACATTGCCTTTAGCGAGATGGCTGTCGCTCTTGAGAAGAACGGCTTCTGATCCCATGATACCAGAGTATCCCATGGAAGCCAGTTTAATGATTTGCCGTTCACCGGATGCATTCTGCAAAAGGAATACAGCCCCTCCTCCAGAATTGCTCCAACCGCAGGCTATGCAGTCCCACCCAGTGAGGTTGTTCACCTGTACAGGCATGTCATCTATCGGATTAGATCCGCCGTTATAGTCAACAAAGAAAATGGAATGGGTCTTTTCGTTCCAGCAGATGGCATTAACATCGCTATAATACATCCACTTGTCGAAAACCACAAACTTGCTGGCACCGCCACCACCGGCAATACCATAGAGTCCAGGTCCTGGCTGCATAGCAAAACTGTACTGGCTTCGCACACCCTCGCTGGTTAAGAAGATGTTGCTCCACATACCATTGATGATGCGATATGGCTGTTCATTGGCACCTAAAGCCCCATCATAAAGAAGGCGGCTATTGTCAAGCACGCATTTCAGGTCGCTTGTACGTAAACTGCGTATGGAGCCGTCGTTGGTTGTGAAGGTAACGATGCTTGAGCCAGCCTGTTGGTTGCTGACATCGTCGATGTAGCCATGGTCGAATGCCATGCTTAGGGCTACAGGTGCACCAGTCATGGCAGAACCTGTGGTGGCAGCAAACAAGTCGGAAATCAGTTCGTTGTCATCCGGTCGGAACACATCAAACTCGGTGTTTCCGTCTACAGTCTGCTTCAGAATGTAGTATCCATTTGTGAAATTGGTGCTGGTCCTCAGCGTGGTATTGATACTTGCCGTGTACCCGTTTTCGGCTTTCACGTCGAGACAGACATGGTAGGTTCCAGGAGTGAGATTAACCTCATAGTCAAGATCTTTCTGGCTACTGATTAACTCCCAACTGTAATCTTTCTGCGGACGAGCATAATATGCAAGGTCTGAAGCATTGTCGTCAATAAGATACCAATTGTAAGAGAGTTGGCTGTCGCTATAGTTGGTTTTGATTACCGGGGAAATCTTAAGATGATTCTTTTGGTAGGAAACAATGCTATAGCCGTCTTCTGCAAAACCGGAAATCTCAATGGTGGGAAGCGTACCGTTAGGCAGTTCGCTGTCGTCGGTATAGTCACACGATCCCAGCAGCAGAGGCAGAAATGCCATCAAATAGAATAAACTTATCTTTTTCATATATTCAGTCGTCTAAATGTTTTCGTTGAATTAAACATAGTAAGCACCAAAACTGAAAGTAACGGGAGTGCCGTCAGCCTCTTTCAGGATGTCCTCTCCACGTGCAGCGCGGGCAGCGTTCTCGGCCTCTACAGCCTTATAGAGTTTTGTGGCCAAATAAGCGATGTATCCGAAATCAGAGAGTGTACTGATGAAAGCCTCGTCCCATGCCAACCCAGTGTTGTCTATCATGAAGCGGTGCTTCACAGGACCATAGGCATCAAAGTAGTAGTCTAAATACATTGAAGACCAGTTTGTCGGTTTCGAGAGTTGGTTTGAAATCACGAGTTTTGCCGTGCGATAGGGAGGAAGTCCCTGTTTAAAGTTCTCATTCTCCTTGATTTCAAAATAGAGCCTAACGTCTTCAGTTTCCAGCGAAGGGTCTTTCAGCACCAGTACAGGCACCTTTACCGTATTTGCTCCTGCTGGAACAATGAGGAATTTCTTCATCTCCTCACTATCGAAAGCCACATAATGCTGTCCGGCTACGGCATCTTTCTGCCCTTCGCCAGCACTTACCTGCCGCATTTCAAAAGAACGGTCTTGGTCAGAAAGGAATCCCTGCGTGTTGACAGTGAACCACACGGTGTCTTTCTGCACATTAGAGCCGGCAAACACGAATGAGTAACTGGTCTCTTCGGCAATGCCTGTCACATTGTTGAGCGTAAGACTGAAATTCAGTTCATTGTCAGGATAGTCATATACAGGAAGATCCTGTTCGCAACTCGTAGCCAAGAAACAGGCAGCGAGAAGCATGAGTATGATAAAATGTCTTTTCATGTTGTTGTCAAATTATTGATTGTCTTCATCAATGGTCAACTATTTTGATTCAAACTCAGTGTCGGGCAACGGCAGGACGTATTCACTCTCTTTCACTGTGGGAACACGCCATTTCATCTGGCTACTGCCATGACTCTTATAGTAGTAGAACATCTGGCCTTCAGCAAACAGTTCTCTCATGAACTCTGCCTGCACCACTGGCTGCACGTCACTGATTGAGGCAAAGGCATCTTCAGTGAGCAACACGTTGTGGCTGCGCTGATATGTGTTCCACAGAGAATTGGCTTCAGAAAGGTCGGTTGTAGTCTCTATCGCGATGAGATACAGTTCGCTCATGCGAAGCATCGGAATAACAAGATTGTTGAAAGTTGGGCTGCTAACATTGTCGTCTTTTGTGTCATACCAGTATTTTTTGATACATGGGAATGGATTGTTTTGTGAGGTAGCCGCCTTACGGTTCCATACATACAGGTAGCGATTGTCGGAAGCGACATTTACGCCTGCGAAAAGTTCATTGAACATTGTCTCTGAAATGGCCAACGTAAGAGGTCTGAGGTTACCATCAACATATACACGTGAAGTGCCGCCTCCTACATAGCGCGAGGGGGTATAGTCGAGCAGATCATACTTGCTCAAGGCAAACAAGCATTCATGCGGAAGGGCAAAGCAGTTGTTTTGCAAATCGGTCATTCCTGAAAGCGAAACGATGCTCTCGCCGTCTGTCCTTCCTTTTGCATTGATTACCTCCATGGCTAAACTATGGGCACGTGTGGCATCGCCAGTATACATATAGAAGCGTGCCTGCAATGCTTTCACTGCCCAATAGTTCAGACGGTAGCGGCGATACATCAGGTAAGAATCCATGTCTTCGTTATTGTTGTAATAAGAAAGACTGTAGTCCATCACCGGGTCGCTCTTTTCCAGCAGTGACACAGCCTGATTCAAATCTTGTTCCACCTTCTGAACAAAGGCATTGTAGGCGTAGTAGGCGGGATATTCTTTTATGCTTGCCGTTTCACAATAAGGCAAGCGCACGTTGACTGTGGCACTCTTTGGCAACTGACCGAAAAGTCGCAGCAGGTCAAAATGCACATATGCGCGGATGGCATATGCCTCTCCCTCGATGACGTTCCGCAACTGGCTGTCGTCAATGTTGTTTCCCTGCTCATTGAGGTTTTTCAGCAGCAAATTAGTCTGCACAGCCACATTATATAGTTTGCCGTAAATGGCCTTAATAAGATCCTTGGCATTGATATTCTCATAGTCGTGCTGCTCAAAATAGTAGAGTCCGAGATCATCAGGGTAGATGTTGCCAGGCGTATACCAAAGGTTTGCCAGTTCTTCCACTGCACCCATGGTGAGGTTCTCACCATAGATGGCACGATCGCCCATGGTGAGGTAGATACCAGTCAGGGCATCTTTGAATCCGCCCTTCTTGGTAAACATGTCCTCTTCCTTGGCTTCTGTTTCGCTGCGCACGTCAAGCCAGTCGTTGCAAGATGCAAAGAGCAATGAACAGGGGGCCAGCAGCATGATAAATGCTTTCACTCCGGCCTGTTTCACCTTATTAATATATATCTTATTCATATTATTCATTTTTTCTGTTTTTCAATTAAAACGAAAGTTTTACGCTTGCCTGCAAGTTACGTGCATATGGATAACTGGTTCCTCGTTCACGTTTGATGCTTGAGAAGTAGAGCAGATCGTTCATGTTCACGGCAAAAATCACGGCATTGCAACGGATGGCTTTACGAATCCAGTCGGTGTCCCAACGATACTGCAAGCCTACTGTCTGCAACTGTAATACATTGTCTTTCATCACATAGCGGGATGTTGAATGATGGGCATCTTCGTTGTTGGTCAAGCGCTTGAAGAACGTAACGTCTCCTGGTTGGAACCAACGCTGGCTGAGCACCCGCTCGTCAACATTTTGTGTGCGGATGGTAGAGATGGGCACTTCCACGCGGTCACGCAGTGTGGAGTTATACGCATAGCCACCCCAATGATAACTGAATGAGAAGTTCAGGGTGAATTTCTTATAAATCAACGTGGAACCCAAGTTACCACGATAAAGGGGTTCTGCTGAACCCAGGAACACTTTGTCGCCGGCATTCCACGTTGTGGTTTGGTTGCCATCACGGTCGATAAAGATCTCGTTACCCGTACTGGGATCAATGCCCAGCGACTGCACGGCATAGATGGAATTCTGAGGACGACCTTCAAAAAACAGGGTACTTACGTCCACATTCTGTTTCAGATACTCCTCGTTCTGAATTTTCACGGCATCTGAAAGTTTTGAAATCTCGTTCTTGTCGTAAACCAGTTGCCCGCTAATAATCCAGTTGAAATGATGTTCGCGGTCTCGGATGATATATGCTGCAAGAGATGCCTCGAAACCATTGTTCTTCACTTCTCCCACATTAGCAAGATATTGTGAGAATCCTACTGACAGGGGCAGGTTCATATAGGAAAGCAGATTGCTGGTGTTCTTGGAATAAACATCCAACGTTCCTTTAATTCTGTCGTCCCACAGGCCAAATTCCAGACCCACGTTGAATTCCTTCGTCTTCTGCCATGTGAGGTTGCTGTTTCCCAGTCCGTTCACTATGGCACCCGTCCAATTGAGGTATTTCTGCGTGGTGATATAACTATAACTGGTAACGGCTCCCGATGTGCTTGACAACTGTGAACCTGTCTCACCGTATGAAGCGCGCAGTTTCAACCTGTTCACCACGTCGTTGTTTTTGAAGAGCCATTTCTCATTGTGCAAGTTCCAACCGATTCCTGCACTCCAGAATGGTGCCCACTTCTTGTCGCTTCCGTAGGCAGAACTTCCGTCAATACGATATGAAAAGTCAACATAATAACGATTATCGTAAGTGTAGTTGATGTTAGAGGTCAAGCCTAATCGGCGTGACTTCGACTTGCTTCCGTATGGCGAACTGTTCTGTGCATAACTGCGTCCTGATGTAATACTGGTGATGTCTTCGCTTGAGAAGCCCTCTGCCTTGAAGTTGTAATTGTATGTGTCGTATGTGGCCACCTCATAGTTTAAACCGGCATACAACTGGTGTTTGTCTGCAAACGTGTTGTTATATGCCAGTGTGGCACTGGCATTGAGGTTGTTGTTGCGCCCTGTTCCATAGGTATATGAACCACGGCGCAGATATCCCTCATCGGTGGAATACTGACTGTCGTTATAGAACGTGGAGTGCTCAGAAGGAAGGAAATAGTCGCTAGTGTTGTCTGTAGAAGAAATACCGAACTGACCGCGAAGGCGCAATACGGGAAGTATGTTCCAGTCAATGGAGAAATTGTTGTCAATTTCCTTATAGCCGTTCTCGTTGATAATGTTGAGTGAGGCATCATAGAGGGGATTCTGTATGTCTGAATCTCCTTGTGCAGAGAAATTCCTGACAAGCCGTCCGTTCTCATTGTATGGAGAATAGTAAGGCAACATGGCAGCATATTTGCTGAATGTTCCATACTTGCTTTCGCGGCCTTTGTTGATGCCGATAGAGGTGTAGTTGCGGAAGGTGAGGTTCTTGATGGAATACATCAAGGTGATACCGCCGTTGAACGTTTGGCGCTTTGATCCTTTCATGGCTCCTTCTGTATTGTTGTAAGAAAGAGAAGCGCCCCAGCGAAATTCTTCGTTACCGCCCTCGAAGCGTGCCTTGTAGTTCTGTCCGACACCCATGCGTACAGGTTTAGCGAGCCAGTCGGTGTCTATGCCGTCGAGTACATTATGCAGTTTGTCGTAATATCTTTTGCGCAGATTCTGTTGCACAAGAGGTCTGCTGCTGTCATTATAGATTCCGGCATCAAACTCCAACTGAAGTTTGTCGGCAGCATTCAGCAGGTGATAAGAACTGAGGTCTGGCATTTCGATGGTTGTTCCAACCTCGATGTTGGTCTTTAACTGTCCGGCCGTGGGGCGCTTAGTAATCACCACAATAACGCCATTGGCACCGCGAGAACCATAAATAGCCGTGGCTGCGGCATCTTTCAGAATGTTGATGCTCTCTATTTCATCGTCGTTGTAGTCCATCAACTTGGTGAGTGAGATTTCAAAACCGTCCATGATGATGAGCGGCGTGTTGGTGGAGTTCTGGACACCCTCGTTGAATTCCTGCACATTGGTGGGCAGCGAGGCACTTCCTCGGATGTTCAGTTGTGGCAGGTTGTTGGGGTTTGAACCGTTGATATTGTCAATGGCAAAGTTGATGCTGGCATCGATGTTCTTCAATGTCTGCAATAGGTTCTGGCCGCGATTGAGTTCTATTTGTTCTTGTGTAATCTGGCTTACGGCACCAGTATAACTCTCTTTTGCCTTGCTGAAGATACCCGTTACCACCACTTCGCCCAGTTGGTTGTCAGAGCGCATCACCACGTCGCGCGTAACATCGGCATTGCCTTGTGCTATCTGAACGTATTCGGGAGAAAGTCCTACATAGGAATACTTCAGCGTGGTTTTCTCTACGGGAATCTTGAATGTGTAGAATCCCTCGGCATCGGTAACGGTACAGACGCGCGTCTCGCCGATGCAGATGGGCGCTCCGATGATGGGTTCGCCGCTCTCGTCGCGCACATATCCCTTAATGGTGCGCTCCTTACCGCTCATCTTTTGCTGAGTGATGGTAACGATGTTTCCCTTGATGGTGTAAGTGCAACCGATAAGGGCTGTTACCTGATCAATGACCTCTTCTGCTGACTTGTTGGTCATGCGGAGGGTTACTTTGGGCCAGTTCTTGGCCAGCCCCGCATCATAGAAGAAATCAAGTTTGGCTTTTCGATGAATCTCGTCAAGCACTTGCTCAACAGGCAAAGATTTCACGTTGATGCTCATCTTCGTGTCGGCGGGACCTGCTGCATAGGCAAGCGCAGGAAGCAAGAAACCGAACACTGCAAGAAGAACAACACGGAAACTTGGTTGTCGTCTTTGTTCTTTCATAGACTTACTTTTTAATGATGATTTTGTTATTATTAAGTTTGATGGTATATCCCGTTACCGCTTCTATGGTTTCCATCGTTGACTGTATATTGTCGTAACGGCTGAAACTGCCATAGAATTTCTGCTTGGCAATATCATCAGATGAGAATTCCACTGTCACGTTGTACCATTTGGCCAGCACGCTCATGATCTGCCTAAGTGTCCAGTCGTGGAAAATGAAATCGCCGGTGTTCCAAGCAATATAGGGTTCCACGTCAACGGTGGTCAACTGCAATTTCTCTGACGACAGTTCACACTGCTGCCCGGGCTTCAGCATGATTTCCTTGCCTCCGACAGGAGTAACCGACACGGATCCCTTCACAAGGACAACAGAAGTGAAATGGTTGGTGTTCACGTTGAACTCGGTGCCGTACACCTTTACATCCCCATTTGGGGTATGCACGATAAAAGGACGGCTCTTGTCGCGGGCCACCATAAAGTAGGCCTCACCGTCAAGAACCACATTGCGGTCGCTACGGCCGAACTTTTCAGGATAAATCAAGTGCGTATTATAATTAAGGTGTACCAGCGTGCCATCGTCCAGCGTAAGCCAGAACTCTTTGTCGTGGTGGGTGGTGATGCGACGCGCGGCCAGCAACTGCTCTTTGGAGAAGGTGGAAGGTGAAAGGCTTGGGGCGGAACTCTCATCTCTGCCTGCTTCATTCAAAACTCGCCGGTCATCTTTTTTTTCTTGATTCTCGTTTCTTCCTACTGAGTTCTTGGCACTCAAATCCAAGACTTCCTCAATCACAGCATCAGTTTTCCCGCTCTGCGCACTCTGTCGCATGGCTATTTGCACTGATTCTGATATTTCAGGAGGCGTCACCTTAGTATATTGAGAATACCAATAGCCCACTCCTGCCACGATGAGAAAAAGGACTGCAGCAGCATATTTCAGGACACGAAGAAGTGTGAAACGAGATTCCTTGTGTATCTTGTCTGTCTCTTCATTATCATCCAACGACTCATTTCCTATAAGGTTCTCCCACGCACGCTCAACGTCCAAATGACGGTAAATAAAATAATAGGTAGAAAAGTCTGGAGCATTCAACAACTGCTCATACTTTTGCCTGTGCGATGGTGAATCGTTGAGCCACTGCTCCAATACCTTTTCTTCGTCGGCAGTAATCAGACCGGCAATTTTATGGTAAATAATCTCGTTGATATTCATATTTATGGAATTGTTTATATAAGTGATACGACTGTCTTCAAAAAAGTGGGGACAAAGAATCTAAAAAAAGTGATTGTTAGAATAAAAGAGCAATGGTCAGAATCCCTCACATTCGCCAACCACCCATCAAAGGAATTCAACAAAATTTGTTAATTCTGATTCTATATCTGAAAAAAGGTGTACCTTTGCATCTACATGGAAACGAAAAAGAACATTGGCAACGTTCTGAAGATATTACTGCCGCTCCTGTTGGGCGGGGCCATACTCTTTTGGATGTACCGCGGGTTTGATTTCAGCCGCATCAAGCATGTGCTGCTGTATGAAATGAACTGGTGGTGGATGCTGTTGTCGTTTCCATTCGGCATCCTGGCGCAGTTGTGCCGTGGCTGGCGATGGAGGCAGACACTGGAGCCTGTTAACGAGCATCCGCGCTTGTCAACCTGCGTGCATTCCATTTTTGTTTCCTATGCAGTAAGTCTTGTGATTCCCCGCATCGGGGAGTTTGCACGTTGCGGGGTGCTTAATCGCTACGATGGTGTTTCATTCTCGAAAGCATTGGGAACGGTAGTCACGGAAAGAGCCATTGACACTCTGTTGGTGATGCTCGTCACGGGATGCACACTGCTGTTCCAGATGAGCGTCTTCGGCACATTCTTTGAGAAGACCGGCACAAGCATGGACAGTCTGCTCCACCAGTTTTCATGGGCTGGCTATCTGGTAACCGCCATCTGCGGCGCTGCTGTACTCTGGTTGGCGCATGTTTTGCTGAAGCGCCTATCTATATATAATAAGGTAAAGGCAACGCTGAACGGAATCTGGCAAGGCGTGCTGTCGCTGAAAGACGTACGCAACATCCCACTCTTCGTTGTGCTCACACTGGGCATCTGGGTGAGTTACTTCCTGCACTACTACCTCACGTTCTTCTGTTTCGACTTCACCAGCCATCTGGGGCTGTCATGTGCATTGGTAACATTCGTGGTGGGCAGCATCGCCGTCATCGTTCCCACACCCAACGGAGCCGGTCCGTGGCATTTCGCTGTGAAGACCATGCTCATTCTCTATGGCGTTGCCGACGAGCAGGCACTCTATTTCGTACTCATCGTGCACACCATACAAACCATGCTGGTGATAGCCTTAGGCGTGTATGCATGGATTTCATTGGCATTTACTAATAAAAACAAATACTATAAACCTTTAAAACAACAAAACCATGAGTGAAATTAAAAATCTGAAACCAGAGTGCATCTGGAAGAATTTCTATGCACTGACACAAGTTCCACGCCCAAGCGGACATCTCGAAAAAGTACAGCAGTTCCTGCTTGAGTTCGCAAAGAATGCAGGCGTAGAGGCTTTCAAAGACCCTGCTGACAACATCGTGATGCGCAAGCCGGCATCACCGGGCATGGAAAACCACAAAGGTGTTATTCTGCAGGCGCACATGGACATGGTGCCCCAAAAGACTCCTGAAAGCACACACAACTTTGAAACCGATCCCATTGAGCCGTGGATTGACGGTGAATGGGTGAAGGCCAAGGGAACAACGCTCGGTGCCGACAATGGACTCGGCGTGGCTGCCATCATGGCCGTGATGGAAGACAAAACCCTGAAGCACGGACCGGTGGAGGCATTGATTACTGCCGATGAGGAAACAGGCATGTTCGGTGCCAACGCTCTGCCTGCCGGTGAACTGAAAGGCGACATCCTGCTGAACCTCGACTCAGAGACTTGGGGAAAATTCGTGATTGGTTCTGCCGGCGGTATCGACATCACCGCTACACTCGAATACAAAGAGGTGGAGACCGATGCTGAGGATACAGCAGTAAAAGTAACGCTGAAAGGCTTACGCGGCGGCCACTCCGGCCTGGAAATACACGAAGGCCGTGGCAATGCCAATAAGATGATGGTGCGTTTCGTGCGCGAAGCCATTGAGAATTGCGAGGCACGCCTGGCCTGCTGGCAGGGCGGCAACATGCGCAACGCCATCCCATTCAAGGCCGAAGTGGTGCTCACCCTTCCCAAGGAGAACCTGGCTGCACTGAAAGAACTGGTGGCCGAATGGAAAGAAGACTTCGTTGACGAATATAAGCATATTGAAGAGGGCATCGAATTCTTTGCCGAAGACGTGGAAACGCCGAAGACAGAGGTTCCAGTGGAGATTCAAGATAACCTGGTGAATGCCATCTATGCCTGCCATAACGACGTGGTGCGCATGATTCCATCCTATCCCAACGTGGTGGAAACCAGTTCTAATCTCGCCATCATCGACATCGAAGGCGGCAAGGCTTCCCTGAAGATTCTCGCCCGCTCAAGCCGCGAAGACATGAAAGACTATATCGTGAACATGCTGCAGAGTTGCTTCAACATGGCTGGCATGAAAGTGGAGACCGCTGGCAGTTATGGCGGTTGGGATCCGAATCCAGACAGTGAAATTCTACACCTGCTCCTGAAAGAGTATAAGGAATTGTTCGGAGAAGACGGCATCATTCAGGTGGACCATGCCGGACTGGAGTGCTCGATTATCCTCGGTAAGTACCCCAACCTCGACGTAGTGTCATTCGGCCCCACCATGAAGTCGCCGCACACTACCACAGAGCGCGCCCTTTGGGCAACCGTTGAACCGTTCTGGGCATTGCTCAAGAAGACACTTGAAGACATTCCCGTGAAATAATCACGCATACCGAAGGCTGGGAAGCATCTGTTTCCCAGCCTTTTTCTTTTGAACACTCAGATTCCGGCACCATCGGTAAAGCCCGGATGCTGTTGCGGGGGCTGCTGCCTGACGATGGCGCGGGGTGGAATGTCGCGCGTTATCCAGAGGTTACCGCCGATGATGGCGTGGCTGCCGATGTGAACACGACCTAACACCGACGTGTTGGAATAAATGGTCACGTAATCTTCCACTATGGGGTGGCGGGGCATGCCGGCAGGCCGCCCATCAGAGCCGCGGGTGAAGTGGCGCGCCCCGAGGGTAACTCCCTGATAAATGGTGACATGGCTGCCTACAATCGCCGTGGAACCGATGACGACACCTGTTCCGTGGTCGATGGCGAAAGCCTCGCCGATGGTTGTCGCCGGATGGATGTCGATGCCCGTTTGCGAATGGGCCTGTTCGGTGATGATGCGGGCAAGCAGCGGTTGACCGAGTTGGTGGAGGACGTGGGCTGTGCGATAGTGAATCATGGCGGTGGTTGCCGGATAGCAAAGCGCCACTTCGCATACCGACGTTGCCGCAGGATCGTTCTCGGCAATTGCCTCGATATCTGTTCGCACCAAACGGATGATTTCGGGCAGTTCTTCTATAAAACGCTGGGCCACGTTGCGGTCTGCCACCATTTCAGTCACCCGCTGGAAGATATCGTTAAGAAGTGTTTCTTCGTCTGACTGGTGTTCTTGAAGCGGCACTACGACATCCCTGATCTGTTGTAGCAGTTCGGCTGCACGGGCGGGCGACGGCAGGGGTGATTCGGGAATGGGGCTGAGCGAAGTGAAGATGACCGAGGGTCGGCCACCAATGGAAATGTTATTCATACGTTACTCTCTTTTATAGAATGATGTGATGTTTTCAAAACGGAGAAAAGGGTGCTGTTCAATCGAACAGCCCCGTTGACAGATAGCGCTCACCCGTGTCAGGCAGCAAGGCCACGATGGTTTTGCCGGCGTTTTCGGGCTGGCGGGCCAGTCGCAATGCAGCAGCATAGGATGCCCCTGAGGAGATTCCCACCAGGAGTCCTTCGCTATGCGCCAACAGGCGGGCATGGGCGCGGGCTTCATCATCGCTCACGGTAAGCACGGCATCTACCACTTCGGCACTGTAGGTTTGCGGAACAAAGCCCGGCCCAATGCCTTGAATCTTGTGCTTGCCGGGCATTCCAGTGCTCAGAACGGCCGACGATTCAGGCTCTACTGCTACCACACGCACCGACGGATTATGACGTTTCAGTGTGCGGCCGCTACCACTGACGGTGCCGCCTGTTCCCACTCCAGCAACGAAGATATCAACCTCTCCCTCGGTGTCGCGCCATATTTCCTCTCCCGTGGTGCGCTCATGTACGGCGGGGTTGGCGGGATTGACAAATTGGCCGAGGATGATGCTGCCCTCGGTGTCGCGATGCAACTCCTCAGCCTTGGCAATGGCTCCCTTCATTCCCTCGGCTCCGGGGGTGAGCACCAGTTCTGCCCCATAGGCTTTCAGCAGGTTGCGTCGTACCTGACTCATGGTGTCGGGCATGGTAAGCACAACCTTGTAGCCGCGGCTGGCTCCCACCCACGACAGACCAACGCCGGTGTTTCCGCTTGTAGGCTCAATAATGGTGGCTCCGGGGTTTAGCCGCCCGCTTTGCTCTGCATCCTCTATCATCGCCAAAGCGATGCGATCCTTCACACTGCCACCAGGGTTGAAATACTCCAACTTCACCACCACGCGGGCCAGTTGACCTTCTTGTTCTTTGACACTCAACAACGGGCTCTGCCCGATTAACGCTGTAAGACTTTTGTAAATCATAATGATAAATGAATAAATAATTGTGGATGTTTGTATGCGACCAGTGAATGCAAGCATCGGCAACAAAACTTCAGGCTCCGCCAATCGCATATGGATTAGCGGAGCCTTTTGCTGTTATTCTGTGACGATGCTATCTCGTTGTCCGTTTAGAACATGAGCAAACACTGACATCCGCTAATCAAACAATTAGCGCAACAACAAAGACCTGTTATCATCAGTGTTAATTCTCTCATATTCAGATGTGCAAGCCGTGATTCTATGGCTTCACGGGTGCAAAGATACAAACTTTTTCCGAGCAGCCAAATATTTTGTATTATTTTTACAATGTTTTTTTTGATGTAGAACAGTTTAGACGGTATATTAGGTAGAGATATGCACAGAGATAGCAGAATGAAAATCTATTCAAGGCTACTTTCAACGAAAGTTTTCTTAAAAACTGAAAAAATCTTCGTTCATCATTCTTCGTTTTTCAATATAATTTGTACCTTTGCACGCGATAATGCGCCATCTGCCCACGGCGGAAGGCTTTTTACTAACTAATAAATACCAATATGGACGATTATCCGGCGGACAGTTTCGAGAATAATTTGGGCTGAGGGTTACCTTTCCGCTGGGCTAATCCTTTGCCACAGTTGTAGAACCCGCTCAACCCCAGACGCAAGGGGGCGAGTAAAAGAGTAAAGGATTAGCAAAATGAGAACATACTGGAATACAAGCAACGGCTTGAAGACAATCCCAGAATGGGAGCCGAACTGTTGGATACAGGTGACGTGTCCAACAGAAGAAGACCAGCGCATGCTGGAAGAGACTTATCACGTGCCCGATTATTTCCTGCCCGACATCAGCGATACCGATGAGCGCGCCCGCTATGAATACGATGACGGATGGATGCTCATCA
>DGWC01000067.1:331-6193 GCA_002395135.1 Prevotella sp. UBA4268 | reverse complement strand
CCTGCGCATACCCTATGTCAAGGAAATACGCTCAAGGACGCCGTATACCACCGTGCCGCTGGGTATTATCCACAAACGCGACGTGACCATCACCGTGTGTAATTTCGAAACCAACATGATGATCGACTTCGTTAGTTTCCAGCAAAAGCGCGGCGTTGGATTCACCGACTATGTGGATATGATTTTCCGACTGTTCCTTTCTTCTGCCGTGTGGTATCTGAAACGGCTGAAGCAGATCAACACGCTCATCGAAAAAGCCAAACGCAACCTCGACCACAACGTGGATAACGAAAGCCTCATCGGACTGAGCCGACTGCAAGACTCGCTCACCTATTTCAACACATCTATTCGAGGCAACGAGAACCTGCTGCAGAAACTGAAGTTCAAACTGCAGGTAGACGAACTGGATGCCGACCTCATTGAAGATGTGAACATCGAGATGACACAGGCAAAAGAAACAACAAGCATCTATTCCAACATTCTCGAGTCCACCATGGACACCTACCAGAGCATCATCAACAACAACATGAACAACGTGATGCGCACACTCACCGTGGTTACCATCCTCATGATGTTCCCCACACTCGTGGCCGGATTGTTCGGCATGAACCTGGTAAACGGCATGGAGCACAGCAAAATGGGATTCATCATCGCACTGGTCATCTCCATAGGCGGAAGTGTGCTCACTTGGCTGTTTTTGAAATACAAACGGCTTATTTGACAGATTTTTTGAAAAATTTTTCCAATTTATTAGGATTTTTCATTTTATTTTATTAAGTTTGCACCCTATAATACTATATTCTGCTCACCCTCTTGAAAAGGGGAAAGGGCAGGATGTGGTTTGGAGTTTACCTTGAATTACGAACTTAAAAATCATTAAAATGATGGACTCTCAAGAAAACGTCCTCTTGAATGAGGAACAGTCAGAAGTAAAGAATGTAGAAGAAACTGTTGTAAACGAGCCCGTTGCCGAGGAGCCACAGCCCCCCGTTGAGGAACCGCAGGCACCAGTCACCGAGGAACCCGCCGAGGAGTCGCAAACGCCCGATGCAGAGGAGCCACAAGCACCAGTCGCTGAGGAGCCGAAAGTCTACAAGACAAAGGCAGAGGTGATTGAGCGTATCAAAGAACTGGCCCACGGAGACGAAGCCCCCTCGAAAGAAGAGGTTGACATGTTGAAAACAGTATTCTATAAACTGCATTTTGCCGAGCGCGAAGCCGACCTGAAAGCCTACCTTGACAACGGTGGCGAAGCAGAGAAATACCAAATACTTCCTGATGAAGACGAGAACGTTTTCAAGGCAGAAATGAGTCTCATCAAAGAAAAACGTGCCAAGTTGTTCTTGGAGCAGGAGGCTGAAAAGCAAGAAAACCTGAAACGCAAACTCGAGATTATCGAGCAAATCAAGAACATGGCTGTTTCTCCTGAAGAAGCCAACAAGAATTTCCAGGAATTCAAGAAGTTGCAGCAGGAATGGAAAGAAATCAAACTCGTGCCGCCAGAAAAGGCAAACGAACTGTGGAGAAACTACCAGTTGTACGTAGAGCAATACTACGATTTGCTGAAACTGAACAGCGAGGCACGCGAATATGACTTCCGCAAAAACCTTGAAATCAAGACCCGTTTGTGCGAAGCAGCAGAAAAACTGGCAGAGGAAACCGATGTGATCAGTGCTTTCCACCAGTTACAGAAACTGCATCAGGAATTCCGTGAAACAGGTCCTGTGTCGAAAGACTTGCGCGAGGAAGTATGGACTCGATTCAAGGCAGCCTCCACGGTCATCAACAAGAAGCACCAGCAGCACTTTGACGAACTCCGTTCAAAGGAAGAGGACAACCTGGTTCGCAAGACCGAACTCTGTGAGAAAGTAGAGGAGATTGCCAAGCGCGAGCCAAAGGGTGCCGGCGACTGGGAGAAGTTCACAAAGGAAATCATTGCCATACAGGCAGAATGGAAGACCATCGGTTTCGCTCCCCAGAAGATGAACG
Source organism: Prevotella sp. UBA4268 (assembly GCA_002395135.1). Classification (GTDB taxonomy): domain Bacteria; phylum Bacteroidota; class Bacteroidia; order Bacteroidales; family Bacteroidaceae; genus Prevotella. The sequence goes on along the minus strand of DGWC01000067.1, from coordinate 4,204 downwards.
TAAAGATTTTCGAGCGCTTCCGTGCGGCCTGCGATGAGTTCTTTGCCCGCAAAACTGAGTATTTCAAGCAGTTGAAGCAGAAGTTTGCCGAGAATGCAGAGAAGAAGAAAGCACTCGTTGAACAGGCTCAAGCCCTGCAAGACAGCACAGAATGGAAGTCTACAAGCGACAAACTAATTGCCCTGCAGAAGGAATGGAAGACCATCGGCATGGTTCCCAAGAAATTAGGCGACCAATTGTGGAACGATTTTCTGGGTGCCTGCAACAAATTCTTCGAGGCACGCAATGCCGCCAACGCAGGAACGCGCGGTGTCGAGCGCGAGAATCTGGAAAAGAAGCGCAGCATCATTGCCGAACTGAAGGCTCTGTCAGAGAATGCCGAGGAAAACATCCAAGAGAAAGTACAGGATCTGATTGAGCAATACCAGGCAGTGGGACATGTTCCGTTCAAGGAAAAAGACAAGGTCTACAAGGAATACCACGAGGTTCTCGACAAACTGTATAAAGAACTCAACATCTCAACAGCGCGCCGCCGACTGAACAATTTCAAGAGCAGCATCAAGAACATGGCAGAGCGCGGCAGCGATGCCCTTGACAACGAGCGTTCACGCCTGATGCGTCGCTATGAGAGCATGAAGCAGGAGATTCAGACTTACGAGAACAACCTGGGCTTCCTCAATGCAGCCAGCAAGAAAGGCAACAGCCTCATCGACGAGATGAACCGCAAGGTACAGAAGTTGAAGGACGACTGCGAATTGGTAAGACAGAAGATCAAGGCTATCGATGCTGAGAACACCGAGGAATAACACATTCCACTGTCCAAGAAAAGACAATTACAGCATAAAAAGAACCTCGCGGAATCAACGAATAACTCGTAGAATCCGCGAGGTTCTTTTATGGCCTTTCCTCATCAAGCCCTTCACAGGCTCTCACACGACGAGAGCCTGTCTCTTGCAGCATCAGAATCCCGTCCAGGTCTGCCGCCAAAGGGTTCTTGCCATTTCGTCCCAGCGCGCTATTGTGGCTCCAAAGAAATCAGCCGTATACCCGTTCAACATCTTCGTAGCCTTCTTGGGATTCTCTTTCTGCAACTGGTTCCAACTCTGCTCCACAAACGGCAGTTCGCGCTGCCCTTTCTCGATGAAATAATCTCTCAAGGGTTCCAGCGTCTTTCGGTATGTTCCCCATCTAACGGTGGCAAGACGGTTTGCTTTGCGATAATGCCACAGGGCCGCATCATCACGATCTACGTGCTGCCCGCATGTCTCAAGCATCTTGGGGAGTTTGGTGTTCCCGCAGAAAATAGGGAATCGAGGACTCTCGCCCGGATTGTCTAATGCCACCCAAGCCACGCCTCCTACTTCATCAGGCAGCCATGAACGCAACTGGATAACCGTGCTATAGGCACACCAGGGAACGCTCACAGTGCGGATGTTCTTCATCACGGAGTCGCCCATGGCATAATACATGTTGATTTCATCAGGACGCATCCACGGATTGGAGAACGGCGACACGATGCTGTCAGGTTCATTCTCTACGATTTTCCCGCTCTTATCCTTCCGCTTCGGATTCGGAATCTGGTGCCGGTTGCTCAGGTTCTTGTCTGTGCCCTCGTAATAACTGCCCAACAGACGCATCACATCTTCCACGCTCACCTTCTTGTCTGGCTTTATGCTCAGCGGCAGGTTTTCCACCTGATCGCTCAGATGCTTCGACGGAGCCAACGCGTTCATGATAAAGAATTCGCGCACACTGTAGTTCTTTACCTCTTTGTAATAATTGCCGCCGCTGTATGCCTTCCAAAAACAGAACTCTTCCTTGCCGTCCCAGAGTTTCAGTTTTCGGGCCACATCAAACACATTGTCTGATGCCATATAATGGTCCTTATCGTTCAGGTCCAGTTTCGAGATACGGCAGATATTGGCAGAAACGGCTATTTCGTCGTCAGGAATCCTGACTGCCGCCCACACGCCGCCGATCTTCTTCGGTCCCTCTCCGAAGATCTCAAATATCCACACCTCGTTCTTGTCGGCAATGGTCAGGCACTCGCCACTGTCTCCATAGCCATACGTCTTCACCAGTTCACCCATCAAGGTGATGGCCTCGCGAGCCGTGGCACAACGTTCCAAGGCTATGCGTGCCAGTTCCTCAATCATAAACATGCCCTTCTTGTTCTTCAAGGTGTCTCTGCCCGAAATCGTTGTTTCGCCGATTCCCAATTGTTTTTCGTTCAGACAGGGATAGGCCGTGTCCAGGAAACGGTAAGTGTGACGTGCCTGCGGAATCACTCCTCTGCGATACATTTTCGTACTGTCGAGCGGCGCCTGCGTGTGCATCCTGCCCTCATAAACCGCCGTTAGCGTGTCCTTGGCATAATCCTTGGCAGGCACCATCCGCATCCATGTGCGATACCATGAATCGCAGGTATGCGAAGTTATCACCGAACCATCTGCCGAAGCATTCTTTCCCACCATGATACTGGTGCACGACATGCGTGCCATGCCTTCACGAGTCGTTTCATCAATCTGGGCGTTGCAGTGAAGTGAGCACACTGCCAAAGCCACAAACGCCATTAATCTTGCCTTTTTCATCATATTATAATTTTAGCGCAAAGATAATCAATTTTATTCAAACAGGAGAAAAGTATCCAGATATTTCTTCAATATAGTGGCACGCTTCTTCCGTTTCGACTCTACGATAATCATGTATTGTCTATTTCTCTACCAGAATAATACGTACCAAATTTCGCAGTTCTTCCTTATTAGGCAGGAACAATTCATATTTCGACACAAACATATTCGAATCCATGCCATAAGTGGCGTACTCAACCATCAGTTCATCTTTATAATGACTCATGATGATGCCAATAGGCGGATTGTCGCCTTCCACATTCTCCTCTTTTGCAAAATAGCCCAGATACATATTCATTTGCCCAATGTCTTTGTGCTTAACGGCTCCACGCTTTAAGTCTATCAAGACGAAACATCTTAAGATGCGATGATAGAACACCAGGTCAATATGGTAATGAGTATTGTTGATGGTCAGAGGGTATTGACGCTTGACAAACGTAAAGCCCTTGCCCAGTTCCAGCAAAAACATCTGCATGTTGCCAATCAGTTTTTCCTCCAAATCCTTCTCCTTATAGCGCTTTTTGTTTTCTATGCCAAGGAACTCGAGCGTATAGGTATTCTTCACAACATCCTCAGGTGTCTGCACCTGCTGCCCTTCATGAGCAAGCGTCAGCACACCCTGTTTATCCTTGCTAACAGCCAGCCGCATAAAGAGTCCGCTCTCTTTCTGACGATGCAATTCATTTACAGTCCACCCTTCTGAGATACATTCCTTTTCATAGAAATCTCGTTCAAGACGGTCATCTATAGTTACCAGTTCGCAGATGTGTGACCACGTCAATTTGTCAGATGTCTGACAAATTGGATACATGAGGTAGAACTTTCTCATGTTATTCAGGTTAGGTCGACTATATCCACGACCCACTTTTGCCCTTAACAATTTAGCAAGGTTCGACAACAGCGATGTTCCATACTTCGCTTTTGCATTGCCCTGTTGTTCAAACTCTACAATATACTGTCCTATTCTCCAATAGGTGGCTTTTATTATCTCATTGATACTGACAGCCAATGCCTGCTTACCTTCTTCTATCACCTACACTATTTTGTCGGCCAAAGCCACCAGTTCAGGATCAAGCAGCTCAACTTTCAATTTCTCTATTTCATTTGCCATACCATTTATAACGTTTTTATTACTTGTACTATTGTGAGTTCATGCGTGAAAACAGATTATGAGAACCATCCCGCTAGTTCCTATCCTCGCCCTCGAATCCTACATTTACTCGAGCAATTCCGTTTTCATCCT
>DGWC01000067.1:0-238 GCA_002395135.1 Prevotella sp. UBA4268 | reverse complement strand
TTCTCTATTTCGTTTGCCATATCATTTATAACGATTATATTCCTTGTTCAATTGTCTGATGCTCAGATGTGTGACAGAGTACCTGTCACTGGTGTCACCACTTTAGCCTCTTAATATATTTTTCTTATTCACACTCTTCCATATCTAATTATACCTTCACGTTTGTTTTCGTGTATTAACAATGTCCAGAATTCATCTGTAACAGGTTCCCCTACGTATGGTTTAAGCAAATCACATA
>DGWC01000074.1:29368-45325 GCA_002395135.1 Prevotella sp. UBA4268 | reverse complement strand
AAGAACCAGCAGATGGACGACCACTACTTCGGTGCTATCCCTGAGCGCGTGGCAGCCTTTATGCGCGAACTGGAGTTTGTCGCCCTCGAATTGGGCATCCCTTGTAAGACTCGCCACAATGAAGTGGCTCCCAACCAGTTTGAACTGGCTCCAATCTTCGAGGAAACCAACCTGGCCGTTGATCACAACATGCTGCTGATGTCGGTGATGAAACGAGTAGCACGCAAACATGGCTTCCGCTTACTTCTCCACGAAAAGCCATTCGCAGGTATCAATGGTAGCGGAAAGCACAACAACTGGTCGCTGAGCACTGACAACGGGGTGTTGCTACATGCACCTGGCAAGACTCCAGAACAAAACCTGCGTTTCGCTACCTTCATCGTCGAGACACTGATGGGTGTCTATCGCCACAACGGATTGCTCAAGGCCAGTATCATGTCGGCCACCAACGCCCATCGTCTGGGAGCAAACGAGGCTCCGCCCGCCATCATCTCTAGTTTCCTCGGCAAGCAGGTAAGCGAACTGCTCGACCATATCGAGCGCGCCGACGTATCAGATATACTCGCCATGACCGGCAAACAGGGGTTAAAGATGGATATTCCCGAAATTCCAGAACTTTTCATCGACAATACCGACCGCAACCGCACTTCGCCCTTCGCGTTTACGGGCAACCGTTTTGAGTTCCGCGCTGTCGGCAGTGAAGCCAACTGTGCCTCGGCCATGATTGCCTTGAACAGTGCTGTGGCAGAAGCATTGGTGGATTTCAAGAAACGTGTCGATGCCCGTCTGCCAGAACTGAAGAAAAAACTGGAAGGCACGGGGCACAATGCTGTCTTCCATGCCATCATCGAAGTGCTGCGCGAGGATATTAAGACATGCAAGCCCATTCGTTTTGATGGTAACGGCTATAGCGAAGAGTGGGTGATAGAGGCTGCCAAACGTGGTCTCGATGTGGAAACGTCATGCCCGAAGATCTTTGAGCGCTACCTCGACGATTCAAGTATTCAGATGTTTGAAAACCTTGGGGTGATGACCCGCAAAGAACTGGAAGCCCGTAACGAGGTGAAATGGGAAACCTACACGAAGAAGATTCAGATAGAGGCCCGTGTCCTCGGTGATCTCTCTATCAATCACATCATCCCCGTCGCCACTCGCTACCAGACGCAGTTGCTGCTAAACATCAGCAAAATGGCAGAAGTCTTCCCTGACGAAACTGCCAACAAACTCTCTCTTCGCAATAAGAAAATCGTAGAGGAAATAGCCGAACGCATCAATACGATAGAAACTGGTGTGGAAGAGTTGGTCAATGCCCGCAAACTGGCCAATGCTATTGATGATGAGCATCTAAAAGCCATTGCTTATCATGACACTGTGGAGCCAAGGCTCGATATGATTCGCTACCAGATAGACAAACTCGAACTCATCGTCGACGATAGCCTCTGGCCGCTACCAAAGTATCGCGAACTGTTGTTCATCCGATAACAGCATTCATGTTTGCATCATCATGGCATAACTCGTGCAAGGCCATGCATGGGTTATGCCGTTTTTTCTTGGCATCGCCAGTTCTACGTGGATCTTTAAAAAGAATCAGTCGCACATTCTCTTAAATATGAGATTTATTCAAAAAAGAGAGATCGAATTTGAATATATATTTGTAACTTTGCAGCCGATATCCAATCGAACAATTGTAAACAAACACAAAAAAGTACATGAACACATATCCATCAAAACTTTTTCTCGCTGCAGCATGGTTGCAGCCTGGCTTGAAGTCACTCATCCTCGTGGCTGTTGCAACCCTGTTTCCGATGATGGCCTCTTGCTCAAACGATGACAACGACGGCAACCAGCCTACGCTCAACGCCCAGATCACATCGTATAACGAATTTGGTGCCGCCATGTTGGATGTCAAGGAAGAAGACATGTCGAAGGCAGGTTTCACACTTGGCGATGTCATCAGCATCGCCATCGACGGCAAGGAAATCGTCATGCCATACTATGATGGCTACTACACCCGCAACGGCGAATATCTTTGCGTGGCCTATCCCACCTATCCCAGCATCTGCTTTACAGCCAACAACACCGGCCTGCCTAAAGAACTCACGGGGCTGGAGGGCCATAGCATTGTCATCAAGATGCAGGAAAAGGGCGGCAAGATTGACGTGCAGAAAGCATTGAGCATGAAATACGCCAACCAGCGCGACGCATACCCCACCCTCACCGATGCAGAATATGCCAACGCACGCGCCGTGACTGCCGGCAACATTGCAAGCGGCGTGCTGCACCGCGCTTCGTCGCCATTCTGCAACGACATCAACCGTGCAAAATATGTTTCGGAATATCTGGAGCGCCTGCAGGTAAAAACGGTGCTCAACCTTGCCGACACCAGGGAAATGATGCTGTCGTATGACATGCCGCCTTACAGCCAATCGCTATGGGAAGGTGGCAACGTGATAATGTGCCAGTTGAAGGCTGATCCTACTGCCGACGACTACAACAAGCGACTGATAGAGGCACTGAAGGAACTGACTGCGCGTCCGGCTCCCTATGTGGTTCACTGCATGGAGGGAAAAGACCGTACAGGGTATGTGTGCGCCCTGCTCGAGGGCCTTTGCGGAGCAACGTATAATGAAATTGTGGATGACTATCTGCTAACTTACGACAACTATTACCAGATAAATCCTGCGAAGGCCCCTGCTCTGTGCAAGACACTGGTATCGTTGCGACTCAACACATGCCTGATGCACTATGCCGGCATTACCGACGAGTCGCTACTGCCCACCGTGGATTATGCAAAGGCATTTGCCTCTTATCTCCTCGCGCACGGCATGACCCAGCAGCAGGTTAACGCTCTGGTTCGGGCGCTGCAACCATTATAATCTCAGACCGAGGAAAAAACGGGAACGCCATTTGTTCTGATTGACGACAACGGCAGTGTCGTCGAAGACGGAATTGTTCATCACAAGGGGGCTCCGGAGAAATAGCGCGATGAGATAAAGCCATTCATCGGGTACCCCGCAGAAGCACCCGATGAAACGTTAAAAAGAAAAGACAAGCCATCCAGCGCCTATATACTCAGTTCGTCAAGCACTTTAATGAGTCGTTTGTCGAAGCGTTTGTCCGTGCGGATACACTCCGAGAAGGGAACATATACGATTTCGTTCATGCGGTAGCCCACCATGATGTTGCGCTGGCCTTGCATAATGGCCTCGATGGCTCCCACGCCCATGCTGCTGGCCAGGATGCGGTCGCGGGCCGACGGTGTGCCGCCACGCTGCAAGTGGCCAAGGATGGAAACGCGCACGTCGAATTCGGGGAACTCGTGCTTCACACGGTCGGCATAATAAAGGGCTCCGCACTTGGGGCTCTCAGAGACGATGACGATGCACGATTTCTTTGACTTGCGGATGCCGCGGCCCATGAACCGTGCCAACTGGTCTACATCGGTCACTTCCTCTGGCACGATGGCAGCCTCGGCACCGCAGGCAATGGCACTGTTTTGAGCCAGGAAACCGGCATCGCGCCCCATCACCTCGATGAAGAAGATGCGCTCGTGCGAATTGGCCGTGTCGCGAATGCGGTCTACACACTCCATGATGGTGTTCATCGTGGTGTCGTAGCCGATGGTGGCATCTGTGCCGTAGAGGTCGTTGTCGATGGTGCCAGGCAGCCCGATAACGGGAAAATCATATTCCATTCCGAAATCACGCGCTCCGGTAAGCGAGCCGTTGCCGCCGATGACCACCAATGCGTCTATTTCCTCTTTCAGACAGGTGTCATAGGCTTTCTGCTTGCCCTCCGGGGTCATAAACTCCTTGCTGCGGGCAGTTTTCAGAAATGTGCCGCCCCTGGTGATAATACCGCTCACATCCTCGGTGGTCAGTGATTTCACCTCACCCTTGATGAGTCCGTCATAGCCTCTGTAAATACCTTTTACGTTAAAACCATTGTAAATGCCAGCGCGGGTCAAAGCGCGGATGGCAGCGTTCATGCCGGGAGCATCGCCGCCCGACGTGAGAATTCCGATTGTCTTTATTATACCCATAGTTATACATTATTATATTTATTCTGTTTATATATGTGTCTTTTTTCATTCTGCTCTTCTTTTTCAACTTGAAAAGGACTGGTAAAAAGAATATTTTCTTGTATCACGATGAATGTTTTTAGAATTCAAATCCGAGGTTCAGATAGAAGTAAGGCTTCTGGGTGCGATTGCTGTAGCCGAGCGAGGCCCCCATGGGACCGAACATCGTGTGATAGTAATAGGCTGCCTGAACGCCCAGCAGGGGGCGATGGTCGGCAAGTTCCCTTAGATGATCTGATTGCTGTGCACCAGCCACACGGAGCAGCACATAACTGCTGGTGGCGATATGTTGCTGCACCTGGAGTTGGGCGGCCACAAACTGATGGGCCACGTACTCAATGTTGCCGATACCGGCAAAGGGCATCTGCTGCTCAATGTAATGACCGAACCATTCACCGCCGATGGCATTGCCAAGGACGGGCGGGATGTTAGTGCCCAGAAGCAGACGACCGTAGAGCATGGGCTGGAGGGTCAGGCGGCTGCCAAGGGGGAACGACATTCGCCAGTCGGCACTCACCTCGCTCATACCGGTCTTCTTCCCGATTACCGTCCCATTGTCGTCACGGACGTTGAGTTTTGCGAAATTATTGGTTACGTAAGCATATTCGGCATTAAAACGTGCGCCATGCGTGGGGAAAAACCAGTTGTCTTCACTGTTGTATTTCATTTGTCCGCGGTAACTGAAGAAATGCTCGTTTTTAAGCGTCACCTGTCTTGATGTCTCAGAGCCCAGTTTGTTGCGGTAGTGCATGTAATCCCAGCGCAGTCCGAACTGAAGGTTGAAGTGTCGCAGGTCGAAGTTAATCGGAATCAGATTTCCTTGGAACTGGTTGTACAGAATGTTGTATGAGCGCTCGCCGTCCATGTAGATATCCACATCGTTTCGGTGGAATGCGTAACTGATGGTGGGACGGGTGAAACTGCGAGGGTGGACGGTCAGTTCACCCTTTGCCATCAGACGTTTTCCAAGGCGCAGGGTGATGTCGGTATTCACAGGAACACTGCTCTTCAGTGGGATGTCTACTCCCAATTGCACGGCGGCATACTCCTCGGTGTCGTAACGGAAACCAGCATGCAACTGTGCTGACTTGCGGTTCCCAGCCGAGAGGATGACACGCACGCCGGAACCCATTCCCGACGTTTCGTCGCCTGCACGTAGCCTTTCAGGCACCAGCCGGCACTCGGCCGTCTGGTAGAACAAATCCACGCGCATCGACGTGGTGAGTTCCTGTTCCAGTGAGGCATCGATGCTGTCGATTCTGTTCAGATGAAACTTCTGCCGCAGGAAGCGTTCTGCCTGTGGTGTCATATTCTCGAAGGTAAAGCCGCTGATGCGCTGTTTCTCGGTCATCACTTGTGGGCGCAAGGGATGGAAAACGTTGGGATGGAAGTCTTCGTCAATGCCAATTCGCTGTTTCAGGGCGATGATCTCATCCCAGTGCCTCATGGCCAACTCCTCGCCGCGACGGATCAGCGTGTCAATAGCCGCCTGTGAGAAACTGGCCGAACCATAGCCTTTTGTGTCAACTTGCAGGTGCAGGTCGGTGATGGCAAGGTTCTCGTCATATTTGTTCTTACAGTTCACGTCAATGATCTGACTGAGAATGCTCATGGTGTTTCCTATGTCTTCAGCCGCTTTCGGAGCGCCTTGCACGGTGACACCAATGATGATGTCGGCTCCCATCTCGCGGGCAATGTCTGCCGGATAGTTATTCTTCAGTCCGCCATCCACCAGCACCATATCGCTGATTCTCACGGGAGAAAAGGCAGCAGGAATGGCCATGGAGGCGCGCATGGCCTGTGGCAGTCGCCCGCTATGGAAATCCACTTCGCTGTTATCGATGATGTCTGTAGCCACACAGGCAAAGGGGATGCGCAAGTCGTGGGTGAAATCGAGCGAATCTGTATAACCCGTGCAGAGTTGCTGGAACAGTTCTGCCAGGTTCTTTCCTTTGATCAAGCCGCCAGCGTTCATATCTTTCCTGCCGATGGTAAGGCCTGTCGTAAAGGCGTAGGTATTCTGCTTCTCACGGTCGCTGAGACTCTGACGTCGCAGGTCCTCCTTGTCGGTAATTACATAACTCCAGTCCTGCACCCTTACCATCGAGTCGAGAGCGTTGGCATTGTAGCCGATGGCATAGAGTCCGCCAATGATGCTTCCCATTGACGTTCCGGTAATGATATCCACAGGGATGCCAGCCTGCTCCAACACCTTCAGCACACCGATATGCGCCATGCCCTTTGCTCCACCACCGCTCAGCACGATGCCCACTTTTTTCCTTATTGCGGATGAGTCATCCGTCTGAGCAAGCACAACACTGCTCATCAGAACGGCAGCCCATATCAATACTATCTTCTTCATATCTGTCTTTTTTTTCAAATACAAAATTCGGCATTCTGTACATGGCAACTCCATCAAAGGTATACCTGGCAGAGACCGCAGCCGGGACACTCATCACCAAAAGGAAAACTGTAGAGAGGGTGATAAATAGTTTCCTGCTTCATGCCTTTTTGTTTTTTTCGGCAACAAAGATACAAAAAAACCGCAACTCTCCGTTTATTTTTTATCTATTATTATACCACCCGGCAGAATTAGCCCTCCACAAACGAGCCTATCTCTATCAGATTGCCGTCAGGGTCGGCCACATAGCAGGTGCGCTGCCCCCACGTTTCAGTGGTGGGAGGAAGAACGGGCTTGGCACCATATTCAAGTGCATGCAGGTATCCCTTATCCACATCAGCGAAGGTGGGCACGTCGAAGGCAAGTTCCATTGTGCCGTTAAAGCCATCGGGATATTGGAACTTCTTCGACACCATCTCCTCAAAAGCGTCACGCGGGAAGAGGATGATGCGCATATCGCCTGACGTCATCTCCACGTTGGGTTGCACGCCATCCCAAGCGGTCTGAAATCCGAAGACCGCTGTGTAGAAATCTACTGTTGCCTTGTTGTCTTTGGTGAAAAGCCCTACGGTGTTAAACGTAAAGCGTGGTTTTTTCGAGTGAGTCATGCAGTAATCATTGTTTGTTGTGTAACATATCACGATAGACCCTGTATGCCTGCCATGCCTGCGCGATGTCTTCTGCACGAAAACCATCGGCAAAGAACGATGCCTGACAATCGTGAGAGAATGGCGACCAGTTGCCACAGACGGTGCCGTCACAGGCAATGATGGGTTGGAATATGCCGCTGTTGTTATGGGCATGATGCCTGTGTTCTGGTGGGAGCACAATGTCGCGAGACTTGTAGCCAATAAGGTATTCATCGTATGGTGGTATCAGGAGGAACTTGCCCTTTCTGAAACCTCGTGTGCGGCAGTCGTCCGTCAAGTAGAAGTGTCTGCCTTTCCATTTCTCCACATGAATGGTGTTGCCCAGAAGAGCAATGCCCTTGCGACAGTCGCTGATGTTCATGCCCGACCACCACATGAAATCCTCCAACGTGGCTGGCTGGCGGCTTTGGAAGTATTTGCGGGTGAAGAGCATCAAGGCTTCGTCTCTGTCTGTGGCCTTTCTTGGCTGCAATTTATTGGCGGTGAGCGCATAGGTGGCTTTCATCGGCAGCAGGTTCCCACTGCAAATGGTGCCTGTCAACTCTGCCATTCGGATATGGTACGACAGACGATGGGCATCCATCCTGATATTCTTTTCCGCCAAAGCCCTCACAAAATCCTCCTTGGTTGCGCTCCCCAGACAGTCGGCTGTCTGAGCGAAGATGTCCCTTACCTGCATCAGTTCCTCGTCGGGGATGGAAATCTTGTTACTGCTCATCCACCCTTTCGTGACGGCAATGGCCTTGGGCGCACAGAGATCAAGCATCATCCAATAGTCTTCGGCCGAAACCAGTTGCCAAGTGCCGCGCATCAGGTGCAGGCGGATGATTCGTCCGCTGTCGAAAGCCTGCTTGAAAATCTTTGCCGACGGCCTGCGTGTGCGCATCGCCACGGCCCATCGCATCATGCGGTAGTCCTGTGCTTGCACGGCACCCATGTGGCCGACCACCTCAGCAGGGTCGCTAAACTGAGGTGCAGCAAGTTGCTGGTTGAGCAGTCGGGTGGATATTGGATTCATCTCTATACAAATCTTTGATAGTTTTTTTGCAGTGCCTCGCAGCCCTCATCGGCATGTTTTTCTGCCAACGGGTAAAAGTCGCTATTTCCTTTTCATTGTCTGCTGCCCGCGCCTCGCCATCTCTTCGGCATAGGCCTGCTCTCCGTTCTCACGGATGTAGCGGATACAGGCAGCGCGGTCACTTCTGAAAATAAGCGCGAAGACCTTGCCAATCATGTTGTTGTGGGTTTTACATGCTTTCACATCCCTGTCGCATTCAGCACAGGTATGGAAGCCCTTCTCTTGGCAGCATTTGCGAATCTTACACCAAGAGGCTTTCACATTCTCATGACATCCGGGACACTTTCCGTCACGATATTTCCGGCATGCCCCGCAATAGAGGCCGCATGCGCCTATAGGCAGATTATTGGCTGTTCTCTTATCCATCAACTATCTTTTTATTGTTTCGGGGACGAAGATACGAAGTTTTTCTGACAACGCATAGCATTTCTCAGAAATTTTTCGCATATCCATCAATCTCTCACAATTTGAATCTGCCTCAGAGAATTCCCCAAAATCATAAAGTATTGTAACTCAAGTTTCTGAAGTAGTTAAGTAGGCAGTAGTTAAGTAGTTAAAGCCAAATGTCTGGAGACAAAATATCAGAAAACCAAGTAATGGCTTCACTACTTCACTACTTAACACCGACTACTGACTACTTAACTATGAACTATGAACCATGAACTATTAACTACAAAGAATTTGAGCGAATGCGAAACTTGAATATTGTAATATTCTGCACAAAAAACACGAATGACACCTCAGAATTGATAAAAAATTACTACTTTTGCATCATTATTCAGAAAAAGCACTGGCGAAGGTATTGATTAGCCCGTCGTGCTTCTTTATAATAAACAAATAAAATGTTATAGATATGAAAAAGAACATTCTATGGATGCTGACCGCCATCCTGAGTTGCAGTTTTATACTGACATCATGCAGCGACGATGATGATGACATCGTAACACCCAAACCAGAAGAGCCGATAGTGATCAACTGCATGAAGCCCGACTATCTGAAGACAGGTGACAAAGTTGCGCTGATATCTCCCTCTTACTTTACACCGATGGAGAACGTGGAGAAAACTGCCGACGTGCTGCGTGGCTGGGGATTGAATCCGGTTATAGGACCGAATGTTGGCAAGGTTGTCGACGGACGGTATGCCGGTACCGTGTCAGAACGTGTAAGTGACATTCGCTGGGCTTTGGCCGACCCCAGCATCAAAGCCATCATCTGCAATCGTGGCGGCTATGGCACCATACAACTCATTGACCAAATCACACTCGATGAATTGAAAGCCTCTCCGAAGTGGATTGTGGGGTTCAGCGACATCTCCACCATTCATGGTTTGTGGAGCCGTGCAGGAGTGATGAGCATACACGGCACCATGAGTTCATTTCTCGCTAAGGGCGGCACTGACGAGACCAGCACGCTGATGCGCGACCTGCTGCTGGGCAGTGTGCCTCGCTACGAGATACCTGCACACAAAGAGAACATTGTGGGCAAGGCCAGCGGTATACTTGTTGGCGGCAACCTTTGCACGTTTGTTCCAAACCTCGGTTCAAAGGCCGATGCCACGAAAGGCAAGGATCTCATCCTCTTTGTTGAGGAGGTGGAGGAGTCGATGCACAACATTGACCGTCAGATGCGTATTTTGCAGATGAACGGTGTGCTCGACCGTTGCAAGGGAATCATTCTCGGAGAGTTTACCGACTGCGGCACCGAGTTCACTTATGAAAGCGTGGAAGCCATGCTTCACACCATGTTGGCCGGGTATCACATCCCCGTGCTTTGCGGTTTCCCCGGTGGTCATGGCGATATAAACCTGCCACTGGTGATGGGCGCACCTGTCACCATCGACGTTCGCAACGACGGTGCCACCATCCAGTTTGACATCGAGGGAACCCAGCGCGATGTGCACGTTGCTGACATCAAAGCCGCACCGACACCAGCCGCAGCCCGCATGATAATGGCTGGAAAGAAAGATTTTGACTGGGATGCTGTGGAACCTTAATGGAAGAATCCTGATAAAGAACCAGAACCTAAAAGAGATTGGAATGCTGATGACAAGACATGAGATGATAGCCGGACGGGAATGCTATTGCTATGAACATGCTGACGCGGAGTGCTTGCTCATACAGCCCGTTGACGAGTATGACCTGAAAGTGCTCGATAAGGAAGTGGAAACAATCCTGGCATCAGCCGGCAAGCCGTTCACGCTGGTAGCCTTCAAGGTGGGCAACTGGAACCGCGAACTGGCTCCATGGCCTGCTCCGCCCGTCTTCGGCAAAGAGGCTTTCGGCGATGGCGCACAGCACACGCTCGCTTTCATCACCGACCGTCTGCTGCCGGAACTGGCACAAAACGGCACCGACACTTCCCACTGTCTGCTCGGCGGCTACTCGCTGGCCGGACTGTTTGCCCTATGGGCGGGCTATCAGACAGACCTGTTCGAAGGCATCGTGGCCGCATCTCCGTCCGTATGGTTCCCCCGCTGGATGGACTATGCCGCAGAGCGGAAACCTTTTGCGCGGTGCATCTACCTCAGTCTGGGCGATAAGGAATCGCGCACCAAGAACCCTGTGATGTCGCAAGTGGCTGATGCCATTCGCCGACAGCACGAACTCCTGCAGTCACAATCCATCGCCACCATCCTGGAATGGAATCCCGGTAATCATTTTGTTCACACCGACAAGCGGATGGCCAAAGGGTTTTCTTGGCTCATCACGAAATGATGCACCATCCTTAAATAATTCAAGTTTCGCATTCGCTCAACTTCTTTTGTAGTTTAGAATTTAAGTAGTGATCGCTTCGCTCGTCCTTCGGTCAGTAGTGAAGCCATTACTTGGTTTGCTGATATTTTGTCTCCAGACATTTGGCTTTAACTACTTAACTACTGACTACTTAACTACTTCAGAAACTTGAATAATATAAGAAAACCTGCATCACACGGCCACAAGGGGGGCTTCTTGGAAAGGTTTTTCCGGCTGGTTCTGATGACTGCCAAACAATGAAAGCCACCGTTCATCACCCGATATCTATACACTTCATTCCTCTTGTGCACATTCTTTTAATCTGATTCTCTCTATCTCTACGTCCATCGTCCTGACCATCCTGAAGAAACTGTCCATAACAGATCTGAGATACTCCTCTATGTTCGGTATCTGCTGCACAAAAAGGAAATGCTTCTTGATGTGCACAGCCACATTGTCGGAATCTGTGATGCCATAAAATACGGATGCCGTTCCTCTCGCATTGATGTCGTTCACCACCTGACGAACCCTGGCAAACTCGTCAATGTCGAATTTGGAGAAACTATGGCACCAGGGCCATATCAAATTCACAAACATGCACTCATCAATAGCCTCCATCAAGAAGACAACACCCTGATACTCAAACCGAATTCGGCCTTCTTCGGTGTACTTTGGCTCACTCCCAATATGTTCAATCGTGTTCAAAGCCAATTGCCTTGTGCTAATTGTTTCTTCCATATTCGTTTCTACTACTTGATTGTTTTCTGACATATCTGTTTCCACAGGGCTATAATCACAGATATCATCCTCATGAGAGTAGCGATACAGATTGTATATCAGCACTAAGACCATAATTCCTATTATATGCCACATCATAATATTTGAATTTACTTCCACGACGGTTTCTTCCATTGATTGCCGTTAGAGTCACCATATCTCTCCTTACGAATCTGTGATTTCACCCATTGTTGGTCGCTTTTTGTCGAAACATTAAAAACACCGGCAATCTTCTGTTTGTCTTTGCCAGCCTTATATCTTTCCCGCAGTTCTTTCCGTGCCAATGCCACATTGCCCCCCTTCTTGTCCAAAAACTCCTGTATAAGAGCATCAGTATCTTCCGTCTTGATGCGTTCCTCTCGCTTTCCGACTTTTTCAGCAAACAGAACCTTGAAAGCAGTCTGCTTTAACGGATGCTTCTCTCCCAGCAATCTGCTCCTGTAAACTCTCACCAGTTCATCCCTTGTCAGATTGGGCATGATAGACTGGCATTCCCTCAATGCGTCTTCATCCCATGTTGTGAAATGAAACTTCTTGCATTGCCCCATAATGTACTTGTAGTCTGTCATAATCTCATAGAATTAATTGATGGCAAAAATACAAACTTATATTCTTTCCATCAAGCAATTTTGCATCACAAGCCTTGCGAACCAGGCAATTTGCATTTCCACACCACGTTGGCCCGCACAAGGTCAATCTTCATCACCTCTCCACGCCTGCCCGAAATAGCGTAGCACCTTGCGACACTCTTAGGCAGCAGGTCAGATACGATGATGCCTGCGAAACCGAGCGATACTTGTGTATGAAATTGTCATGGAAAATCCGAATTTTGGGCTCAAATACGGGCGGTATTATTCACAAACAATCAATCGGGCGCGAAATTCGTGAGTTTTGAGGTATCATTTGCAATTTATTTACCAACAAACAATTACAACAAAAACCGACCATTCTTATGCGCAGGAATCAGATGCTTACTGACAAATGCATAGTTTTTTGGTTGCAAGAACATAGGTTTTGAGGTGCGAAACCATAGTTCTTGGGCAGCGAAAACTATGTTTTTGAAGCATGAAACCATAGGTTTTGCGCGTTGGAATGTGCCCAGCGGTAATGAATCCTTACATTTCCACGTTTCCAACGCCCAATTTTTCAAACGCAGATTTCTATTTTGAAGGAATACGGCAACACGATTTTGTCGCGTTTTTTCGAATCATCAGCGTGCTGAATGCCTGTCCGTCTGCCCCCTGTTTGAGAAGTTCTTCCATACGCGGCAAGTCATAGAGAATATATCGAAAGCGCCGCTTTCTATTTGCTGACCAACAATTCAGGCATGACGTAAAATACAGCACTAATACTACGTCGTCCTTCTTTATCAATGCAGAAAGCGTTCTTATCCATAACTAACTATTTCGTCATTTGCTTATACAACTTGAACAACTCGGCCACACACTGGCTTTCTGTAAAGGTTGACTTTACAGGGAAACCGTATGCCTGCATCACAGCACGGTCGTTGTCTTGATGGGCTTTGCGCAGTTCTACGGGCATAGTCAGTTCATCATATAGGTCTGCAAGTGACGAATCAGGATAGAGGGCACGAGCATCAAGAATGGCTTGGGCCGTCTGCTCTATCTTTGTTTTTTGCTCTTCTGTTGGAGTCGGCCAAGGGAAGTTGTTGTAAACAATATCTTTAGAATAGCGATAGTCACTCTTCAAACGACCACACACAACTCGCATCCATGCCATGTGGACATTGCTTTCAAGAATGCCAAAATGATATAGGGTAGCGTCGGGAACAAGAAAAACAAGGTCACTTGATAAGACATCTGGCGACATAAACCCCATTGGAACATATCGACGTTTTTCCGAGGACACCTTTGGAATAATTATGTAATTGGTGTCTGGCATATTTTCTACGTGAAAGCGTGTCGGGCGATCTGCCAATTTGCGAGTACCAGCACTCGGACTTGCCAATCTTGTTTCTCTTACTGCCTGAATGCGACTCAAGCAATGCGGCATTTGTTTTAATTCAGCAGGAGAACAATCGCCAAGCCAGAGACAATAACGTGGTCGTTGATGAATAAACTCTTCAGAACCATACCAAGGCCTAAAATATTGAATGGCTCTAGGTTCTATCTTGACAAATTCATCCATTTCGTCTTTAGTGAAGAGATAATTACCACCATCAATGGGTTTATTACCAATACCTATGTTTGGAATGTCACAAATAGGTGTTGGCTTACTGCCAATAAACACATTAGGTGCATCCATAAGATAGGCATTAATGTGGGTGACCTTTGATATCTTGTCATTATCAAATAACAAAAGTTCTTTCTCTGGTTCGTCTTTTCTGCTAAAGCCTACAATAATACAATGCACATGAGCCTTTAGTGAGGCTTCACTATCCCAGCGGAAAGTGCGATGAGCAAAATCTATGCGAAGGCCCTTTTCCATAAGCGGTTGCCACAAGTTTGCCACTTGTTCTCCCTGGCAAATGCTATTGGTTGATACGAAAGCAATTCGAGGATGGCCAATTCTCGTTGACTGAAAACCTTTCATGTACCAACAGCACACATAATCAAGGTTGCCAACATTCTTCCATTTTTCACCAAAAATATGAATGACATCCTCCTTTTGTTCGCTATTCATCTGACGAGCACCCACAAATGGAGGATTGCCTATAATATAATCATACATCATGATTAAGCCCTCTTCCCTTGGCTCTTCATCATAAGTAATTTCAAGTACATTAGGACGTATTTCTTTGCGTTCTTTCTCTACTGGTTTATATCCTGGTACAGTTCTACTTGATGGCAAGGAGTTGATTGGCAATGTGGAGGGCAAGCCATTTTTGTATGAAATGAAATTCCAATCCATCCGCAAAGCATTGCCTTCTCGAATATTATGATACGACTTCAACGGCAGGAAGTCTATATCGCGACGGATAATCTTCTCTGTCTCGCGGAGCATCTGCGCCTCTGAAATCCAAAGGGCTGTCGTGGCGACGGTTACGGCAAAGTCGTTTATCTCTATGCCATAGAACTGCTGAATGCTAACCTTGATAGGATTCACTTCCTCAAAGCCGAGGAATGCCTGGCCATGATAGCGCTTACGAATAACCTCATTCTCTAAACGACGGAGCGAAAGATAAGTCTCTGTGAGGAAATTACCAGAGCCACAAGCGGGGTCTAAGAAAGTAAGCGAAGCCAAGCGGTCTTGGTAAGCATCAAGTTTCTTCTGCCGTTGTCGCTCAACCTTTTCTTCCAGTATCTCGTCCAATTCACGGCGCAAGTCATTCAAGAACAGTGGGTCAATGACCTTATGAATGTTCTCGATGGAAGTGTAGTGCATTCCACCGCTTCGACGTGTTTCAGGATTAAGTGTGCTCTCAAAGACAGCACCAAAGATAGTCGGTGATATCTCACTCCAATCGAAATCGAGACTCGCATTTTGGAGCAAGGTCTGTTTCAGTTCCTCGGTGAACTGGGGAATCTCGATTTCTTCTGCAAATAGTCCGCCGTTGGTATAGGGGAAGGCTTTCAAGTCATCTTTCAGATACTTACTGCGCTTATCGGTTGGCGTATTGAGTACCTCGAACAAACGAATCAATGCGCTACGCAAATCCTCGGCATCATAGCGCACAAGATAATCATGGAACTGGTCGCGTGTAAAGATTTCGGCATCCTCGGCATAAAGACAGAACACGATACGGACACAAAGGATGTTCAGCCAGCGCAAGGCTTCGGGCGAGTTGTCATCGTATTGCTTCAGCAAAGCCTCATAGATTTTGCCGACAATCTCACCTGCTTGCATAGAAACCTGCATTTCCTTACTCAAATGCTCGTTCTTGGCATCAACAAGGAACATCAGACGGTAATACTCTTTGCCCAAATTCTCCAAGAGAATCTGCTCAGGTTCTCCATTGGGTTGTTCCATATCATAAACAAGGAACTCTGAGAAATTACAAGTGACTATCCAACGAGGATGCTCTGAAACTGGCAGTGATACCACATAACGACGGGCTTGCTGAAATGGATTAAGCAACGAGCCATCACTTTGAAGGATGCCTTTTCGCAAATCCTTGCCCAAAGATTTCTGCTCTATCAGGACTTTGGTGGAACGAATGCGACCATCTATAAAGTTAGAGGCATCCACCATACGATGGTCTTCAAAAGTGATAAAGCCATCCGATGGTGTTTCAATGCCAAAGACATTTGTCAGCAAGTCAATCCAGAAGGGTTGCG
>DGWC01000074.1:0-29252 GCA_002395135.1 Prevotella sp. UBA4268 | reverse complement strand
CAGCCATAGCCATTTGTTTCTCTGTCTTCATTATGTTCGCTTATCGTTTTAGTTTTAAATGCAAAGTTACTTATTTTTATCGAGTTTCAGTCAAAAACAACTCAAGAAATTCTATTTTATGGCATTTAAATAAAAATGTGTATGTTCTCACACATCATATCGAGTTTTTTGGTATCTTTGCCACACATTATTATATATCTTTACAGACAGAACGCTATTATGAAGATTCTTTTCATTGGGGGAACAGGCACCATCAGCACTGCCATTACGCGCCAACTGGCTCAGAGCGACCACGAACTGTGGCTGCTCAACAGAGGTAACCGCAAGGCGGAAACGCCTGAAAACGTGAAACAGATCATTGCTGACATCAACGACGAGGACAGAGTGAGAAGTGCATTGGGCGACAACCAGTTTGATGCCGTCTGCGACTTCATCGGTTTTGTGCCCGATCATGTGGAGCGCGACTACCGGTTGTTTGCCGGCCGCACCCGCCAGTATGTGTTCATCAGTTCGGCTTCTGCCTATCACAAGCCGTCGCGCAACCCTGTCATCACCGAGGGAACGACGCTTGCCAATCCCTACTGGGACTATGCCCGACAGAAAAAGGCATGCGAAGAGGCACTGATGAAACACTACCGAGAAGACGGATTCCCAGTCACCATTGTCCGCCCCAGCCACACATACGGCGAGCGTGGCGTGCCCACAGGCCTGCACGGACCGAAAGGCTGCTGGCAGGTGCTCAAGCGGATGATCGACGGAAAGCCCGTATTGGTGCATGGCGACGGCAGTTCGCTGTGGACGCTGACATGGAACGAAGACTTCGCCCGCGGCTTCATTGGTCTGCTGGGCAACCCGCATGCCATCGGCGAGGCGTTCCAGATTATGAGCGACGAATCGCTGACATGGAACCAGATATACAGCACCATAGCCAGCGTGCTGGGCGTGGAATACAAGCCTTACTATGTCTCCTCGGCCTTCCTCAGCGCCGTGGGTCCCGAAGAATGGGATGTTGGGGGGAATCTGCTCGGCGACAAAGCCGTAACCGTTTTGTTTGACTGCACAAAGTTAAAGCGCGCCGTTCCCGGATTCCAGGCCACCACGCGCTTCGACGAAGGAGTGCGCCGAAGCATTGCCTATCTGCTCTGCCACCCGGAATGCCAGATTGAGGAGCCTGATTTCGACAGATGGTGCGACATGGTGATTGAGGCGCAGGAAAAGGCACTGGCCCATTTCAAAGCACTCAACCCATAAGAAAAGGCGAGCATGAGGGCGCGCATATCCGAAAAAGTCGCGAGGCGGCCGAACACGACGGCGTGGCGTTTGAGGACCTTCCCGAAGACTGGAAGTGTCCGCGTTGCAAGCAGAGCAAGGCAAAATTCAATAAAGCGTAGATAAAATTCTTGGCTTTCAGATTTTCTTTGTAATTTTGTCCGCGAAATGACAACAATTGCAATAGGATTATTAGTACCCCTTTTGGGAACCATGCTCGGAGCGGCTTTCGTCTTTCTGATGAAGGACGAGATGTCGCCTCGTCTGCAAAAATCATTGTTAGGCTTTGCGTCGGGTGTCATGGTGGCAGCCTCTGTATGGTCGCTCCTCATTCCGGCCATGGAGATGGAGGAGTCCAAGGGCGCATGGTCGGTATTGCCTGCCGCCGTCGGATTCCTCGCAGGTATCGGATTCCTGCTTCTGCTCGACGAACTGACACCCCACCTGCACATAGGCACCGACACACCCGAAGGCCCGCGATCACATCTGTCGCGCACGGCGATGCTGGCCCTGGCCGTCACCATTCACAACCTGCCCGAGGGCATGGCCGTGGGCGTGGTGTTTGCCGGTGCAGAAGGTGGCGTGGGAGGTCTGTCGCTGGCCAGTGCCTTGGCTGTGAGCATCGGTATAGCCATCCAGAACATTCCCGAAGGAGCCATCATCTCCATGCCTATGCGTGCCGCGGGCAACTCTAAGTGGCGATCTTTCATTATCGGCAGCCTCAGCGGAGCCGTGGAACCGATTGGCGGACTGGCAGTCATCTTGCTGGCCTCGCTGATGATGCCTGCCCTGCCCTATCTGCTGGCTTTCGCCGCGGGAGCCATGTTCTACGTCGTTGTAGAAGAACTCATTCCCGAAGCATCGGAAGGCAAGCACAGCAATCTCAGCACCATCGGCTTTGCCATCGGCTTCGTTTTGATGATGGTGCTCGATGTGGTGATGGGATGAGTATATTGATTGGCAACACTGTCAAGACATTGATAATTCAAAATCATACCCTATAAATACGAATATGCGAGTTTTATTAATCAACGGTAGTCCCCGTAAAAAAGGCAACACTTTTCTGGCCCTGAGCGAGGCCGCAAAGACTCTGGAGAAGAACGGCATTGAAACCGAGATTGTGCAAATTGGCGTTAAGCCCGTCCGCGGATGCATTGCCTGCGGACAATGCAAGCAGAAACAACTGGACCGCTGTGTCTTCGACGACGACATCTGTAACAGAATCTCTGAGAAACTCGATGATGCCGATGCGCTCATCATCGGTTCGCCCGTGTATTATGGACAGCCCAACGGCAGTGTTCTCTCACTGATGCAACGCCTGTTTTTCTCGGCAGGAGCGAAAGTCCAGAACAAGCCTGCTGCTGCCGTTTGTGTATGCCGTCGCGGCGGTGCCACGGCCGCTATCCAGACGATGAACATGCCCTTCCAGATGATGAACATGCCGGTTGTGACCTCGCAGTATTGGAACATCGTATACGGGCGCGAGGAAGGTCAGGCAGCACTCGACACTGAGGGCATGCAGACCATGCGGACAATGGCAGACAACATGGCATGGCTTCTGAAGAAGATTCATGCCGACGGCCATCCCGACTATCCTGAACGTGAACCTTGGGAACCAATGCATTTTATCAGATAACATCACAGACAGCAACGCGATAAAGAATAACCACTAATAACATACTACAATGATGAAAAGAATGTTATTCTGCCTCATGGCAATCTTCTGCGCACTGGGCATCTCCGCCCAATGCCCTTCAGCATGCACGTCATGCACGGATACGGGCATTTACGGCATCACCGTGAAAGACGATGCCGGCAAAGACGTGTCGATGTCTGCATACAAAGGGAAAGTGCTGCTCATTGTGAACACAGCCACCCGCTGCGGATTCACGCCACAGTATAAGGAACTGGAAGCGCTCTACGAGAAATACCATGCCGAGGGGCTGGAGATTCTCGACTTTCCCTGCAACCAGTTTGGCGCTCAGGCACCCGGCTCCATCGAGGAAATCCACCAGTTCTGCACGGCCAACTTCAACATCCAGTTTACGCAGTTCGACAAGATTGACGTGAACGGTGAAAACGAGTCGCCGCTCTTCACCTATCTGAAGCAGCAGAAAGGGTTTGGCGGTTTCGACCTCAACGACCAGAGAGGCAAGATGATGGACGGCATGATGAGGAAGAAAGATGCCGACTACGACCAAAAGGCTGACATCAAATGGAATTTCACCAAATTCCTTGTCGGTCGCGACGGCCTCGTGCTGAAACGCTTTGAACCTACCGACAAGATGAGCGACATAGATGCCGCCATCGGCAGCCTACTCCGTTAAGGACTTGCGAAAGCGCCACTTTGCAGGCTGCAAACAGAAGGTTTACAGCCCGCAGATTGTCACATTGCAAAAGTAAATTAATTTAATTTGCTGAGTAAATCAATTTAATTTGAAAAGTAAATCAATTTAATTTGCACGGTAAATTAATTTGATTTACTTTTCGATGGTGCAGGTATGGAGGGTAGAAACCTTCGTTCTTCAGGCTCCAAACCAATGGTTTCCATCATCGGCTGCGGCACATTCCCAGCCGCGCGCCGTTTCTTCCGGGCCGCCGTTCCTAAAATATACTTAAAGTTTGGCACAAATTGAATGACTTTGGCGCATATCTCAACAAAAATGACTATATTTGCATCATACACGGGAACCTCGCTGCCCGACCCACGGAAGAGGCGCGGAGGCGACGGCCCAACAACCTAAACAATCAAAGCAAAATGAAAAGAATAGCACTCGCATTCGCACTGCTGCTCGCACTGACAGCATGCAACCAGAACAAGACAGCACAGGCTGTAGAGAACACCGAGGCTTCCACGGAAGCAGTAACCGACACCTTGAGCAAAGAAGAAATGGAAAAGAACATGAACGAAGTACAGGCATACTTGAAAGAGTGCAAGGCATTCTTCATTGCCACTGCCGACGGCGACCAGCCCCGCGTGCGCGCTTTCGGCGTATCAGAGATTATCGACGGCCGGCTGTATATCATGACCGGCAAGGTGAAAGACGTTTACAAGCAGATGGCTGCCAACGGCAAGTTTGAGATTTGTGCCCTGAAACCGTCGGGAAGCGAATGGATGCGCCTGAGCGGAACGCTTGTAAACGACGAGACGCTCGCCGTGAAGGAGGAGTTCCTCAACAGGAACGAGGGTCTGAAATCCATGTACAAGGCCGACGATGACAATATGGCCGTGCTCTATATCACCAACGCCACGGCACGATTCTGCTCGTTCACCGCACCTGAGCGGAAAGTCAATTTCTAAAAAGGAGTGCACACCGACATGACCACTGAGTTTATCATCCGCATCGTGGTGGCCTCGCTGCTGGGCGGCATAATCGGACTGGACCGCGAATACCGCGCCAAGGATGCCGGGTTCCGCACCCACTTCCTGGTGGCGCTGGGCAGTGCCTTGTTCATGATTGTGTCGCAGTTCGGCTTTGCCGACGTGGTAGGCACCGACGGACTGAGGCTCGATCCTGCCCGTGTGGCGGCCCAGGTGGTGAGCGGCATCGGTTTTATCGGTGCCGGAACCATCATTTTCCAGAAGCATGTGCTGAAAGGGCTCACCACGGCCGCGGGCATCTGGTGCACGGCAGCCATCGGTCTGGCCTGCGGTTCGGGCATGTATGTGCTGGCCATTGTCACCACGCTGCTCACGCTCATCTGCCTGGAGGCGTTCAATTTCTTCTTGCGACGGTTTGGCGCACGCAACGTGAGCGTCAGGTTCACGGCTCCCTCGAAGCAGCATGTGAGCCACGTGCTGGAGGTGCTGGAGCGCTCAGGCGTGAGAATCGGCTCGTACAGCATGGAGCGCAACGACACGGGCGAGGAGCCTTCTTATACGGTGAGCATGGACATCCGCATCCGCCGCGACCACTATATCACCCGTCTGCTGGAACTGATGAGCGATTCCGACGGGGTGAACATCGAGAATGTGGAATAGCCACGAGCCTGTTTCTTAGGCTTCACATTCCCCTTTTCCGTTAACGTTATCGTAAGATTTCACGACAGATTATAGCCGTGGAATCTTATTTCTTTATAATTTTGCAGCAGAAAAACTACATAATCAGAGATTTACATGAAAAAGAAGACATTGCTCAGCATGCTGCTCACACTGCTGATTTGCCTTCAGGCAAAGGCCGACAGCGGGCAGACCATCGTAATCAACGGCACCGCCGTTGAAAAGACGTTGACACAAATCACATTCAATGGCGACCAAGTGGTACTGAGATTCAGCGACAACTCCTCGCAGACAACCGACATGGCAAACGTGAGCATCACGTTCTCCGCTTCCGAGTCTTCGGGCATCGGCAGTATCGCAGCGTACCAGTTGCCCGAACAGGTGGGCAACATGCTCAATATTGCCAACATTGCAGAGGGAACCATTATCCAGATATTCAACGCCTCGGGCATGCCCGTGCAGAAGGCAAAGGCCGGCAAGGGCAAGACCGCGATTGACATCACGCCGCTGAAGAAAGGTGTCTACGTGCTCCGCGCCGGCAGTCAGGTAGTGAAATTTATGAAGAAATAACCAAAGGAAAGGAAACAGACATGAAAAAGAACAACATAGCATTGATTCTGATTTTTTCACTGATGAGTCTCGCAGCCCAGCATGCCGGCGCACAGACCACATGGGATTTCGGCAAGGCACTCAGCACTGCCGACGCACAGGCGCTCAGCGGCGACTCCAAATGGGCGTATGACTCGGAAAAGGCACGATATACATGCAACACGGATGTGAGCGGCAGCCTGACGGCAGGAAGCCATGTGCTCGACCTGACCAACGGTCTGCAGTTTGCCGCAGGGTCTGGCAAAATCAAGATTGACGAAGGCAAGCGCATGCAACTGGGCGGCAAGAGCATCACGGTGACCATTCCCTCGCTGAAGAAGGGACAGACGGTAACGGTGAACTATTCTTCTTCGAACAAGACCACGGGACAGCATTTCGACTGCACCAACCTTACCACCAGCGACTTCGGCGACCTGGCAGACGGCAGCCAGAAAGACAACACCGGCACCGTGACGGCCGACGGAAACGTGGTGCTGACCACCAGCGGCTCTATCAACGTGTATAGCATCAGCGTGAGCAAAGCCGATGACAGCGGCCAGGGCAGCGGCAGCAGTGAAGGCCAGAGCAACACCGACGTGACGGCAAATGCCGTGGCGTTCAACCCCGCACAGAACCAGGTGTGCCTGAAACAGAACGACGGCACCCAGAAATACTACAACACCGGCGCACTGAACAGCATCGACATCGACGGTTCCACGATTACCGTGGCGCCCCGCTCGGCCAATGTCAACGACCAGTATTTCGGATCGGTGGCCGGCATTTCTTTCTCTAAGAAGGTGGACAGTGGCGAAGAAGGACAATATACCAACCCATCGGGCAAGGTGAGCATCACCGAGAGCAAGGGATGGCTAGAGTCGGTCTACGTGAAATGGAGCCTCTTCGAGGGTGCCGAGAGTTACAATGTGTATGTGAAAGGCGGCAACATGAGCAGTTATACGAAGATTGACAATCAGTTGGTGCGCAACTATGGCTCATACGGACGTGCCGACATCGTGGGACTGACAGCCGCTTCCGACTATGCCGTGAAGGTGGTGCCGGTGATCAATGGCAGCGAAAGCGAGAGCAATGCCAACGAGGTGACCGCACTCGCAGTGAAGAACTACAACCGCGAGGGCTATGCCCACTTCAAGTATAACGCCGGCGTGGGTGCCTATAACAACGACGGAACGCTGAAGAGCGGCGCTCGCGTGGTCTATGTAACCAAGAACACCGCCAAGACAGTAAAGGCCAGCGTGGTGACAACAAGCAAGGGAGCCGTGACCGAATGCACCGGCCTGCAAGCCATCATCGATGCCTATCAGAAGGGCTACGACACCACTCCCCTCGCCGTGCGCATCATCGGCATGGTGAAAGACAGCGACATGGACAGTTTCAGCAGTTCGGCTGAAGGTCTGCAAGTAAAGGGAAACAAAGCTGACAGCGAGATGAACATCACCATCGAGGGCATCGGCGAAGATGCCACCGTGTATGGCTTCGGTTTCCTGGTGCGCAACTGCAAGAGCGTGGAGTTCCGCAACTTTGCCATCGTGCAGTGCATGGACGACGGCATATCGATGGATACCGACAACAGCAACATCTGGGTTCACCACATCGATGTGTTCTACGGAAAGAACAAGGGCGGCGACCAAAAGAAGGGCGACGGTGCCATCGACGTGAAGAGCAACTCTAAATACGTCACCGTCGACAACTGCCACTTCTGGGATACCGGCAAGTCATCGATGTGCGGAATGAAAGATGAGAGCGGCGAAAACTGGATCACCTATCACAACAACTGGTTCGACCACAGCGATTCGCGCCATGCCCGCGTGCGCACCATGAGCGTCCACATGTATAACAACTATTTCGACAACGTGGCGAAATATGGCGTGGGAGCCACCTCGGGATCGAGTGTTTTCATGGAAAACAACTATTTCCTTAACACCAAGAAGCCCATCCTCGCATCACAGCAAGGCACCGACGCACTGGGCAGCGGCACCTTCTCGGGCGAAGAGGGAGGCATGATCAAGGCCTATGGCAACTATTTCGACCGCTCAGCCAAGAATTTCCGCTACTACACGCAGAATAATCCGGCCACAACTGGATATGATGCCTATGAGACCACCTCGCGCGACGAGAAGGTTCCTGCATCGGAAGTGACTCGCTCGGGCAGCAATTCATACAACAATTTCGACACCGATGCCGCAAAAATATACAACTATACGCCCGTGGCAGCAGAGGCTGTGCCGGCACAGGTGACAGGATTCTATGGTGCCGGCCGAATGAACCACGGCGACATCAGTTACACGTTCAACGACAACATCGGCAGCGATGACGATGACTCTGAGATTATCGCAGCACTGGAAACGCTCATCAAGAACTATACCAGCACCCTGGTGGGCATCTTCGGCGATGAGAACAGCCAGAGCGGCGAACAAGGAAGCGGACAGGGAAGTGGAAGCGGACAAGGCCAAGGCAGCGGCTCCGGCGAACAGGGTCAGCAGGGAACCACCGTGGAAGGCACCGTGCTGTGCACTTTCAACAAGAGCGGCAACCCGTCGAGCAACCTGTTTACCGTATCGGGCAACGGCTCCGACAGCAAGGGAACGGTGACCATCGACGGCACCGACTACTCCACCTGTCTGAAGATGGAGTCGGCCACCTCTATTAAGTTCACGCTTGCACAGTCCATGAAAATGACGCTCTACTTCGGACCGGCAGAGACCGCTTCGATTAAAATCAACGGCACAAAAATCAGCGGTAGTGGGAACACCTACACCGAAACGCTGAAGGCCGGCGACCATGAACTGACCAAGGACAAGAGCGTGAACCTCTTCGGCATCAAACTGGAACCAATGGAATAACATGAAACTGGTTCCAAAACTCTTAAAAAATATTATAAATAAGGTGGAATTCCAATTAATTCAAAAATATTCACCTATTTTTGCGAATTATTGAAAGGAAACTATAACAAATCTATCAATTTATAAAATTAATCGCTTATGAAAAAATTATTTACGTTAATGGCTCTCATCCTGTTTGTAGGAGGAGTCAAAGCACAGGACCAGACACTGTTCTATTGGCAGTTCGATGGTGGTAAGAATGTACCAGAATGTGGCAAGGCATTAGAAGCAACAGGCGGAACCATCACCTTTAATGCTGCATCTGATAAAGAAACAGGCTTCGCTGTAGAGAGTGCGGCTTACCATGCAAGTGTTACCGACGACATGAAGAGCGGTGGTACCAATGGATTGAAAATCGGAAAGAATGCTTCCACCATTACCATCACACTGACTGAAGCCGTTCAGGCAGACGACCAGATTGTTATCTGTGGTTATAACACATTAAAAATCACGGATGGCGAAGGTAACGATGTTGAAGGAAGTCTGGCAACAGGAGCAACCAAAAGCGACTATAGACTTGGCACTGTTACTTTAGAATCAGCAGTGAGCAAATTAACCATTTCACGCGCTTCAGGCTCTGGCACCGGAATTGCTGCCATCAAGATTATCCGTCCCGACAAGAATAAAGAAGTGACGGAGGAGATTTTCAAAGTGACTGTCAACGGAACAGACATCGCCAGTTCTGACCTGGAGGTACTGAAGACCTACAAGACACTGGCCATCGACGCTGCATACGATGGTATCCCCACTGTAAGTTACGAAGTAAAGACCACGACGACCGACAGCAGCGGTACGACGACATCCTATACTGATTATGATTTAACAGTGACAGATAACGACGGCACTTACTCCACCACCTTTCCTTTCGGTGAGGACGAGTACACCATCTCTTTCACAAACATCTACGTTCAGAATGTCTTCACCGTTACAGAAGACTGCGAACTGGTGCTCACAAAAGAGAACGTCAACAAATACAATTATCTTTCTGTGACTACCAACAACTGGCAAACAGACAGGGAATACGGAAAGAACAAAGAATACGTGGGCGATTTCTACAACATGTCTAATGCAGATCGTGCACTCACCATCAAGGCCGAAGGTGCTAAGTATTTTGAAGTGTTCGTTCAGAACAACACCGCGAACAGACCTTATATTCTCAAAGCAACCAGCAATGGCAGAAACATCGTGGATGAAACCATCTATCACAGAGGGTCAGGATTGGAAAGTTCCGGACTTTATGAAGGCGGAGAAGGAGAAGTAGAAATCACCGTCAGCGGAGGAGGAGCATCCGTATATCCCGTTGTCGTGAAGTTCTATTATGACGAAATTCCGTCTGTTGCCGTAAGCGTTGGTTCCGAGGGCTTCGCCACATTAACTCCAGAAGTGGCATTGGACTTCACAAATAATACCATTAAGGCATACAAAGCAGCAGTCAGCGGCAATGAAATTACACTGACAAAGACCGACATCGTGGCTGCTGGCGAGGGCGTTCTGCTCTACAATGAAGGCGAAGAGAATGTTGTCAGAGCATTAGGCAACTTGACACCTGCCGACGACAATGCTTTCGTGGGAGTTACTAAGGGCGTAGACTTGGCTTCAGAAACCAACGGCAACAAAAACTATATCTTGAACGTTGTGAATGAGAAAATCGGATTCTATCTGGCTGCAGGCAAAAGAGTGAACGCAGGCAAGGCTTATCTGAGCGTTCCTGCCACCAGCGCCAAGGAGAGTTACGTCATCCGCTTCGCTGACGATGATGCCATCATCACTGGTATCAATGAGGTGAAGGCTGCCGATAACGATAACGTGATCTTCAACCTGAGCGGTATGCGCATGAAGGACATGAACCAGAAGGGCGTTTACATCGTGAACGGAAAGAAGGTGGTGAAGAAATGATTCTTCAGTTCATAGTTCATAATTCATAGTTCATAGTTAAGAATTCATAGTTCATAGTTCAGAAACAAAAAGAATAACAGATATGAAAAAAGAATATATCAGGCCAATGGCTTTGGCAAAGCAAATTGAAAGTGAGCAGATGCTCGCAGGCAGTGATATTCTGAAGATTTACGAAGACCTCAGCGGCGGCGAAGGCACCTTGCAAGACAAGGAAGCCACGGGTCCGGGCTTGGGTAAGCAAGGAATCTGGATGTATCTCGAGGACTAATGGCTGAACCGTCAGCAGTATATATAAATAGGTATGTGCGGGAAAGGGCTCTTCAATGGAGCACCTTTCCCGCACATCCTTTTATACTGCTGTGCGCAAAGCGGCTGTCAGCGCACTTCAGCGATATGGTATTTCTGCCTGAAAGCAGCCAACTGCTGCTGCGCCTGCTCCAGGAATCGGCGATATTCCTCGCTGTCGGGATTGAATGGACGGTGGTTGAGTGCCTGCAGAATAGGGCGCAACTCGCGCAGATAGTCTCTTGTAAGGTCGGAAAAGAAGGCATCGGCAAACCGCTGGCTGATAAACGTCATTGCCTGCGGCGAGGGATGCAGCATGTCTTCCTTGTAGAAACGGTAGTCACGCAGTTCGTCGTTCATGATTTCGTAGGCGGGGAAATAGATGAACGGTGATGGGGTAACGGCCTGACTTGCCTCGTGAACCGCCAGAAGCAGCGTGGCTTTCGACAGTTGACTACCATGAAAGCCGTATTTGGCGTAGCGGATGGGGCTCACGGTGATGACTATTTTCACATGCTCATTGATGCGTTGCATAAGGGCTATGCACTGCTGAAGATATTGCGCACACTCGCTTACGGAGAGCACTTGCTCGGTGAAAAGTCTCTGCGGACGCTTCTGGCAGTTGTCTACAATCTCGCCGGTCTCATTCAGCACATACACGTGGTTGGTGCCCAAGGTGAGCACAACGACATCAGGAACGGCAAAGCCTACCGCTTTCTGACGGTCATCAGCAGGGAACATGCGCTGCAAAGTGTGCAGAATGCTGGCAGGATTGTACATCACGCCAAAGGGATTCACCGTTGCCTGAAACAAATGGTCGGCAAAACGCTGCCCTATCTCCGAAGCGAAACAACTGCCCACGAACAGGAGCCTGTCAGTGGGCTGTATCTGCCAGGACGACTTCTCTATCTTTACTTCTGTACGAAAATCCATGGTGGTAGGCTTACCCGATTGGAAAAAGATTCTATTTCGCAGACTGCAGTCCGCTAACTGCGGCTCACCTGCAAGCCCGTGGTGCTCAGCGTCATCTCCACAAACCGCGCATTGGCATTCAGACGGTGCTCGTTGAGCGTCTGCTTGATGCGGGCAGCCGCCTGCGGATCCTTGGCAACGAGGTAGAGATAGCCGCCACCGCCGGCTCCTGCGAGTTTATAGCCCAGGCAGAGATCATCAATCCTGCTCACTATCTCTTGCACCTCTGCGGGGTTCGTACCTTTGTCGATGGCCTGGTTCTGCATCCAAGTCTTGCGCACCAGGCGACCCATTTCCTCGAAGTCGGCACGCTGAATGGTCTCATACATGTCCAGGGCGTGGCTCTTCATGGCGCGCAGCAGTGCCAGTTCGTCGTGCTGATTGAGGAACATGCGGCGCACGATTTCTGCAAGGATTGTCTTGGCAGTACGCGTGATGCCGGTGTAATAGAGCAGATGGCATGCACGGTATTCGGGCTGCGTAAACACGTCGTTGGGCAGCCATCTTACCACAGGATTCTGGTCGAAACCGCGCTCCGTTTGCAATAGTTTCACCCCTTGCAGGATTCCGCCAAACTGATCTTGCCAGCCGCCGCCCGTGGTGAGCAGTTGTTCCAGCACCAGCGTGCGGCTGCCTATTTCGTTCTTGTCCCAGTTCAAACCGCAGAAATCATTCAGTGCGCCCAGCACCGTGGCTGCCAGCACACTGCTCGTGCCGAGTCCGCTGCCTGCGGGAATGGCTGACAACAGGGTGATTTCAATGCCGCAGCCAAAGGCTTTCAACTGGTGTTCAAGCGTATCGTACATCTCCGTGGAGAATCCCGGCAGGAATCCGGCCAGTGCCAAGGCTGCCTTGGGAATGGAGAACGGACTGCCCACGTGCTTGAAATCGCCCAGTTCTTCATAGGTGAACACCTCTTCCATCGCCCCTAAGTCGATACTTCGCAGCACAATCTTCGGCTCTTTGCACGGACGCACATAGGTCTGCAAAGGCGGTTGTCCGTTGAGTTCGATGGCAAGGTTCACCACGTTTCCGCCCTCCATCAGGCAATAGGGCGGCGTGTCGCTCCATCCGCCTGCGATGTCAATGCGCACAGGCGAGCGTCCCCAGACAATCTGGTCGCTATAAACCGACATGCGGGGCGACTGCTTTTCTGAAAGCACGCGCTCGGTAAGTCCTTCGCGCAACAACGAGAATGCCTGCTGCTCATAGCGCGAAGAGAGCAAGACACCCTCCTTGTCAGCACTTTGCGGAGCAGAGCGGCGCACCAGTTCTGAGCGGAACATGCTGTCGTGAATACGGGTGAGAAGCGGTGCCTGCTCTGAAATGGGCAGGGGTTCGCCAATGCGGAAGGTGGCGAAATCGCGCGCGGCATCCTCCAAGTCCACCTGATAAAACACGCTATGTTCATGATTGCGCGCCAAGGCACGCCAGTTTTCGGCACGGAACTGCGCCCGCTGCCGCGTGAGTCTCACCAAATCGGCCTCTGCCGAGATGTCGTCGGCGCTGGCTTTGCGGCTCTCCTGCCACAGCATCCTGGCTGCCTGGAGCGACGGATCATTGAGCATCCAGCGCAGCAGCAGCCCGGCATCGTGCATATTGCTTACGATAGGGAAGATGCGCGCACTTTGCAGGTCTTCCCAACCGTCGATATCATCAATGGCAATCTGTCTTTCGGCAGCCCACTCTGTAAACGGATGTCCGAGGAACAGCGTGTTTTCGCTGTGCAGATCGCCTCTGAACAAATCGTTATATCCATAGGGGCGCACGCAGTATTCATCTTCGCCCACAGGCACCACGTCGATGCAATGGCCCGGCTGCAAGGCGATTTCCCAATGGTTTTCTGGCACGCCAGTGATGATATGCTCATGGGAAAGCGTCCATCCCTGCCCCACCCAACTGTTCTCAATCCACAGATCATGGTTCTTTTCCGTGATGGATGTTTCGGTGAAAGCGTTCTGAACGAACATCGAGGGATGCGGTTTCAGCGAATGGTGCATGATTTCTCGCTGGTCGTTCACCAGGTTTTGCACCGCGAGCGTAGAGGAAATAATCTCGTGAGACGTACCGAAATGGTAGAACTCTCCGCCCGGAAGCGGCAACACTGCCACCGTCATGGTGTTAAGTTCGGCATCGTGAAGCGTAGGATGTTCGCCCAGCGCACAGCCAAACTCACTGTACAGATCATAGTTTCCGATGCCATAAGGCTGGCCTTTTCCTCTTTCGCGACTCCTCGCCATGAGCAGTTTCACGGCACGGTCGCTCAACAACCAGATGCCGATATCGGTCAGATAGAAATGGTCTTTCATCAGTTCGCCCAAGGTTTTTACCGAAGGTTTCTGCAACATGCACTCCAACTGCGAGGGAGCCGTGCGCCTGCTGACGAACACGCCGTGGTTCTTGGCCGTCTCCGGACCGAGCCACAAGCCATAGCAAACCACGTCGGCATCGGGAATATGCTGCAAGGGCTTGGTGGAACGGATATATACATCACCGCTCACAATCATGGTATGCAGGCGCTTAGGAGCCGCCTCCATGATTTGCTGATACAACGGAATCTGCAGCGTCAGCAGGTCTTGCGACAGGCGTTGTCCTCTCTCCCAGCGGAAAACCGGTATCGGAGTGAGTATCTTGCCCGACGGAGCATAGGCCGGCAAACGACGGCTCTGCCCTCCGGCATGCAGCAACACACGCTGTTCAGACGACAACCATTCGTCAAAGTCCACAGCCTTGGCCTCTGCCTCGTATGCTTTTTCCAGGAGCCACGTGCTTCCGCCGCCGCTTCCCAGTTTGCATCCTATCGGATCATTCGTGCAGAACCATTCATTCCTGTTATATCCCGTCACGTCGTGAAAGCAGTTCACGAGATTTGGCGGGAGCGACAATAGTTTCTTCATGCTTGTTTTCTTTTCTTCCATTCATAAAATGCCACCGCCAGCAATGTGATGATAAGCACGGCAAAGGCGACATAGGCAATCGCCTCAGTGGTGTTGATCGACTTGGGATAGAACATCAGTTCCACCTGATGCTTGCCGGCTTTCACGTTCAGTGCACGCAGCAGATAGTCAACGCGCCCCAATTCGGCAGGCTGCCCGTCAACGGTGGCCGTCCATCCGGGATAATAAATCTCAGAGAACACCACGATGCCGCCCTGCTCCGACTGCACGTCATATTTCAGATGATTGGGTTCATAGGCCGTGAGCGTCACGATGGCAGTGCGGTCTTGGCGCTTGGCATCGCCCAGAACGGTCTGGAATGCTTTGTCGGCCACGGCTTCCTGTCGTAAAGCCAAACGGCCCACGGCATCCAGTTCCTGGTTGGCGTTGTCAACATACTGAATCTTGTCTACAAACCACGCATTGCCGTAAGCATACGGATTCTTGATGGGAACGGTTTCGCCCCCCTGCAGAGGAACAATCATATAGCGCATGTTCAGCATGTTCAGCACGGGATAGATGCTGTCGCCGTTCACCTTTGTCATATCGCAGGCAGCGTCGGCAATGGCAGGCATCATCTGCTGCATCTCAGGTGCCAGATAGCGTTCTATCACATCCTGATAGCGGCGCAGTTTGGCAGCATGATAGCCGCCGATGCTCTTATGATAGTAAGATGTTTCGTTCTCGTTGAAGGTGTTCGTGGAGAGGTTCAGCACACGGTAGTTGCCTTGGTCGCTCTTGTCCTGAAGGATAATCTCGTCGGTCTTGGTCTTCTGCTGCGGAGCCTCGCGCTCACTCTTGTTCACAAACATGTCATCGTTCAGATATCGCTTGTTCACCGTCCACATGTCAACCAGACAGAGCACAATCAGTGCGCCCACCATGTATTCAGCCTTCAGTTTCTTCTTCATGAAAAGGAACAGCAGCAGCATGCCAGCCACGATGATCCAGAACGAGCGCCAGCAGTCGGCAGTGAACATGGCCTTGCGCATCTCCGTGAGATTGCTCACAATCGGCACGAAGTATTCCTCAGGCAGACCGCCCTTCAGCGCGCTCATTTCAGATGTGGAAACATAGTTGGAGAAGAACACCGATGGCATCAGGGCAAAGAGCAGACAGATGCCTGCGGTGATGGCAAAACTGATCAGCACATATTTCTGCATCTGGGCAGTGGAAAGTTGCGCCTTACCTGCCTGGGGCTTCTCTCCGCCATACACGCTGACCACCTCACGCAATGCCAGCATGGCAAGCAGAGGAATGGTGAACTCGGCAATGACCAGAATGGAGGCCACCGTTCGGAACTTGGAATACATCGGCACGTAGTCGAGGAAGAAGTCGGTCATGGGCATGAAGTTCTTGCCCCACGACAACAGAATCGACAGGATGGTAGCGGCCAGCAAAGCCCACTTCATCGGCCCTCTGACCACAAAGAGTCCTAACACAAACAGCATCACCACGAAGGCCCCCACATAGACAGGGCCGCTCGTGCCGGGCTGCTCGCCCCAATACTGCCCCAACTGCTGATACACCTGCATGAAATTGCCGTCGGCATGTTTCATGGCCGTGGTGTTCTGGCTCAGCGGAACCGAGGCACCACCCTTCGTATTAGGCACCAAGAGCGTCCATGTCTCGCCGATGCCGTAACTCCATTGCGTGATATAGTCGCGCTCAAGTCCGCTGTTGGTCTGGTTGCCGTCGTCGGCTTTCACCAGTTCGCTCTTGCCGCGCATCGACTCCTGCGTGTACTGCCACGTATGGTAAAGGTTGCTCAGGTTCATGCACACGCCGAGCAGACCGCCTGCCAGACACACGCCCGTGGCCTTCACGAACCGCGCCATCTGCCCTTTCCTCACGGCATCCACCAACCAGGCAATCACCATGAACAGTATCACAAACAGGTAGTAATAGGTCATCTGCACGTGGTTGGCATTGATTTCAAAGGCGGCGAACAGGGCGGTGAGGATGAATCCCCACAGATACTTGCCCCGATAGGCCAGCACCATGCCCGCTATCATCGGCGGCAGATAGGCCAGCGCCCACACCTTCCAGATGTGACCGGCGGCAATGATGATGAAGAAATAACTTGAAAACGCCCAAACCACGGCTCCCAGCGCCGCCATCCACTGACGGAAGTCAAAGGCGCGCAACAGAATATAGAACCCCAGCAGATAGACAAACACGAACCACACATTCTCGGGCAGCCACAAATGATAGGCCTTGATGATGGCTCGCAGCCCGTTCAGGCTCTTGTATGAAGGTGCCGTCTGATAGGTGGGCATGCCACTGAAGGTGGAATTGCTCCATCGGGTGAACTTACCAGTGCGCTGATGATACTCCGCAGCCTCCTGTCCGGCTCCCACGCCGGCCGAAGAGTCATGGCGATAAAGTATTCTTCCCTCGAAGTCGGCAGGGAAAAAATACGCGAATGAAATCACTGCAAATAATACCACTGCCAGCACGTCTGGCAGCAAACGTTTCCAAGTTTTCATAATCAACTATATTATTCTGGTGCAAAGTTACGAAAAAACGAGTGAAGAACAAAACAAACGAGTTTGTTTTTTCTTCCGAGTGCCAAGTAACTTCGGAAAAGCCAAAGTTACGAAAAGTCAAGAGCAGAACAAAATAAAATCATTTATTTTTTATGCCGAGACGGAGTAAGTTATGTTTTCTCCCCTCTCCATGTATTAAGTAATTCTATTTTCTCTTTTCCCAATTCTCTTTTTTCGAGTAAAATTGCTAACTTTGCACCACGATTATGAAAATAGGAATTATTGTAGCAATGGAAAAGGAGTTCGTCCAGTTGAAGACGCTCCTTGACGAACAGCATGCCGAGCAGCACCACGGCAAGCACTTTGTGCTGGGCAACCTCGGCAACAACGAAATCATTATGCAGCAGTGCGGCATCGGAAAGGTGAACTCCACCATCGGTGCCGTGGAACTCATCAACCAGTATCATCCCGACCTCGTCATCAGCACGGGCGTGGCTGGCGGTGCCGACGTACAGATGAACATCATGGATGTTGTGGTATCCACCGAATGCACCTACCACGACGTATACTGCGGCAGCGAGGTGGAATACGGACAACTCATCGGCACACCGGCGCGCTTCACATCGCCGAAGGAACTTGTCGCCAAGGCCGTAAGCCTGTCAGCACAGCCCACCGCCTCATCGCCCGCTGCCAACCAGATTCACGCCGGCCTCATCGTCAGCGGTGACTGGTTTGTCGACACCAAGGAGAAGATGGCCTCCATCCTCAGCCTGTTTCCGCAGGCGAAAGCCGTCGACATGGAGAGTTGTTCCATCGCCCACACCTGCCATCTCTATCACACACCCTTCATCTCGTTCCGCATCATCAGTGACATTCCACTGAAAGACAACAAGGCAAGCCAGTATTTCGACTTCTGGGCGCGACTGGCAGAAGGGTCATTCAATGTAACCAAACGATTCCTGGAGACGCTCTAAAGGAGTATGCGCCAGCATACTCCGGCCTATCGGCCCTATTAGGCCTATAAGCCTTTTAAGCCCTATAGGGCCTATAGGTTCTATAAAATCCACCCCCTATAAATCACCGTCTGCGCCACCCCTCTGGTCAGCAGATAGGCATTCATGGCCAGCCATAGCCCATGGTTGCCAAATGCGGTGTGTAGCGAATAATACAAAACAAAAAACACGGCGGCAGCGATAAACGAAGATACGAACATGCCGCGGCTCGCCGTAATACCGATAAACACGCCGTCCCAGATAAACGCCCCGATGCTGCATGCCGGTATCAGATAAGCCCACCACACATATTCCTGCGAGGCAACAATCACCGTCGGCTCGTCGGTGAGCAGCCCCAAGAAGGCCTCGCCGCCCAGCACATAGACTGCGGTGAACAGCAGCGTGCACACCCCGCCCCAGCGGAAACAGCGGCTCACGGTGTCGCGGAACGCCGCGCGGTTGGCCGCGCCCCAGTATTTGCCACTCATGGCCTCGGCGGCGTTGGCAAAGCCGTCCATCACATAACTCACCAGCAGATAGAGTTGCATCAGCAGCGTGTTGGCCGCCAGAATCACCTCCCCCTGCCATGAACCGGCAGAGGTGAAGAACAGCATCACGCTCACCAGGCACAGTGTGCGCAGGAAGATGTCGCGGTTAATCTCGAAGAAGCGAAGCATCGGCGCGCGCGAGAAAACGCTTTTCAGCACCATGCGCAGCGCACTGCCCGTGAGATGGCGGCGCAGGTGCTTACCATAGTAGCGGCGGCACATCACCAGTGCCATAGCGAACCCCGTCCATTGCGCCACCAGCGTTCCCGCGGCCACACCGTCCACCTTCATGCCCATGCCGAACACCAGGACCAGACTCACCACGATGTTCACCAAGTTCTGCGTAACGGCCACCGCCATGGGTATGCGCGAGTTCTGCATGCCGATAAACCAGCCGTTCATGCTGTAAAGTCCCAGCATGGCCGGAGCACCCCAGATGCAGATGTGATAATAGGTCTTCACCAACTGCCCCACCTCCTCCGAGGGCTGCATCAGCAGCAAGGCCAGTTGGCGCAGAGGTATCTGCAGTATAAGCAGCGCCAAGGCTATCATAAAGGCTATGGAGAGCGCACGCAGCAAC
Source organism: Prevotella sp. UBA4268 (assembly GCA_002395135.1). Classification (GTDB taxonomy): domain Bacteria; phylum Bacteroidota; class Bacteroidia; order Bacteroidales; family Bacteroidaceae; genus Prevotella. The sequence goes on along the minus strand of DGWC01000074.1, from coordinate 9,797 downwards.
AACAGCGCCACCTCTCTCATGTCGCGCCGTCCCAATGCCTGCGAGGTGAGCCCGCTGCTACCCATGCGCAGGAATCCGAATATCCAGTAGGTGGTATTAAACACCATACTGCCAATGCTGATGGCTGCGATATAGGCAGCCGCCCCGAGGTGGCCCACAATGGCCACGTCGACAAGCCCCAGCAGCGGCACCGTGATGTTGCTCACTATCGAGGGAATGGCTATCCTCAGTATTTGTTCATCGCGCGCGTTCATTCTTTTATCTTCATGTCTCAGAAACACCTCTATACTTGTTTCCCGCCTCTACCCCTAAACCTATGCAGGAGCCGGCTCATGCGGCACAGGGCGTTCATGCCAAACAGTCTGAGCAGCAGAGCCTTCAGGCGCTGCACAGCCGTGAGGCCCACTGCCGTCACGCTCACGCGGCGCATCGGCAGCAGCGGTTCATCGCCCGTCTGCTCCCACACATCCAACTGAATGTTCAGCACGTGCATATAATAGCGGTCGTCCACCCACCTCGGCATCACGCGCAGGTGGGCTTTCAGCAAACAATTCAGGTCGTGTCCGTCGGCCGTGGCAGTGATTCCGTTGGCATTCGCGCAGTAATAGTACATACCTGTCGCGGTGGTGCGCACGCGCCGCGCATGATTCAGCAGAAGCGGAAGCGTGGCCACATCCTCGAACACCTCGCCCTCGGGAAATCGCACATCCTCAAATAGACGGCGGCGAAACACTTTGTTGCACGCATAGGCATGCTCATAGCCATGCGCCTCCAGCCAATACACGCCCATGTCGTCGTATGAGCGGTCGGCCAGACGCACGCTCGTCTGCCACGGAGCACCATAATGGCGGCAAAACGGATATTCCACGATGTCGCTCTCTGCCGTCAGCGGCACCACACTGGCATAGGTATCGCGGCCGATGAAGTCATCGCTGTCCACAAAAGTGATCAGTTCGCCCCGCGCCACCGCGATGCCGGCATTGCGCGCACGGCTTAGCCCGCCGTTCTGCTGATGGATAACGCGCACGCGACTGTCGCGCCGCGCCCACTCATCGCACAACAGCGGACAACGGTCGGGCGAGCCGTCGTCAACCAGTATCACCTCCATGTCGGCGAACACCTGTCCTAAGATGCTCACCAGACAGCGGTCCAGCGTCGACTCTGCACGGTAAACGGGAACAACCACGCTCAGTTTCATTGTCAACGGATTTAACATAATAACGCAAAAACACCGCAATTGTTGTTTCCCTCACGCTGAATTTGGCGCGCCTCTGCAAGATTCTGATAAACCCACAACGCCGCCTTTTCCCAAGAAAACCACCTGTTTCCCCGACCCGTTTCTTCAGAATGGAGCCTCCGAAACGGCACTCTGTAAGAATAAATAATTCTTTTTCATCACCTTCGCATATTCTGGATGATATGAAGACGCATTTACAATATAAGAAATAATAAAAAAACTGATAATGATAATATTCTTCTCATTACTATTCATAAATCTCATGCGAAGAAGAGGTTGTCTTCTCGCAATAAATGTCCTTAATAATAAAGTTTTTTGCTTTATTTACGAACACCTCTATCCAGGTTTCATCGTCAGGTATATCCTTCCAGAACTCAGAATCCAACACTTGGGGAGATTTAACAACGACATTAATCGTGTAATACGTCAAACCGCTGTGCATCTGGTCATCATCCTTTGAAAAGAACACCACCTCATCCACATAAATCTTTCCGTCTGTACCAGGAATCCAAGGACTGGTCTCCGTCGTGGTCACACTATTAATGATGAAAGATTTCTTTTGTACCAGAAAGTCGCAAACCGCCTCTATCTTCTTGCCTATGAAATCTTTCTTCTTAGCAACAAGTTCCTTTACGATTGCCTCTTCAGGGTCTGAAGAGCCATTCTTTTGGCTATTACCTGACCATGCGAATGTGCTCGTCAAGAGACACAAACACAAAATTAACTGTTTCTTTTTCATCATCATTCGCCTTTAGAGTAAATTGCCCTCTGTATTTATTATTACAATTGAATGGACTCCTTGTACCACACAATGTCCTTCACAACAAAATTTTTCGTTTTTTCAACAAATGCTTCAATCCAGGTCTCATCATCAGGTAATGACAACCAGAACTCACGATCTAACACATTTTTATCTTCAACTAATATCTCAAGCGCGTAGAATTCCTCTCCAGAGATAATCTCGTGGTAAGTCTTCGAATAAAGGATAAGGCTCATCAAATACATTTTTCCATCTGAGTCAGGAGCCCAAGGACTGGTTGTATCTGTATTCACATGGTTAATAATGAAATCCTTCTTTTGCACCAGGAAATCATATACATTCTCCACCTTCTTGCCGATAAAGTCCTTCTTCTTGGCAACAACTGACTTTAACACCGTTTCTTGTTTGTCACTTGTTGACAAGTTTGATGTACTTTGAGAATGCGAACCTTGAACGGACAGACTCAACAATACAAATACAAGTAGTAATAAATAATTCTTTTTCATCATCATTCACATTTTATAGGTTGATATTTTTCTTTTTTCTTATCATCTATGATTCTTACTACCCCATACACACAGTTTTTCAGCCCACCAGTGAGGGTTGTTTTTATTATACTCACTCCTGCATCGTACTTTTCTATTACGCTTGATAAAGCAGCCAACAGATAATATGTGCTATCATAATTCTTATAAAGACTATTAGAATGCCTAATTAGTTTATAAATATTTCCTCCTCTTTTAAAATCATTCGTCGTGCTGTCGACTTCATTTTTTATCACTTTATAGAAATTTGCGGCTTTTTCCCTGTCAGTGATAAGCAATGTATAGAAACACTGCCTGGAGTCGCAATAGACTACCGAACCCGCATAATATTTCATGTCTGAATCTGTCGCATGATGAGCCAAGTTAAGCAAATCCATTGGCGAAGGACTAGGAATACGATTAAAAGGATGACTGTGAACTGTTAAAATACTTTTGGATGTTGCATTGTCATACACATTACTATTATTATAACTTTTTATCGGAGTAATGGTATATTCAACATCACTGTTTTCATGATACTCAACTCCTATTGAATGCTCTATCGAATCTTTCTTGTGAACATAAGACATATAAGCATCAAGAGTTGAAGAATCAAGACCAGGCACAGACTTAATACCCTTGCACAACGTTAAATAGTCGCTGATGACCTTTTTGTATTTCTCCTGATTCTTGAGCGTTTCACAATCAGTGAGTGGTTCTGGATATTTCTTCAACTTATTCTTTCCAATAACAGAAACACTGCCAGCATTGCCGCCAGATGTACCTCCGGTATAGCCGCCTCCTCCACCAGGATTGGGCTTAGGATTGACTTCAAACTGAAATGATACATGAAAGCCTGTTGTACTCAACAAGTCATTATATACATCCGTCATCAACGTCATAATCTGATTGTCATCGAGAACATTCCTAATAGATGTATATGTGTCTATAGTCCCAGAATAATCAGATGACAAAGTAACAATACAATTATTTAAGAGGGCATCCTGATTGACACACATCATTGTCAAACGGTTATTGACAGCCGCAATTATTGTATATGGACTTAAGGCATATACTACAATCTCACCATCTTCAACAGTACTGCCCCCACCAATATGAGTTGCCTGATAACGAATAATTATCCTCTCCTTATCAGATGACGAACTCATCAGTCCTGCCGTTTCTCCGTCTGTTCTGATTGGTACAATCGTATCAGCAAGAGCCATGCCTGTTTCCAGAGAGTCGTCTATGGCAATGCCATGCTTGGATTTAAGATGGTGGAACTGGCTGGAATAGAGAAAACGCTCCGTGATGGGAATCTCATGGTTCAGCACATCACCGTCTACGTATTGCGGTGTCAGCAGGCGGTCAAGCAAACGAGCACGGTCGCCATCGAGCGGCTCATTGGCAATCGGATAATATACGGCACCCGTCACCTTGCTACCGTCTACATCGCCAAACGGTATCACGTAGCATAGGCCATGGGTGGATGAACTCAACAGATTCGTCATTTCATAAAAAGGTTTCTTACCAGCAAGCATGTCTCTGAACTGTTCGCGCGCAGCATCTTGCTTGTCCAGCACGCTCAGGAAATGCCGTGCATCGGCATTGCCGACATCCTCCGGCAGATTGGTTTTTGCCGGCAGGTCCTCCTGAACCGCACAGGCAGCCAACAACAGGCATGCCAGCAGAGCCGCAAGGCAGCCGTTCTTGTCTGTTACAAAGATAGGAATCTTTCTTCTTTTAAATGTTGTTTTCATTATATTTTTTGTTAAACAGGTGAAATTTATCGACAATATTTACAAATTGATGCATCCAAGAAAGACGAAATTGCCCTGTATAAGCATGATGTCGCAGGCACCAGTGTACATTGCAGGCAGTTGAACATGCTGCTGAGAACTGGTGACTATCGTAGAATAAACCACGATTCCATTCTGAACCAACCTCAGTTCATACTCCGGATGAACATACTTGAAGATTAACACATGATGCGAATAAGAAGCGTGAGGGCGAAGAATGGGAGTCTTATGATGTTCATGATGAGTAGGTTCTTTATCAATAATCCCCTCTTCAAATTCAATTTCATCGTCTTCTCCTTCTTCATCGTTTTCCCACATTGAGGCCTGCGCTGACATAAACGCAAAAGACAGCATAAAAATAAATAATTTTTTCATTGTTTTGATATTGTTTCCGGCTGCAAAATTAGTCCGAATACAAACAATGAACAAACTTTTTGAAGGCTAAAATTTCACTCCGATTTTACTCTTTAGAAGAAAGTTGATTATCAGCAATTTAGATAGTATTGCGCGTTTAAATTTGTCTCAAAAGACGGTCAAAATCCTTAGCATGGCCCTCCTGACGGAAAAGTTTTTGCAACAAATTGAAACGGATTTTCGTGGCATAGGCCGCAGAATAGCCCAGCATATTGCTCACTTCAGAGGGTTTGAAATACATGCGGATAAGCAGGCACGTATGGAATTCGTATCTGCTTAACTGCACGGATTCCTCTGAGAGGAACGACATAAAGTCGGGCAACGTCTCGGAGAGATAATTCTCAAGGCGTTTCAGATCTTGGTCGTTGAGTTGCTCGCCCTTGGACGACAGTTTCTGCAAATGAGCATATATGGGCGACTCCTTTATTTGCCGCTCTTTCTCCTTATAGGCACGACTGGTCTTGTACTCATGCTGGCGGACTGTTATTTCAAGTTGGCGTATCGTCTGCTCCTTGGCAGCAATCAGTTGCGCGGCGTTAGAGGCCTCGCTGCGCAACAATCTCAAATCCTGGCGCGCCTTTTCCAGTTGGGCCAGGTTTTCCTGATATGCACGTACCTCCGCCCGGAGCCTCTCGCGCATGATATAATATATAAGGTACGCGATAACGGCGAGTGCCACCACGGAGATGCCCATCACCCAGAGCCAAAAGCGCTTTCGGGAAAGTTCCTTCTCTTTTTTCTGCGCCAGCAACTGGTTGTGCGTGTAGTCGTAGCGCGCACTTGCTTCAGAGATCATCTCTGTAGCCATTTGCGCATAGACAGAGTCGTTCATCTCATAACTGTAAATCGCATATTTGGCTGCGGAGTCAGGCTGGTTTATTCTCTGGTATAGCATGGCCAGTCCTCGTGAGGCGGCATTCTGATTATTAAAATCGCGCCCGTCACGAAGTTCCTTGCGAAACCAATAGACAGCAGAGTCGTGCTGCCCTACAGCCATATAGTAATTACCCTTTATGTAATAATAGACTTCTCTTCCTTTTTCGATATTGCCACAAGAATCGAAAAAACCGGACTTCTGTTCGTAGTTGTCAAGAATCTGCTTCGCCTTGGCATATTCTCCCCTGTCTATCCAGCGTTCAGCATTATCAAGCAGATAGGATGAAGCATATTCATCACGTCCGATATTATGGAAATCTCTGGCAAGACGCTCCGTATAGTCCATGACGGAATCGGTTCGACCCAAACGCTGACAAACGGTGATAGCCAGCCCCTGACAAACCAAGGCTCCCAACGTGTCACCTCCTTCAAACGAATACGCACTGGACAACCTCAATACCTCCAAACTTTGATCGTACAAACTTTGATAATAGTACAGTTTACCCAGTTGGAATGTGACAATGCCCAACTGTTTCTTGTCGCAATCATCGCTTGCCGTATCCGCCGCCTCGATAGCATTCTTGAAACACTCCATCGCCATGGGAGCATCGTTCATGTCGCTGTACGCGCGTCCCTGCAGGTAATAGGCAAGCATGCGGTCGTTGGGTGAGCCATGACGGCTGAAGTAATCCACAAGCCGGTTGGACTCTGTTGCTGAGGTGAACACTGTGTCGGCCTGGTTCTTGTCGCTGAGCACAAGCAGATCGTGCCGCATACGATTGTAGCGGCCGTTGCATGCCGACAGCACTGCTGCCAGAAGGATAAAGAAAAGGAAAGCCTTTCTCACGCCACGGAACAGATTGGAGAGCGCTTACTCCTTGTTGGCGCGTTTGCGCTCTAAGTGGTCGAGAATGGTTTTGCGCATGCGCATCGACTTTGGCGTTACCTCCACATACTCGTCTTCCTTGATATACTCCAGACATTCTTCAAGACTCATCACGGTCTTTGGCACGATGCGTGCCTTCTCGTCGGTGCCTGAAGCGCGCACATTGGTGAGTTGCTTGGCCTTGCACACGTTGATGACGAGGTCGTTGTCGTGAACGTGCTCGCCCACCACCTGTCCGGCATATACTTCTTCTCCGGGGTCGATGAAGAACTTGCCGCGGTCTTGCAGTTTGTCGATGGCATAGGCAAAGGCAGAGCCTGTCTCCTGCGAAATCATCGAACCGTTCAGACGGCGGGTGATGTCGCCCTTATAGGGCTGATAGTCCTTGAAGCGGTGAGCCATGATGGCTTCGCCCTGCGATGCGGTGAGCACATTGGTGCGCAGTCCGATAATTCCGCGCGAGGGGATTTCGAACTCAATGTTCACGCGGTCGCCCTGCGTCTCCATGGAGATGAGGTCGCCCTTGCGGCGCGTCACCATGTCGATCATCTTCGACGAGAACTCTTCCGGCACGTTGATGGTGAGTTCCTCAATAGGCTCACACTTCTGTCCATCTATGTTTTTGTAGATTACCTGTGGCTGCCCCACTTCCAGTTCGTAGCCCTCACGACGCATGGTTTCAATCAGCACAGAGAGATGAAGCACACCGCGCCCGCTGACAATCCATTTATCGGTGGCATCCTCGAAAGGCTCTACGCGCAAGGCGAGATTCTTCTCCAACTCACGGTTCAGACGGTCCTGGATGTGACGGCTGGTGCAGTATTTTCCTTCTTTACCGAAGAAAGGCGAGTCGTTGATGGTGAAAAGCATCGACATGGTGGGCTCGTCGATGGCAATAGGCGGCAGCGGTTCGGGATTCTCGAAGTCGCAGATGGTGTCGCCAATTTCGAATTTCTCCAGTCCGATCACGGCGCAGATGTCGCCAGAATCCACATGGTCGGTCTTCACGTGGCCCATTCCCTCGAAAGTGTGCAGTTCCTTGATCTTGGTTTTCTCCAAGGAACCGTCGCGGTGGGAGATGGTGATGTTCATGCCGTTGGTGAGCGTGCCGCGGTGAACGCGTCCCACAGCGATGCGCCCGGTGTAACTGCTGAAGTCGAGCGACGTGATGAGCATCTGCGGCGTGCCTTCCAACTGGCGCGGCGCAGGTATTACTTCCACAATCTTATCAAGCAGATAGGTAATGTCGTTAGTGGGTTTGCTGTAGTCTTCGCCCATCCATCCGTTCTTGGCAGAGCCGTAGACCACGGGGAAATCGAGTTGGTCTTCGGTGGCGTTGAGGGCAAACATCAGGTCGAACACCATCTCGTAGACCTCTTCGGGGCGGCAGTTGGGCTTGTCCACCTTGTTGACCACCACGATGGGCTTCAGTCCTATTTGCAGCGCCTTCTGCAAAACGAAGCGTGTCTGCGGCATCGGACCTTCGAAGGCATCCACGAGCAGGAGGCATCCGTCGGCCATATTGAGTACACGCTCCACCTCGCCGCCGAAGTCGGAGTGTCCCGGAGTATCGATGATGTTGATTTTAGTGCCTTTCCAGTTAATGCTTACGTTCTTGGAAAGGATGGTGATGCCGCGCTCGCGCTCCAAATCGTTGCTGTCTAACACCTGACTGCTCAGGTTCTGTCCGTCGCGGAAAAGATGTCCGGCGAGCATCATCTTGTCTACCAAAGTGGTTTTGCCATGGTCCACATGGGCAATAATGGCAATATTTCTTATGTCTTGCATAAACCTACTAAAAAATTAAAAGCGGCTGCAAAGGTACTACTTTTCAGTGAGAAATCAGGAATAAGGAATTATAAATTATGATTACTTAACCTGAGAGGGGAAGAAAGGCGGAGGCAATGGCTATTGGTTGTTGCATCAGAAGGGCTGAAGTCCTGAATTCAAGAGGCATGGAGTTCGGGCATTGGCATTCCGCTCTGAGGTGCATCCTGATGTGCCGTTATCTGTTAATAATTAATAAAAGAGCAAGCAAAAAGACGAATTACGGAGCAATTGTTCCCGATATTTGAAAAGAAAGTAGTACCTTTGCACCCGATTTCGCAAGAAGTCAGTCGGAAACTCCGATGCATTCGACGATGTTGCCGTTGTGATTAAGGCGGTGGACTTCAGAAGGATGTAATTACAAACAATTATTAATCAAACAAAACCATGTATTTAGACAAAGCCAAGAAAACTGAGATTTTCGAGAAGTACGGCCAGTCAGCAACCGATACCGGTTCGGCTGAGAGCCAGATTGCACTGTTCACCTATCGCATTGCTCACCTGACAGAGCACCTGAAGCAGAACCACAAGGATCACAGCACAGCACGCTCGCTGACAAAGTTGGTAGGTAAGCGCCGCTCTATGCTCGACTATCTGAAAGACCGTGACATCAATCGCTATCGTGCTATCGTTAAGGCACTTGGTCTTCGCCGATAGGCCTCAGTATTTCTTTCAAAGGAATCATTACGAAATCCCTCATCTGCATCAGCGGATGGGGGATTTTCAGTTGCGGCTCGTCCACGTGGAGGTCGTCGTAGAGCAGGATGTCAATGTCGATAGGACGGTCATGATATACTGGAGCGGCATCGGGCGTGGAAACGGTCTTCTGTCTGCGTCCCAGTTCCCTTTCTATCTGCTGGGTGACGCGCAACAACTCCATGGGAGACAGTTCGGTGGTGCAGCAGACGGCTGCATTGACGAAGAGATGCTCCGACTGAAAGCCCCAGGGTTCTGTTTCGTAAAGAGTTGACCGGCGCACAACGGTGCCGACCAACTCTCCTATTCTTTTGACAGCCTTACGAATCAGTGCCTTCCTGTTGCCAAGATTGCTTCCGAGGCTGAGATATACCACATGTTTCATGTTGTGTGACAGTGATTAACACTGACGCTTAATCGTCTAATATCAGCATGGCATCACCATAGCAGCCAAACATATAGCCGTTCTTCACAGCCAGGTCGTAGGCCTTCATCACCAGATCGTAGCCGCCGAAGGCTGCCGTCTCCATAAGCAGCGTGGACATGGGATGATAGAAATTGGCAATCATGGCATCGGCCACGCCAAACTCATAAGGCGGGAAGATGAACTTGTTGGTCCATCCCTCGTATTCCTTCAGCAACTTATCGGTGCCCATGGCGGTCTCCGTGGCCTTCACCACGCTTGTGCCCACGGCGCATACGCGATGGCCTTTCTGCTTGGTTTCGTTCACGAGTTTGCAGGCTTCGGCACTGACAAACATCTGCTCGGAGTCCATCT
>DGWC01000093.1:7975-48867 GCA_002395135.1 Prevotella sp. UBA4268 | reverse complement strand
GACTGCACCATGTTCCCACCGTATCTGTTGTTGGTCGTTGAACTGGAACCGAAGACATTGTTATATATAGCGTCTACTTTTCCAAATATATCATCAAATAATTTATCGAATGGTCCGCCTGCCTTTGCGAATATAGCACTGTCTCTTGGGTCGGATTTGGCCAGCTTAACCGACCCATCTTGAATAGGAGTGACATTATCTGCACTAACGACCATCGGATTACCATTGCCGGATGCGACACCATCAGGCATTGCCATCATAGCAGCATCCCACATCTGAGTTTTCATTTCGTTATGTCCCTTTCGTGATGCTTCAGCGGCTTTAATATTAGCAGGGGTATTCTTGTCGGATTGCCAATTTGAGTTGTTGGATTTTATTCCCGTCAACCAATCTGTGAATTTCCCAAACCATGACCTTGTATCTTCATTGTATACTTTGGTTTGTTCTTGGGCAGACATTCCATTACGATACCTTGCATTAGATTTCAATTGGTCTATCTCGTTATTTCTTGCCTCACCTTTGCCATACTTGATGCGTAAGTCTTCCCCTTTATCTTTTGAATATGCTTGACCTTTTGTTGCATAGACTGCCATTGCCTGCTTGTATTCAGAATTGATTCTTCCGAGTGCATCAAGCGTTTTCTTCTGTTCTTTTGAAGCATCAGCACGAACATCTTTAATAGTTGCGACAATTTCTCCAAAATTATCATCATAAGCCGTCAACAGATTGTGTATATCTGTTTCGGCTGTTGAAACGAAATTATCAAATGTTGCAGCCCCTAACTTTGCGGCAATGGCCTTTGTCGCACTTTCAATTCTCTCAACTGTAGATAAAGTTCCTTGTGCATATTTTGTAGCATCTTCCTCTTTGTTTCCTGAAAGTATATTGTCTAAATCCTGTGTCTTTACATCACCGACATTCATACGACCGCCACTAATAGTATTCACATACCATTGACCCGTTTTTTTGTCAAACTGTGCTTTGTTTGCAATGGCATCTTGGTCTTCTTTACTGAGTGTAGAACCGCCCATCTGCTGTTTAACGACATCTTTCTGTCTGGCACCACGAGCCATATTCTTTGCATCCTCAACAGATATTCCAAGGCTTTCAGCAGCAGAGCGTATCATCTTATTTTCGGCATAGTTGAATGTCGTTTGGCCTGTTTTCTTATCGAATCTGCCCATTGTACTAAACATTTTCTGAATGCGTTTTGCATATGCATCCGGGTCTGCATTAGCCTCAAATTCCATTCCTAACGGGTCTGAGAATGCTGCAAATGGTCCACCAAGAACTTGAAGTTTGGCAGAGGTTGTTATCGTATTTTCCAAACCACCACTTTGTATCTTCTCCAAAGCACCACCAAGAGAACCAAGATTGAAACGTGCGCTTTCTGCCCATTTGGATAACTCAATGAAGCCCTTGGTTCCGTTCTTAAAATCGTACTTGTTTGCAAGTTTTAAATTACCAAGGACATCTTTGACAAGTTTCTTTTGTGATATACCCATTCTGTTGGCATCCTTGTACATCTCATACATAATATCAGCAGAGTCCGAAACCGACTGATTGAAGATATTCATCTGAGCCTCGAAATTCATTAAGTTGTCCTCTCCGACTACCCGGCCTACAGCAAAATTCTTCTCATATTCAGCATTCGAGAAATTGACAGTTCTCCCACTTGTCTCTGCATACTGAGATTGCATCTTCAACGCATCCTCAATGGTCTTGTTGTATTTGGCAAAGGTCTCTCCCATACCAAGCATCCGGTCTTCAAATGCTCTTGTCTGACTTACAGATAGCCCCGTTTCAGCTTGATATCTATGTACGGCCTTATCCTGTACCCTCAAATAGTCATCTGCCTTCTTTGTGAACTCATTTACTTGCTTGAGAATCTTTGCAGCATTACCTAAACGTGCTTCTTGCAGTTTCTGCTCTTGCTCTAATACGGCTTCTTGGTATTTATTCACTTCGCCCCAAATGGGTATCCAATTGGTCCAGGTATGTGCCATTTTCAAGTTAGCCATTGCTGTAGCATTCTGAGCCTCAACCATTGCCAACTGACTATCCATTGCCAATTCCTGTGCGGAGTATGCCCCTTTTACGGCATCTTCCCAAGAATTCATGCTTGCCGTCATCTGATTAATTGAGACACGCATATTTGAACTGATACTCCTAAGAAGATTCTCCGTGTCTAAACGAATATACTCTGTTGCTTTACCTATACCAAATTCTATTGCTTTTATAAGACCTCCAATTGCCGCAATCGGTATGGATTTCTTCATCATCCCGCCAATCAACTTAGACATTCCACCGGAGGCATTGGCCAAGAGTTTGTCATCCATCGTGCCGAGTGCTTTCTTCGAAGTGGCAGGGTCAACTTTACGCTTCTTCAGTTTACGCCCGGCTTTCATGCGGTCTTGCTCCGCTTTTACGCTTCTTTCACGATGTTTTTCTCTCTTGAATTGCTCATCATCCCTCTCCTTGGTTTTCTTGTCACGTAGTTTTTCTGCCCTTTCTTTGCGATTGGGGTCTGTAGTCCGATTTATAAAATCGTCTAATCTTTTAATGTCCCGACTTAGTTGAGCAATGTTCTCGTCACATTTGCTTATCTCATCATTGAAACCTTGTACACTGTCATCTGCATCTTCATAAGCACGTGTCAATGATACAATTTCGTCATGTTGAGATTGCTTTATACCAACCTCTTTGTCAAAATCTTCTTTTATTGAGCGTTCTTTCCCCTCTCGTCCATCAATTATTTTGGCTGTGCTTTCAAGTGTTGATAATATGCTGTTAATGGTCATTCATGCTTATTGTATATACCTTATTTAAAGTTATAGAACAAGTCTTCATTTAGTTCCAATCCTTCATTTGATATGGTTCCAGGTGCTTCACCTCGTAAATACTCTATAAGTTTCTTCAAATCCTCATATTGTTGTTCGTTCAGCCATTCGTCTATGTCATAGGAACCATTGACAGAAACAATTTGATGCTGTAAGATGTACTGTGCAACCTTGCAATAATACTCTGTCTCTGACATATCCTTCCCCGATATGATTTCATTGTCAATCTGTTCGACAAATCTTGATATTTCTGTCTCATCCCTATGGGTCAATATTCGATACTTGATAACATCCCCATTTGGAAGTACATATTCAAAATGACCCTGTTCGTCACCTTTTAGAGTGAAATCCTTGAATGCAATGATAGATAGGTCTATTTCTTTTTCTTCTCCGCTTTCATCTATATATGAATAGGTGTCACCGTATCCCGTCCGTCTGAGCCAAAGCAATATAGCCTCTCTATCTGCAATACAAAGGTCTTCTACGTTAATGGTTTTATCCAAAGTCTTTTTCTCCAATAGGACATCGCACATCGTCCCATTTTCAAGTAGTTGTGGAGATGTAATGATATTCTCGTCTAAGGCTGTCAAATAACCAACAGGCAGTTCTTTTACTTTATTTCTGTAACATTCCCCTTTGCTTGGCAACTGTACTATTTCATACCGAGACTCATCTATGTAAATGTCGTTTGTCATACGTTCTTCTATATACCATAAATATAGGGGAAACGGTTTCTTGTATCAATGGCATAAACAAAAAATCACCGGCACATTCATGGACGTGTCGGTGATAATGGAGTTGTATCTTAGTTGTCTTCTGAGTACAATTATAAATATGACACTATTTATAAAAAACCGGGGGAAACCTTAAGTCAACAGGTATATCGTTCCCAAATTAAATTAATTTGCTGAAGCAGGGGGGAACGCTGAAGCAACAAAAGCGATGGTTTCAAGCCTCTGAAGTGCCTGTTCTGAAGGTGAGAACGGTTGCACGATGAAACACGAAGTGCCGCTTCCTTCTGAGGGAAACGGCACTTCCAGCCCCACGGCTCAGCAGTTTTTCATATCTTGATGTATATCTTTTTCCTGTAGAGCAGATAGCCCACCAGCCCGCACATCAGCACATAGGTGAGCGCAAAGCAGAGCGAAGCGAGATAGGTGTTGCTCACAACAGAGTGGATCACGCCATAGATGGCATCGTTGATGCCGTAGTGGCCGAAGGCGATGGCCATCAGTTCGCTCAGCACATAGAGGAACAAGGGGTTCATGCCAAACACCAGGAAGGGCATGGTCCAGCGCTTGCGCCCCTTGATATCGATGACATACATCAGCAGTCCCTGTATGGTGGCGCACAGACCGCACGTCATCAGCACGTAACTGGGGCTCCAGATGCGCTTGTTGAGCGGCAGTCCGAACTGCAGCAGATAGCCGCCAATGACCAGGATGCCACCCGCCAATAGAAACATCATCACCTTGTCGTGCTTGTCTTTCGACTCCATCATCACCTTGGCGCAGAAGAATCCTATCAGTGTATGGGCGATGGCAGGAAGCGTTCCCAGCAGTCCCTCGGGGTCGATGGCACTCTTGTGATACAGATGGTCGTAGCCGAACACGGCGTTGTCAATGCGCGCGGCTATATTGGTGGCATCCTGCGCATAGCCGTTGCCAACCATCAGGATGACTGTATAGGCAATCAGGATGGCAAATACCACATGCAGGGTGTAGCGGTGGTTCACGAAAAGGGCGAACAAGGAGGCCGCGCAATAGCACAGGGCGATGCGCTGCATCACGCCCATGATGCGCAGATGTTCGAAAGAGAAGCCTTCTTTGAGCAGCAGGGCAAACCAGTTGATGAACAGTCCGATGGCAAAGATGACGACCGTGCGCCGGATGATCTTGCCGACCACCTGCCCCGTGGCACGAAACTGGAACTTGCGCAGCGATATATAGGTGGAGATTCCCATGATGAACAGGAAGAACGGGAACACCAGGTCGCAGGGTGTCATGCCGTTCCACTTGGAATGCTGCAGTGTAGCGAAAGTGTCTCCGTAGCCATCGTTCACCAAGATCATGCCCGCCACGGTGATACCGCGCAGCACGTCAAGAGATACGAGCCGTTTGTTGTTGTCAGCCATATTACTTCACATTATATTATTCCATGTCATTTCAAGAACGCTATCACCTCCTTGGCCACGTCCACAGGAGAGCCCTCTGCCTTGGCCGTATAGCCGCCGTGGCGCAATGTCCACGGCTCTTCCATGGCATAGTAGTCGAGTTTCACCTCCTGCGGCAGAGCCATGCTGAAGAGTTCGCTGGCGGTTTTGTTGCTGTTGGCACCCGTTCCCAGCAGTTCGGGCTGCGGTTTGGTCTGCTCTTCCATCTGCTTCGCAAGCGCGTCGAAGTAGGCTTTCCAGCGCATGTAATAGAAATCTTTCAGCAGTCCCTGCCACTCCTTGTGGGCATAGTCGCGCAGTCCGCCCGTGTCGGCACAGGTACGGTTGCCCCATGTGGTAATCTGCACGCGTGCGTTCCACTCATATTGGTCGCGCTCTGCATCGTTGGTGCCGCAGTTGCGCGCCGCTTCCGTCCAGTGGCCCAGCCGGAATTCGCTGCGGGTGCCCAGCAGTTTGTCCTGCAAGAGCAGCATATCGAGGAAACGTTTCGACGATTGGGCAAAGGCCTGACGGCTGAACGACTTGTAATCGGCTATGGCATGCTGGTACTGCAGGCGTGCCTGATCAGCCAGTGCCTGCCGGCAGATGTCCACCAGATCGTATTCAAAGTTGTTGTTACCGCGGTATTTTTCGGCCACGCTCACCATCAGTTCTGCTGCACGGCGCGTGTCGGCGGGGTCGTAATAGTTTTTCATTTTCGACCAACTGCTGGCCTGGAAGTTGTTCAGCGTGGGCCGTCCGCAGAAGATACTCTCGTGAGGTCCCTGCTGGTTGTTTCCGGCAGGACAGTTGTAGATACTCTCCACCAAGATACCCCAAGCCTGATTGATGACGGCATCGCTCGCCCCGTAGCGGGCACGGGTATAGCCTTTGATCCACTGCTCTTTGGTGAATCGCTCCTGCCGCCAGGGCAGTTCGCTCATCAGTTCGAACATCACGGGGTTGTTTTCCGAGCCTTCCATCGTGAAGCCGATGCCCTTCAGATGCTTGGAATAATCGCCCGAGGCGAGGAAGAAATTCTGCAATAACTGGTCCATCCGGCCGTGCAACCCCACATTGGCACCGAAATTCTCCAGCATACAGAACAGCCACGGATGCTGCTTGTAGCCGTCTTGGCGCTTCCAGATGGAAGGAATGCCGAACATGGGACGGCACTCTGAGAACAAATCGAGCACCAGCAAATCATTGGGATTCATCGAGTCTACCATCTGCGGGCGCGGGTTTTCCGTCCATCCCTGAATCACCCAGACGGCATCTCCCCTCACTGCTTTCATGGCACGCATCATGGCTTTGCCCGCCGCGTCGTAGTCAATGGCACTGTCGTCGTTGCTCTCGTGGAAGGGATCCATGGAGTAATATTTGCTGGTGCCGAACAAACGGGTGAGTTCCTGATAATACAGCGTGGCTATTTCGTTGAAGCGCGGGTCAGTGGGCAGCAGGTTGGCAGGCCGCTGATAGCCGTTCCATAGTCCGCCGTCGGTAACGTTCAGTCCCAGTTTCTGCTTCGCGTCATGGGGCATCATGCCGCAATAGCCGGGCAGCACGAGATGCATGCCGTATTCCTTCATACGTCTGAGTATCTGTTTCTGCAGCGTTTCCTGCCGCTGATACCACGAAAGAGGCAGCGGACCGCCCCACCCTTCCAGATTGTTCATCTCCCACCAGGCCAGAAACGCAGGTCCGGCGATGAACCGTCCTATCTCCTCTTCTGTGTATCCGAGTTTCAAAAGCATGTTGCGCCACACGCATTCCTCGCCCACGATGGCCAAGGGCAGGTTCACGCCGTGCAGCGCCATCCAGTCAATCTCCTGCTCCCATCGCTTCCAGTCCCAGAAAGCCATGCTGTATGAGAAGGTGCAATAGTTGAAATCATATCTCAGACTCAGGTTCGTTTCATGTTTCTCGCGCGTTTTCACAGGCGGGAGCACGTCGGGCAACTTGGCCTGCATCTGGTTCCACGTCAGGTGAATGCCTGCATGATATTTCAGATACCAGTTGATGCCCACGGCCACATCCACCCAGTTATGTCCGCGCACCACCACCTTCTGTCCCTGCTGGTCGAGTTCAAAGAACTCCTTGCCGTCGTTTTTCAGCAGTTCAATTTTGAATTTGCGCGATGCTCCTTTGTCAATTCGCTCCAGCAATCCGGTGATGGGATTGGCGGCAACCGTCTCCTGCATGGCAATAACCATCATTGCCAGCACGAATATCATGGTTTTGAGGGTTTGTCGGTTCTTCATTGGCTTTTTCTGCAAAGATAACGATTATCTCATGATTATCATACCATCCACATTATTTTATAATAATCTTTAACGGAGTAACGCGGAACAATCGGGCAGCGGCCTAATGTTTACTTTTTGAATTATTTTTCAAAGATTGTTATTGTTTTCAGAAAAAAGTTGTATCTTTGTAGCCGACTCGAGGGTCCACTGCCCAGAAAGCAATAGCAAGTACGAGCAAGAGGGACGTGGGTCAAAAGAATTTGTTGGTAAAGGACGTTTACGAAACGTTATCTTCTTCGTGAGAATCTCGCAAATTCAATGTGCAGGAAGAAACGCAACCAGAGCGTCCACTTTGGGTGTATTGTACCCTGTTTGCCTTTTCATTTGGCAGGCAGTTGCAATATGTCACGACGTGGGCTATCTCGAGTTGCTTATCCTTGCACAAGGCTATGCGAGAGCCCTCACGTGGGATAAGCGAGAAGTAGAGCACCCCACGTCTTTCCGTTTCACTTTGTTTAACTGCTGAATCTGGGTTGCTATAGGCAAAAATACAGAAAAAAAATGGCAAATAAAAAAGCACAATTAAGAGTCGTTACAGAAGAAGAGTACTTTAATCACCCTGGTAACATTGGAAAGATGCGTATTTCTTTTCGGGAGATTCTTAATCCAATCTATTTGTTTTTCGAAAAAAAGCCTTCTTGTCAGGAATTATCTCAGTTTCTGAAAGAAACACTTATGATCGATGTTGACAATTATACAATAACATGGAATTAAAAAGTATTACAATATGAAAGAAATAAGATTTACAATCTCTAATTCCCCTTTATGGCATAGTTTTTACTTCGATTTGGAATTAGTCAATGAAGTTAATGATGATATAATGTGTGCATACCTTCTCACTCAAGAACTTAAACTGTTGGGAATCAAAGAACCTGCAAAGAAAGTTATAATCCTCGACGAGAATCATTCTGTTATAGCGTCCTCTAATGACATTTCTGTTCAAGGTTCATTAAGATATAAAAACACAATGATACAAAAAGACAATGAAACCAAATAATATTAAACTATTGATGATAGCATTCTGCTTCATGACAAGTATGAATGCCATGGCTGCCGATGTTATAACCGTCGGCTATTTGAAATATAAACTGAATGGAAACGAAGCCACCGTGTCGGGTTATGACAAAGATAATCTGCCAGCAGATGTAACGATTCCTGATGAAATCACCTACAATGGGCTCAAATTCACCGTTACTGCTATTGGGGAGAATGCCTTTGGGAATGAATTTGGTGGTTGTAGTACCATAAAAACTCTCAAGGCATCGAAAAATATAAAGAAAGTTGGTACGTCGGTCACTGAAGATAGTAGTTTTGAAAATTGTAAAAACTTGGAAACGGCATCTTTGCCAGGAGTAGAATACATCTATCGTAAGAGTTTTAGAGGTTGTAAGAAACTTCGCTATATCGAATTGGGGAATAATTTGAAATATATAGATGAAGAGGCATTTTTGGGTTGCTCTTCCTTGGAATATATCGTCATCCCGCCAACTCTAACAGGTGCTTACCATTATTGTTTCTATGACTGTTCTTCACTCCAGACAATCATATCTTTAGGAGATGATTGCAAAGTGAAGCCGGGCTATGGTGGCGTGCCAAGCAGCACCAAGTTATACTATGTAAAGGATCTGGTATCATGGACAAGCAACAGTTTCACCTATACTGGGAAACGCCCTACCCCAACTTGCCAAACAGATTTGCCTGCCGGATTCAAACTGAAGCAGGAAATAAAACTGCCCACGTTGGAAAAAAATGTTGGTGACTATACTGTAACCGTAAAGGCGACCTTTGCTAACGACGACATGTCGTTTGATGCAGACATACCATACACATATCACATCACTCCCGTTACGCTGACAGCCCGTGTAAAAGATGCGCAACGAGTATACGGCGACAAAGATCCCAAGTTTGAGAGCACTTATTCAGGTTTTGTGAATGGCGAGACTGAAAGTGTGATTAAAAGTCATGGCAGTTATTCCACTTCGGCTTATTCAGGCAGCAACGTGGGAACTTACTCCATCAGGCAATCAGGGGCTTCTGCAACAAACTACACCTTTAAATATGAGGACGGGACGCTCACCGTGAACAAGGCACCGCTGACAATGACGGCTGCTGACAAAACGATGACATACGGCAGCAAGGTTCCCACGCTCAACGCCACCTACACCGGACTGAAAAACAATGAGTCGCAGCCAGCATGGAATACAAGGCCTGAATTCAGCACCAAGGCAACGTCGACCAGCAAAGTGGGAAAATATGCCATTACAATAAGCGGAGCGGATGCGAAAAACTATAACCTGACCGTAAGCAACGGCACGCTGACCATTGAAAAAGCATCATTGGAAATACGTGCTGACAACAAGACCAAACAATATAAAGACAGCAACCCCGAACTGACATACACCTGCGTGGGATTTGTGAACGGCGAAAACACATCGGCACTGACCACAAAGCCAACGGTGAAGACAACCGCAACCACAAACAGTGCGGCAGGCAACTACCCCATAGAAATCAGCGGGGCAAAGTCTGGCAACTATGCATTCACTTACAAGAAGGGGCAATTGACAATCAACAAACGGAAACTCACCGTATCTACAGATGACTACACGAGGGCATACGGCGAAGAGAATCCCACGTTCCAATTGCATTACGATGGATTTGCAGATGGCGAAAACGCGAGCGTGCTTGTCAAGAAGCCCAAGGCTACGACATCGGCCACAAAAACATCAAACGTGGGAACATACACCATTACCATCGGCAGCGGTGTGGCCGAAAACTATGATTTCAATTACAAGAGCGGGAAACTGACCATAGAGAAGGCTTACCAGACTCTTACATGGAATCAGGACTTGAGCGATGTAAAACAGTATGACCAAGTTGAACTTACGGCAAAAGCCTCATCGGGACTGGATGTGAAATACACCATTGAAGGCGACAATATCTGCTCCATCACGAAAATCGGCAAGAAGCAATATCTTGATTGCAAGGGCATCGGAGAGGTTGTTATCATTGCCACTCAGGATGGTGACAGGAACTACTGGCAATCAACCAAAGTGTATAAGACCGTCAATATCTCTTCGCCATCAGGCATACAAGAAATCAAGAGTGACTTGGACAAGGATGTAAGAATCTATGATGTAAACGGTAATCGCATACCCGCACTGCGAAAAGGCATCAACATTATTAAATATCCAGACGGAAGGACGCGCAAGATTTCTGTGAAATAACCGTCAAGATAGTCTACATGACAATGCTTCTGGGAAAGCCTTGATTGCAAGTGTATTACTACAATCAGGACAAAAAGTCCCAGAAGCATTTTTGTTTTTGGTTGCCATGATGTCGGTTTTTTGTATTGCAATAGCCCACATATCAAGTTTTTTTTCTTATCTTTGCATCATGAAGAGAAAAGGATTATGGTTACTGCTGCTGGCTGCATGCATCGGAATGAATGCACAGGGCAGAGAGATGACTGATGAAGACGGGTATGCAGGGAAACCTTTACCTGCACCCTGTCAGGTGGCTTGGCAACAAATGGAGACGTATGCATTTGTGCATTTCGGTCTGAACACGTTCACCGACCAGGAATGGGGCTACGGTGATGTGTCACCAGAACGGTTCAATCCGGCGCGACTGGATTGCGAACAGTGGGTGCGCACCTTTGTTGCAGCGGGCATGAAAGGCGTGATTATCACGGCGAAACATCACGACGGGTTCTGCCTATGGCCGTCAAAGTATACGGACTACAGCATCGCACGCTCACCATACAAGAACGGTAAGGGCGACATTCTGCGAGAACTGTCGGATGCCTGCCATAAATATGGTCTCCGCTTCGGCGTGTATCTCTCGCCGTGGGACCGCCATCAGAGCAGTTACGGTGCGGCGGAATACCTGACCTACTATCGCCACCAGTTGGAGGAACTGCTCACACAATATGGCGACATCTTCGAGATGTGGTTCGACGGTGCCAACGGCGGCGACGGCTGGTATGGCGGTGCAAAGGAGAAAAGAAAGATAGACCGCAGGACATATTACGACTTCCCCACCCTGTTCGCACTGGTGAAAAAGCATCAGCCAGAGGCCATCATCTTCTCTGACGGCGGCCCCGGCTGCCGATGGGTGGGCAACGAGAAAGGGTTCGCCCATGAAACCAACTGGGCTTTTCTGCGCGGAAAAGAGGTCTATCCTGGCTACCCGAAGTTTCAGGAACTGCCCTCGGGTCACGAAGACGGCGACCAATGGACGGCTGCCGAATGTGATGTCTCGATTCGTCCGGGGTGGTTTTACCACGAGAAAGAGGACTCTCAGGTGAAGACACCCGAAGAACTGGAGGACATTTATTATAAGAGTGTGGGCCGAAATGCCACCATGTTGCTCAACTTCCCCGTAAACAGAGACGGGCTGGTGAGCAAGACCGACTCTGCCAATGCCGTGCGGTTCCACCAGAAGATAGAGCGCACCTTTGCCCACAACCTGCTGGCAAAGGCCAAAGCATCCATCAAGAAAACGGATTCGCGCCACGTGATAACCTATTCGGCCAGGCATGCGTTCACGTTCAGCAGGATCATATTACAGGAAGACATCACGCAGGGACAGCGCGTGCGCTCTTTCCACGTGGAATATTGGAACGGCGGAAAATGGATGCCGATACCCTGCGGAGAGGAAACCACCACGATAGGCTATAAGCGCATTCTGCGCCTGAGAGCGACCACGGCCAAGAAACTGCGCATTGTGATAGACAACAGTTACGGAGCGCCGCAAATCTGTTTCGTGGGAGCCTATTGATAGGCATGACGACCGATGAATGATGAAAGAGAATTAGGAATCGAAAACTTGCCGACGACTATGAATCGGTTCCTTTAGAATCCTTCGCGATAGAAATCAAGCGCTTCCTTTATTTCCTCTTCGGTGGCGGTCTGGTTGATGCGGATATCGCCAATGTCGGCCAACAACGTGAAGTTGATGGTGCCGGCCGTGTTCTTCTTGTCGTGCGTCATCAGTTCCAGGAGTGCCGGATAATCATCGCAAGTGATGTCGAAACGTCCGTATTGCTCGCGAATATAGTTCACGGTCTGGCGCATCTTGTCGGTGGGGAATCCCGTTTTCACGGCACTCAGATACAATTCGCACACGATGCCGTAGGCAACGGCATAGCCATGCAGCACCGGGCGGCCCGCTTTCATGGCAAAACTCTCAAAGGCATGCCCCACGGTATGCCCCACATTGAGTGCCTTGCGGATACCATTCTCCAGCGGATCCTCTTCCACGATGCGCTCCTTCACGGCCACGCTGTCGGCCAGCATGCCGCTCAAGGGAGAAAGATGGTCGGCAGCAGGCGCATAGTTCATCAGTTCGGCCCACATCCTGTCGTTGCTGATCAAGCCGTGTTTCAGCATTTCAGCATATCCCGACAGCAGATTCTGCTGGTCTAATGTGGTAAGGAAATGGGTATCAAGTATCACATATCGGGCATCGTTAAACACGCCAATCTCGTTTTTCAGTCCATTGAAATTGAATCCGGTCTTGCCTCCCACGCTGGCATCCACCATGGCCAGCAGCGTGGTTGGAATGTTTATGAAGTCGATGCCTCTCTTGAATGTCGATGCAGCAAATCCTCCCAGGTCGGTCACCATGCCGCCTCCCACGTTCACCATCAGCGAATGGCGGGATGCGCCTCCTTCGCTCAGTTCTTTCCACACATGTGCCACTGAAGCCAGTTCCTTATGCACATCGGTAGGCGGAATGGTAATCAATCGGGCATTCCTCAGCGAAAGGAATCCCTGAATGCGCGGCCAACACAACTGCGCCGTGGTTTCATCGGCAAGCACAAATATCTTGTCGTGCTCGCATTCAGCAATGGCCATTGCCAGTTCTTCCTGAAGATTCTTTGATATTACAACTCTCTGCTCCATAACATTTCACATATAAATCCGCTGCAAAGATAGTGTAAAATGCAGAAAACGCAAAATAAAATGAGCATTTTTCTTCTTATCGCTGAATGCAATTAAGAATAAAAAAACATGGCGGAATTAAACGATTGAAACCCGTCTGCGTCAAAAAATCACTAACAACCACCTATTTTATGAGAAAAACTAATTTGCTGATTCTCGCCATGCTCTTGTTGAGTATGATAGCAAAGGCGCAAGACAGAAGGATAACAGGAACCATCATTGACAATGATTCAAAAGAAGCAGTCATGCAAGTAACGGTGCAACTGCTCAAGAAAGACAGTTCGTTTGTGACAGGAACACTTACCAACGAACAGGGTAGTTTTTCCATTTCGGCACCTGCCAACGGCTCGTATATCCTGAAATTCACCAGCGTAGGATATAAGACCACGCACAAAAACATTGATATCCGGCAAAGCAAAAACATGGCACTGGGCAACATCATGTTCAGTCCGGATGCCATTATGCTCAAGGAAACAACAGTGACGGCACAGGCAGCAAAGGTGGTTGTGGTGGAAGACACGTTTGTATATAATGCTGCTGCCTATCGCGTGCCAGAAGGTTCGGTTGTGGAGGAACTGGTAAAGAAACTGCCGGGTGCAGAGATCGACGACGAGGGAACCATCACCATCAACGGCAAGACCGTGAAGAAGATCAAGGTGGACGGCAAGGAATTCATGACGGGCGACACCAAGATAGCCATGAAGAACCTGCCCACTTCGATTGTGGAAAAGGTGAAAGCCTACGACGAGAAGAGTGATTTGGCACGCATCACTGGCATTGACGACGGCGACGAATCGACGGTGCTCGACTTCGGACTGAAGCCCGGCATGCACAAAGGAGTCTTTGCCAACGCCGACCTGGGCGTGGGAACGAAGCACCGATACTCGGAAAAGGTGATGGGTTCGTATATGAACAGCAAGGCAAGACTGATGGGATTCGGCAGTGCCAACAACGTGAACGACCGCGGATTTCCCGGTGGCGGAGGCGGAAGATTCGGTGGCGGAGGTCGTGGCGGCCTTACTGCAGCCAAGATGATTGGCATCAACTTCAACTATGAAGAGAAAGACAAACTGAACATAGACGGTAGTCTGGCATGGAACCATTCTGACAACGACGGCAAATCGGAAACGGCGGCCGAGAATTTCGTGAGCAAAGTGGGTTCGTTTTCCAACAGTCTGAGCCAGAGTTATTCGCGCAACAACAGCATTGATGCACGTTTGAAAGTGGAATGGAAACCCAACAAGATGACAAACATTATCTTGAATCCCAACATCAACTACAGCACGGGCGACGGAAGAAGCATCAGCAGCAGCGCATCCTATAACAAAGACCCCTACCTGTTTGTGTCTAATCCACTGAATGCAGATGACATGGCAGTGCTGGCGGCAGACAGTCTGATGGTGAACAGCCGTGTGAACGAGTCGGTGTCTTACAACGACCGCCTCGGAGCAGGCACTTCGCTGCAGTTTAACAGAAAACTGAACGACAAAGGGCGCAACCTCACGCTGCGCGCCTCTATCAATTACAACGACAACGGCAGCAAAAGCCTGTCGGAATCAGGGGTTCACCTCTACCAAGTGAAAAATGCCGCAGGCAACGACTCCACCTACGTAACCGACCGATATAACCTTACGCCCACGAAGAGTTGGAGTTACGTGCTGCAATCTACCTACAGCGAACCAATCTTCAAGAATGTTTTCCTGCAATTCAACTATCAGTTCAACTACAAATACAACAAGAGCGACCGCTCCACCTACGACTTCAGCCGATATGACTACGCCATGCTTGACCGCTACGACGGCAAGTACGGCGGATGGGACGAGTATTTCCTCTCGCTGGGATACCCGCTCGACTATTATATAGAGGAAGACCTGAGCCGTTTTTCAGAGTATTCCAACTATATTCACCAACTGAACACCACGCTCAGGGTGATACGTGAGAAATACCAACTCACAGCAGGTTTCATGGTGCAACCCGAAAAATCGCACTACGTGCAGCACTATCAGGGTGTGAACACCGACACCGTGCGCACCACGCTCAACTTCACGCCGACGCTAAGCCTTCGCTATCGGTTCTCAAAAGTGAGCCGCTTGCAGGTGGATTTCCGTGGCAACACCTCGCAACCCAGCATCAACCAACTGCTCGACATCACCGACGACAGCGACCCGCTAAACATCAGCAAGGGTAATCCGGGACTGAAATCGGCCTTCAACACCAATCTGCGGGCCAATTACAACAACTATTTCCAAAAGCATCAGCAGTCAATCAACGTCAATCTGGGCTACAGCAACACCCGGAACTCTATCTCCAACATGGTGACCTACGACGAGGCCACCGGCGGAAGAACCACGCGCCCGGAGAATATCAACGGCAACTGGAACGGAAATGTGGGCCTCAACATGAGCACAGCCATCGACTCGGCCGGTGTCTGGAACCTGAGCAGTTCAACAAACCTGAACTATGCCAACCGAGTGAGTTACCTCTACCAGAACGACCTGCACAAATCGGTGAAGAACATCACACGCACCACTGCATGGGGAGAGCGTCTGCAACTGAGTTTCCGTAAGGATTGGTTTGAGATAACGGCCGACGGCTCTCTGAACTACAGCCACACACGCAACCTGCTGCAGAGCCAGAACAACCTCGACACATGGTCGTTCTCGTATGGAGCCAGCATGAACATCTACGCACCGTGGGGCATGTCGCTCTCCACCGACATGCACGAACAGAGCCGCAGGGGATACACCGATGCAGCCATGAACACCAACGAACTGATATGGAACGCTCAGTTGTCGCAGAGTTTCCTCAGGGGAAAGCCACTCACCGTCACCTTGCAACTCTACGACATCCTGCACGAACAGAGCAATTTCAGCCGCGCCATCAACGAAATGCGCCGCAGCGACACCTCATACAATGCCATCACCAGTTATGCCATGCTGCACGTCATCTACCGCTTCAATGCCTTCGGCGGGAAAGAAGCGCGCCGCGCCATGCGCGGACTGCCCAGAGGGTTTGACAATTCGTTCCGCGACCGCAACCGGGGAGTGTTTCCCATGCGAGGCGGAGGGAATCGCGGAGGTGGCAACCGCGGCGGCTTCGGAGGCGGTTTCGGAGGCGGCAGATAAGATCAATGGGAGTTTTCGCTCCCATTGATTCTTTTGGTTCTTTTGCAAATATTTTTTTCTTTTAAGTAAAAAGCACCTAAACGATGGCTATATGCTAACGTCAAAGAATCACATATTATTTGGTTTTGATAAGGAACGACAATTCTATTTATGAAAAAAACATTTTTGCTGACGGTTGCAATGTTGCTTGCATCGCTCTGCACACTGGCTCAAAACAGAAAGATTTCTGGCGTTATCACAGACAAAGACACGAAGGAAGCAGTCATGCAGGTGACTGTTCAATTGCTGAAAACTGACAGTACTTTCGTCAATGGTACACTCTCCAACGAAAACGGAGCGTTCTCGCTGACTGCCCCCAGCAACGGGAAATACCTGCTAAAAATGACCAGCGTGGGCTATAAGACACTGGTAAAGGATATCAATATCAGCGGCAGTAAAGACGTAAACCTGGGACAGATTGTCTTTGCCAGCGATGCCATCATGCTGAAAGGTGCCGAAGTGACGGCCCAGGCAGCAAAGGTTACGGTGAAGAAAGACACTTTCGTATACAACGCAGCCGCTTATCGCACCCCCGAAGGATCGGTGATTGAGGAACTGGTCAAGAAACTGCCGGGCGCACAAGTGGACGACGACGGAAAGATAACCATCAACGGAAAGGAAGTAAAAAAGATTCTCGTGGACGGCAAGGAGTTCATGACAGGCGACACGGAAACAGCATTGAAAAACCTGCCCACATCCATCATCAACAACATCAAAGCCTATGACCAGCAAAGCGACTTGTCGAGAGTGACGGGCATTGATGACGGAAACGAAGAGACGGTGCTCGATTTCGGCATCAAGCCAGGCATGAACAAAGGACTGATGTCAAACGACGACATCGGCATCGGCACCAAGCACCGCTATGCTGAACGCCTGATGCTCGGCTATTTCAACAGCAAATACAGCATCATGGGCATGGGTAACTTCAACAACACCGGCGACAGCGGATTTCCCGGCGGTGGCGGCTGGGGCCGTTGGGGTGCCAATAACGGACTGAGTGCAAGGAAAATGGTGGGTGTGAACTTCAATTTCGACGACAAGAAGAAACTGCAACTCGATGCCAGCATCCGCTGGAACCACCGCGACGGTGATGTGAATTCCGTGCAGTCGGTACAGAATTTCGCCGGTAGCATCACGTCATATACCAACAGTGTGGAGCAGAACTTCTCCCGTTCAAACAACTGGGATGGCCGCATGCGCCTGGAATGGAAGCCCGACAGCATGACAAACATCATGTTCCGCCCCAGTCTGCGCTTCTCAACCAGCGACGGAAACCGGCTCAACACGTCGGCCATGTTCAACCAAGACCCATATCAATATGTGACCGACCCACTGGCAGCAGCGTCCATCGAGCAACTGGCAGCCGACGAGATTGCAGTGAACAGCCGCAAGAACGGCTCCGTTTCATACAGCGACAACCTGTCGGGTAATGCCATGCTGCAACTGAACCGCCGCCTGAACAATAAAGGAAGGAACGTAACACTGCGCGGCGACTTCAGTTATGGCGACAACGACAGCAAGACCATTTCCACTTCTGATGTGATTCTCTACCAAATCAAGTCAGCAGCAGGCACTGACTCCACCTATTATACCAACCGCTACAACCTGACACCCACCAAAAACTGGAGTTATGCTGTGCAGGCCACATACAGCGAACCTATCTTCGACCGCACCTATCTGCAGTTCAGTTATCAGTTTAAACACAGTTATAACAAGAGCGACCGCTCCACATACGACTTCAGCAACCTGCCCACCAACATCTTCGGGGGCGTGCAACAGGAGTTCAGAGGCTGGGACGCGTTCTTGTCGAAGGTGAACGGACCGCTCGGCAACTATCTGGACAACAACCTGAGCCGCTTCTCTGAGTATAACAACTACATCCACGAAGTGAACGTCATGCTGCGTTTCATCCGCGAAAAATACAAGTTGAACGCAGGCGTGATGCTGCAGCCGCAGTCTTCCAACTTCAAGCAAGACTATCAAGGCATACACACCGACACGACGCGGCACGTGGTGAACTTCACCCCAACACTGGATTTGCGCTACACACCCAACGACGTGACAGAACTGAGAGCCACCTATCGTGGAACAACAGCGCAGCCGTCGATGACCGATTTGCTCGACATCACCGACAACAGCGACCCGCAGAACATCACCATGGGTAATCCCGGACTGAAGCCATCGTTCAACAACAACCTCGGTATGCACTACAACACTTTCATCGAAAGCCATCAGCGTGCCATCATGGCGTTTGCCAACTACAGCAATACCCGGAATTCCATATCAAACATGGTGACTTATGATGAGAAAACCGGCGGACGAACCACACGGCCGGAGAACATCAACGGAAACTGGAACGCAAGACTCGGATTCATGTTTAACACCGCCATCGACAGCGCTGCCGTGTGGAATGTGAACACATTCACGATGTATAGTTTCAACAACTACGTGAACTACCTGTATCAGGCTGCCAGCCAGATGACCGAGAAGAACACCACGCGCTCGACAATGGTGATGGAACGCCTGCAAAGCAGTTTCAGAAAAGACTGGATAGAGGTGACCATCGACGGGTCGGTGAACTATACGCACACCAGAAACATGCTGCAAAGCCAAAGCAATCTTGACACTTGGCAGTTCTCCTACGGAGGTAGCATGAACATCTATGCACCTTGGGGAACCAGCGTTTCTACCGATATGCACAACCAGTGCCGCCGCGGATACAGCGACAACTCCATGAATACGAATGAACTGGTATGGAATGCACAGGTGTCGCAGTCGTTCCTGAAAGGCAAACCACTGACCATCTCGCTGCAATTATATGACATTCTGCACAATCTGAGCAACTATTCGCGCGTGGTTAATGCCATGCAGTTCAGCGACACGCAGTATAATAACATTCACAGTTATGCCATGCTGCATGCCATCTACCGCTTCAACGCCTTTGGAGGCAAGGCTGCAAGGAACGAAATGCGCGGTCCTGGCGGCAACCGTCCCGGCGGATGGGGTGGCAGACCTGGCGGCTGGCGCAGCAGACCCGGCGGTTTCGGTGGCAGACCTGGCGGTTTCGGTGGCAGACGCTGACAAAGAGCCTTTACATAAACGAAACTAAAAATAAATCAACTGAAAAAGAATTTAGTCCTTATTACGAAAAAGCAGGCCGTTCTCTTCGTGAAAACGGCCTGCTTTATGTATCATCATACGGAATCTGTTCCTTAACAGGGCAACCGACCAGCCATGATTTCGGCTTCATGGCGTGCCGGTTTTCCCGTTCCGGTCATCGGCAAACGGTCAACTGGAATGTAATAACGCGGCTGCCAGTATTTGGGAAGTTGCTCCTCGCAGATGCTTTTCAGCAACGTTTCGTCTGTTGCTGCCTCAAACAACATGGCGACAGCCTCGCCGAATTTGGCATCCTTCCTTTTCGTTATCATGAAGGGAACAGGAATATGAGGCATCAACAGACGCTCCACTTCTTCGATTTGCACCTTGATACCGCCCGAACAGATTACGTTGTCAATTCTTCCGATGATGCGGAAAGAGCGTCCGTCGGGCGAGAATTGAGCAACATCGTGGGTAACCAGTGTAGATTTGCAAACAAGAGGTGCATCAATCACCAGACAGCCATCGGCATTGAGCGAGACCTCCACGCCACTGAAAGGTGTGTAGTAACCGCTGGCCTCGGGACCGTTCAGCCTTCTCAGGGCGATATGCGAAAGGGTTTCCGTCATGCCGTAGGTGCTCCACACCGCATGGGGGAAATGCCTCAGTTCCTTTTCCAAAGCCTCGTCAATCGCTCCGCCACCGATTATCAAGTGCCGGATATCCATCAGCCTTTCGCGCTCTACGCGTGACTGCAACGAATTAGACACCTGCATGGGAACCATTGCAGCAAAGTCGATATGCCGGGATAGCGTGGCTAAAGGATGACCACTGGGCGTAACGTCAACCAGTTGCATGTTTCGCTCAAGCGCCCTCACCACCATCATCTTGCCGGCAATGAAATCCAGCGGCATACAGAGCAAGGCCACGTCGCCCGGTTGCAGACTGAGAAAGTCGCAAGTGGTGCGGGCCGAAGCCGCCATGCGGCTCTTTTCCACCCACAAAGGCTTAGGCGTGCCCGTGGAGCCGCTGGTATGCACAAGCACACAATCGTTGCCGTTGTTCCATTCATCCAGAAAATCGCGTAGCGTCATGGTTGTCCTTCCTGACAGAACAGGGGAAGGCTCTCACCCTCCCCCTCTCTCTCTTTTATTAATTGTCCAATATTCATTTGCAAAGTTTGGATACTTCTTCCTCCAGTTTCTCGCCGCGGGCGTTTGTCGAGACGATCTTTCCGTCGCGGTCGAGCAGGAACATCGCAGGAATTCCCGTCACGTTATACTGCTTGGCAATAGGGCACTGCCATCCCTTGAGCGACGAAACGTGCTTCCATGCCAGTTCATGTTTCTTGATGGCATTGAGCCAATTGTCGCGCTTATCGTCCAAGGAAACAGACAGAATCTCGAAACCCTTATCCTTGTATTTGGCATAGACTTTCTTCACATTGGGAACTTCACGCAGGCAGGGTCCACACCATGATGCCCAGAAATCAACCAAAACCACGCTCCCGCGCAGTGAAGACAACGACAACTCCTTGTCTTCAGGTGTGGGAAGAGTGAAATCGGGAGCAATGCGACCAAGCGAAACAGCATTCAAAGATGCCAGTTTCTCAGCAAGTTCATGGCCTATGGAAGACGTTTTCACGCGGTCGGAGAACGCGTCAAAGCGTGCTTTGAGCGTATCGTAAGATAGTTCCTTGCTGAGATGATCCTTCATGATGATGGCTCCCACATAACTGTCGCGGCAGTTGATGGTGATGCTGTCAAAGAGTTCTTTGGTGTGCTTCTTCGCCGCCACATACATATCGGCGATGGAATCGCGCATTCCCTGACTGGTACCGTCTTTCATAAACGCCAGTGCCATCATAGGCATCATCTCGAGCATGAGCGCTGCATTCATCCGCGAGAGCAGATGTTGGTCATCGTCGCCAGAGATAACCAGGTCGGGCACCTCGCTTTCTTTTCCCTTATATGTCCTCCGGGTAAGTTTGCAAACAGCCATGATGGGGTTTTCGTCCAACAGAATGGCTTCGCCTGCACCGCCCACTTTGAGCGAAGCAACCTGCACCTTTTCCAATGGGCGCTCCAACATGAATTTGCCATTTGTCACAACGGTGGAGTCAATAATCTGCTTCTTATCGTTGCTTAGCGTTACTTTCACACCGTCGAACCCATCTGCGGTTCCCAAAATACGATAGTTCTGAGCACCAGCCTGAATGCTCGAAACGATACATGCAAGTAATAGTATTCTTTTCATCGCTTATTCTTTTTTCTTGAAAAATTCCTCAAACTCTTTGCGGGCGCGCTCGCTTTCCTCCTCATAACGTGTCATCAACTCGGCAGACTGTTTCTTGTTGCCCAGTTTGGCATATAGAAGGCTCATGGTCTTATAGATGTTGAGCGCATCGGTTTTCTTGCCGGTCATGCAACTGCCAAGCATGTCCAGATAGTCTTTCAGCACTTTCTTGTTGCTTGTCAGCGGCATGAGATAGTTCACATAGTCGTCAACCTTGAACGAATAGAAACCACTCACCTGAGCCTTTGTTGCCACTTTTATGATATTCCAGGCATTCTCGTTGTTGCCGTTGAGCAGTGCCTTGTGGATGGCCAGACGCAGGCGGAACTTGTCGGAACCTGGCACATTGGCCTTCTCCATCATGCGAATGACGTCGGCAGCCCATGCGGTATCGGCCGAAAGCGGTGGAAAATGGTTTTCCTTGTCGGCCTTCAGGTCGAAGATGCTGTTCAGTTCACGGCTGCAGGCCGACTCTATCTGGCGGTTGATGGCCGTGCGGTCGCGCTTCAGGCGATAACTGTAGCGCCCCACATTCTCCACCATATGTGCAAAGACGGGAGACTTTACGTCAGTGACATATTCACCGAAAGTATTCCACACCTCGTCTTTATCCAGTTCTTTCGGGTCCATTGTCTTCAGGAAATCCTCAGCAACCTTCTGGGCATCTTTCTTCATGAAGGCTGTGTTCAGGCTTCCCATATACTCGGAAAGGAAGGCAATGTCGCGCTTTCCTGCTTGGTATTCCTTCTGAAGCGTGAAGAGGTCGCGACCGCGAAGTGCCTGTCGAGCGCCCTCAATCAATTCATCGGCCTCTTTATAGCCCGCCATCTGCTGCTTCACTTCCCCGTCTTTGTTGATGATGAGCAGCGTGGGATAACCCAGAATGTGCTTCTTGTACTTTTCATTAAGCATCTTTCCGTCACCCTTTTCCATGTCATACTTCACGCAAATAAAGTTCGGATTAAAGAAATCGCCTACTTTTTTCTGCGGGAAGATGTCCTTGGCAAGAGCCTTGCACGGGCCGCACCACGTGGTATAGCAGTCGATAAAGATGAGTTTGTCTTCTGCTTTCGCCTTGTCGAGAATTGTGTTCCAGTTCTCGTTGTCGTAGAAGACGATGCCCTCTTGTACGTTTTGTGCAAAGACGTTGCCTGCACAGGCAAGTGCAAGCAACATCATGATGATATTCTTTTTCATTTCCTTTTCTTCACCATTTGTTAGTTAATCTTGAACATTTTGATAACAGCAACAAGCAGCAAGCCTACTGGAAGTTGAAATCCGCCATGGTGACAGGGTCGTCAGGAAACTTGGCATTCTGCATGGCGATAAGATCCTGTCCCAGCGCATCGCGGTAGTATTCTATGAAATAGGTGCCTCGCTTGGCCACGCGCTTGTAGAACTGTGTGCGCTGGCGGATGTACGATCCCTTGTTCTGCGTGATGAACGTCAGGTAGTCGGTAAAGTCCTGCACCTCGGTGGGCTCCTTCACATGAGTGGGGAGATAGGCTTTTACAAATCCGCATACCATGGCGTAGTGATCGGTATTTGAGAAATCGGGCCTGATTTTCAGTTCTTCCTCAATGTTTGGATCCTGCGGAGTGGTCACCAGATTGTAGTTCAACTTCACGCGGCTGTTGATGAACTTGGTGGGTTTCACTTCCAGCCTGTTATAGAAGAACATGCCAAAACAGTTTCCTAAATCTGCTTCCAAGGTACTAGCAGAATAGGCACGCCCTGTAGACTGCAGATAAGCCACCAGAATGGCATCCTGATTATTGGTCATGGCCGATACGTAACTGTAACTCAGACTACCTTCCATCGATTGCAAGTCTTTCACCAAGAACACCTTGTAGGGCAGGTTCTTGCGCAGGAAATCCTCATCATACTTATCCAGGAAACTGGTTTTGATAAGGTTGAGTTGCTTCAAAATCATGTCCGTCCGCTCAATATCGAATGGTGTGTAACGTATCGCCAGTTTGCTGGCCCACATCCACCTGATGTCATCATCGGTGAAATTGTATATGAAAGCCGTGTTATACTTCTTATACCATTCATAGATGGTAGAGTCGGCACTTGACCGGGTGGCATTCTCTACGATGTATTTCTCATAGATAGACGACGTGTCCACCTGGGGCGTGAGGTCATCCTCACCGTTGCACCCCAAGCAAAGCAGCGCGGCACCCACCAGCATATAAGATAATATCTTTTTCATTTTCCGTCTGTTGTGTTTAAGAATTACTTTCGTTCTTGTCAATTTGCCAGTGAAGGAAGATTGCGCCGCGTGTTAGGCTGAATCTTCGTGTTGTAGTTCAGCACCTCATGCGGGAACTCCAGAATATAGTTCTGGTCGCCTTCTTCAAGCACATAGGTCTCGGGCGTTGCATTTTTCGATGCATAGAACGCATGCACAAGCCTCGGCATACCGTAGCGCTTGAGGTCGGCCCAGCGGTGAATGTCCTCGAAACATAACTCACGGCGGCGCTCGTCGCGCACGAATGTGAGCAGTTCTTCATTCGATGCGAAATCAGCAGCAGTCAGTTCTTTGAAAGAGTCTGCCGCGAAGCGGTTGCTGCGCAACAGGTTCAGCAGGGAGATGGCTTGCTGCACATCGGCCTGTGTGCCCTTCTGCACATGAGCCTCGGCAGCATTGAGCAGGGCCTCGGCTGTGCGCACGGCTTGCGAATAGATGTCGAAAGCATAGTGCTTGTAGGGTGCCATGTGGCGGTCTGAATACTCACCGCCCTCGTCAACGCTCTGCATGAAGAAGGCATAGAGGCGATTGTCGCCTGGCTCATAGATGTGGATGAGATCGTTCTCATTCGTCTTTGAAGGCGTATACATGGCATCCTTCAACAGCAGGATGTTGCTCATGAACTTGTTGCTGTTGAACTCATTGCCGCCGAAAAGGAAGGTGATTTCCGTATTATTCGTATCATCCAGGAAGGCGAAACTGGAAGCGCTACTGCCCGAATGATAGTTCAGTTCGCTCTTTGTCATCTTTCCGATGTTGTAAAGGTCATATCCGCCTTCGGCAGCCAAGTCTGCATACTTGATAGCATCGTCCCAATGGCCCTGATACAAGGCCACGCGGCTCTTCAGAATCTGTGCAGCACGCTCGGAAACCAGATATTTGTTCCTGCTCACAGCAGCATTCTTGAACCGTTCCAGTGCGTTGTCGAGATCGGAATTAATCAAATCGTAAACCTCTTTCACCGTGGAACGGACCGGCTCGTCGCGCACCACCTGGCTCTTTAAACGGATAATGACTCCCGGATCGGATGCAGCCGTCTGCTCATTGTACGGTTTTGCATAAGTGCTCACCAGCCACAGGTAGTTCAGAGCGCGCAGAGTATAGGCCTGTGCCACGCACGAATTCACCTTTTCCTGCTCACCCGTAATCTTGTCTGCATCCTCTATGATGATGTTGCATGCCATGATGTTGGTGTAGCGATCCTTGTAGAAGGACGGATAACTCACGTCGTAGTATTCTATATCGTAGGCCCAAGTAAAGGCACCCTTGCCCTGTCGCAGATTATAGTCATCATCTCCATCCCAAAGACTACTGCGGGAATCACTCGTCGGAGAAACTTCCACATCATCGGTCATCAGATGAATGAAATCGGCTTCATCGGTAAAATGGTTTGGATAGCCCTCTCCCACCAGCACGGCCTGATATTCTTCAACCTTTTGAGGTATGAGCAGGTCGGGCGAAGATTCTTTCAGGAAATCGCCACAACTGCTGAACGATAATGCGATGGCCAAGCATCCGCACAATCTGTATATATTCTTTATTTTCATATCCTTATTCTTCTCTTTAAAAACCGTTAGAACATGATGTTAATACCTAAGTTGTAACTCGGCATGATTGGCATATTGGCATAGGCTGTCTCCGGATCCTGGCCGTTCCACTTGCCCGACTTGAGAACAAACAGGTTGCTGCCCTGCAGACGCAAGGTGAGTTCACGGATTTTCAAGGTCTGGAGCCACAACTGCGGAAGGCGGTAACTCAGCGTCACATTGCGCAGACGGAGGAAGTCGCTGCTGGCAATACGGTAGTCGCTCTTGTCGTACATCGTCACCATTTTCACATCACAATACGTTCCCTCATCATACAATCCGAGCAGTTCTGTCGGGAAGTTCTCGGCAATACGTGTGTCGTAGAGAGCCGGGAACAGAGCCGTTGCCTCGTCTCCTGGCTGGCGCCACCTGTTGATAAAGTCGGTCGGGACGTTGCGCATGGGGTCGAAAGCATAGTTCACCTCATTATATAATGATGGCAGACGCTTCACGCCGCCCACCTGATAAGAGAATCCGATGGCAAGGCTGAGGTTTTTCTTATACGTGATACGGGTGTCGAAACCGCCCGTGAAATCAGGATAGATGGAGCCGCAAGGCACCAGTTCCATCACCGGATAGTCACCCTGATGCACCTTGCGCCCGTCGGTGGTATAGAAAAGCGGATATCCGTTTTCGGCCGAAAGGCCTGCATATTTGAAGGAATAGATGGTTCCCAGAGGCTGTCCCACGGTGGCCACGTTTCCGGCAATCATGTTTTCATACTTTTCGTTGTCGGTCTGGCTTGCACTGAGGGCATATCGAATCTCGTTGGTGTTGTTGCTGAAGTTGAACGACAGGTTCCAGTCAAACAGATTGTTGCGTATGGGAGTGACTGATACCACTCCTTCAAATCCCTTGTTGATGGCTTTTCCTGCATTCATTGACAGATAACTGCGTCCGGTTGATGTGGACACCTCCATGTCGGTTATCAAGTCAGAGGTGCGTTTCTGATAATAGTCGAGCGTGAACGTCAGCCTTCCCTCAAAGAAAGAGGCATCCAGTCCGATGTTATACGAGCGGGTCTTCTCCCATCTGAGGTCTGGATTGGGAAGATGATAGAATGTTCCCGATCTCAAACCGGTGACATCGTTGTAGTTACCCATTCTAACAATCAGGTATGGCGTGGAGTCATCGTGAATATTACCCTGTATACCGTAAGATGCACGGACAGAAAGATTGTCGATGAACTTCAGGTTGCGGAAAATCTTTTCGTTTCCGATAAACCATTTTCCGGCAATAGACCACGTGGGAAGCCACCTGTATTTAGGATTGCTTCCGAATTTATTGGCTCCGTCGGAACGTATGTTTGCATTCATCACATAACGGTTGTCAAACGTATAACTGGCCGTTCCGAAATAAGAAGCCACCTGTGTGAGTTGGTCTGTCAGATAGGGTTTGAACCATCCGTTCTGCAACTGGTTGAGATAACGGGTGGTGTATGCGGGGTCAATATTCTGCCCGTAGGTGGCATCCCACCCATAGAATGTCTGGCTGTTTCCGTTGTATTTGTCTGAGCGTGCCTCTATACCGCCCATCACATCCACTTCGTGTTTCTCAGCAAAGAGTTTCTTATACTCAAGCGTGTTGCGCAAGGTGTACGACTTGCTGTTGGTGTTACTGAGGTCATAATATCCGCCCACTGGCAGCGGCGAGTTGTTAAACTGGCTGTCGCCGCGCTCATAGGCACCGTAAGGATAGCCTCGGATGGCAGCCACCTTATACGACCTGTCGGTAGCCCATGTGTAATTGCGGTTGCTGTTCCAGTAGTAAGAAACCGTTCCCGTGTAGGTAAGTCCGTCAATGATATGGGCATTGAAGTTCAGCACACCACCCATTCTGCGCGAATTACTCTTCTTGCCTGTGGTGTCTATTTCATTGAGAACATTGTATACCACCCCGTTTGAGAACGACGACTGTGTGTAGTAATACAACTCGTCTCCTTCATACATGGGGATGGCACGCGATGTATTAAAGGCATAACTGAACGGATTCACATCGGCATATCCCGTGTTTGACTGATTGCTCAGTTCCACCTTTAAGTCAACGTCAAACAAGCGGTTGATTTTCAAGAACAACTTGTTCATGGCCGTAAAGCGGCGGCTTTGCGAGCCTTTGGCAATACCGGGGCTCTCGTTGAAACTCAACGAAGAATAATAACGCACTTTCTCCGTTCCGCCATTAATGGATATATTGTGATTCTGGGTGACGGCCGTGCGGAAGAGATAACCGAACCAGTCGGTGTTCATCAGTTCGAAATGGCGCACGCGTTCCTCAAACTCTTCCTGCGTAATATATTTGTTGAGCAGTTGCTGCAAGGCACCCTCGTAACTTTCTTTAGAAGGAACTCGCGGATACTGCAGGCGCGCATCATAGATGTCTTTCGACAATTGTACGCGCTGCTGTGAATTCATTTGGTTGAAATTGGCGTATGTCGGACGAGTGCTTACGTTCAGGTTCATGTCGTAAGTAATATTCGGAGTGGAGGCCTTGCCACGCTTCGTGGTGACCACAATCACACCGTTTGCCGCCTTTACACCATAGATTGCCGTTGCCGAGGCATCTTTCAGCACGGTAATCGTTTCTATGTCCTGAGGACTCAAGCCAGAGATGTTGTTTCCTATCAAGTAGGCAGCATCAGGGCTGTTAAGGTCAGAAGCCGTAAACGGGACGATATCTGACATGATGACACCATCCACCACCCAGACGGGCGCTTTGTTACCATTGATCGTACTGTTTCCGCGAATACGGATGGTAGGTGTGCTGCTCGGTTCTCCCGACTGCATCATCACGGCCATGCCAGGAATCTTTCCTTGCAGCATTTGGTCAAGGCTCATGGCACTGGGGGTGAACACGTCTTTCATCTTCACCTGAGAGATGGCGGCGGCCGATTCGCGGCGGCTCATGGTCTGATAACCAGTCACCACCACCTCGTCAATCTGGTGCTGACTGGCTTTCATGTGCACAACCAGTTGCTTTTGCCCAGGTCTGATGACGGCTTCCTTGTCCTCCATGCCGAGATAAGTGAAGATGAGCACTGGATTCTGGCCTGTCACGGTGATGGAATATTGGCCGTTGGCATCGCTCACGATACCATCGTGGGCTCCTTTCTGTTTCACAATCACACCAATGAGCGGATTGTTTTCTTCGTCAACGATGCGCCCGGTTATCGTTCTTTTTTCGTTTTGCTGAATTGATTGCACTGCACTATGTTCCGTAACACCAGCGGGATTAGCCATTGTGGTATTGGCTGCTAAAGGCAAAGCCAACGGAGATAATAGCGCGATTGCCAACCATTTTCCTGTTTTATACATAATTGAATGTGTTACAATCGGGAGTAAGTATTAAAAGCAGGGGCGGGCTCTCATCCCGCCCCAGGCTATGTTATCGTTTCACAAATCCCTATGAGGGAATAATCTTTCAGAAGCA
This sequence comes from Prevotella sp. UBA4268, assembly GCA_002395135.1. Lineage (GTDB taxonomy): Bacteria > Bacteroidota > Bacteroidia > Bacteroidales > Bacteroidaceae > Prevotella. The sequence continues at coordinate 19,806 of DGWC01000093.1, read as the reverse complement.
ATTGCTACTTGCGATAGATCACTTTCTTTCCGTTGCGGATATAGATGCCGTTTTGTTCAGGTGCGGCAACCAGACGTCCGTCGATGGTATAATACTTTCCGTTCACCGTAGCAGCACCGTTGGAAACAGCCTTGATGCCTGTCTCTTGACTGCTGGCCGTCATAAAGATTTCCTCAGGAGCAGCACTCAGAGAAAGGCTGTCGCTGATAATAAACTTAGGAATGGCCATGTAAACAGTCTTGGCTGCAATGTTTTCCTCTTTGCTGAGTTTGAAGGAAGATGCCTCCGTGTCGAACAGATAGATATAGTTGTCCTTATAATAAGTAGTGTCTTTATTGACGATATACATAATCTCGGCATCGGCAGCCTTCAAGCCCTCTTCACCCGAATAGTAAAGGCGCGGTTTGCCAGAGAGGACATAAGAAAGACCAGAAGCGTCTAAAGACTCAGGATCAGAGAGGAACTGAGCCTTTCCCTTACCATAGAGAAGCACGGGAGTCTTGGCATCGGCAGCGTTCACGAGAGTTGCCTGTTGAACGTAGACTCTGTCGCCGTTGACCTTCAAACTATCATAGGTGATGACAGCCTCCTCAACATTATCTGTATAAAATGTGTATGTGTCGAAGTAGAAAGGCAGATAGCCACCCTCCTCCGGGAATTCCACATCAAAGAGAAGTGAACTGTTGAACACAGCCTCATACTCATCAGCCTTCGTCACAGTGAATGTCAATGGGTTTTCTGTTATCTGATTGCCTGTGCTCTTTTCCACCCAATGGCTGAATGTTGTATATTCCGGGTATTTAGGAGTAGCCGTCAAAGTAACCTCATCACCGATATTATTAACTCCCTTGCTGATCTTAACACTACCGAGTCTGTTCTGCATCTTGTCGGTGATACGCGGAGCCACACGGGTAAACAATGCATAATGACCGCCCTGGGGTTCGGTTGGCATCTGTGCCATGGCATCTGCTGCGGCATCCCATCCCTGGCCGCCGGTCAACACGTCATAACCTGTTTCCACGCTGAGAGAGGCCACATCGCCTACTTCCTCGATGGAATCGTTCAGCACAGGCTCACCATCCACGTATTTCTCAGTAGAGAATCCGGCTGCTATCCAACCTTCTGCCGGCACGGCATGAGCATCATAATAAGAAACTTTTCCTGACTGTTTGTAAACGAACTTCACCTCCATCTCATCTTTGGGAGTAGAGTAGTCGGCACCTTCTGGCAATTCATACTCTCCGGAAAAAGTGGCATACACCTTACCTGCTCCTGTAGGATATGCTCTCAACACATCATAAACAGGTACAAACTTTGACGGCAATGCAAAAGTCTTACCTGAGGCGAGTACCAACACCAACAGGAGCATTACTCTTTTAAAAGTAGAAAAATTCTTCATAATCGAAACTTTTTTTTATAAATTAGACATAAAATTATCAGAACAATCACCACCAACACGAGCACAAGAGCCATCGTCGGTGATATCAATGCTTCATGTTGGTTGCCCGTATTAGGAAGGATCACAACAGGAGAACCTGCCAACATGGGACGGCGGTTGCCCGCAGAATCAACCAGTTCCGCATTCTGCCAGGCCCCCGGCAACAGTTCCGGAGCCAGTTTGTCGTTTAGCGAGCCGGCATCCTTGCCCCTGCTACCCATCCTTAACTTCCAGAACAATCCTGCCCAAGGGCTCTTTCGCGTAATATAATTCAACAAGTCGGTATAGGTTCCCGTCAATGCGGGGTGCAGATTGTGATACTCTATATGCTCACCCTGCAAGGCACTCTCCACCATATAGATACACATGGAAGAACAATTCTTGGTGAGATAGTCGTAGTCCCAGTGGAGCCCTTCCAGCAGTTCCTTGTCGCAGTGCATCCATAGTGCTTGCTCCTCCTTTGGAGTCAGATTCAGATAATAGGCTGTGATGCCACGTAGTTCGTCCTTTGTATCTTCAATAAATGTTTCGGTAGGCTTCGTTATAAATCCCGATTTGGCTGATGAAAAGAAGAATTTTATCTTCTGCCAGAAACTCAGATTCATCTCAAACGAGAAACAGAAATCCATATTGTTTGACGGACATTCCAGTCGCAACGCAGCATGACCATATTGGGAATACACTTGGTTGCCAGGTTCCACGATGAGCAGACTCACTTTGATGAAATCGGGATCGGCTGCCAGCGCGTTGATAGAGTCTGCCATATGCTGTTGAATCGCCTTGATGGAGTCTCTCTGATGCTCGGAATAAGTCTGTGCGGATGCTTTTACGTGAAAAGCACAAAGCCCCGCGGCCGCCAGAAAAATAGCCAGCGCCCGATGAAACGAGAACATGCGTAATAAATAATATCTCTCTTTCGCTAAATACTTATCATCCCTGCACATACGGCCTATGATGTTTCTCGGTTGCAAATATACGAAAATAAAATAAAATATCTTTCATTTTAGACAGAAAATATTATCCCCCACCATATTTATCTTGATGTGAAGAATCTTACACACGCCACAACATGTCGTTTCTGATTTCAAGCGGCATACTGATATTATCAGTAAACAGCATGCCCGTACCGAGTCCTTGCGGCATGCTGATGTGGCTTCCGTAGGTGACGGCAGCGAAATGCGCAATGGCATTCAGCCCGATGTTGCTCTCCAGCGCACTGGTAATCCACGAACCGATTCCACGCTTCCGGGCCATTTCTATCCATTCATGCGAACCGGCCATGCCCCCATGGAGCGAGGGTTTCAGAATGATATAGGCAGGACGGATGGTGTCGAGCAGCCTCTCTTTCTCAGCGGTCGCATTCACTCCAATCAGTTCTTCATCGAGGGCAATAGGCAGCGGCGACTCTCGGCACAGCCGTGCCATCTCCAGCCACTGGCCTTGCCGGATGGGCTGCTCTATGGAATGGATGTCATAACGGGCCAGTTGCTCCAGCCGTTGCAAGGCACTGTCGGGGGAAAAAGCGCCATTGGCATCCACCCGCAGTTCTATCTGCTCCCGGCCAAAACTATTGCGGATATGCCGAATCAGGTCGAGTTCCTTGTCAAATTCAATAGCCCCGATTTTCAGTTTAACACACCTGAATCCGGCCTTGATCTTCTCTTCTATTCGCGACAACATCTCGTCGTAGGTTCCCATCCACACCAGTCCGTTGATGGGAATGCCCTCTTCGCCTCTGCTGAAAGGAGTGCGGAAGAGCATTGAGCGGTGGGCCTGCAACTGATGAAAGGCGGTTTCCATGCCGAAAAGCATCGACGGATAAGGGCGGAAAGCAGAAAGCAGCGCGTCATCACTGTCGATGACCGCCCACGGAGCCATCGCATCCGGCCATGAAGCCCTGCTGGCGTAACGGCAGAAGGCCTCGCACAGTTCCTGCAATCTCTGCTGATAGTCGGGAAGATCATCGCACGAGAGACGGGGCAGCGGTGCACACTCGCCCGCTCCCTGCCTGCCCTCGTCATCGATCAGGGTGACAAACCAGGAACGCCGCGTGGTATAAGTGCCACGCGAGGTTCCTGCCGGCTGTTTGAAATGGAGCACCCGCTCCGCTATTTCATATCGTATGGTCATTCCGAATGCTGTTTTCCCGGGCTCGGCACCACCGTTCCATGGTGCTTGCCGATGCCTTACTGCGGGTTATGGTAGAATGGGATATTTGTCGAAATCGGGTTTGCGCTTCTCTAAAAACGCACGTCCGCCCTCTTGAGCCTCATCAAGATAATAATAAAGCATGGTAGCATCGCCCGCCAACTCCTGTATTCCGGCCTGTCCATCGAGTTCTGCATTCAGTCCGGCCTTGATCATGCGCAGCGCCAACGGTGAACGCTCCATCATCATCTCTGCCCATTCCACGCAAGTATCTTCCAAATCGCACAGGGGAACCACCTTGTTCACCATGCCCATGGCCTCTGCTTCCTTTGCGGTATACTGCTTGCAGAGGAACCAAATCTCGCGCGCCTTCTTCTGTCCCACCATGCGGGCCAGGTAACTGCTGCCAAAACCGGCATCGAAACTGCCCACCTTGGGACCCGTCTGGCCGAAAACGGCATTCTCGGAAGCAATGGTCAGGTCGCAAACCACATGCAACACATGACCGCCACCAATGGCATAGCCGTTCACCATGGCGATAACGGGCTTCGGAAGGCGTCTTATCTGCATCTGCACATCCAGCACATTCAGGCGCGGAACGCCATCTTCGCCAACATATCCGCCCCTGCCCTTCACGTGCATGTCACCTCCTGAGCAGAAAGCATGCTTCACCTCTTCGGCCTTCATGCCCTCTGGAACCGGCGACATGGCACCCGTGAGCAGCACCACGCGTATGTCCGGCCTTTCGCGACAGATGCCCAGAGCCTGCGAAATCTCCCATGTCGTGCGCGGCGTGAACGCATTCCGATAGCGCGCGCGGTTGATTGTAATCTTTGCAATGTGATTGTATTCCTCGAAAAGGATCTCCTCGAAATCCTTGATCGTCTTCCATTCTCGCTGTGCCATATTACTTTCGTGTTTTCGTTTTAATCAACCTGTCCGCCCTGCACGACATCTTCGCGCTGCGGAACAGATGCAAAATTACGATTTTTCCGTTGAACCGCCAAGCAAAAGAGATGAAATCAGATGCGATTCTTACTGTTTTTCGTTTTTTTTGTTTATCTTTGCAGGCAAAACCAAAACCTGTTACTATGCTACAGATTCGCTGTAAGAACAACAATATGACCAAGAGTTTCCCCGAGGGAACCTCGCTGTTGGATGTATACCAGGAGTTTGCCCAGGACATCAATCTGCCGTTTCCCGTGGTGTCAGCCAAGGTAAACAACGCATCGCAAGGCCTGAAATTCAGACTGTTCCAGAACCGCGACGTGGAGTTTCTTGATGCCCGCGAGGGCTCGGGCCACCGTGCCTATGTGCGATCGCTGTGCTTTGTGCTCTATAAAGCCACCTGCGATGTCTTCCCCGGCAGCAAACTGTTTATCGAGCATCCGCTTTCGCGCGGCTACTACTGCAACTTCAAGAAGAAGGACAACACCGCGCTGACCGACAAAGACGTGGCCAGAATACGCAAACGCATACAGGAAATCATCGCACTCGACATGCCTTTCCGCCGCAACGAAGCCACCACGGAAGAGACCGTCCGTATCTTTTCCGACCGCGGATTCTCCGACAAGGTGAAACTGCTGAAGACAAGCGGACAGATATACAGCGACTATTACACGCTGGGCGACACCGTGGACTATTTCTACGGGCCACTCGTTCCGTCGGCAGGATATCTCTCCGTGTGGGAACTTGAGCACTATCACGAGGGACTGCTCCTCAGAGTGCCCGACCGCAAGAACCCGCTTCAGTTGGCCGAGAAAGTGGATATGCCGCACACATTCGACGTGTTTGCCGAGAAAGTGAAATGGGACATCATCATGCGACTGTCGAATGCCGGCGACGTGAACATGGCCATTCTGAAAGGCCATGCATCGGAACTGATACAAGTGAGCGAGGCTTTGCAAGAGAAGAAAATCGTGCAGATAGCAGAAGAAATAGACCGCCGCTTCCACGCTGAGCAGAATCCCATCCGAATGGTGCTTATCACAGGACCGTCGAGTTCAGGTAAAAGCACCCTGTGCAAGCGTCTTTCCATCCAGTTGCTGGCCTGCGGACTGCGCCCCTACTCGTTTTCCACCGACGACTATTTCGTGAATCGCGTGGACACACCCAAACTGCCGAATGGCGATTACGACTTCGACAACGTGAAAGCCGTTGACTGCGACCTGATGGAAGAACACCTGATGCGGCTGATGAACGGCGAAAGCGTGGAACTGCCAGAGTACAACTTCGTGACAGGAAAGCGCGAATACAACGGCAAGAAGGTGAAACTCAGCAACGACAGCGTGCTCATCATCGAGGGCATACATGCGCTGAACCCGCTGCTCACCGCCAAAATTCCCGACTCTTTGAAGTTTAAAGTCTACGTGTCGGCACTGACCAGCATCTCGCTCGACGACCATAACTGGATTCCAACACGCGACAACCGGCTGCTCAGACGTATCATCCGCGACTATAACAAGGGTGCTTTCACCGCCCAGCAGACCATCAGCCAATGGAAAAACGTGTGCGAAGCCGAAGAGCAATGGATATTCCCGTTCCAGGAAACAGCCGACGTGATGTTCAATTCTGCACTGAACATTGAGTTTGCCGTGCTGCGCACCCATGCCGAAGTGATACTGGCATCCGTGCCGCGCAACTGTCCTGAGTATGCAGAAGCCCACCGGCTGCTGAAATTCATCCATTATTTCATCCCCGTGAGCGACAAGGAAATACCGCCCACCAGCATCATGCGCGAGTTTGTGGGCGGCAGCAGTTTCAAGTATTAAAGGTAATAACAGGAACGAATACCATAGAAAGAACATTCCCATGCGACGACTCGTATGGGAATGTTTTTTTACAATTCTTGTTTGAGTTTTCAGTCAAATCAGAACGGGAAATGCGCTATTGAGGCCTAATTTTGTGCTTGCGGCGGCGGGGTTCTGACCTTTCGCCTGACAAAAGCATAGGTTTTACACTCCAAAAACATAGGTTTCGGGGCGTGAAAACATAGGTTTTGAAGACCAAAAGCATAGGTTTTGCGGGGCAGACGCATGATTACGCTTCCGCAGGAAACGGGGTTTTATTGGCAAGCATCTTATTTTCAACACTTTATACAAAATGCCTCAAAAATGCGTTATTGACGGTCTTGCCATTTGATTGTTGAAAATAGCGCAGCCACGAGGGGTTAAAATCGGAATTTTTCCAACAAAAAAACTGCTACGGAACGACATTGGGACTGTTAGAAAAGCACGAACAAAGACATGGTCAGCAGAACATGGAGACGGCGAAATCACACCAACGGGGGCAGTTGACGATAGTACCGCCGCAGCGTCTGCTCATCCTGTTCGGCATCAGTAAACACCTCCAGCAACATGGGGCGCGTGCTCTCAGCCTGCACAAGCGTGCGGATGCCCTGCTCCATCTCTTCCATGTTCGAAGCCTTGAGATAGTCCACGTTGTTCTGCATGCATATTCCCTCAGCGGTGGTGTGATGCAGCCCGGCCACCATGCGGTCGCGCGCGGGGCTCTGCTCCAGTCCTCTGAGCATGTTGAAAATGCCACCCTTGCCGTTGTTGAGCAGCAGGATGCGCAGGTTGCCGCGCAGGTTCTGGTTCCACAGCGCGTTCTGATCGTAGAAAAAACTCAGGTCGCCGATGACGCAATACACGCGCTCCGCCTTCACGACAGAGAAGCCGGCGGCTGTTGAGAGCGAGCCTTCGATGCCGTTCACCCCGCGGTTGCAATAGACGAAATGGCCGGAATAGATATTTGCCAGACGGATGGCCGAACTGTTGGCATAATGCACAAAGCCCCCGTTGAAATATCGTTCAAAGCACTTCACGGCAGCCATCTGCGAATAAGGAGCCTCATATTCCCCTGCATGTGCGTCGGCCAGACCGAGCGACTGTTTCCAAACGGCGCGGAACGACGAGTCGGCAGCCGACTGCTCAGCCAGCGAAGCAATCATCGCGAGCGCATGTTCCGGATGGCACACGGTGATCTCCGCGAGATGCAGGAAGGTGTCTTTCACCGAACCGTCGGCGCTCAGCCGGTACACGTTCAGCCCTTCCGTCTTGCGCAGGAACTGTTTCAGGCGTTTGCTCACCAAGGTATCGCCCACGTAGACAACCGCATCGGGCTGGTAACGCGCATCGTCGCCCACGCGGAAAAGTACCTCGTCGAAGTGCACGGTATCTGTGCTGTAATTGCACAACCGCTCTGCAAGCACCACGAAATGCTCCGACAGCGTGGTCATCACCTCGCGCCAATCCTCGTCATAGACAAAGTCTGAGCGCGTCTGACCGATTACAATCATCGGTTTCCGCGCGTTCAGGAAACTCCTGACCATCACTTCTTCCACTCCGAAATCATCGCCGTAAGAGAACCGCCTTACGATTTTCCGCTCTTGCGGCAAGGCCTCTACGGAGAAGCAGAAGAGCGGTTCGGAGATGGGTACATTGATGTGAACGGGCGCCGGGTCGCGGAAACGCATGTCGAGCAAAGCCTCGTTCACCAGCCGGTTGCAGTGCCATCGCTGCTCTTCAGCGTCGCTGCTCCCGTCAGCAATCTCCGGCAGCGAGACAGACGAGCGCACAAAACAGCCGAGCGCATCGGGCTGCGACAGCGTCTGACCGTCCAACTGGTCGATCCAACGCTGTGGCCGGTCGGCCGAAATCACCACTAACGGCACATGCCGATAACAGGCTTCGGCCACTGCTGGTGCGAGATTGAGCAGCGCGGTGCCGCTGGTGATGCACACGGCAACAGGTGATTCCAGTGCCAAAGCCATGCCCAGCGCATAGAATCCTGCGCTGCGCTCGTCGGTCACGGCATGGCATTCCACGTCGGGACATTCGTTCAGGTTGTGCACGATGGGTGCATTCCTGCTGCCAGGACACACCACGGCATGCCTCACCCTATGGGCAACGAGCAGCGATGTCAGTATGTTTACGTTCTCTTTGTTGCTATACATTATATATAATATGGCGCATGGTTTCCATTTTTGCCTCTGTTTCGTCCCACTCCTGCTGCTCCACGCTGTCAGGGAGCAAGCCTCCTCCGGCATAAAGCATGTAGCCGTCTTTGCGCAGATGCATGCACCGGAGGGATACAAACAGATGGGTTCCGTTGTCAGGATCAAGCACGCCGGTGAATCCGCTGTAGTAAGTGCGGGGCGAAGACTCGTTGCGCACAATGAAGTCGAAGGTGTTCTGCTTGGGCAGTCCGCACACCGCCGGCGTGGGATGGAGCGCTTTGAGCAAGGTGCCGATGCGCTCTGCGTTGTCGAGTTCAAAGTTGAAGTCGCTGCGCAGGTGCACCAGATTGGCCGCCCTCACGGTATATGGCCCGTCTTCTTTCATCTTGTGTGAGAAATGTTCCAGGCATTCCGTGATATATGTGGCCACATAGCGCTGCTCCTGCATGTTCTTCTGATCCCATTTCACCTCGGTTTCCGGATGCTGGTTTGCGCTTTGTTCTGACGCGTTTCCGCCTTGGCCGGCAGCGTTTTCATCAAGCGAATCGAATCCCAACTGCCCCTCCTCGAGTTTCATTGTGCCGGCCAGCGCGATGGTGCGCCAGTTCCGGCCCTTTCCGTCGAGCAGTGTTTCGGGCGTGGCCATCATCCACGTGCCGCTCTTCGGCGTGGTGACGAGCGACACGAACATGCGCGGATAAAGTTGGCAAGCCATGCAGAACAAGTCGGCAGCATATTTCTTGTTGTCGGGCATGTGGTCGAAAGTGCTGCGCGAGAGCACGATTTTCTGGAAAGCACCGTCGAGCAGATGGGCGTGGAAATTGGCAAAGTCGATGCGATAGCGCATTCTCGCCATCTCGTCAGACAGTGCTGCCTCCCCGCTTTTGCGCACGGCGTTCAGTCGGTCGTAGGATTCCTCGTTGGCGGTGATGATGTCTTCCAGTTCTTCTTTCATGGCGCTGACTTCCGCCAGTTCCATCTGGCGACGCTCATCGGCACCTAACAGCAGCACGGGCTGCTGGGCGGTGATGGCGAAAGGTGCGATGACGAAGCCCGACTTGCGGTTCAATTCCGAGAGCGTGAGCAGTTCCTGCGGCTCACCTTCGCGCTGAATCATCAGCGTGCAGGCACGTTCCCTGGGGAGTCTGAATAGTGCGAAACTGGCCATTACACCTCTTTTTTAGGGCTGATGATATAATTGGTGACGTGCACATTGGAGATCAGGTCGCCCGAGGTGTCGGTGATTTTCACGTCCCACACATGCAGGGTGCGCCCTTTGCTCACCAGTTTGGCGTGCGCCGTCACAGTGTCTCCTTCGGAAACAGCCTTCACATGGTCGCCGCTCACACTGATTCCCACGCATATTTTTCCAGGACAAAGGGCCGAGGAACCTACGCCGGCCACGTTCTCGGCCAGCGCCAACGACGCCCCTCCGCTCAGGAATCCAAATGGCTGACGGTTGCGCTGGTCCACCTGCATGGTAGCCATGCAAGTGTCATCTTCGGGAGTTGAATAGAACTCCATGCCCAAGGCGGTTGACAGATTCGGTTGTTTTTCAATGATTTTCTTGATTTCTTCTACGTCCATCGTTATGATAAGTTTGGATGCAAAATTAAGCAATTTTTCTGAAACAGCACACGTTTTCATGAGGTAAAACAACGTGTTTTACCTTTTTTAATGCAGCCATAACGTGTTTTGAAAAAATGTTTCAGAGTTTGCCGAGCACCTCGTCGATCACCTTCGGGAAATATTCCATTTCCAGCACGTGCTCCTTGTCGGCGATGTCGTCGGGCGTATCCGTCGGCGACAGCGGCGTTTTGAACTGTGCGATAATCTCTCCGCCGTCGCACACGCTGCTCACATAGTGCACCGTCATGCCCGTTTCTTTTTCTCCCGCAGCCTTCACCGCCTCGTGCACATGATGTCCCCACATGCCCTTGCCGCCATATTTCGGAAGCAGAGACGGGTGGATATTGATGATGCGACGGGGATAGGCATCAATCAGGAAATCGGGAATCATCAGCAGGAAGCCCGCAAGCACGATGAAGTCTACGTGGTATTGCTCCAGCAAGGGGAGCAGTTTGCCGGGCTCGTTGAATTCGGCCTTCGGCATCACGGCACATGGCACGTTGAGGTTTTTCGCACGTGTCAGGGCGTAGGCATCGGCCTTGTTGCTCACCACGAGTGCCACCTCCACGTCGCGTTCCGTGCCTGCGCTTTGCTGCCGGCCCTGTCCCTGGTGGAAATAGCGGATGATATTCTCGCAGTTGCTGCCGCTTCCTGATACAAAAATGGCTAAACGTTTCATAGGTATATCGTTTGAATGATTGGGTAAAAAACTATTCTTCGTCCATGTCGAAATCGTCGGAATCGTCGTCGAAGCCGAACATCACGGGGGCGATGAAGTCGTCGAGTGCGCGGCGCTCCTTCTTGGTGGGACGGCCCGTGCCGCGCGCCCTGTCCATGAAACCGCTGATGCGGCTCATCTCCAGCAGTTCATACTGCTTGGGATCGGTGACGTTCTCATAGATTTCCGGCACCAGTTTGGCCCCCACGCGCTGCTCAATGCACTTGAGAACCTTAAAGGAATAAGTAACAGGAGGCTTTTTCACGCTGACCACCTCGCCCACTTTCAGCGGGCGGCTGGGCTTTACGTTCACCCCGTTGATGGTTACCCGCCCGTTCTTACAGGCGTCCACGGCGATGCTCCGCGTCTTGAAGATGCGCGAAGCCCATAGCCATTTGTCTATTCTTGCTTCACCCGTCATGTATCTAAGCCTTTGATTCCGCTTTTGTTCCGTCCTTTCCTATCTTATTATACTGGTTCATGGTGACGTCGATACCTGCCAGCACAAAACTCTTGATGACATCAACGGCGATGTCAACAGCAGGCTGCAGCACGCTCAACTCGTCGTCGCTGTAGCGGCCCAGCACCCAGTCTACCTGCTGCCCGCGCGCAAACTCGTTGCCAATGCCCATTCTGAGGCGTGCATACTGCTGGCCGATGAGTTGCTGGATGTGGCCCAGGCCGTTGTGTCCGCCATTGCTGCCGTTGCCTTTCAGACGGAACGTGCCCAGCGGAAGGGCTATTTCGTCGACCACGACGAGCAGCCGCTTCTGGTCGATGTTCTCCTTCTGCAGCCAATAGCGCACGGCATTGCCACTAAGGTTCATATAGGTGGTGGGCTTGAGCAGTATCACTTTCCTGCCTTTCAAAGACGTTTCGGCCACGAAACCGTAGCGCTTGTCTTCAAAAACAATATTGGACGCTTTCGCAAAAGCGTC
>DGWC01000093.1:0-7922 GCA_002395135.1 Prevotella sp. UBA4268 | reverse complement strand
GCAAAAGCGTCCAATACCATATATCCCGTGTTGTGGCGGGTCCCGGCATATTCACTTCCAGGATTCCCCAAGCCCACAATCAGATATTTATCCATGTCTTCGGGAGTTGTGGGATGTGTGCCGTCGGCCGCTGCCGCCTTCTTGAAGAAGCGGAAAAAACCACCGAGCACGTTCACCAGATTAAGCATTCTCCTCAGTGGCTTCCTGAGCAGCGGCATTAGACTTGCGGGTTGCCTTGATGGTGCAAACCACAACCTCCTTGCTGGTTGCCATCTCCAGACCTTCGAACTGCAACTCACCCACCTTGATGCTCTTGCCGATGGTCAGGTTGGTAACGTCGATATCGAGTGTCTCAGGAATATCTACATACTTGGCTGTTACGTTCACCTTGCGCACGATGAGTGACAGACGACCACCGTCGCGAACACCTTGAGCCAGACCGTTCAGTTTCACAGGAATGCCAATAGTGATGGGTTTGTCCTCATGGATCTCATAGAAGTCGATGTGAAGCAGAGCGTCGCTCACCGGATGGAACTGCAGTTCCTTCATGATAGCCTTGTGCTCCTCGCCGTCGATATTCAGGTTCACCACATAGATATGCGGTGTGTAGACCAACTTGCGCAGGTCAACCATGGGCACAGAGAATGCCAATGCCTCGGGCAGACCGTTCTCGCCTTTTTTCTCACCATAGAGATTGCAGGGAATCAATCCCTCTTTTCTCATCAACTTCGTTGCTTTCTTTCCGGTCTCTGTTCTTTTCTTACCGGAGATGTTGATTTCTTTCATAATTTTGTGTTACTCTAAATTAAGTTTTAAAACATATTTGCTTAATTCGCCATCACACGATTGCAAAAAAGCGGTGCAAAGGTATTACTTTTTCCGCAAACCCACAACATTTCTCTTAAAAAAAGTAGAAATTAAGCGCATTTTCTTGCACGTCTACTCATTTTGCACTATCTTTGCATTTGAAATTAAAACAAGTGAAAGATGATTAATAGAGAAATTATCCGTATCAAGGTAGTTCAGTTGGTTTACTCTTACTATCAAAACGGAAACAAGAACATCGATTCAGCGGAAAAGGAACTTCTGTTCAGCCTCTCTAAAGCGTACGACCTTTACAATTATTTGCTTGAATTGATTGTAGCAGTGACAAAAGAGGCAAGGAAACATGTGGAAATTGCAACGGCAAGAGCAAAGAGAGAAAACACGGAACTGCCTTCCGAGAAATTCATATACAACAAATTCGCCCTTCAACTCGAAGAGAACAAAATGCTCAACGACTTTATTGAAAGCCAGAACCTCACGTGGGACAACGACGTGGAGTTCGTCAGGAAGTTGTTTAGCCAGATTGAGCAGAGCCAGACCTATCAGGACTACATCGCCAACCCCGACGACAGTTACGACACAGAGCGCGAACTATGGCGCAAATTGTATAAGACGCTGGTGGTGAACAACGAAGACCTCGACGCGCTGCTTGAAGAAAAGAGCCTCTATTGGAACGATGACAAGGACATTGTTGACACATTCGTGCTGAAGACCATCAACCGCTTCGACCCCAAGAACAAGTCAAAGCAGGAACTGCTTCCCGAATACAAAGACGAAGAAGACAAGGATTTCGCGCGCAAACTGTTCAGGGCCACCATCCTCAACGCCGACCAGTATCAGCGCTACATGAGCGAGACAAGCCGCAACTGGGACTTCTCGCGACTGGCCTACATGGATATCGTGATCATGCAGATTGCCATTGCCGAAATGCTCACCTTCCCCGCCATTCCCATCAACGTAACCATCAACGAGTATCTGGAACTGTCGAAGGTGTACAGCACACCGAAAAGCAGCGGCTATATCAACGGAATGTTAGACAGCATCGCACGCCATCTGGCTGCCGAAGGCATCTTGCTGAAACCCATACCCGAGAAAACCAGCAAGCCCAAGAAGGAAGAAAAGAAAAATTCATAAATATTCAAGACAATGACAACAGCAATCGTATTATCAGCGCAGGCTGCCCCGCAAGGTGGAGGCGGCATGAGTTTCATCATCATGATGGTGGCCATTTTCGCCATTATGTGGTTTTTCATGATTCGTCCGCAGCAGAAAAAGCAGAAGGAAATCCGTAGTTTCCAGAACGCACTCCAAGTGGGAACGAAAGTAGTTACCGGCGGCGGCATCTACGGAACAGTGAAGAACATCGACATCGCCACCAATACCGTGGAAGTGGAAATCGCCAAAGGCGTCGTCATCCGCGTGGACCGCGGCTACGTTTTCGCCGATGCCAGTTCGTCGGCCGTACAGAACGGACAGCAGAACGCTTAACTGATTGACAAACGTGGGCTGGCTAACTGACACATTGCACATCGTCAGGAATTTCTTATTCAAAGTTCTGAACAAGGAATTCCTGATATTTCTGTCTTTCCTTCTGCTCAGCGGAGCGTTCTGGCTCATTACCACCATGAACGAAACCTATGAGAAGGAAATTCTGATACCGCTGCGACTGGAGGGAATTCCCAAGCAGGTGGTGGTGACAAGCAATACAGAAGACACGCTGCGCGTCACCGTGCGCGACCGCGGCTATCAGTTGGCATCCTATCTCTACGGCGGTGTCATCATGCCGCTACGCCTCAACTTCGCCACCTATAATAAAGGTAACGGGCGCGGAACAGCCTCTTCGTCCGACCTGCAAAGACTCATCTACCAGCGCATTGCCAAGTCATCGCGCATCGTTTCCCTCAAGCCCGACAAGTTTGAGTTCACTTATAACAACGGCGAAAGCAAACTGGTTTCAGTCAGTCTGGCCGGGAAAATCACGCCGGGAAAGAGTTACTACCTCTCGAAAATCCAGTTCACGCCAGAGTTTGTCACCGTCTATGCCGAGAAGAAGAAACTGGACAGCATCAAAACCATGTTCACCGAGAAACTGAACATCACAAATGTGACCGACACTTTAGAGCAAACGGTGAACCTGACTAAGATAAGAGGCGTGAAAGCCCTGCCGCCCACCGTGAAAATGAGCATCTATCCCGACGTGCTTACTGAGGAAAGCATCGAGGTGCCCATCACTGCCGTGAACATGCCCGACGGAAAAGTGCTGCGCACATTCCCCTCACGCGTGAAAGTATTGTTCACCACGGGGGCGAGAATGTATCGCGGCATCCATGCAGAACAGTTCCGGGTGGAAGCCGATTACAATGAAATACAAGACCATTCATCGGAGAAATGCACGGTGCGCGTGGTCATGGCACCCTCGTCGCTGCGCAACATCAGGACAGAACCCGAGCAAGTGGACTATTTGATAGAGGCGCAATGAGAATAGCAATTACCGGAGGCATCGGCAGCGGCAAGAGTTTCGTGTGCCAGAAACTGAGCAAACACGGCATCTCTGTATACGACTGTGACAGAGAAGCCAAGCGACTGATGGCCACCTCGCCCGATATTCACAGACAACTCACCGCTCTGGTGGGCAACGAAGTCTATCACGACGGCTCACTCAACAAGCCCGTGCTCGCCCAGTTCCTGCTGCAGTCGGAAGCCAACAAGCAGCAAGTGAACGACATCGTGCACCCCGCCGTGGCTGCCGACTTCATACAATCGGGCCGGGAATGGCTCGAAAGCGCCATCCTCTTCGAAAGCGGATTCTACAAAAGGGTTGACTTCGACCACGTGATATGCGTGACGGCTCCCCTGGAAGTGAGGGTGGCGCGCGTGATGCAACGCGACGGCATCTCACGCGAGAAGGCCCTGCAATGGATCAACGCACAGATGCCGCAGGAAGAAATCGCCAGCCGCAGCAGTTTCGAAATCATCAACGACGGAAAGAAAAGCATTGAACGACAAATAAATCAAATCATAAACAAAATAACAAAGTAACAACAGCAATGAAACAGACAATCCTTTCAATTGCAGGAAAACCAGGCCTCTTCAAACTGGTTTCAAGAAGCAAGATGAACTTAATCGTAGAGTCAATCGACGAAAAACATAAGCGCGTGCCGGCATTCGCCACCGACAGAATCACATCGCTGGCAGACATCGCCATGTATACCGATGCCGAGGACGTGCCACTGATGACCATCCTCGCCTCCATTCGCGACAAGGAAGAAGGCAAGCCCGTGTCTATCAACTTCAAGAAATGCCCAAGCAGCGAACTGCGCGAATACTTCTCGCAGATTCTCCCCGACTTCGACCGCGATCGCGTTCACGACAGCGACATCAAAAAACTGTTCCAATGGTACAACATTCTGGTGAACAACGGCATCACCGACTTTGAAGAAGAGTTGCAACCCACTGAAGGCGACAACGTGGACGACAGAAAAGACATGTAAAAAAGTACGCTTTACATAACGGCGATTATGACAAGTTGGCACCCCGATGTGTCAACTTGTCTTGTTTTTGATGGTGGTACATTTGTTGCAAATAGATAAGTGAGCGCCGAAGCGAAAGCAGAGGCAACTCAAAAGAATAAAAACAACGTAAAAATAAAAATATAATTAGGAGGTAAAAATTATGATGTACCCAACATTTGCAAGAAATTCATGGTTACCAACAGTGTTCAACGATTTGTTTGATGCCGACTATATGCCAAAGGCAAACGCCACGGCTCCGGCCATCAACGTGAAGGAAACCGACAAAGAATATATCGTGGAACTGGCTGCTCCTGGCATGAAGAAAGAAGATTTCGACGTGAACATCAACCACGAAGGCAATCTCGTCATCAAAATGGAGAACAAGCACGAGTCCAAGGAGGAGGACAAGAAGGCTCGCTATCTGCGTCGCGAGTTCAGTTACACCAAGTTCGAGCAGACGCTCATCCTGCCCGAAGACGTCAACAAAGACAAGATCGGAGCAAAGGTCAGCGACGGTGTGCTCACCGTGACACTGCCCAAGACGGTGAAAGAAGAGGTACGGGTGGCCCGCCAGATATGCGTTGACTAACCGCCTCGCCCCACCCGAGGGAAAGGCAGGATACATGGATAAGGATTTTTATCATAATGGATGATTCAATAGATGTTATTAGTTTTGGGTTAGATTATTAATTGTGTGATTGTTAGATTTTGACTCCCCGAGTGTGTGAACATTCGGGGAGTTTTTGTTTTCCATACTTCTGAATGCCTGAAACCGCTGCTTCGGAAGGAGCAAAGTGGCACTTTCGCGCCTCTGTACCGAAGGATTGCCGCGGTAAATCACATTGATTTGCAAAGTAAATTATATTAATTTGTGTGGTAAATCATATTAATTTGCAAAGTAAATCATATTGATTTGCAGAGCAAATTAATATAATTTGCTTTTCCGGAACGCTGCTTTCGCACCTACATTCCTATGAATCGGAACAGCCAAAGCCATGGAATCGCGCATCTTACACGACGAAAGCGGGTGCGCGGCAGACCCGGATGCGCTCCACAACCTATTCTCGCGGCCGTAAACGGAAGGAAATATTAAACTTCTTTAATCCACGGCTTTGATTGTGCCGTTTTCTTTTCCGTTTGGAAAGAATATGTTATATTTGCAGAAGAAAACAATAACTTAAAAACTTAAACATCATGATTAGAGTAGTTTGCGTTCACACCGCAATGGCTCTCGTAGAGCCTATGACAAAATTTTTCAAGGAAATCCTTCCCGAAGTAAAACTAAACCACATCGCCGATGACTCACTGATTCAAGAGGTGATTGCCAATAATGAGGTGACACCCGCCGTGCGCCGCCGTCTGCTGTCTTATTATAATGCAGCAGCAGACTCAGGAGCCGACGTGGTTTTCAACACCTGCTCGTCTGTGGGCGACATTGCCGACTACGGAAACATCTATGCGCGCATCCCCATCTTCCGCATCGACCAGCCCATGGCAGCCAAGGCCGTGGCATCGGCCGACCGCATCGGCGTGATCTCTACACTGCCCACCACGCTCGACCCGACACGCAGGCTGCTGGAAAACGAGGCCAAAAAGGCGGGCCGCGAAGTGGTTTTGGTTGACGGACTCGCCGACGGAGCCTTCGCAGCAGGACAGAGCGGCGACAGCGAAACCCACGACCGGCTCATCGCCGAGGCTGCCGCCAGGATTGCCGACCAGGTGGATATGTTCGTATTGGCACAGGGTTCCATGGCACGCATGGAGCAGCGGCTGTCTGAACTCACCGGCAAGCCCGTGCTCTCCAGTCCCGTCTTGGGCGTGGAAGGACTCAGAAAATTCTTGAAACTGGATTAATCATATAAAGGAAAAAAGCAGTTGCCGCCGTGAAAAGAAAGAATATCATCCTGACAATGCTCGTCATTCTGGGCGTTGTCACGTTTCTCGACCGCATCAATATCAGCGTGGCCGGTTCGTCTATTATGGCTGATTTGGGGCTGTCGCCTTCAGAATGGGGATGGGTGCAGAGCGCATTTATCCTAAGTTATGGACTGATGCAGATACCGATGGGCGCATTCGGCGACCGCCATGGCCACCGCAAAGTGCTGTCGCTCATCGTTCTCTGGTGGTCGCTTTTCACGGCATTCACCGGACTGGCCGGCGGACTGGCCTCGCTGCTCATCATCCGCTTCATGTTCGGAGTGGGCGAAGCGGGCTCTTCTCCGTGCTCCACGGGCGTAATCAGCCGCTGGTTTGAGAAGAGCGAAGTGGGCAAGGCGCAGGGATATGTGTGGGCAGCCAGCCGCATGGGCGGTGCCCTCACCCCCTTTGTGGTCATTCCCGTCATGGCCTGGCTGGGCTGGCGCTCTGCTTTTTATCTGCTGGGAGCCTTGGGCGTGGTATGGGTAGCCGCATGGTATTGGTACTATCGCGACAAGCCCGTAGCCACCGCTGCCATTACAGAACAGGACGGGAGCACGGAGAAAGCCGCTGAGACCGGCAGGAAACCGTCGCTGCCCTGGCGCACCATCCTGCATTCCTCGCAGTTCTGGATCATCTGCGCCATGTATTTCTTCTACGCTTTCGGCTCATGGTTCTTCTTCAGTTGGTTCCCCACGTTCATGGAACTGGGCCGCGGCTTTGCCAAGAGCGAACTCACCTATGCCGTGGCCGTGCCCTTCATCATGAGTATGATAGGCAACATTTCGGGCGGATATCTCACCGACAAACTCTCTGCCAAATACGGTCTGAAGATAGGACGAAAGGCCCTGGGTTCCACCTCGCTGGCCGTGTCGGCCGTATGTATGTTCCTGGCCGCCTTCATTCCCGGCAAGATGGCCGTCTTTGTATTCCTGTCGCTCTGCTTCGGCATTTTCGACCTGATGCTCCCCTCGGCATGGGCATTGTGCATCGACCTCGGCAAGCAGCATGCAGGAGCCATCTCGGGAGCCATGAACACGGCGGGCAACATCGGCGGTTTCTTCTGTGGCATTCTGTTCGGATTCCTCGTGCAGTCGTCGGGCAACTACAACCTGCCGCTTTATATGATTGCCGGCATGCTCATCATCAGTGCCGTCCTCTTCAGTTTCATCAATCCCACGAAGCCGATTGTGGAGTAGAATCGGAGAAACGGAACGATTAGCGAGAGATACAAAAAAATCGGAGAATGTTTGGATGGATAAATAATAATCTCTATCTTTGCAGCAAACTAATAAAAAATGAGTGATGACATATCTCAATCAGTTTCACAAGGAGGCTATGGAGCGTACGATGAAGAAAATCGTAGAATTCAAGAAATCTCCAATGAACTCCAAAGACTTTGCCGACTATATGAGACGGAACCTCGAGACGGCAAAGGCTATGGAAGCCGCTTCGAAGTAGAGCAGCGTGCTGCTGAGCAATATGCGAAATCTATTGGTATGTGGATTCCAATGGACAACATTTTTGACCTAGGAATCCCCGGGCCATGCGGTAATGAGAATGACACCTATGTTGCTAAAGATACGATTTACAAGGTTAATAACCTGCTCAATTGTGGAGGTATCTGCAAGTTGCTTAACAAAATTCTGCTTCATAATCTGATATTCC
>DGWC01000106.1:37013-58710 GCA_002395135.1 Prevotella sp. UBA4268 | reverse complement strand
TTCCTGCGCAACGACCCCAAGGAGAATGCCGAGCACGTGATGCTGGTCGACCTGGCCCGCAACGATCTTTCGCGCAACTGTCACGGCGTGAAGGTGGATTTCTATAAGGATCTTCAGTATTACAGCCATGTGATTCATCTGGTTTCGCGTGTGAGCGGCTTGCTCGACGATGGCGCAGACCCCATCAAGGCGTTCATCGATACCTTTCCTGCGGGAACGCTTTCGGGTGCTCCCAAGGTGCGTGCCATGCAGTTGATTTCCGAATATGAGCCTCACAACCGTGGCGCTTACGGTGGTTGCATTGGCTATATAGGCTTCAATCGCACGCTGAACCAGGCCATCACAATCCGCACTTTCGTCAGTCGCAACGGTGAACTGTGGTTCCAGGCAGGCGGAGGAATTGTTGCCAAGAGCAACGAAGAGTATGAGCTGCAGGAGGTGAACAACAAACTCGGTGCTCTGCGCCGTGCCATCATGATGGCTGAAAACATGTAGAATCATCAATCAAAGAAGTATGAAAATTGTTATTATAGATAATTACGACTCGTTCACCTATAATCTTTCTCATCTGTTGAAAGAGTTGGGCGCAGAGGTGACCGTATTCAGAAACGACCAGTTCGGGCTTCAGCAGTTGGAGGAATTCGACAAGATTGTGCTCAGTCCAGGCCCTGGAATCCCTTCAGAAGCGGGCTTGCTGCTCGACGTGATCCGCACTTATGCCGGCAAGAAACCCATCTTGGGCGTATGCCTGGGCCATCAGGCCATCGGCGAAGTGTTTGGCGCACGTCTGGTAAACCTCTCTGAAGTGTTTCACGGAGTGGCCACCGAAGGCACGCTCACCACGCCGCTCGACCCCATTTTCAGTGGTTGTCCGGAGCGGCTCACCATGGGACGCTATCATTCTTGGGTGATTTCGAAGGAGCATTTCCCCGATTGTCTGGAAGTGATAGCCGAGAGCGACGAAGGACAAATCATGGCCCTTCGTCACCGCGAGTATGCAATTCGCGGCATTCAGTTCCATCCTGAAAGCGTGCTTACCCCCGATGGCAGGCGAATACTTGAAAACTTTATTCAATCAATATGAAAAAACACTTGATGTTATGGTGCCTTTTGGCTGTGTTCTCTCAGGGTGTTTCTGCCCAGTATAAGACTTATCACGGCGACGGACCCGACGATGTGCTGCGCTTGGTGCCCATCGCCTCGGCCTTCGCCTTGAAGGCATGCGGCGTGGAAAGCAGCAGCAACTGGCCGTCGTTTCTTGTCAGTGCCGGCATATCGGGTGCGCTGACATGCGGCATTACCTACGGACTGAAACATGCCGTTCACGACAAACGTCCCGACGGAACCGACAATCATGCTTTCCCGTCGGGCCATGCCGCAGTGGCATTTGCCGGTGCTCACGTCTTGTTAAAGGAATATGGGAAGACGTCAGTATGGATTCCTGTGGCCGGTTACGCAGTTGCCACAGCCACAGCCATCGATCGTGTGCACCGAAACCTCCATCATTGGGACGATGTGCTTGCCGGAGCAGCCATCGGAGTGGCATCAACGGAGTTGGGCTATTGGCTTTCACGCAAGTTGCTGCCTAATCACAACGAGTACAGCATAGCCGTTTCTCCTGCCGGATTATCGCTATGTTACACGTTTCGTTGAGGTGATATCGCACCTGTTTTTCGTCTTTCTTGGCATGTTCCACCATGGCTTTTCCCGTCGGTTTAACCTTTCGTTATGTATCTAAGAAATGTTTTTCCCAACGGTTTGACCTTCCGTTGCATGTTCGCATGTATTTTTTCGAATGCCGGTATGTCGCGGGTTTCGGCATGCAGATAAAAATAACAGCATGCTGATGATTCGAAAAAACACGACAAAACCATGTTGCCGGTTTTCTTCAAAATAGAAATGGATTTTCGGAAAAACAGGCGTTGAAAACGCGAAAATGTAAAGATTCATTACCGCGACGCACATTTCCACATGCAAAACCTATGCTTTTACCCTTCAAAACCTATGGTTTTACTGTCCAAAAACTATGGTTTTGCACCTCAAAACCTATGTTTTTACACCCCCAAAGCATAGGTTTTGCCAGCAAACATCTGATTTCTTCGTTCAAGGAATACTTGTTTTTGTTGTAATTGGCTTTTAGTCAATAAGTTGCAGAAAGTGTGCCATAATCCGCGTATTTCACGCCCTATTGAGTGCTCGTGACCAATATCGCACGTATGAGAGACTAAAATTCGGATTTTCCATGACAATATGAAGCACAAGGATTACTCGTTTTCGATGTTTTCATTTACTATCACTTGCCGTTTAAATTGCATGGTTCCGATATCTTCGTTTGCTATTACTTGTTGCCAATAATTGCCTTTGACATCTGCATTATCTGCGGCTGAAAACCAGTCTGACAAGCAAGAAATTCACCGGAACGGCAATGCAATAGACAGGCAGCGGTGCCCATTGCTTGCTTACTCCTATCCATAGGAATAAGTTGAGCAGTACCATCTGCAGCAGATAGTTGCACATATGGGCCCCGGCAAAGCCAATGCCGTTGCTGGCCGTAGCCTTTTTCCTGAACGTGAAGCGTGCAGAGAGGATGTAGTTGGCCAGGAAACTGATGAGATAGCCTATGGTATAGGCCACGTTCACATTGATTACGCGCTGCAACAGCCAGTATATGAGATAGTGAATGGCCGTGGCCACGACGCCCACAATGGCAAATCGTGCCATTTCGCCGAATGTTTGCTTTGCTATCATGGGTGCAAATATACAAAAAATCTGCCTATTTGCTGCTTTATGTTTGATAAAAAGGCTCATGTGGAAAAGAAAAATCGTTGTTTATGCGCATTGTTACAAAAACTATTCGTAACTTTGCCACCACGTAAACATATATAATCATACTGAATATGGAAATCATCAAAAGAGAACAGTTGTTTAAAAGCCGCAGTTACGGTGCTACCATCCGTTCTGCATATACGTCGTTTCTGGAGAACTATAAATTGATATTCCGCCGCACATGGCCGTTCCTTTGTGCCTTTTCGCTGTTGGCTCCCATCGTGGTGCTCACCAGTTTCGCGCAGCGGGCTGGGCAGTTCAATCCATCCGTATGGGGTGCCTATCTGCTTGCCAGTTTGCTGCTTGAAGTGGTGGCATTCCTGTTTTATGGGCGGCTCACTATGTTTGTCAACGAGCAGTCGTATAAATGGAATGTGGTGCGCTATCTGAAAGCATGGCTATGGCAAATGTTATTGATCGTCGTGGTGTCTGTTGTGATAGGTGTCGTGGCCGGTTTGGTGGCAGTGGGCGTAATGCCCGCCGAAGAGACCGCAGCGCCAGCCGCTAACCCCATGGCAGCGCAGGCGGCGCAACAAATGGCGATTCTCAAGGTCTTCGGGGTGACATTTGTGCTCTTTATGGTCTTGGCGCTGTTGCTGCTGCCGTATATTCCGGTGTTTATGAAATACTTTGCCGAGCCGCTCACGCACATGCGCAAACTCATATTCAAGCAATTCTCAGTGTATATGCACTATTGGGGCTACATCTTCCTGACGATGCTCATCACCTTTATCGCCCTGTTCGTGTTGCTGATGGTCATCGCCCTGCCGATGATTATCATGGCCATTGCGCTCGTTTCGTCAAACTCGGGAGTGGCAAATGGCGATGAAGCGGGCTTGCCTGCCTATTTCGGCTGGATGGCATACGGTATTTGCGCCCTCACGTTTTTTGTCTATACCTTTGTCAGCATATTTTCATTCTTCGTGGTGTGTTATATCTACGGCAGCATTGAAGCACGAGAAATAGAGCGCAAAGATGTGGCCGTAGCCGTTGAGGAATAAAATCATTGAACCATCACAAACATATCGTACAAAATGAAACCACAAAAAATACTGTTTATCGACCGCGACGGAACGCTCATCGAAGAGCCTGCCGACGAGCAGATTGATTCTTTTGAGAAACTGAAATTCGTGAAAGGCGTGTTTCGCAACCTCGCATTCATCAGGAAAAACCTTGATTTCAAGTTCGTGATGGTGAGCAATCAGGACGGACTGGGCACTTCCTCGTTTCCAGAAGATACCTTCTGGCCTGTTCATCGTTTTATTCTTCAGACGCTGGAAGGGGAGGGCGTGACCTTTGATGATATCAAAATAGACCGTCATTTCCCCGAAGATCATCATCCCGACCGCAAACCCGGAACGGGAATGCTCAAGGAATATATAGACAATCCTGCCTATGACCTGCAGGGGAGTTATGTTATCGGTGACCGGGAAACCGACCGGCAACTGGCAGAGAATCTTGGCTGTAAGGCGCTGATACTGGGCGACGAGCGCGGAACCACATGGGACAGCATTGCAGAAATCCTCTTTGCCGGAGAAAGACGTGCGGAAGTGAGACGTACCACGAAGGAAACCGATATCCATGTGGTGCTGAACGTGGACGGAACGGGTAAGTGCGACATCTCAACAGGACTGGGTTTCTTCGACCATATGCTTGAACAAATTGGCAAGCATGGCATGATGGACCTGACGATACATACCAAGGGCGACCTCCACGTGGACGAGCATCACACCATTGAAGACACGGCCCTGGCGCTGGGAGAGTGCCTTTTGAAAGCCCTTGGCGACAAACGAGGCATTGAGCGCTATGGATATTGTCTGCCCATGGATGACTGCCTGTGCTCTGTCAGTCTCGATTTCGGCGGCCGTCCGTGGCTTGTCTGGGATGCAGCGTTCCGCAGGGAGCGCATTGGGGAGATGCCTACTGAGATGTTTCTCCACTTCTTCAAGAGTCTGAGCGATGCTGCGCGTATGAACCTGAATATCAAGGCAGAAGGTGAGAATGAGCACCATAAGATTGAAGGTATATTCAAAGCACTGGCAAGAGCGCTGAAAATGGCGGTGAAGCGCGACATTTATCATTACGAACTACCGTCAACGAAAGGCATGTTGTAAAGATTCAAGAATTGTTCTAAATCAATAAAAAACTTAAAAATAGTCACTTTTTTTGCATGTAATTTGCATAAGTGCCTGATATTTTGTACTTTTGCCGACGAATATGCAGAATTGTATGCAGTACGTTCTGTGATTAGTAACTGGGACTGAGACGTAACCTGTTGTGAGGATAGGTATCGTTGTGGGCAGAATGAGCATTGTGATGATGCGTTGTCCAGGTTCCAAAAATCAGGTAATAATGGATAGAATATTTAAAGTATTATGTTTAATTACATTAATGACTATCCCTATTTCTGCCAGTGCAGTTAATAAAGGGAACAAGGAATCTTCTAAAGTAGACTGGGAACCCGTGATGAACGCTATTATCCAAGTGGAGAGCGGCGGCAGGAAAAATGCCAAAAACGGCAACCAGTGTGGTGCGATGCAGATTACGCCCATTCTTGTGCAGGAGTGCAATAATATCTTGAAAGAGCGTAAAAGCAAGAAACGGTATACATTGTCAGACCGGTTTAATCTTGCCAAGTCAAAGGAAATGTTTCTGCTGATACAGTCGTATCATAATCCGAAAAACGATATCGAGAAGGCCATCCGGTCATGGAATGGTGGTCAGCAGTACAGCATTAAGAGAACGCAGCGCTACTTTGAGAAGGTGATGAGTTATCTCTAAGGGATACCAAAGAACAGTTTCCGGTTGTCAGTATGCTGGCAACCGGAATTTTCTTTGTTGTTGATTCAAGCCGTGGGAGCAGCCGCCGACGGCACTTGTTTGATATACACATCCTGCTGCGGGAAGGGTATTTCGATGTTGTTTCGGTTGAGCACATCGTAGATACACTGCATCACGTCGCTCACCACATAGATTTGATTCACCGCATCCACCCAGCACAGCAGTTTGAAGTTGATGCTACTGTCGCCGAAATCGGTGAATACTACCTTCACTTTCTTCTCCGGGTCGAGGAAACGGTGGTTTAACTTCATCACCGCATCTTCTACCAGCGAGGTAACTTGCTTCATGTTTGTTCCGTAGGCAACGCCGAAAGGAATGAGCGAAAGCACGTAGCCGTGGTTCTTGGTGAGGTTTTTATAGTTCTTGGTAAACAACTGTGAGTTGGTGAAAGCAATCACAGAGCCGTCGATGGCCTCAAGCATGGTGCTGGTATAACTGATGCTCGACACCTTGCCTTTTATGCCGTCGCACTCTATCCAGTCGCCAACCTTGACGCGACCGGCCATCAGGTTGATGCCGTAATAGAGGTTTTCAAGAATGTCTTTCGATGCAAAACCGATACCCGTTGACAAACCGCCTGCAATATATCCCAGCCATGTTCCGCCGATATGCAGTATGCTGAGGCTGATGAGCAGCCATGCGCCCCACACGATAACCTGTGTTACGTTCTTTCCCATCACTTCGCGCGAGCCCACATTCTGCAGATTCTTTTTGCGGAAGTGGATGTGGAGCAGTTCAAGGCACAGTTTGTTGATGTATTTGAACAGGAAATAAAGTCCCAGCACCTCAAGGATGCTGAAGAAACTGAGCCTGAAATTCTGCACGTTGACAAAGTAACTTGTGAAGATGGTCAGCGTGAGGTCGCTCAGGTTAAACACATCTGCCGCCATGTAGATGCTCAGTGGGATGGACGAGAGCACCAGCACGGGGAGCAGAACCTCGTAGATAAAGCGGAAGAACCATGTCTTTGTGATGGGATTGCTGTAGATGCGGTGGCTGTCGCTGTATTTCTTCATCCATCCGGCAATGCATGTAATGGTGAGGATACACGTAAGTTGCATGATCCACCAGATGAGCAGTTGCACGCTGAGCAGCGTGTATCCAATCCACGAACTGATGGTGCTCGCGATGAAAATGGCCAGTGACACGTAAGTATAGAACATGTCGTTGCGCGGAACGCGCTTGTTGTGTTTGCGGATGACATACCATTGCCATACGGTGCATATGAGTAGGATGGGCGGGAAGATGAGGTTTACCAGGTCGTTGGGAATGAGAATGATACGGAATGAGATAACGACGAAGCCCATCACAATGAGTGGCGAGTAGATATGGAATGCGCTCTTGATCTGTTCTCCGCTGACCCTGAGCAACAGCGAGATGAGTATCACGCCGAGCAACCATGCGTATTCCACCAGCAGATTGCTGGCCATGATGAGGAAATTCTGTTCAACGGTGGCCAGAATAATACCTTGGATGATGGCAAAGGTGATGGCTGTGGTGGCCAGGATGATGCAGGTGCGCTTCTTCATGAACTCTTCTGTCCTGAATCGCTTAGGCATGAGCACCCTGATGGCTAAGATATTCAGTACGATGGACAGCAGCCCGTAGAATGCAATGGCCATGAACAGGCCGATAATCATTCTGGAATCCCATTGCGATTTCAGGTGTCGTGACACTCTGTACTTGTCGCTGACGGTTTCAACAGTGGCTGTCAGGTTCTTCTGAAGGCCGGCAAGGATGGCGAAATAGTTCTCTCCTCCGTTCTTGAAGATGTTGTTTTGTATTTCTCCGTATCGTTTGTTGGCATAGTCGTTTAGGTATTTCAACCTGTTTTCTGTGTTGTCGTAGTAGCGGATATAGTCTTGCATGGTCTGCTTGTTCTCAAATATGGAGCGCCGGATGTTGACAGCAAGGGTGAGGCAGACGTTACGGTCGGTCTTTGCTTTGTCGTCAAGTGTCATCTGAGGCATCTTCTGCAGCGATGCAATGAGGCTGTCGTAGCGTGCAATCTCGGTGTCCAATTTCCCGATGAATGAGCGGAACGGCAGTGTCTTCTGCTTGAAATCATGAAACTGATTGGTGGCTTCGTGGCAGGCGTATGTCAGGTCGAACACATAATCAGGCTTCTGCGAATACAGCATCAATGAGTTTTGGTTGCTTCTTCTGATCACATCCATCAGGTTGTTTCTGATGCGCTCGTTCTGATTGGTAAATGACTGAACGCGCTTTTCTTGCTCATCGTGCACGTTTTGCAACTCTGTTCTGAGGATAGACAGTGTCTGGCTCAGGTCTTTTTCTTTAAGCACGGCATTCGCATTCAGTGCAAATATAACTGAAAGGATTAGAAGTATTTTTTTCATTGTATGATAATATTTCGCTTTTTTTACTTGCAAAAATACGAATATTTCATTCATTATGATTATATTTGCGTGGTTTTTTATAAAAGGTTAATTAAATATGGTAATTATTGCTGATTCTGGAAGCACCAAAACCGACTGGGCATTGGTTGAAAAACAGGTGATTGTGAAACGCGTCAAGACACAAGGGCTGAATCCGGTGGTGGCTGATACAGAACTGATGATCAGCGAAATGCGCAAGGTGGAAGTGGATTCCGGGGTGAATATCAGTGCAATACGTTTCTACGGTGCTGGCTGCAAAGGGCAGTGGAGCGACAAGGTGAGAGCGGCACTGCAGACGGTTTTCCCGCAGGCAGATGAGATTGAAGTGCATAGCGACCTGCTCGGCTCGGCGCGGGCAGTATGCGGGCATGAGCCGGGAATCGCATGCATTCTCGGCACAGGGTCCAATTCTTGTCTCTACGATGGCCGGGAAATCGTCGCCAATGTGCCGCCAATGGGCTATATCATCGGTGATGAAGGCAGTGGTGCAGCACTGGGAAAACTGTTCATCAATGCGCTATACAAGGGGCTCCTTCCTGTTTCCATGCGTGAAGACTATCTGAATTGGGCTTCGCTCACCTATGATGAACTAATCAGCCGCATATACCGCGAACCGCTGGCAAACCGTTTTCTGGCTTCCACCTCTTTATATATATGTAAGCATTTGGACGTGGAGCCGCTTCGCCATCTGGTAAAAGAGAATTTCAGAAGTTTCTTCCGCTTTCAACTCCACAGTTATTCGCGACGCGATTTGCCGGTGGGTGTTGTTGGAAGCATTGGGTTCTGTTATCAGGATATTTTGAGGGAAGTGGCTGCTGAGGAAGGATTTACGGTGGGCAAAATATGCAAGGAACCGCTTGCCGGCATGGTGGATTTCGGATAAGAATATGTCCTTTAGAGCCTAGTTTGTATCATTTTTCCTTCAAAGTGTCGAATCGTGTCAATAAAGTATCAATCACTTTGCCAATAATTGTTTATCTTTGCAAACAGAATCAGACACTGACGTATGAAAAGAATCTATCTTATTATAATATGTGTAATGTCGCTGTTGTCAGCAAAAGCGCAAAATGGTTTTGTGAAAGTTGACAATGGGCACTTTGTGCGCGACGGCAAGCCATATTATTTTGTAGGTACCAACTTCTGGTATGGAGCCATTCTCGGAAGCGAAGGGCAGGGTGGCAACCGTCAGCGTCTGTGTAAGGAACTTGATGAACTGAAGGCCATCGGCATTGATAACCTGCGTATTCTCGTGGGAAGCGACGGTGAGCGAGGCGTGAAAACCAAGGTGGAGCCCACGCTGCAGATTGCTCCGGGCGTGTATAATGATACCATTTTCGCCGGTTTGGACTATCTTTTGATGGAAATGGGCAGGCGCAAGATGGTGGCAGTGCTCTATCTGAACAACTCGTGGGAATGGAGTGGCGGCTATGGCTTCTATCTTGAACATGCCGGAGAGGGTGTTGCTCCGCGTCCAAATGAAGACGGATATCAGGCATTTATGCGCTTTGTCAGCAGGTATGCCAATAACAAGAAGGCGCACGAGTTGTTTTATCAGTATGTAAAAGACGTTGTCGGCAGGACAAACCGCTATACCGGCAAGCCATATACAGAGGATCCGGCCATCATGTCGTGGCAAATAGGTAACGAACCGAGGGCTTTCAGCGACGAGGGTAAGCAGCCTTTTGCTCATTGGCTGGCAGAAACATCAGCGTTGATACGCTCTCTCGACAAGCATCATCTGATATCCATCGGGTCGGAAGGCAAGTGGGGATGCGAGGGTGATATGCAACTCTACGAGCAGGTGTGTGCCGACAAGAATGTAGACTATATGAATCTTCACCTGTGGCCATACAATTGGAACTGGGTGGGAGAGCGCACACTTCGCAAGAATCTTCCATTGGCTTGCAAGAATACCAAGGAATACATTGATGAGCACATCGTTGTGAGCGAGCGGTTGAATAAGCCGTTGGTGATGGAAGAGTTTGGTTTTCCGCGCGACGGATTCTCTTTTTCGCTCGAAAGCACCACCTCCGTGCGCGATGATTTCTATCGGTATGTGTTCTCGCTCGTGGCCGACAATGCGCTGAAAGGCGGCCATTTTGCCGGCTGTAACTTCTGGGGATGGGGCGGAATGGCCAATCCGGTGCACGACCAGTGGCAGGTTGGCGACGACTATACGGGCGATCCTGCGCAGGAACAGCAGGGTTTGAACTCCGTGTTCTTGGCCGACAAATCAACCATTGAGGTGATTCGTGAACAAGTAAAACGCATTGCAAATGCAGGAAAATAATACTGATTCTCAGTGGAGTATACATAAAATAATCTATATGTAACATCATAGAACATGTCGTGACGACATATTTTGTAATTTTGCAGAAGAATAATCCATTCAAAAGTAAATGCACATGAGATGGTTCTCACATAATGGTTGTTCTCTGTGCGAAGAATGATTAAATAGATATTTATAATTAAATTCATTTAGTGAAATTATTATTTTCAATAGGTGATTAAGTAACTCAAGTTTATGGCCCCGCTTCGACGGGGTTTTTCTTTTTGTTTATTCCTGATAATGGTATGGTTTTGATGTCGAATATCATATTTGTTGCGCAATTGTTTGGTGGTTTTGTTTTTGTTAACATCCGTTTTTGCTAAAGTGCAAATAAAGAGCAAAATAGTATCAATGTAGTTTTAGAGAAAGTATTAACTTTGCAAAGTAAAAACTGTTAGATATCTATTATTAAACACCAATCATGAAAAGAATTGTTAGTTTGTTGTTCGTTGTGATGCTATTCACTGGAGTATCATCGCAGATTCGTGGCAATCAAATCACCGTAACGGTAACTCCCGATCACAAAGATTGGAACTATCGCGTTGGAGAAAAATGCAAATTCGTAGTGAATGTATTGAAGTCTGGTACCTTGTTAGACAATGTGGAAGTTGACTATGAGGCAGGACCGGAAATGTATCCCGATGTGAAGAAGAAAGGCGAGGTGCTGAAAAACGGTACGATGACTTGGAGCGGAACGATGAAGAATCCCGGTTTTTATCGCTTGAAGGTGACTGCCCACGTTGACGGCAGAGAGTATTCCGGTTCGTGTACTGCTGCCTTCAGTCCGGAAATGCTCAAACCCACAACTGTAAATCCGCAGGATTTCGATGCGTTTTGGCAGAAAACACTGGAAGAAGCACGGTGGACGTCGCTCCAACCCACACGCGAACTGCTGCCGGAGCGCTCTACTGAGGAGGTAAATGTATATCAGGTGAGTTTCCAGAATATCCGATGGGGCAGCAGAACCTATGGTATTCTCTGTGTTCCCACTAAACCTGGAAAGTATCCAGCATTGCTTCGCGTTCCTGGTGCAGGCATTCGTCCTTACGAAGGTGACAAATGGACGGCTGCAAAAGGGTGTATCACCCTTGAGATTGGTATTCACGGCATTCCTGTAACCATGACGCAAGACTATTACGACAAACTGATGCAAGGTGCACTGAACTGTTATTGGCAGTTTAATATCAACGACAGAGACAACAACTACTACAAGCGTGTTTTCGTGGGGGCCATCAGAGCCATCGATTATATTGCCACCCTGCCAGAATGGAACGGTGAGAAACTCGGCGTAACCGGCAGTTCGCAGGGCGGAATGCTGTCTTTGGTATGCGCTGCTTTGGACAAACGGGTTACTTGTTATGGTGCTGTGCATGCCGCCATGTGTGATCACACGGCTTCACTGCAGCATGTAGCCTGCGGATGGCCGCATTATTTCTATGGCAAACAGCATGTTGACCAGAAAGAAATAGAGGCATCCCGCTATTACGACGGTGTGAATTTCGCCCGTCGAATCACATGTCCGGGCTGGTTTTCTTTTGGATATAACGACGACGTAGTGCCTCCCACTACTGCCTATGCCACCTATAACACCGTGACTGCCCCTAAAGAATTGCACGTTTATCAGCAGACGGCTCACTTCTGGTTCCAAGAGCAATGGGACGAATGGTGTGCTTGGCTCTACAAGGAATTAGGTATTGAGAATTGATTTTCTCATGATGAGTCATTCCTCTTATATCATTTAGCAAGCAGATTAAAATTCGAGTCATATACATTAATTAGATTGAAACCACATGAAAA
Organism: Prevotella sp. UBA4268; assembly: GCA_002395135.1. Classification (GTDB taxonomy): domain Bacteria; phylum Bacteroidota; class Bacteroidia; order Bacteroidales; family Bacteroidaceae; genus Prevotella. Next base: position 46,518 of record DGWC01000106.1, on the reverse strand, counting down.
TAATGAAGAAACAACTGGCGTGGATGGCTGCAGCCGTGGTATTTGCTGCATGCTCCACAGCCAAGGAGCAGACGAAAAACGGTGCAGAACAGTTGGCTGAGCGACTGTTAGGTATACAGGAGAAGGGATATATGATGGGGCATCAAGACGATCCGTTCTATGGTGTGACCTGGGATGGTACGTATGTTGACGCAGAACCCTCGGATTCGAGTGATGTTCTCAGAACAGTAGGCGACTATCCGGCAGTGATGGGCTTTGATCTCGGTGGTATTGAGATGGGAGATGCCAAGAATCTTGACAGCGTTCCTTTCTCCCGTATCCGTGAAGAACTGATCAAGCATGATGAAAGAGGCGGTGTTGTGACCCTGAGTTGGCATCCGCGCAATCCGCTGACAGGCGGAACGGCATGGGATGTAGAAGATTCCACAGTAGTAAAGAGTATTCTTCCAGGCGGAGAACAGCACGAAAAGTTCCAGACATGGATGCAGCGTGTGAGTGATTTTCTGAAAACACTCAAGAGGAAAGACGGTTCGCCAGTGCCCGTTATCTTCCGTCCTTGGCACGAGAATAACGGTTCGTGGTTCTGGTGGGGACAGAAACTCTGTTCTGATGAAGAATTCCTGGGTTTGTGGAATATGCTGCAAGACTATCTCAGAGTGGAGGGACTCGACAATCTTTTGTGGAGTTATTCTCCCAATCTTGATGGTGGTTGGACGGAGGAACGCTTCATGAAGCGCTATCCAGGCAATGACCGCGTGACCTTGATAGGTGAAGATGCATACCAGTGGGGTACGGAAGAGGATTTCAAGACACAACTCAATGCCGACCTGCAGTTTATCAGTGAGTTCGCAAAAAAGAATGAAAAACTGTTTGCCCTGACAGAGTGCGGATTCAAAAACTTGCCTGATTCCACTTGGTTTACTCGTGTCTTGAAACCGATTATGGACAGTTACGCCATCAACTACTTCCTGTTGTGGCGCAATTACAAGAAGGAATACTTCGGACCAGCACCCGAATTGCCTTGTGCAACCGACTTTAAAGCATTCTATGAAGCAGATAACACGCTGTTCTTAAAGGATATAATTGCTTCTGGTAAAGAATAAATACTATAGATTAATATATAAAACATACTGATAATGACAGATTTCGCAAAAAGAGTGGAGGCCTTGAAGAGTCATCACGAACAACTGCTTACCCGCAGAAACGAACCCATCGAGTGGGGGAACGGCATTTATGAAAAGTACAAATACCCCATTCTTACGGCCGAGCATACGCCTTTAGAGTGGCGATATGATTTCAATGAGAATGACAATCCGTATCTAATGCAGCGCATTATGATGAATGCCACGCTGAATAGCGGTGCCATTAAGTGGCAAGGTCGTTATCTGCTGGTTGTGAGAGTGGAAGGCGCCGACCGCAAAAGTTTCTTTGCCGTGGCGGAAAGTCCTAACGGAATAGACAATTTCCGCTTTTGGGACGAGCCCATAACGATGCCCGACGACGTGATTCCTGCAACAAATATCTATGATATGCGTATCACTGCCCATGAAGACGGATGGATTTACGGCGTGTTCTGTGCGGAACGTCACGATGACAGCCAGCCTGGCAATCTGAGTGCAGCCACTGCTACTGCCGGTATAGCACGCACGAAGGACTTGAAAACATGGTATCGGTTGCCTGACCTGAAGACCAAAAGCCAGCAGCGAAACGTGGTGTTGCATCCCGAATTCGTAGACGGCAAGTATGCCTTTTATACTCGTCCGCAAGACGGATTTATCGATACGGGTTCCGGCGGTGGCATTGGCTGGGCACTTGTGGATGATATAACCCATGCAGAGGTTAAGGAAGAGAAAATCATCAATGCGCGCCACTATCACACAATCACAGAAGTGAAAAACGGAGAAGGTCCTCATCCCATCAAGACACCTAAAGGTTGGCTGCATCTTGCGCATGGTGTGAGAGCCACGGCCGACGGTCTGCGCTATGTTTTATACATGTATATGACGGCACTTGATGATCCGACGCGCGTGATAGCACAGCCTGGCGGTTTCTTCCTCGTACCTGAAGGAAACGAATATCTTGGTGATGTGATGAACGTAGCGTTCTCTAACGGATGGATAGCCGATGAGGACGGAAAGGTGTTCATCTATTATGCATCTGCCGACACACGCATGCATGTGGCTACTTCTACGATTGACAGACTGGTTGACTATTGTATGAACACGCCTGAAGACGGCCTGTATACAGCAGCCAGTGTGGAAACCATCAAGAAACTGATTGCCAAGAACAGACAAACGACTAAATAATAATCATATAAACCATCATAGTAATATGGCAAGTTTGAAAGAAAAAATCGGCTATGCGCTTGGTGATGCTGCAGCCGGAGGTATTACATGGAAAATCATGTCTATTGCTTTTCCGCTGTTTTTTACCAATGTGTTTGGCCTTACAGTGGCTGATACGGCCACGCTGATGCTGATTGCCCGTATGTTTGATGTGGTGACAGACCCGTTGATGGGCAGTTTGGCCGACCGTACACAGTCGAGATGGGGAACATACAGGCCGTGGCTCATTTTCGGAGCCGTGCCTTTAGGACTCATTTTCGCACTCCTGCTCTATACGCCAGACTTCGGACCGGTGGGGAAACGCATCTATGCCTATTCATTATATCTGATGATGATGGCTGTTTATACGGCAGTGAACGTTCCTTACGGCTCTCTGTTGGGCGTGATGACTTCTGATGACAATGAAAAAAACCAGTTTTCATCGTTCCGCATGGTAGGTGCCTACGCCATGGGATTCATTACACTGCTCTCGTTTCCGTATCTTCAGAAAATGGTAGGTGGCTCCGACGCACACCAATATGCTGTTCTCGGTGCCGGATTTGGCGTTTTGGCAACGTTGATGACGCTTGCTTGCGGTCTTCTCACTAAGGAACGGCTGAAGCCTGTGCGTGCAGAGAAGTTCTCCTTCCGTCCTTTTGTGGACCTTTTCAAGAACAAACCGTGGATATACCTGACTCTTGTCGGTATCTGCACTAACTTTTTCAACGGTTTCCGCTATGCAGTTGCTGGCTATCTCTTGGAGTATTGTCTTCATGGCGACGTAACCGTGAGCGGACTCATCATCAATTACACTGTGTTTATGACATTTGGTGAGGTGACTTGTATGGTTTTCGGCGGTCTTTCGCCTAAGTTCACGCAGTGGATAGGCTCCAAAAGCAAGGCGTTTGTGGTGGCTGCCCTCATTTGTGTGGTGTTCTCCGTGCTGTTTTTCTTTATTCCCATGGATCCTTCTTATATCTGGATGATGGTGGCAGTGGTGGTGCTCACCTCCGTGGGCGTAGGTCTCTATTCGCCATTGCTATGGTCTATGTATGCAGATGTGGCTGATTATGCCACAGAAAAGAACGGAACGTCGTCAACAGGACTGATTTTCTCCTCTGGTACCATGGCTCAGAAGTTTGGAACAGCCATTTCTGGCTCGCTGGTGGCATTGCTTTTGGGCGTGGCCGGCTTTGTTTCTGGCACCGATCCTGCAACGGGCAGCACCGTAATCACTATTACCGACGAAGAATCTGTCAGAAATATGGTGTGGGCATTGTTCTCGTTGTTCCCCGCAGCCATAGCCTTGATAATGATATTCCTTATTTATAAGTATCCCATAAAGAAGTAACGATGGACCATCGAGTGAAGGATTTGAAGCATGAAGTTCGGGATGTGTTGGAAAACAACATTCTGAACTTCTGGCTCAACAATATGATTGATGACGAAAACGGCGGTTTCTACGGGCAGATGACCGGTAAGCGTGAACTGATAAAGGATGCCGACAAGGGTGGTATTCTGTCTGCTCGCATCTTGTGGTCGTTCTCCGCAGCCTATCGCGTGTTAGGAAATGCTGAATATCTGGAGGCTGCCACGCGAATGAAAGACTATATCCTGGATCATTTCTATGACCAGGAGTACGGTGGAACCTACTGGAGCGTTGACTGCAAAGGACAACCCAAGGACACAAAGAAACAGTTTTATGCTATTGGGTTCATGATTTACGGACTGTCGGAGTATGCACGCGCCACTGGCGACCGTGAGGCTCTCGACTATGCCATTAATCTGTATGAGTGTATTGAATCGCATTCTCTCGACAAACAATATAATGGCTACATCGAGGCATGTACGCGCGAGTGGGGTGAGATAGCAGATATGCGCCTCTCGGAATTGGATGCCAACTATCCGAAATCGCAGAACACTCATCTTCATATCATAGAGCCGTATACCAATCTTTACCGCTGTATCAAGGAATTGCAGGCTGCCGAGTCGTGCAATTATGTGCCGGCGATTGGTGCAGTGCTTCCTGTTGGCATTTCCGTTCCACCAGAAACGGTCAGCCAGATAGAGGGTTCACTGCGCAATCTGATTAGTATTTTCACTGACAAGATACTGAATTCTGCCACCCATCACCTTGACCTTTTCTTTGAAAATGACTGGACGCGCGGGGCCGGAGCATTGGAGAGTTACGGTCACGACATAGAATGTTCGTGGCTGTTGCATGAGGCTGCCCTCGTTTTAGGCGATCCTTTCATACTTGAAAAGGTGGAATCCGTTGTTCGTGAAGTGGCAAAAGCGAGTGAGAAAGGCCTTAATGCCGACGGTTCAATGGTTCATGAAGCCAATTTAGACACGGGTTACGTGGATTCAGATCTGCACTGGTGGGTGCAGGCGGAGACTGTTGTCGGGTTCATTAATATCTATCAGTATTTCGGAGATGAAGATGCTTTGCAGAAAGCACTGCATTGCTGGCAGTATATCAAGGATAATTTGATAGACTATACATACGGAGAATGGTTCTGGAGCCGCCATGCTGACGGTACGTTGAATACTGTTGACGACAAGGCCGGCTTCTGGAAATGCCCGTATCATAACAGTCGCATGTGTCTGGAAATTATCGAACGCGAATTCTAAGGCACCGAACGCGCATTCTGATTATGAATAAGACAAACACTGATTGAGTTTGTCTATTTGAGTATCTTTCATGTCACCATGTCTCCAAACTCCAATGGATAAAGAGTTAGGACATGGTGACATGAATGATTTTTTTACATATTATTTCACCGGTTCATTTTGATTCATCCCTCATCTCCGGTCTTTTGACTTCCTGATGTTGCGGAATTGCGCCCAAACACTTTTGGGATTGGCCGTGTAAGGCAACTCATTCGGAACATAGAGCATGCCGTCTTTGATGAATGCTTTCGAGAAACTGTCTTTCTTGATCTTAGGCGGTATGCCGCTTTTCATGGTTACCGATGCCAGCGAAACGCATCCGTTGAAGGCATCGCTGCCAATTTCCTTCACACTGTTGGGAATCTCCACGTGGCGCAGAGACGTGCATCCGCGGAATGAATTGCCGGATATTGCTTTGATGGAATTGGGAATTGTGATGTGTTCCAGATTGCTGCAGTTCCTGAACATGCTGGAAGGAACTGACTTCAAACCACTGGGAATGTTCACGATACGCAGGCTTGAGCAGTTTTCAAATACGCTCGATCCTATGTCATTCACACCATTGGGTATGTAGATAGAGTCGAGACTGGCACAGTCTTTAAACGCATCGTGGTTGATTGACTTGATGTTTGTGGTGATGTTCATGTCCTTCAGGCTTGAGCATCCCTCAAAAAGACTGCTTGAAATGCTATTCATGCTGGTGGTACTGGTGAAAGATTTCAGCGAGACACATTTCTTGAAAGCATCGCTGCCGATGGATTTGATGCCGTTTGGCAGACTTATTTCCTCCAATGAGGTGCAATCCTCGAAGGCAGAACTGCCGATTTTCTCCATGGCGTTGGGCAGATTCACGTTGCGCAGACTGCTGCATCCGTGGAAAAAATCGGAGGGAAGAGCCTTGACTCCGTTGGGTATCGTGATGTCTTCCAGGGCAGTGCATTTCTTGAAAGCACCCGAACCGATGCTTTTTATGCCGTTGTGCAGATTCACTTCCTTCAGACTTGTGCATCCTTCAAATAGTTCGCTGGCAATCTCTGTTACGCTATTAGGGATGGTGATGCTCTCTATTCCCGAGCAATTCTGAAAGGCATTGCTTCCAATCTTTGTCACGGTGGTGGGAATTGTCACTGAGGTCAGGGTGGAGCAGTCGTAGAATGCCCCTGCGTCGATGGTTTCCACGTAGTAAGTGATACTGTCCTCGGTAATCTTTTCTGGTATGACGAGGTCGCCGGTATAGAGATTCTTGCCTGCAATCACACGCGCCTTGTTGCTCTTTGCATTCACGGCGTAGTTGATACCGTCAACATTTATCTTGTCGGATTTCTTGATTGGGCCGCCGAAAGCCGTTTGGCATACCATGACAAGTGCTATTGAGAGCATGGCGACAACGCTTTTTCTTCTAATTCTCATAATGAATGATTTTTTGGTTTCTACAAAAACTTCTGCAAAAATAAACAAAAAAGGGAAAACGACCAATAATTTTCAATATTAATTGCAAATGTTTGCAAATTAATTGCTACCTTTGCAGGCGTTTTAAAACAGGGTGCCGAAAGCACATCATTATTAACAATTACACATATATTATGTATTTTACTTTGTTTATTACCGTTATTATAACGGCCATTACCTTGGTTGTGGCAGCCTATGCCATTGCGAAGTTGGTGGGACCACGCTCTTATAACAAGGTGAAAGGCGAGCCCTATGAGTGCGGTATACCCACTCATGGGACGTCTTGGCTGCCTGTCAACGTGGGGTTCTATCTCTTTGCCATCCTGTTTCTCATGTTCGATGTGGAAACAGTGTTCCTTTATCCATGGGCAGTGGTTGTTAAGGAGTTCGGTGTGATGGCAATTGTCAGCATCGGATTTTTCCTGTTGGTACTTGTATTTGGCCTCGCTTACGCTTGGCGGAAAGGAGCGTTGGAATGGAAATGAAGCCGAAAATTAAGAGTATTCCCTACGACGAGTGGAACGATAACTCATCGTTGGAGAAACTGGTTGATGAACTCCACGAGGGTGGTGTCAACGTTGTGACCGGTTCACTCGACAAACTCATCAACTGGGGACGCGCCAATTCGCTGTGGTCGCTTACGTTTGCCACCTCTTGCTGCGGCATTGAGTTCATGGCATGCGGATGTTCTCGTTACGATTTTGCACGTTTTGGCTTTGAGGTGACGCGCAATTCACCCCGACAGGCAGACCTTATCATGTGTGCAGGAACGATTACCCACAAGATGGCACCGGCCTTAAAGCGTCTCTATGATGAGATGGCTGAGCCCAAGTACGTGATTGCCGTGGGCGGATGTGCCATTTCTGGTGGTCCGTTTAAGTCGAGTTACCATGTGGTGAAGGGCATCGAGGAGATTGTTCCCGTAGATGTTTTCATTCCAGGTTGCCCTCCGCGTCCGGAAGCCATTATGTATGGTATGATGCAATTGCAGCGTAAGGTGAAGATTGAGAAGTTTTTCGGCGGCGCTAATCATAAGCAAAACCGCGAAGAACGTGAGTTGGGCGTTTCAAATGCCGAGTTGACAGCACGTCGTCTGGGTGATCATCGCCGCGAACCAATCGTGGTAACGGAGGTGCCAGAGGATTTCGCCAAGAGTCTTTCCTCGTCTTCGATAGACAATCCTGCTATGTCTGGAAGCACGTCTGCTATCAATAATCAGTGTTCAAAGGCTAATGTTCAATCAAATAAGGAGGAGACCGCAAAATGAAATTAGACTTCTTATCATTCGATTTCGACAAGTTCGCCTCTGAAATGCAGAACTTGAAGAGCAAAAAACACTTCGACTATCTTGTTACAATCGTGGGTGAGGACTTCGGGACCGAAGAAGGCCTTGGCTGTATCTATATTCTTGAGAATACAAATACGCATGAGCGATGCTCCGTGAAGATGCTTGCACGCACGCAGGTATGCGGTGACGGCGTTGCATCCAATGGCAGCGGCGAGACCGACGGGCAGTTGATTCCGTATATTCCCACCGTTTCTAATATATGGAAAGTGGCTGATTTGCTGGAACGTGAGGTGTATGACTTCTTCGGTATCGTATTCCTGGGTCACCCGGACATGCGCCGACTCTTCCTCCGTTCAGATTTCAAGGGCTATCCTTTCCGTAAGGACTGGAAGTTTAACGATGAATATACGCTTGACGATGATGTGGAACCAGACTATGGACTGGAGTATTTCCTGGACGCAGAAGGCAATCTGCAGAGCAAGAAAAACATGCTTTTCACCGATAACGACTATGTCATCAACATCGGTCCTCAGCATCCAAGTACCCACGGAGTACTTCGCCTGCAGACCGTTCTCGATGGCGAGACCGTCAAGAGAGTATATCCCCATCTCGGATACATCCACCGCGGTATTGAAAAGATGTGTGAAAGCATGACTTATCCGCAAACTCTTGCTTTAACTGACCGACTTAACTATCTGAGCGCCATGATGCATCGTCATGCGCTTGTTGGCGTTATCGAAGAGGGAATGGGTGTAGAACTCACTGATCGCATCAAGTATATCCGCACCATCATGGATGAGTTGCAGCGCATTGATTCACATTTGCTCTATGTGGGATGCTGCGCTCAGGATATGGGAGCGCTCACAGCCTTCCTCTATTCTATGCGCGACCGTGAGCATGTGCTCAATTGCATGGAAGAAACAACTGGCGGACGACTGATTCAAAACTACTATCGCATCGGCGGATTGCAAGATGACATTGACCCGGATTTCGTTAAGAACGTGAAAAACCTGGTGAAATACCTCAAGCCGATTATACAGGAGTATGTCGATGTGTTTGGAGACAACGTGATAACACATAACCGTTTCGAGAAAGTTGGGCCGATGAGCCTCGACGATTGCATCAGTTATGCCGTCACGGGTCCTGCTGGCCGTGCTTCCGGATGGAAGAACGATGTGCGCAAGAACCATCCTTATGACATGTACGACAAAGTGGAGTGGGAGCAGATCCTCATGAATGGTTGCGACACGATGGACCGCTATACCTGTCACATCAATGAAATGTATCAGAGTCTGCACATTATTGAGCAACTTATCGACAACATTCCCGAAGGCGACTTCTATGTGAAGCAGAAGCCGATTATTAAGGTTCCCGAGGGACAGTGGTACTTCTCGGTGGAGGGTGCCAGCGGTGAGTTCGGCGTTTATCTCGATTCGCGAGGCGATAAGAGCCCGTATCGATTGAAAATGCGCCCCATGGGATTGTCACTTACGGGTGCTCTTGACCCGATGCTTCGTGGTCAGAAGATTGCCGACCTTGTGGCAACTGGTGCTGCTATTGACTTTGTGATTCCTGACATTGACAGATAATATATAGTTAAAATGAAGAGAAAACTGAGCAATATCATTGAGGAAATCCTCAATACATTGTCTTGGATTCTTGTATTTTTTAAGTAACAACATTATGTTTGATTTTTCAATAGTAACACAATGGTTCGACGCTCTCCTGCGCCACACGCTTGGTTTGGGAGATTTCTGGTCGATATTGATTG
>DGWC01000106.1:13181-36898 GCA_002395135.1 Prevotella sp. UBA4268 | reverse complement strand
ATTTTCATGGAGCGTAAGGTCTGCGCCTATTTCCAGTGCCGTCTTGGCCCGATGCGCGTAGGCTATTGGGGCTTGCTGCAGGTGTTCGCCGACGTTCTGAAGATGCTTATCAAAGAGATTTTCTTTGTTGACAAAGCCGACAAACTGCTCTATGCCGTTGCTCCTATACTGGTGATTATCGGGTCTGTGGGTGCTTTCTCGTTCCTGCCATGGAACAAGGGTGCCACAATTCTTGATTTCAACGTGGGCGTTTTCCTGCTTACTGCCATTTCTTCCATAGGTGTGGTAGGTATATTCCTCGCTGGATGGAGTTCAAACAATAAGTATTCGGTGGTTTCTGCCATGCGCGGTGCCGTGCAGATGATCTCTTATGAGATGTCATTGTGCCTTTGTTTGATTGCTGCAGTTATCTTAACGGGTACCATGCAGATGTCTGGCATTGTGGAAGCGCAGACTGGCCCATGGAAGTGGCTGATATTCCAGGGACACATTCCTGCCATTATTGCCTTCCTTGTATTCCTTGTTGCCGGTAATGCAGAGGCCAACCGCGGCCCGTTTGATATGGCTGAGGCCGAGAGTGAACTTACGGCTGGTCACCATACAGAATATTCCGGCATGGGTTTCGGATTCTTCTATCTTGCAGAATTCCTCAATTTGTTTATCATTGCAGGAATTGCTGCTACGGTTTTCCTGGGAGGATGGGCTCCGGTAAATATCGGAATCGATGCATTTGATGCGGTAATGAACTACATTCCCGGCATTGTATGGTTCATGGGCAAGACATTTGCGCTTGTCTGGATACTGATGTGGATTAAGTGGACATTCCCCCGTCTGCGCATTGACCAGATTCTGAAGTTGGAGTGGAAGTATCTTATGCCGCTCTCTCTCATCAATCTTGTGCTGATGACCGTGGTCGTAGCCCTTGGCATTTATATCAAATAAGGCTTATATGATTAAAGAAATAACTTATATGACTTATAAGACCAATTCGAAAAATGGAAGATAATAAAACATATTTTGGAGAAATCGGACACGGCCTGAAGACATTGGCAACGGGAATGAAGGTCACTTGGAAGGAATATTTCAAGGACTTCTTCACTAACAAGTCTACAGAGCAGTATCCAGAAAACCGAAAGACCACTCTCCATGTGGCCAAGCGCCATCGCGGGCGTCTGGTTTTCAAGCGCAACGAGGACGGTTCCTACAAGTGCACGGCTTGCACATTGTGCGAGAAGGCATGTCCAAACGGAACAATCAAGATTACGTCGCACATGCAGGAAGATCCCGAGACGGGCAAGAAAAAGAAAGTGCTCGACGACTATCTGTATGATCTCGGCGACTGTATGTTCTGTCAGTTGTGCACGAATGCATGTAATTTCGATGCTATCGAGTTCACTAATGATTTTGAAAATGCAGTGTTCGACCGTAGCAAACTGGTATTACATCTCAATGAGGAAGTCTATCAGGGCGGTTCTCTGCCAGAGTTGATAAACGGCGGAGCACCGTTTGAAGTAGGTAAGTTTAACACTAAAACCAAATAATTAAGGAGCAGACTTATGGCTAATATTATTGTTTTTGCAATTCTTGCCGTTGTCATTCTCGGTTCTGCCGTGATGTGTGTGACAACTAAGCGGATTATGCGGGCAGCCACATTCTTGCTGTTCGTGTTGTTTGGCATTGCTGGAATCTATTTTCTGCTCGACTATACCTTCCTGGGTGCAGCGCAGATTAGTGTTTATGCTGGTGGTGTTACGATGATTTATATCTTCGCCATCCAGTTGGTGAATAAGCGAACCTTGCAGGGTCTTGTTGAACGAATGAAGGGAAACCGTGTTATTTGCGGTGCGCTTTTGTCGTTAATCGGACTTGCTACGGTGGTTGTCGTATTCCTGAAGAATAATATCATCAGTAGTTTCGCAGCCATGCCCGACCAGGAAGTGTCGATGCAAGTGATCGGAAATTCACTGCTTGGCGCCGACCGCGACGGTTATGTGCTCCCATTTGAGTTCATTTCCGTATTCCTGTTGGCATGTATTATCGGCGGAGTATTAATTTCAAGAAAGGAGTAAGCGTATGATACCAGTAGAATATTTCTTCGTGCTTAGTGCACTGTTGTTCTTTATCGGTGTGTTTGGATTCTTCACACGCCGCAATCTGATAGCCATGCTCATCTCCACAGAATTGATTCTCAATGCCGTGGACATCAACTTTGCAGCATTCAACCGCATCCTTTACCCCGGTCAACTTGAGGGTTTCTTCTTCACGTTGTTCGCCATCGGTGTGGCTGCTGCTGAGACTGCTGTGGCTATTGCTATTATTATTAATGTGTACCGCAATGTTCATAGTGACAATGTGAACAGCATACAGGAAATGAAAAATTAAAGATTAGAAAATCAGTTATGGACTATAGTTATGTATTTTTAATTCTTCTTCTTCCGCTGCTCTCATTCCTCTGTCTGGGACTTGCGGGTATGAAGATGTCGCATAAGGTGGCTGGTCTCATTGGAACCACGTCGCTTGCCATTGTGACTATATTGAGTTATTACACAGCCATTGAGTATTTCCTTGTGATTGGCAGGGATGCGGCAACCGGAATGTATCCCGTTGTCACTCCTTTTAATTTCACATGGCTCGATTTCGGAACCATCAACGGAATGCAATTGCTGTTTACGCTCGGCTTCCGTCTGACTCCTATCTCGGTGATGATGCTGATTGTCATCTCCACGGTCAGTCTGATGGTTCACATTTATTCATTCGGTTACATGCATGGTGAGAAGGGATTCCAGCGCTATTATGCCTTCCTGAGCCTTTTCTCCATGTCGATGTTGGGACTTGTTGTTGCAACGAACATCTTCCAGATGTATCTTTTCTGGGAGTTGGTGGGTGTTAGTTCCTATCTGTTGATTGGTTTCTACTATCCATTGCATGCAGCCGTAGCAGCGAGCAAGAAGGCATTTATCGTTACGCGTTTTGCCGATTTGTTCTTCCTTATTGGTATCTTGTTCTACAGTTACTATGTGGGTACGTTCAGTTTCGACCTCAACGCCATGCCCGAACTCACAACCCGACTCGACGGATGTTATTGGATATTGCCCATGGCATTGTTCCTGATGTTCATCGGCGGTGCTGGTAAGAGTGCCATGTTCCCACTTCACATCTGGTTACCAGATGCAATGGAGGGCCCGACGCCTGTTAGTGCATTGATTCACGCCGCTACCATGGTGGTTGCAGGTGTATATCAGGTGGCTTGCCTGTTCCCCATCTGGGTGGAATATGCACCCGAAACGCTTCACTGGGTGGCTTATATCGCTGCATTCACGGCGTTTTATGCTGCCAGTGTGGCATGTGCGCAGAGTGATATCAAGCGTGTGCTTGCATTCTCAACCATCTCTCAGATTGGTTTCATGCTTGTTGCGCTTGGCGTGTGCTTGCCGGATGAAGGTATGACCGCGATTCCTCTTACCGAAGAATATGCTGATGTGAACGGCCTTGGCTACATGGCCGGCATGTTCCATCTCTTCACCCACGCCATGTTTAAGGCTTGCTTGTTCCTCGGTGCCGGATGTATTATCCATGCCGTTCACAGCAATGAGAAAAAGTATATGGGCGGTTTGCGCAAGTATATGCCTATTACGCATATCACATTCCTTATCTCCTGTCTCGCCATTGCCGGAATTCCTCCGTTCAGTGGTTTCTTCTCAAAGGATGAAATCCTCGTGGCTTGCTACAATTTCCACCCCGTGATGGGCATCGTGATGAGTGGCATCGCCATGATGACGGCTTTCTACATGTTCCGTCTCTACTATGTCATCTTCTGGGGAAAGAGCCATTACGAGACAGAATTGGCAAAATACGAGGCCAATCCGTCAGCCTGCCATGAGCCGCATGCACCTCACGAGGCTCCGTTCACAATGACCATTCCTCTGATCGTGCTGTCTGTCATCACCTGTTTGTGCGGTTTCCTTCCGTTTGGAGAGTTCGTTTCAGCCAACGGAGTTGGGTTCCACACGCATATCAACTGGGCTGTTGCCGGCACAAGCGTACTTTTGGCAGTCATCGGCATCTGTCTTGCCACCTATATGTATAAAGGTGAAGAAACGCCTGTTGCTGACATGCTGGCCAAAAAGATGCCTCGTCTTCACCGAGCAGCCTATAAGCGCTTCTATATGGATGAGGTTTGGATGTATTTCACCCACAAAATTGTGTTCCGTCTGTTCTCTTATCCCATTGCCTGGTTCGATCGTCACGTCGTAGATGGTACGTTTAACTTCATGGCATGGGGCGCAAACGAGGCCGGAGAGAGCATTCGTCCGTGGCAAAGCGGTGATGTGCGTCAGTATGCCGTATGGTTCCTCACGGGAACAGTTGCTTTGTCATTAATTATATTGGCATTAATTTAAAGGAGGAATAGCACAATGAGTATATTAACATTATTCGTAGTAATTCCTGTTTTGATGCTGCTCGGTCTGTGGCTGTCGCAGAATCTCAATCAGGTACGTGGCGTGATGGTGGCCGGTGCATCCTGTTTGCTGGCTCTTTCCATCTGGCTCACTATTTATTTCATACAGCAGCGTGCTGCCGGAAATCAGGATACCATGCTGCTTACCTATGCTGTAGACTGGTTCAAGCCCCTGAATATCAAGTATTCAGTAGGTGTTGACGGCATTTCAGTGGTCATGCTGTTGCTCTCAAGCATCATCGTGTTCACCGGAACATTTGCATCTTGGCAACTCAAACCGCTCACCAAGGAGTATTTCTTGTGGTTCACCTTGTTGTCAACAGGTGTGTTCGGCTTCTTCATTTCTGTGGATATGTTCACCATGTTCATGTTCTATGAGGTGGCTTTGATACCGATGTACCTCCTGATTGGTGTATGGGGCAGCGGCAACAAGGAATATGCAGCCATGAAACTAACGCTGATGCTTATGGGAGGATCTGCTTTGCTCATCCTCGGCATCCTCGGCATCTATTTCTTTAGTGGTGCAACAACCATGAATGTCAACGAGATTGCAGCCCTGCACAATATTCCCGTTCATATCCAGAAGGTGTTCTTCCCGTTCATTTTCATAGGATTCGGCGTGCTTGGTGCATTGTTCCCGTTCCATACATGGTCTCCCGACGGTCATGCCAGTGCGCCTACGGCCGTGTCGATGTTGCATGCAGGTGTGCTGATGAAACTTGGAGGCTACGGCTGCTTCCGTGTTGCCATGTATCTGCTGCCTGATGCCGCTCACGATTTGGCATGGATCTTCTTGATTCTGACCACTATCTCCGTGGTTTATGGTGCATTGAGTGCTTGTGTACAGACCGATTTGAAGTATATCAACGCATACAGTTCTGTGTCACACTGCGGTTTGGTGCTCTTCGCACTGCTGATGATGACACGCACCTCTTGCACGGGTGCCATCCTGCAGATGCTTTCCCACGGTTTGATGACGGCACTTTTCTTTGCCCTCATCGGTATGATCTATGGCCGTGCACATACTCGTGACATCCGCTATCTGGGCGGATTGATGAAGATTATGCCTTTCCTTGCAGTGGGATATGTCATTGCCGGTCTTGCCAACCTTGGTTTGCCGGGCTTCTCAGGCTTCATTGCAGAGATGACCATCTTTGTCGGATCGTTTGCCAATGCCGATTCTTTCCATCGCACATGTACCATCATCGCCTGCTGCTCCATCGTGGTTACGGCAGTCTACATCTTACGTACAGTGGGATTCATTCTCTTTGGCGATGTGAAATATCCGCACTGCGACACCGTGAAACTCACCGATGCCACATGGGATGAGCGCGTTGCTGTTATCTGTCTGATAGCATGTGTTGCCGGTCTCGGCTGTTTCCCGCTCTGGGCAAGTCGTGTCATCGACAGTGGCGTGTCGTCAATCCTCGGCAATATCTTGATAGCAGGAATGTAATGTTTCATTTATAATTCAACATTTTAATTGAAATGAATTACGGACAATTTTTAAATATGGTTCCAGAAGCCACACTGATGGCGATTCTGGTCATTGCGTTCATCGCTGATTTCGCCTCCGCAAAGAAGGCAGAGCGCAATTGGTTTAATCCGCTTATGTGCATCCTGCTGCTTGTTCAGACAGTGGTGACTCTTTTCTATAACGAACCGGCAACCGTTTTTGGTGGGATGTATGTCACCACAGCAGCCGTGGCCGTGATGAAAACGATACTCACCGTGGGCACATTGATTGTTGTGATACAGGCAAAGAATTGGCTCAGCCGTAGCGATACCTCGTTCAAGGAGGGTGAATTCTATATGCTTGTCGTCTCCACTTTATTAGGTATGTACATGATGATGAGTGCCGGCCACTTCCTGATGTTCTTCCTCGGACTCGAAATGGCAAGTGTTCCCATGGCCTGTCTGGTGGCTCTCGACAAGTATCGCCACAATAGTGCAGAGGCATCTGCCAAGTATATCCTCACAGCAACATTCTCCAGCGGCATCATGCTCTATGGTATTTCGCTCATTTATGCTGCTGTCGGCACGCTATATTTTGATAATGCAGCCGTCAGGTTTGGTCTTATCGATCATTCTGCGCTCGCTATCGTGGGGCTGGTGTTCTTTTTCAGTGGACTGGGATTTAAGATTTCTCTCGTTCCATTCCACTTCTGGACTGCCGATACCTATCAGGGTGCACCCACAACCGTAACAGGTTATCTCAGCGTGGTATCAAAAGGCGCTGCCGCCTTTACGCTTTGCGCCATCCTGATGAAGGTTTTCGGTTCCATGGTGCGCGAATGGGAGTACATGCTCTATATTGTCATCGTGCTGAGCATTACCATTGCCAACCTCTTTGCTATCCGTCAGAGCGAACTGAAGCGCTTCATGGCGTTCAGTTCAATCAGCCAGGCCGGTTATATCATGCTGGCCGTGGTGGGCAATTCCCAGGCTGGTGTGGCTGCTTTGTCATATTATGTGCTGGTATATGTGGTTGCCAACCTCGCCGTGTTTACAGTAATCAGTGTGGTTGAGGAGAACAACGGTGGCCGCACGGATATGGCTGCCTATGACGGATTCTATACCACGAATCCCAAACTGTCGTTCCTGTTGACGCTTGCCCTGTTCTCGCTGGCCGGTATTCCGCCGTTTGCCGGTATGTTCAGCAAGTTCTTCGTCTTCATGGCAGCAGCCCAGCAGGGCTCTTCGCTGGCCTATTTCGTTGTGTTCATTGCCTTGATCAACACCGTGGTGTCGCTTTATTACTATCTGCTCATTGTGAAAGCAATGTATATCAAGCAGACCGACAACGCGCTGCCAACGTTCAAGAGCGATTTCAACACCAAACTTGCGCTGGCCGTGTGCACCCTTGGCATCGCCATTTGTGGTGTGTGCAGTTTCTTCTACGACTGGATTGCAGCCGCAGCGATGTAGTCAGTCGTGATAAAGTCTGAATTCTTACAATTTAGATTTTCACATATCATCAGCAGGTCTCACGTCTATAGCCGTGCAGACCTGCTGTCTTTTTATTGGCAAAAAATATTTGCGAATATGTTTGTCGCATTTTAGAAAAAGTAATATATTTGCAATCAAGAATGCTAAAGCATTACAATATGATATAAACTGATGATAATTGAATGTATGTTTTATGATATGATTAAGATAAAAATATTGTTTTTATGAAGAACTTATATATATTATCAATGGCATTCTTCGTTGCACTTTCAGTGAGTGCGCAGGAAGGAAATGAGACGCTGCTGAATGAAGGCAGAACGTGGACGATATGTTCATGGACTTCGCCGCCGCAGCCCGACACCAAACTGTATTATGAATATGTCTTGCGCGGTGATACGACCATCAATGACATTCGTTTCAAACAGTCGTTTCAAAGACGAGTTGACGGCAAGGATGGCGGTGATTTCCGACCGTTATTATGGGTGGGGCAGAATGGCGACAAATGCTATGTAGCCACGTTTGAAAGTGGGAAATCGAATGATATTCTTGACTTGCAGATGTCGATGGACTTCGGTCTGAAGGTGGGCGACACCTATCAGCAGAAGGATATGGCAGGGTTCTGCCTGAACTATGAGGTGACGTCTGTGGGTGATACCGTGGTGGACAGTTCCACAGATAAGACCACCCGGAAGGTGATTCATCTGAAATGCATGAACTATCCAGACGACAGCCGTTTCCATGAGGTGTGGGTTGAAGGCATCGGGTCGCTCTCTGACGGTCCTTTCGGTGCTTATAACAAGACGGCAACAGGACAGTTAACGCAAACTGTGAAGTGCACTGAGGGTGCCGAAACACTCATCGACCAACTCGTGGCTTCTGCGATTTCTACTGTCATGAAGTCTGAAACGAAGTACACCGACAAGATGTTCAACCTGCAGGGACAGCAGTTGAACGGTTTGGCAACGAAAGGTGTCGTTGTCAGGAAAGGGAATAAATATGTGTCACGGTAGATGACCGGAGCAACTTTCCCGTTGTTTTCGACGTTCATTGGCGGTTTCTTTGGCCGTAAGCCATATACGATGGTAACCGTGGACGGAGCGATTTTGGCTGCAAGTCTCGTATACGATGAAACCCGCAGAGCGAGCGATTATTGTGCATGAAATTGTCATGGAAAATCCGAATTTAAGGCTCTCATACGGGCGATGTTGGTCATAAACGGTCTGATGGACGCGGAATATGCGAGTTTTAGAGAGGTTGTTGCAATCGTCTGATTGATAAGTGATTACGGAGAAAACGAATTCGTCTTGAACAAAGAAATTTGATGTCTGCTGATAAAACCTATGTTTTTGGCTTGCAAAAACATAGGTTTTGAGGTGTAAAACCATAGTTTTTGGGCAGTGAAACCATAGTTTTTGAAGGGTAAAAGCATAGGTTCTGCGCGTCGAAATGTGCGTCGCGGTAATGAATCTTAACGTTTTCGCGTTCTCAACGCCCGTTCTGCTCAAATTCCGTTACTATTTTGATGAAAAACGGGAACATGATTTTGTTGCGTTTTTTCCCAAACAGCCAAATCATTCTGACTGGCTCTGCTTGTTCGCTGGAGGCAGACTTTGGAAATGCCGCGTTAGATATACCTGAACGAAAAACAATATGCTGAGCAGAACGCCCACCTTGTAAGGTCCTGTCAAGTCGTTTTCGCCAAACACGATGTGTGAAAAAGGTGTCACGATGATCGGCGATATGAACTGGCCGAGGTAGAGGGCAGCCGAGAGAAGTGGCATTACCGTGGTGGCCGAATTCTTTCCACCCTTGATGCTCGCTATGGTATTCAGGTAGGGAACGCCAACGCCGTTGGCTATACCGATAAAAGCGGAGCCGAGCGCAATCATCAGAACACTGGGGAAAAGATAGGCCGCATAGCCCAAGAAGAAGAAAAGGGGAGCGAAATATTTTACGCCTTGGCGGCATTGATGCATCACGCCACCAAAAGCCAGATCCACGAAGAACGCCACAACGTCAAGTCCTACCATGATAATCGTTATCAATTCTGCACTCAAACCCAACTGCTGACTGGCCAGTACGGCGAAGTTTGTGGGGAAGATAAAGAAAATCATCATCAGCAGAAGCATACCTGTTACCGACGGATGGAACTTCAGCAGTTGGCGCGGTTGGAAGGGAATGCCCCGTTTGTTGGCAGATCCCAACTGTTCGTCGGGTAGCCACAGCCACACCATAACCAAGGCTATCAGCCCGAGCAGATAGACCAGGAAGGCGTAGTTCCACGCTATCGTGGCCAGAAATCCAGCCAAAAGCGTAGCCACCACACCGCCCATCTGGTTCATTGCCGCCGACAGTCCCATTAGCCGTGCCTGCTCTTCGGGCGGGAAATAATAGGCCAGCAGACCTGTAGAGAGCGGCATGATGAGACCGACACTTGCTCCCAGTGCGGCCCGCATGAGCAAAAGCACATGGATGTTGTCAACAAAAAAGCATCCGGCACCAGCCACGACGTAGAGCAGCAAGCCGGTTGTGGCAATGGCACGTGTGCGCATCACGCGACTTAACGGCAGGAAAAAGAGATTGGTAATGATGATCAGCAGGGCCGGCATGCTAACGATGAACTGCACCAACATAGCGGGTGCCTCGCTGAAATGAGCCTTGATAATGCCCAGTGCAGGGGCAATGGCGGCTCCGGCCATCACGGTGAGCAGCGACATCGATAGGATGGTAGTTGTCACCTTCTTAGAAACACGGTTCTTATCCATACTAATTTGTGGAGTGATAAGTTCTACCAAACTATATAGTCATTGTTCAAAAACGGTTGCAAAGGTAATCAAAATCGCCGAAATAACGGTCGGCCGTTATCTTAAAAAATTGAAAAGTTGAGGCAAACCCCGTTGTTTTCCTGTCTATCGAAATCGGTGTGGCATAGTGAGATTACTGGTGCTGAATTGTTAGGAAACAGAAGTAGAATCGTTGGGTTATAGGTGCTGATGGTAAAGAGTGTATGTTAATTGGTCATTAATAGGTCTTATTATTTGGTCGTACCAATAAAAATGCTTATCTTTGTAAACAAATAATACCTTTTTGCAATATGAAAAAACAGTCCTTATTATTCCTGTTGACGGCCATGATGGCAGTCGGTTTGCAAGCAGAAGACCATACCAAGTTTGTAAATCCTTTTATCGGAACGCAGACAGACGAGACTGGTGCGCTCAGTGGAAGCACGTTTCCGGGGGCTACCATGCCTCAGGGCATGGTCCAGTTGAGTCCCGAAACCGAGAATTATGTGACATGGGATCCCTGTTGCGGTTATGATTTCAATCGTGACAGCATTTTTGGATTCACCCATACCCACCTTAGTGGCACGGGATGTACTGACCTCATCGATGTGAGCATGATGCCTGTTTCATGGGAAGTGACACCTCGACAACTGGCCGGTGGCAATTTCGGCCAGCGTTTTTCGCATGCTGCCGAAGGAGCGGAGCCAGGCTATTATTGGGTTCGTCTGCAGGAAAGCGACATCAAGGTAGAGTTGTCTGCCACCACGCGCACAGGTATTCATCGCTATACGTTCCCTGTCGGCAAGCCTCAAACGGTGGTTCTCGACCTGGACCGCAGCACATTCCGCGGCGAAGCCTATTACACCGGCCGCCGTGCCTATCAGATTATCCAGAGCCAAATACGACAGATTGACGACCATACAATTGAGGGTTTCCGCGTGATGACCGGCTGGGCCAAACTGAGAAAGGTGTATTTCCGGGCCGAATTCTCGCGGCCTATACGTGGTAGGCTGATGATGGACGGTGAGCGGAATGCCGGAAAGAGCGACGTGGTGAACGGTCGCAACCTGCGTGCCGCCCTTCGGTTTGATGCCCAAGAGGGGCAGCAACTGATGGTGAAAGTGGCCATTTCGCCTGTGGATATTTCGGGTGCGGAGAAGAATATGTCAGCCGAAGCCAGCAGTTGGGACTTCTCTCACTACACCCAGGCCGCTCATGACGCATGGCAGAAAGAGTTGTCGTGCATCGATATCGAGGCTACCGATGAGCAAAAGACCATTTTCTACACCGGACTCTATCATGTCTTCATGCAGCCAAACACGATGAGCGACGTGGACGGGCGATATATGGATACCAATTTCGAAATCAAACAGATGCCTAAAGGGCAGACCTATCACAGCACTTTCAGCCTCTGGGACACCTTCCGTGCTGCTCATCCGCTCTATACGCTTATCTATCCCGACGCGGCTTCTCAGTTTGTGCGTGACATGATCCTCCATTACAACACCTACGGCTATCTGCCCATTTGGGATTTGTGGGGTCAGGACAACTATTGCATGATAGGCAATCATGCCATACCTGTGCTCGCGGATGCCATTCTGGCCGGATTGCCCGGAATAAACGTAGAAGAAGCCTATCAGGCCATGTATGACAGCAGCGTGAGAAGTCACCCTAATTCTCCGTTTGAGGCGTGGGAGCAGTATGGCTATATGCCTCAGACTCTGCAAAACGCCAGTGTGAGCATCACCATGGAGCAGGCTTTCGACGACTGGTGCGTGGCCGCCGTGGCCAAGAAGTTGGGTAGGGAGGAAGATTACCAGCGTTTTATCCGCCGGAGTGAATTCTATCGCAACCTGTTTGATGCCTCTACCGGGTTCTTCCGTCCAAAAGATGACACAGGGAAATGGATAGAACCCTTCGATGCTTTGAGTTATGAGCAACCCTGTTATATAGAGGGCAACGCCTGGCAATATATGTGGTTTGTACCCCAGAACCCCGACGGACTGATAGAACTGCTTGGTGGAAAGAAGGCATTTTTGTCGAAACTCGACGAGAATTTCTCACTTACTGCCACGAGCGGTGAGGTGAACGGCAATGCCAGCGGCTTCATCGGACAGTATGCCCACGGCAATGAACCCAGTCATCACACGGTATATCTCTATACTTTTGCTGGCAGGCCGGAACGCACGCAGGAACTGGTAGACCAGGTTCGTTGTACGTTCTATAGCGCGCGTCCTTGCGGATATGCAGGCAATGACGACTGTGGGCAGATGTCGGCATGGTATGTTTTCTCTTCATTGGGATTCTATCCGTTCAACGCAGGGGCAGCCGAGTATGTGATTGGAACGCCCCTTTTCACGCGTGCAACGCTGCATCTGGCTGGCGGAAAAGACTTTACGATTACTGCGCCCAATAAGACCGCCAAGCGTGTTCATGTGAAAAGCGTGAGGCTGAATGGCAAGCCTTTGAACGGTTTCAAACTCACCCATCAGCAGATAATGAATGGTGGCACACTGGAGTTCCATATGAAATAGAACAGGGTGAATAGTGTTAAACTATTAAAATATGTATATGTTGTGCCATGAATTTCGTAATTTTGCATCGAAAAAGTAATAAATCGGTTAATAACATCATTATTTATGTCAAGTCATAATTCATTTGTCGGATCTAAAATCAAACGACTCAGAGAATCGAAGAACATTACTATTGAAGAAGTTGCAGAGCGTTGCGGGCTCACGGTAGACCAGATTAGCCTGATAGAAAACGGGCAGAACCTTCCCTCGTTGGGACCTCTAATCAAGATAGCACGCGCACTGGGTGTGCGCTTAGGTACGTTTATGGACGACAACGACTCGCTGGGGCCTGTGGTGATGCGTGCCAAAGAGCGCGAACAGGCCAAGAGCCTGAGTTTCTCCAACGATGCTGTAGATGCGCGCAAACACATGGAATATCATCCGCTGGCTCAGCAGAAGGCCGGCCGCCACATGGAGCCGTTCATCATCGACATTCATCCCGCAGAGGAAAACCGTTTCGAATTGTCGGCTCATGAGGGCGAAGAGTTCATCTATGTGATGCATGGCGGCGTGGAAATTGTCTACGGAAAAGACACATATACGCTGTACGAGGGTGACAGCATCTTCTATGACAGCATTGTGAATCATCATGTGCATGGCATTCCCGGGCAGTCGGCCAAGATCCTGGCAGTGGTCTATATCCCGTTTTAAGGTGTGCCTGGTTTGTGTTTTCAGCACATCGTCTATCGTTCATGCCTCATATTGCATGGTCTGTGGATAGAGAATAGAGAAGTTAAGAGGACTTGTATGGATAATAAGTAAGATTGAGGATAATGAAAAACGAACAATTTGGTGGCGCAACACCCAGACGAACCTATCCCGCAGAGACAGGCGGCGAGGGCTATTCACTCTCAGAGCGCACGCTCGGACAATGGCTCGAGCACTGGGCGACGGTGACACCCGACAAGGAATATATTGTTTATAGCGACCGCGACCTGCGGTTTACGTGGCGACAGTTCAACGAGCGTGTCGACAATCTGGCCAAAGGACTGATCTCCATCGGCGTGAAGAAAGGCTCAAATGTGGGCATTTGGGCTACGAATGTGCCCGACTGGCTCACTTTCCTTTATGCAACAGCCAAGATCGGTGCCGTGCTCGTAACGGTGAATACCAACTACAAGCAGGCCGAACTGGAGTATCTCTGCCATGATTCAGACATGCACACGCTTTGCATCACTGACGGAACGTGGGAGTGCGACTATGTGGATATGACATACAAGATGCTGCCCGAGTTGCGCGAGTGCGAGCGCGGCCATCTGAACAGTAAGCAATTCCCCTGCCTGAAAAATGTGGTATACATCGGCATGGAGAAGTATCGCGGCATGTATAACACCGCCGAACTGCTGCTCTTGGGACAGAATATCGAAGACGAAGTGCTCGTGGAGATGAAGGAAAACGTGGGCTGCCACGACGTGGTGAATATGCAGTACACCAGCGGAACAACTGGTTTCCCCAAAGGTGTGATGCTCACCCATTACAATATAACCAACGACGGCTATTTCACGGGCGAGAACATGGGCTTCACGCAAGATGACAAACTGTGCGTATGTGTGCCGTTGTTCCATTGCTTTGGTGTGGTGTTGGCCACGATGAACTGCCTCACCCATGGCTGCACAGAGGTTATGGTGGAGAAATTCGACCCGTTGCTGGTGCTGGCATCGGTGCACAAGGAGCGTTGTACGGCCCTTTACGGTGTTCCCACCATGTTTATTGCCGAACTGAACCACCCGATGTTCTCCATGTTTGATATGTCTTCGCTGCGCACAGGTATCATGGCGGGCTCGCTTTGCCCCGTGGAACTGATGAAACAAGTGTCGGAAAAGATGTTCATGACCATCACCAGCGTCTACGGCCTCACGGAATCATCGCCCGGAATGACACAAACCTGCCTCGCAGATACCTTCGAACAGCGGTGCAATACCGTGGGACGCGACTTCCCCTTTGTGGAAGTGAAGGTGCTGAATCCAGAAACCAACGAGGAATGTGCTGTGGGCGAACAGGGCGAAATGTGCTGCCGCGGATTCAATGTGATGAAAGGCTACTACAAGAATCCGCAGGCAACGGCCGAGGTGATCGACGAAAACGGATTCCTCCACTCAGGTGACCTGGGCATTAAAGATGAAGATGGCTTCTATCGGATTACCGGACGCATCAAGGACATGATTATCCGAGGCGGTGAAAATGTATATCCACGCGAGATAGAAGAGTTTCTTTATCACATGCCTGGTGTGAAAGATGTGCAGGTGGCGGCCGTTCCCTCGAAGAAATATGGTGAAGAAGTGGGAGCCTTCATTATCCTGAACGAAGGCGTGGAGATGACTGCCGAGGACGTGCGCTTTTTCTGTAAGGGCAAGATAGCGAGGTATAAGACTCCCAAATACGTGTTTTTCGTGAAAGAATTCCCGCTTACGGGCTCGGGCAAGATACAGAAATTCAAACTCAAGGAACTCAGTTTGAAACTCTGCGAAGAGCAGGGCATCGAAGTGATATAGCATTCAGCGCATCATGCGGCAGGAAACATGCCGATGATGCGCTGAATCATTTTATACGGTCTGTTCAGGGATTTTTATACGGTCTATACGGGGGATTTCTTTACTGACAATACCGTTTTTTACTCAAGTTTCTGAAGTAGTTAAGTAGTCAGTAGTTAAGTAGTTAAAGCCAAATGTCTGGAGACAAAATATCAGCAAACCAAGTAATGGCTTCACTACTGACCGAAGGACGAGCGAAGCGATCACTACTTAACTTCTAAACTACAAAGAAGTTGAGCGAATGCAAAACTTGAATTTTTTATACTGACTTAGCAGTGAAATCATTCCCTGTAGAGATAGCCGACAATGCGGTTGAGCCACGGTAGCGAGAAGCGGAACCAGCGATAAGTGCCAACCTCTTTGCCTCCGAAACTGAGAATGAAGTCGCGGTGTGCGTTCTTTTTGAACGGAAGTCCCACGTCAAGGAAGTAGATATGCCAGTATTGATGCTCATAAGCGTGGGTGATAGCACCCCATACGGTGGCCGTGGCAGGGTGGAGCATGGGGTGGCTCTTAGTCTTTGCCGCCATATACCATAGGTATGCGTTCCGGTTGGTATACATACACGTGCATGCTCCAATTGCTTTCCCTTTGTATTTTGTGATGAAAAGCGAGCAGTGGTCGCTGTCTTTTAGCAGCGAGAACATCTTCTGCGACGGCAGATAGCGCCTCGGTTTAGTGGAGAGATGCCTGCGCAGCATGCGATAGAAATCGGCAAACTCTTCTTCTGTCTCCACGCTTTTCACCTCCATGCCGTAGTCGATGGCATGGCGAATACGTGCTGCCACCTTTTCGCTGATACGGTCTTCGGGAGGCATGGAGTGCAGCGAGTTGTGCACCTCCATCCATTGCACTGGTATATAACCCTGCTGCCGGAAGAGTTTATAGCCGAACATCTTGGCAGAGAGGTCGCTGAATTCAATGTAGAAGCATAGTTTCAGGTTCAGTTTCTGCGTGATGGCATGGAGCATTTTCGAGAAAAGCAACTGTTTGTCAGCACCTTCTTCATACTCGCCTTCGCCATAAACCCTTCCTTGCGAAAAGAGATAGGGCGGCAAGAGCGAGCCGCGACGCCTGAGCATGGCAAGCAGATGGGCCTTGATTCTGCCGTCTTGGCGGGCAATCACCATGTAAGGCCGCTGTCCGGGTGTCTTTTCCACAATCTGGAAGAGTTCTATGCTGTGGAAGAAATTCCTGCATTCCATCTCCGGCATGTTCTTGCTGCTGGTGATGATGTCGATAGTCACTTCCTGATAGTTGCTTTGCTGCTGTTCCTCTTTCATGCAACAAAAGTAATAATTATTTTAAAAAAATGCAAGTGATACAGAATAATTTAATTATTTTATGTAAATTTGCGGTGAATAAACCAAATAAGACAAATAAGAGATGAAAGATTTTAAGGATTTGGTACAGGTGCGCAGAAGCCACAGAAAGTTTACTGAAGAAGAAATCAGCGGTGATGATGTGCGGCTGATACTGCGTGCCGGTCTGATGTCGCCTACCTCTAAGGGGCAGCGCGGCTGGGAATTCGTGGTTGTGGAAGATAAACTCGACATAGAGAAACTGTCGGATGCGAAGGACCTTGGCGGCCAGTTCATCAAGGGAGCACCGCTTGCCATTGTGGTATTAGGTGATCCTGTGAAGAACGATTGCTGGGTGGAAGACTGCAGCATAGCCGCTATTTCCATGCAGTATCAGGCTGAAGACCTCGGCTTAGGCTCTTGCTGGGCGCAAATGAGGGGTAGGGGACTGAGCGACGGAACCAGTGCCGACACCGTGATACGTGGCATTCTCGACATTCCCGAGCATCTGAACTGCCTCTGCGTGCTGGCTTTTGGCCATAAGGCAGACGAGCGCAAGCCGCAGAATGAAGACCGCCTGAAGTGGGAGAACGTACATATCGACAAGTATTGATTCTCTATGAAAGTTGTTTTGATAGGTGCCGGCCGACTGGCCACCAACATGGGCAAGGCGCTCTATGCTGCTGGTCATGAGGTGGCGCAGGTGTTTAGCCGCACGCAATCCTCTGCTTCTGTGCTGGCGTCAGTGCTCAACAGCGTGGCGGTGACACAGTTGTATGATGTGGTTAACGATGCCGATGTCTATGTGGTAGCCCTGAAAGACGATGCGCTTGAGGCGTTGCTGCCCGATATCTGTCGTGGAAAGAGCGATGCGGTGGTGCTCCACACGGCCGGCAGTATGCCCATGGACGTGTTCAAACCCTATGCAAATCATTACGGAGTGCTCTATCCAATGCAGACTTTCTCTAAGGAAAAGGAGTTGGATTTCAGTAAGATACCGTGCTTTATTGAAGCAAATGATGACCAGTCACTGCAATTGATTCGTGTATTGGCAGAAAGCATCAGCGGCCGCATCTATGAAATGTCGTCCGACGACCGTAGATACCTGCATCTGGCTGCCGTATTTGCCTGCAATTTTGCTAATCATTGTTATGCGCTCAGTGCAGAAATACTTGCCCAGCATGGTGTTCCTTTCGACGTGATGCTGCCGCTAATCGACGAGACGGCTAGAAAGGTTCACGTGCTCAGTCCTGTGAAAGCACAGACCGGACCTGCTGTCCGCTACGACGAGCGCATTATTAAGAAACAGGCAGAACTGCTCCGTGATAATCCGCCTGTGAAGGAATTGTATGAACTGATGAGTCAGTCCATCCACAGGATAATGAGACAAGGAGAATGAAAATACAATTGGAAGAATGATTAACTACGATCTCAGCAAGATAAAGGCGATTGTGTTTGACGTTGACGGAGTGCTCAGCGCAGAGACCATTACGCTGCACCCCGACGGCGAACCGATGCGCACGGTGAACATCAAAGACGGCTATGCCATTCAACTGGCTCAGAAAATGGGGCTTCGCATAGCCATCCTGACGGGCGGCAACACGAAGAGTGTGCGGCTGCGCTATGAGCATCTGGGTGTGGAGGACATCTATATGCAGTGCGCCGTGAAGATACAGACATACGAGCGTTTCCTGCAAAAGTACGGTCTGAAAGATGAGGAGGTTATCTACATGGGCGACGATATTCCCGACTATGAAGTGATGTCGCGCTGCGGTTGTCCGTGCTGTCCGGCCGATGCCTGCCCGGATATCAGGAACATCAGCCTGTATGTGAGCGGCAAGAAAGGTGGCTATGGCTGCGGTCGCGATGTGATTGAGCAGGTGCTGCGTGTGCAAGGCAAATGGCTCAGCAGTGAGAAAGCCTTTGGGTGGTAAACGAATAATCAAAAGGAATGAAGCAGAAATACCATATCATATTGGCCAGCAACAGTCCTCGACGGAGAGAGTTGCTGGCAGGATTAGGCATCGATTTCGAGGTGAAAGTGTTGCCCGGCATCGATGAGAGTTATCCCGAAGATACGCCCACGGCAGATGTTGCGCGAGTGATAGCCATGTCGAAAGCGGCCGTTTATGAGAATTTGATTGGTGATGACGAACTTGTGATTACGGCCGACACCATTGTCGTGGTTGACGATGAGATTCTTGGAAAGCCACAACATGCAGATGATGCACGCAGAATGTTGCGGCTGATTAGTGGGAGAACGCATCAGGTGATTACGGGTGTATGCCTGATGGTGAAAGGGAAAGTGAAGAGTTTCTCCGTGACCACCGATGTGACGTTCAAACAACTGACAGACAACGAGATCGACTATTACATTGAGAACTACCGACCCTATGACAAGGCCGGCGCATACGGCATTCAGGAATGGATAGGATATGTGGGTGTGACCTCGCTTACCGGCAGTTATTTCAATGTGATGGGCCTGCCCGTACAGCGTATTTATACGGAGTTACAGTCAATGTAACCCACTTGGGCCTTTCGTGATGCTGCTCAGCGTCGTCGGAATTCTGCGCAGGTGACGGCTGTGGCGATGGCAACATTCAGGCTGTCGGCCGTTTCTTTCTCTGCGGGATAGTGGGGGATGAGCAGTTTCTTGTTCACGTAGGCAGCCACATCTTGCGATATTCCATTTCCTTCGTTGCCCATGACAATGATGCCGTTGGTGGTCAGCGATTCCTTGTAGATGTCTTTTCCGTCAAGAAACGTGCCGTAGACGGGTGTTCCTTCGGGCAGATTGCTGAACAATTGCTGCAGATTTGTATACACCACACGCACTCTGGCGATGCTTCCCATCGTGGCCTGCACCACTTTGGGATTGTAGGCATCGGCCGTTTCAGGGCTGCAGAAGATGGTGGAAATGCCGAACCAGTCGGCTATACGTATGATTGTGCCCAGGTTTCCGGGGTCTTGCACATTGTCGAGTGCCAGAAACAAATCTGTGGCAAAGTCATGCTGCTGATGCTGATACACGGGTATGGGGAACGTGGCAAGCACCTGCTGGGGGTGCTGCAAGAAACTGATTCGGCCCAGTTCTTCATCTGTAACTACTAAAAAACGGTCGTAAGCCTGTATGTGCATGGCTTGATACCAATCCTCGGTAGCCATAATCCTGTTAGGAGTGAAGCCGGCGTGAAGCAGGTCGCCCACCACTTTGGGGCCTTCTGCCACGAACAAGCCCTCGCGTTTGCGAACCTTCTTTTGTTCAAGGCCTTTTATATATTTTATTTGGTTCTTGCTAATCATTTCTTTCCTTTTGATGACAAAAGTACAAAAAAAATTCTTATTTTTGCAGCATAATTGGAGAATAGTGAACAGAATTATTGCAAAATACATCTTTTGTGCCGCTTGTTCCCTCATTTTTATGTGGGTGGTCACGTCTTGTTCGGTAACGAAGTTTGTGCCCGAAGAGCATTATTTGCTGCACAAGGTGAAGATCAAGACTGACGACAAAGCACTCGATCTCTCGCTCCTGCAGCCATACATACGGCAGCAGGCTAATTCTAAATGGTTTTCTTTGTTCAGAGTTCCCCTGGGTGCCTATTCGCTTGCCGGCGACGATACCACGAAATGGGTGAACCGCACATTGAGAAACATAGGCGAAGAGCCTGTGCTCTATGATACGCTCCAGGCGAATCTCACGCGCAACGACCTGCTCGCAGCCTTGCAGAACATGGGTTTTATGAATGCCGACGTGGATGTGAAGCATCGCGTGAAAGGCAAGAAACTTACGCTTACCTATGAGTTGAAGCCCGGCATACCGTTTTTCATCCGTTCTGTAGACTATGACATCAACGATCCTGGTGTCATGTCGTGTCTGAACGGCTACCTTAAAACAAGCCAATATCTTAGGGAGGGCAGGCGGTTTTCTATCAACGAACTCGATGCAGAGCGCAAACGGATCACCCAGTTGCTAATGGACAACGGCTATTATCTGTTTCATAAGGATAATATTACTTTCACTGCCGATACGTTGAGAGGCTCTAAAATGGTGGATCTGACCATGCATGTGCTGCCATATCGTCCAACCGGCGATGCCGAACCGCAACTGCATCCACAGTATTTTGTGAGAAATGTGGAGTTTGTTGGTGGTGACGACGGCGTGTTACACCTGCGCCCCAGCGTGCTGGAGGAGAATACGTGGATTGAGCGAAACAAGCCTTTCAGCGCTTCCAATCTGCAAAAGACCTACAATAACTTCGGAAAACTGCCAGCAGTGAGATACACAAGCATTAAGTTTACGGAGGTGCCCGACACAACGCTCCTGGATTGTCGCATCCAAATCAGTACGAACAAGCCCAACAGTATCAGTTTCCAGCCCGAGGGAACCAATACGGCCGGCGACCTTGGAGCCGCTGCTTCGTTGACTTATGAGAACAGAAACATCTTCCATGGATCAGAAACCTTCAGTGTGCAGTTGCGTGGCGCTTTTGAGGCTATTACCGGATTGGAGGGCTATCAGAACCAGAATTATGAAGAATATAGTCTGGAAACCAAACTGATATTCCCTCGTTTCATCGTCCCCTTTGTATCTAAGAGTTATCGCAGAAAGAGTGCTGCCTCCTCAGAATTGTCGCTGAGTTATAACATCCAGAACCGTCCGGAGTTTCATCGACGCTTGTTTTCCGCAGCCTGGAGATACCGATGGAGCGATGCTTCTAACCATACCACCTACCGCATAGACCTGCCCGACATGAACTATATCTATATGCCGTGGGTGTCGGGCACGTTTAAGCACGACTATCTCGACAGCGTGAGCAACAGGAATGCCATCCTGCGATATAATTATGAAGACCTTTTTATCATGAAAGTGGGTTTCTCAATGACCTACAACAAGGGAAACCATGCCTTCCGCGGCAATATTGAAACGGCAGGAAACATGCTGAATGCCTCAAGACATCTGTTCGGGCTCAAGGAAAACGGGCGCGGACAATACTCCTTATTTAATATAGCATACGCACAATATGTGAAAGGCGACCTGGAATATACCCATCTCACACGCATTGACCGACATAACGAACTGGCTCTGCATGCTGGTCTGGGCATTGCCTATCCCTACGGGAACAGCAATGTGCTGCCTTTCGAGAAGCGCTATTTCTCGGGTGGTGCCAATTCTGTGAGAGGATGGAGCGTGCGAGGACTGGGACCGGGAGGGTTCAAAGGTGATAATGGTGCCATTGACTTCATCAACCAGACTGGTGATATGAAAATCGACCTGAACGTGGAATGGCGTACTTTCCTGTTTTGGAAGATTAACGGCGCTCTGTTTGTTGATGCCGGCAATATATGGACGTTGCGAGAATACAATGAACAGCCCAACGGACAGTTCCGTTTTGACGAGTTCTACAAGCAGATTGCTGTGGCCTATGGCGCTGGTTTCCGTCTTAATTTCGGGTATTTCATCCTTCGGTTCGACTTAGGAATGAAAGCCATTAATCCTGCCTACGAAGACAAACACGAGCATTATGCCATTCTCCATCCCAAGTTTAGTCGTGATTTCGCCTTCCACTTTGCGGTAGGCCTTCCATTCTGATGAGCCATTTGTCCTGGTCGATGACGGCGTTGAGGCGGAAACCGGCTGATTTCACCATGCGGCCACATGATTCTATGGAGTCCATCAACAAGAAATTGCTTACTGTTATGTTGACCACGGCAGTGGAATCGCTGGTGTAGTTGACCTCGTTGACTTCTATTTGGGCCGGTTCTTCAGTGTTGTGGATGACGTCAAGGTCGGCTTGCTTGACGTTTGACGCTGCAAAGCGCAGCCATTGGTGGGAGGCATCCGTGCAGAACTTGCACGCATTCTTGTAGCGCAAGTTGAAATAATTGGTGGCGAAACTGTCGGCCACTTCATACAACTGCCCTTCGCTACCGTTGCGATTTGCCATGCATGAGGCAAGAAAAAACAAGAAAACACACGAATAACGCCCAATTTTCATATTAAAAAGATTAAAATCATACAAAGGTAAATAAAATCTTTGGCATTACCCAGTATTTTTCATACTTTTGCATAAAAATAATAACAATAATGCTAAAATTCATATCGTTTGGCAGTGGCAGCAGCGGAAATTGCTATTTCCTCTACACTGAAACAGATGGTATATTGATAGATTCAGGAATAGGTGTCCGCATGCTGAAAAAGTATTTTCACGACTACGGGCTGCGGTTACAGAATATACACAACATACTTGTCACTCACGATCATGCTGATCATGTGAAATCGGTTGGCTCGCTGAGTTCTGATTTAAATGTTCCTGTATATGCCACGCGAGAAGTTCACCGTGGCATTGATAATAATTATTGTGTAAGGCGCAAGATTCAGCCTATCAATGTACATCGGATAGAAAAGGGAGACACGTTCTGTCTTGGGGATTTTACGATTACTCCTTTCGATGTTCCACATGACAGCAGCGACAATGTGGGCTATCGGATAGAGTGTCAAGGTGTGGTGTTTTGCCTGATGACAGATGCCGGACATGTCACTGAAGAGATGAAAGGCTATATCAAAGAGGCCAATTACCTTGTACTTGAAGCAAACCACGATGAGGAAATGCTCATCGGCGGTCCATATCCGCAGTATTTGAAAGAAAGGGTGCAGAGCGATAAAGGTCACCTCAGTAACAAAGCGTGCGCCATTGCATTGGCCGAGAACGCATCGCAAGAGTTGCGTCATGTGTGGCTGTGCCATCTCAGTCAGGAGAACAATCATCCCGAACTGGCGAGGAAAACCGTGGAATTCATACTGGGCAGTTACGGCATTGTTGCTGGAAAGGACTTCAAACTGGATGTGCTAAAGCGCAAGACACCGTCAGATATCTTTGATTTAGTGTGATTTAGACGCGCTGACACCACTTCTGACACGCCATCTCTCCTAAGTACGAGTGCAAAACACATTGATTTGGGGTGGATACAGATGGTTTTTTGATGAAAAAGTGTAAAATTCTTTGTGAGATTCGGAAAAAAGAAGTACCTTTGCAGCCGCTATCACGAGATGGTAGCATAAATTCAAACCTAATTAAACATATTTAAACAATGGCAACAAAAATCAGATTGCAGCGCGGTGG
>DGWC01000106.1:0-13033 GCA_002395135.1 Prevotella sp. UBA4268 | reverse complement strand
AATCCCAACACCAATCCTGCCACAGTAGATTTGAATTTCGACCGTGCACTCTACTGGGTAGAGACAGGCGCACAGCCTACAGACACAGTTCGTAACATTCTTAGCAACGAAGGTGTTTACCTGATGAAGCATCTGCGCGGCGGTGTTCGCAAAGGCGCATTTGACGAGGAGGCAGCACAGCGCAAGTTCGATGCATGGAAAGAGGCAAAGGAGAAAGGTTTCAATGCAGTTCGCGAGCAAGCAGCCAAAGCAAAGAAAGAAAGTGTCGCCAAGGAATTGGAGGCAGAGAAGAAAATCAATGAGGCTATTGCACAAAAAGTTGCAGAAAAGAAGGCTGCTCAGGCTGCTGCACAGGCAGAGGCTGAAGCAGAACCTGCAGCAGAAGAAGCACCTGCAGAGGCTTAAAGTTTTTTCTTTATCTGGAAGAAATGAAAAAGGTGGGCATTTTTTGCTCACCTTTCTCTTTTTATTAATTAGTAGTTTTCTGCTTTTACCTGGAAGTAAGACCGGGGATGGTCGCAAACAGGACATACCTCGGGAGCCTGCTTGCCAATAACGATATGTCCGCAGTTGGCACACTGCCAGATTACGTCACCGTCTTTCGAGAACACTTTTTTGTCGCGAATGTTCTTCAGCAGTTTGCGATAACGCTCCTCGTGCTCTTTCTCAATGGCTGCAACACCTTCGAATTTCTCAGCAATTTCATCGAAACCTTCTTCGCGTGCTTCCTTTGCCATGCGCGCATACATGTCTGTCCATTCGAAATTCTCTCCGCCGGCAGCAGCCTCAAGGTTTGTCTCGGTGTCGCTCACCTTACCACCGTTGAGAAGTTTATACCACATTTTTGCATGTTCCTTTTCGTTGGCAGCGGTCTCTTCGAAGATGGCTGCAATCTGAACATACCCGTCTTTCTTGGCTTTGCTTGCAAAATACGAATACTTGTTGCGAGCCATTGATTCGCCAGCAAATGCTTCCTGAAGATTCTTTTCTGTTTTTGTTCCTTTTAATTCTTTCATAATGCTTTCGTTTTATTTGGAGTTAATAATCTGCCATTATATGGAAATCTCACCGCGCATGTTGCAGTTCATGCCGTTTCTCACCATCAACGGGTCGGCATAGGTGCCCTGAAGGTGCATCAGTTTGGCCACGGCGCTCTCAACCGTGCTGTCGTATCCACTGATGACACCAGCGTTTTTTAACTGATATCCCGTGTCATAGCGGGCCATTTCTACGGTTCCTGCAGCGCATTGGCTGATGTTGATGATATTTACACCGCGGTCGCTGGCTTCTTTCAGCATTTTCAATAGCCATGGCCGCTGCGGAGCATTGCCGCTTCCGTATGTCCTCATCACGATTCCCCGCAACTCAGGCGCCTCCAGCATGTGTCTGACAATGTTGTCTTGTATGCCTGGGAATAGGGTGAATACCACTACGTTAGGGTCTGTTGAATAATGAGGAATCATTGGCCGGTTGAAATCGGGATGCAGGATATACTCTTCGTGATAAACAATGGATATACCGGCATCGGCAAGATGTGGGAAATTGAACGAGTCAAACGCATTGAAACCGTCGGCATTCATCTTCGTTGAGCGGTTTCCACGCAGAAGGCGGCCGCTGAAATAAATGCAAACTTCGGGAACAACAGGCGTTCCGTCGTCGTGATGTGCGGCTGCAATTTCAATACTTGTCACGAGATTCTCTTTTCCGTCGGTTCTTAATTGCCCGATTGGGAGTTGTGAGCCGGTTAGAATAACAGGTTTTGTCAGGTTCTCCATCATAAACGACAAGGCAGAGGCAGTGAAAGCCATCGTGTCTGTACCATGAAGAATCACGAAACCGTCATATTGTTCGTATTTGTCATTGATAATTCTCACCAGTTGCGTCCATAGATTGGGCGTCATGTCAGATGAATCGATGGGCGGTGTGAATTGATAAACATCAATACCGGTCTTAATAGATGAGAATTCGGGAATCTGTGATATCAGATGATTAAAGTCGAGAGGTTCCAAAGCATTGGTCTTGGGGTTCTTTCCCATACCAATGGTACCACCGGTGTAAATCAGCAGTACCCGGTTGCTACGGTTCCTAATACATGTGTTTTTGTTGTACGACATCGTTTACGTAATTTATTTGTGCAAATATACTTTAAAAACTTCATAGTTCCAAAAAAAATGAGTATATTTGCGTAAAATTACAAAAATATAATCTTAATATATCATTTAAATAAAAAACAAACTATGAAGCAGTTTATGGATTCCAATTTCCTGCTCGAGACATCTACCGCGCAGGACCTTTTTCACAACCATGCGGCCAAAATGCCAATTATCGACTATCATTGTCATCTGATTCCTGAAATGGTTGCAAATGATCATCAGTTCAGAAGTATTACAGAACTATGGCTTGGTGGTGACCATTACAAATGGAGAGCCATGCGCACCAATGGTGTTGATGAAAAGTATTGCACAGGAAAAGACACCTCTGACTGGGAGAAATTCGAAAAGTGGGCAGAGACCGTGCCTTATACATTCCGCAATCCACTTTATCACTGGACACATCTGGAGTTGAAAACGGCTTTTGGTATTGACAAACTGTTGAGTCCGAAGACTGCTCGTGAGATTTTCGACGAATGTAATGAAAAACTGAAGCAGCCTGAATTCACTGCACGTGGACTGATGCGCCATTATCATGTGGAGACTGTTTGCACGACAGACGACCCTGTAGATGACCTGAGATATCACAAACAGACCATTGAGAGCGGCTTTGAAATCAGGATGATTCCTGCATGGCGTCCTGACAAGGCAATGAATATCGACAAGCCAGAGTATGCTGACTATGTGAATAAATTAGGTGAAGTGGCTGGCGTGACAATTAATACATTCAAGGATATGATGGATGCGCTTCAGAAACGTCATGATTTCTTCCACGCCAACGGCAGCCGTCTGTCTGATCACGGCATTGAGGAGTTCTACGATGAGCCATATACCGACAGCCAGATAGAAACTATTTTCGAGAAAGCCATGCGTCGTCAGGCCTTGTCAGAGTTTGAAGTGCGCCAATACAAGCACTGCTTCCTGAAACTTTGTGCTGAAATGGATTATGACAGCAACTGGACACAGCAGTATCATTATGGTGCTATTCGTGACAATAACACCGTTATGCACGACCGTTTAGGCGTTGACTGCGGTTTCGACTCCATTGGAGAATTCACAACGGCTAAGGCAATGGCACATTTCCTTGATGAACTTAACACGGAAGGAAAACTCACGCGTACCATATTATATACATTGAATCCATGCGCCAATGAAGTTATCGCCACGATGTTGGGTAATTTCCAGGATGGTTCTTGCCCGGGTAAGATTCAGTTTGGTTCTGGTTGGTGGTTCAACGACCAGTTGGATGGCATGACACGTCAGATGGATGCACTTTCCGTATTGGGGCTTTTGAGCCGTTTCGTGGGAATGCTTACCGACAGTCGTTCATTCCTGAGTTATCCGCGACATGAGTATTTCCGCCGTTTGCTTTGCAATCTGCTTGGCAATGATGTGGAGAAAGGTCTTCTTCCGGATGACAAAGAAAACTTGTATCGCATGGTTGAAGATATCAGTTACTATAACGCAAAGAATTATTTCAATTTCTAATCTAAATAATCCCGATGATTTTTTTTCATCGGGATTTTATATTGTTGACAAAATATTTGCAAGTATCGCAGAAATACTGTACTTTTGCAGAAAATTTGTTATAAAAGACAACTCAATGACACGTAAAGCATCGTTCACTCTGCCATTTTTGATATTCGCAATGGCTTTGCTTCTGAATAGTTGTGGAAGCACAAAGAGAATCGTTTATTTACAAGGCGCAGATACATTGAATCTGGAGAATTCGCAGTATCTGTATGACGCCAGAATCATGCCTAAAGACTTGCTGACTATTACCGTGAGTGCAACCGATCCGGATGCGGCAAAGCCTTTCAATCCAGGTAAGGGTGGCTATCAAGGTTCTTCTGGTGGTTCCAACAATCAGTTGCAGTACCTTGTTGATAATGATGGAAACATCAATTTCCCGTTAGTAGGAACGCTCCACATGGCGGGTCTCACCAAGCGTGAGAGTGAGCAAATGATAAAAGAAAAGATTACTCCATATCTGTCGAAGACTGAGAATCCTGTCGTTACCGTTGAAATGTCAAGTTATAGAGTCACAGTATTAGGTGAGGTGAGCAGACCAGGAACCATCAAGGTTGACCAGGAAAAGATTAACATTCTTGAGGCGATTGCGCAGGCTGGCGACCTCACGATGTATGGAAAACGAGACAATGTTCAACTCATTCGTGTTGATGCCAAGGGCAAGAAAGAGATTCATACGCTGAACCTCAATAAGGCAGATATCATCACATCTCCTTATTATTACCTGCAGCAGAACGACATCGTATATGTTGAGCCGAATAAGACGAAGATTGATTCAACCGCCATTAATTCTGTTTCAATATGGTTTTCTGTCATCAGTTTCTTAACGTCAATGGCAACGCTTGTAGTAAGTATCGTCAAATAAAAACAGAAAAATATGTGTGGTATCGTAGGCTATATAGGAAAGAGAGAGGCTTACCCCATATTAATCAAAGGATTGCAACGCTTGGAGTATCGTGGTTACGATAGTGCAGGCGTTGCACTTTTGAATGAACAGGGTGAGTTGAATGTATATAAGACGAAAGGAAAGGTTAGTGATCTTGAGGGATTCTGTGTTGACAAGGATATTTCCGGCACAGTTGGCATTGCGCATACACGGTGGGCCACCCATGGCGAACCGTCGTCGCTCAACGCTCATCCGCACTATTCTGAGTCAAAGAACCTGGCCATTATTCACAATGGCATTATTGAAAACTATGCCGACCTGAAGGTAAAACTTCAGGCAAAAGGCATTCAATTCAAGAGCGATACAGACACGGAGGTGCTCGTTCAGTTCGTGGAGTATGTTCAGAACCGGAAGAAACTGGATTTGCTTACCGCCATCCAGTTGGTGTTGCACGAAGTAATTGGTGCCTATGCGATAGCGCTACTTGACAAGCGCAATCCTGATACCATTATCGCAGCAAGGAAACAAAGTCCCCTGGTTGTGGGTATTGGCGAGAATGAGTTCTTCCTTGGTTCAGATGCAAGCCCAATCATTGAGTACACAGACCAGGTGGTTTATCTTGAAGACGGAAACATTGCCGTCATTCAGCGTGGCAAAGAACTCAAGGTTGTGAACATCTACAACAATACGCTCTCGCCGGAAATAAAAACGGTTGATATCAGTCTGGGTCAGATAGAGAAGGGTGGATATCCGCATTTCATGCTGAAAGAAATCTTCGAGCAGCCTGAATGTCTTACCAATTGCATGCGGGGCAGGGTGAATGTCGAGGCAAACAATGTTACGCTGAGTGCTGTAATCGACAACAAAGAGCAGTTGCTGAATGCACAGCGCATCATCATTGTGGCATGCGGCACATCCTGGCATGCGGGGTTGATAGGAAAGCAGATTCTTGAAAACCTGTGCCGAATCCCAGTTGAGGTGGAGTATGCTTCCGAATTCAGATACCGGAATCCAGTTGTTACCGACAAAGATGTGGTCATTGCCATATCGCAAAGTGGCGAAACAGCCGACACCTTGGCTGCCGTGGAGTTGGCAAGACGAAAGGGAGCCTTTATCTATGGTATCTGCAATGCGATTGGTTCGAGCATACCGCGTGCCACGCACACCGGTTCATATATACATGTGGGACCAGAAATAGGTGTTGCTTCCACAAAGGCATTTACCGGACAGGTCACTGTTCTCACCATGTTGGCATTGGCATTAGGCAAGGAACGCGGCACGGTAGCCGACGATGTCTATCTCGATATCGTAAAAGAACTGAGCCTGATACCAGATAAAATGAAGGAAGTGCTGGAACTCAACGGCCAGATAGCCCTGTTGAGTCGTATCTTCACGTATGCACGCAATTTCCTTTATCTTGGTCGTGGTTTCAGTTATCCGGTAGCCTTGGAAGGCGCATTGAAACTGAAAGAAATCAGTTATATCCATGCCGAGGGCTATCCTGCTGCCGAGATGAAGCATGGACCGATAGCACTCATCGACTCGGATATGCCTGTGGTGGTTATCGCCACTCACAATGCCATGTATGAGAAAGTGCTGAGCAACATCCAGGAGATAAAGGCACGAAAGGGAAAAGTCATCGCCTTGGTAAGCAAAGGCGATGCAACCATCAGCAAGATTGCCGACGAGGTGATCGAGATTCCCGATACACTTGAGTGTCTTGAACCGTTAATCGTTACCATTCCTCTTCAATTGCTGGCATATCATATTGCCGTTTGTAAAGGCAAAGATGTTGACCAGCCAAGGAATTTGGCAAAATCAGTTACTGTTGAATAGATATATGGGCGAATCGTTATTTACGGTTCGCCTTTTTTTTGAGATTATGGAAATACTAAAACATGAATGCGGCGTTGCAATGATACGCTTGCTGAAACCGCTTGACTATTATAAACAGAAGTATGGCAGCCGGCTGTACGGCCTTAACAAACTCTATCTGATGATGGAGAAACAGCACAACAGAGGTCAGGAAGGGGCTGGCATGGCCTGTGTGAAACTGGATGTTGAACCTGGAAATGAGTATATGTTCCGTGAGCGGGCTGAGGGAAAGGATGCCATCACCCAGATTTTCGGAAAGATTCATCATTGCGAAGACTTTGCAGGAGAACTGTATATGGGTCATTTGCGTTATTCCACAACAGGAAAGAGCGGGCTTTCCTATGTCCATCCATTTCTCCGCAGAAACAATTGGAGGGCGAAGAACCTTTGCCTGTGCGGTAATTTCAATATGACAAACATTGATGAAATCTTTCAGAAAATAACACTTCAGGGACAGTGCCCGCGCATCTACAGCGACAGTTATATCACTTTGGAATGGATGGGGCATCGTCTTGACCGCGAAGTGGAACGCAATTACCGCGAAGCGCGACAGATGGGCTTGCAAGGATTAGACATTACTCGATATATAGAAGATCACGTTGACATGGGAAATGTGCTTCGTTCAACCATGGCTGATTTCGACGGAGGGTATGTGATGTGTGGTCTCACGGGTTCGGGAGAGATGTTCGCCATCAGAGATCCATGGGCCATCCGCCCTGCCTTCTATTTCATGAACGATGAGTTTGTGGTCCTTGCCAGTGAGCGGCCAGTGTTGCAGACAACCTTCGATTTGGAATGCGACGACATTGAGGAACTTCCTGCGGGCTGTGCTCTGTTGGTTCACAAAGACGGGAGTGCGCATGTGGAGCAGATTCTCGAACAGCGTGGCGATTCCAAATGTTCCTTTGAGCGCATCTATTTCAGTCGAGGTTCCGACCGCGATATCTATCAAGAGCGAAAGAGATTGGGCGAGCAACTCATGCCGTCCATACACGATGCCATCCATGGCGAGACTTCACAGACGGTTTTTTCCTTCATTCCCAATACGGCCGAAGTGGCTTTCTATGGAATGCTCAACGGTTTCAAGCAGCATCTGAACGAGAAGAAGGTGGAAGCCATTGCCAACATGGACCATGTGCCTACACATGATGAACTTGAAAAGATTCTCAATACCTATGTGAGAAGTGAAAAAGTGGCATGGAAAGATATCAAGTTGCGCACGTTTATTACAGAAGGCAACTCGCGAAACGACCTCGCCTCGCATGTCTATGATGTCACTTACGAAAGCCTGACGCCCTATGTCGACAATCTTGTCATCATTGACGACAGCATTGTGAGGGGGACGACGCTCAAGGAGAGCATACTTAAAATTCTCGACCGCCTACATCCCAAGCGCATTGTCATGGTCAGTTCGTCGCCGCAGGTGCGCTATCCCGATTATTATGGTATAGACATGCCGCGTATGGAGGAGTTCTGTGTGTTTCGCGCCACCATTGAACTGATTAAGGAAAGGGGCATGTACAGTCTGATAGAAGAAACCTATAATGCCTGCAAAGCCGAACTCGAAAAGCCGAAAGAGCAGATGTGCAACAGGGTTCGCGACATATACAAGCCTTTTTCCGTAGAGGAAATCAATGAGAAAGTGGTGGAACTGTTACGCCCAGAGGGTATGACGACACCTGTTGTCCTGGTTTTCCAGTCCATAGAAGGCCTCCACCGTGCCTGTCCCCATCATCATGGCGACTGGTATTTCACGGGTCATTACCCCACGCCTGGTGGAAACAAACTTGTGAATCAGGCATTTGTCAACTATGTAGAGAAGTATTATCAATACGAACACAAATTTTAATGAATTATGAGAAAAGTAACACTCGTCCTTGATGACGGTACTGAGTTTCACGGAACTAGTTTCGGCTATGAAAGCCCGGTGGCTGGTGAAGTGGTGTTTAATACGGCCATGACAGGCTATCCGGAAAGTCTCACTGACCCGTCGTATGCTGGTCAACTCATGGTGCTTACCTATCCGCTTGTCGGAAACTATGGTGTGCCGCCGTTCAGCCTGCGCCCCGATGGCATGGCAACGTTTATGGAGAGCGACAAAATCTATGCCTCGGGCATCATCGTGGCTGATTACAGCGAACAGTACAGCCATTGGAATGCCTGCGAATGTCTGGGCGACTGGCTGAAACGCGAGAAAGTGCCGGGCATTACGGGCATCGACACCCGCGAACTGACTAAGATTCTCCGCGAGCACGGTGTGATGATGGGCAGGATTCTCTTCGACGACCAGCCTGCCGACATTCCCTCTGCCGAATACGAAGGAGTCAATTTCGTTGACAAGGTAAGTTGCAAAAACGTGGTCAGATACAACGAGGGGGCTGGCAGAAAAGTGGTTCTCGTTGACTGCGGCGTGAAGAACAATATCATCCGATGCCTCGTCAACAGAGGGGTAGAGGTGATTCGTGTTCCCTGGAACTATGATTACACGACTTTGGAATATGACGGTTTGTTCCTTTCCAATGGTCCTGGCGATCCCGACATGTGCGATGAGGCCGTGCAAATCATCAGGAAACAAATGGCCATGAGCAGAAAACCCATTTGCGGAATATGCATGGGCAACCAACTGCTGGCCAAGGCAGCCGGAGCAACCATCTATAAACTGAAATACGGCCACCGCTCTCACAACCAGCCCGTGCGGCTCGTGGGGACGGAGAAGTGCTATGTCACCAGTCAAAACCACGGTTACGCCGTCGATGCCACTACGCTTGGGGCTGAATGGAAAGAGTTGTTTGTAAACATGAACGACGGCAGCAACGAGGGAATCTGCCATGTGCAAAACCAATGGTTCTCCTGTCAGTTCCATCCGGAGGCCTGTAGCGGACCTACCGACACCGAGTTTATATTCGACCGTTTCGTAGATGTGTTGTGATTGTTCATGTTCAACCGATTAAAAAAACAATGATTCATAATGAAAGATAATAGTATAAAGAAGGTCTTGCTGCTCGGTTCAGGAGCATTGAAAATCGGTGAGGCCGGAGAATTCGACTATTCAGGTTCGCAGGCGCTGAAGGCTTTGCGCGAAGAATACATCTCAACGGTGCTCATCAATCCGAATATTGCCACGGTGCAGACATCGGAGGGAATGGCCGACCAGATTTATTTCCTTCCCGTAGAACCCTATTTCGTGGAGCGCGTAATCCAAAAAGAACGCCCCGACGGTATATTGCTTTCCTTCGGTGGGCAGACGGCTCTCAACTGCGGCGTACAACTCGAACAAAGCGG
Organism: Prevotella sp. UBA4268; assembly: GCA_002395135.1. Lineage (GTDB taxonomy): Bacteria > Bacteroidota > Bacteroidia > Bacteroidales > Bacteroidaceae > Prevotella. Next base: position 3,310 of record DGWC01000106.1, on the reverse strand, counting down.
AATCCTTAAGAAATACGGTGTCAGGGTGTTAGGCACTCCCGTTAAAGCCATCATGGATACCGAAGACCGAGAGCGCTTCGTGGAGCGTCTGAATGAAATAAATGTCAAGACTATTAACAGCGAAGCCTGCGAGAATATTGAGCAGGCGCGCCGTGCTGCGGCATCTCTTGGCTATCCGGTTATCATCCGCGCTGCCTATGCACTTGGCGGATTGGGCAGCGGATTCTGTGACAATGAAGAACAACTCGACCGTCTGGCCGAGAAGGCATTCTCGTTTTCGCCGCAGGTACTGGTGGAGAAGAGTCTGAAAGGGTGGAAGGAAATAGAATACGAAGTGGTGCGCGACCGATACGACAACTGCATCACGGTGTGCAATATGGAGAATTTCGACCCGCTGGGCATCCACACTGGCGAGAGCATCGTTATCGCCCCGTCGCAGACGCTTACCAATAGCGAATATCACAAACTGCGTGCCATTGCCATCAAAATCATCCGCCACATCGGGATTGTTGGCGAGTGTAATGTGCAATATGCCTTCGACCCGAAGAGTGAAGACTATCGCGTGATTGAGGTGAATGCTCGTCTTAGCCGGTCGTCGGCACTCGCTTCTAAGGCCACTGGCTATCCCTTGGCTTTCGTTGCCGCAAAACTGGGAATGGGTTACGGACTGTTTGAACTGAAAAACTCTGTAACAAAGACCACCACCGCATTCTTCGAACCGGCTCTCGACTACGTGGTATGCAAGATTCCACGCTGGGATTTATCGAAGTTCCATGGCGTTGACAAGGAACTGGGCAGCAGCATGAAGTCAGTTGGAGAGGTGATGGCCATCGGCAGAACCTTCGAGGAAACCATTCAAAAAGGGCTTCGCATGATAGGGCAGGGGATGCACGGCTTTGTGGAAAACAAGGAACTGCAGATTCCTGACATTGACACCGCCCTGCGCGAACCTACCGACAAGCGTATCTTCATCATTTCCAAGGCCATGCACAAAGGCTATACCATCGACCAGATTCATGAACTGACGAAGATCGACAAATGGTTCTTGCAGAAACTGCGCCATATTATCGACATTGATGAGCGCATGAAGGCCGTGCGCAATGTGAACAATCTGGATCGTGATCTGCTGCGCGAGGCCAAGGTGTATGGCTTTACCGATTTCCAAATTGCCCGTGCCGTGGGACTGGAACAGGAACTGGGGAACATGCACAAGGCTCTTCTCGTGATTCGCAACCTGCGAAAGAGTTACGGCATCCTGCCTGTGGTGAAGCAGATTGACACGCTTGCTGCAGAATATCCCGCGCGTACCAATTATCTGTATCTAACTTATTCGGGAACGGCAAGCGACATCTGCTATGAAAACGACAAGCGCAGTGTGGTGGTGCTTGGCTCTGGTGCCTATCGCATAGGTAGCAGCGTTGAGTTCGACTGGTGTGGTGTGCAGGCATTGAACACCATCCGTAAGTCGGGCTACAGGTCGGTAATGATCAACTATAACCCCGAAACGGTTTCCACCGACTATGATATGTGCGACCGCCTTTATTTCGATGAACTCACATTCGAGCGCGTCATGGATATCGTTGAGGCTGAGAATCCTCACGGTATCATCATTTCCACAGGTGGTCAGATACCTAACAATCTCGCCATACGCCTTGATGAGCAGCATCTTCCGATATTAGGCACCTCGGCAAAGGATATAGACCATGCAGAAGATCGTGCGAAGTTTTCATCCATGCTGGCACGAAACGGCATCAGCCAGCCCGAATGGAGCGCACTTACAAGTATGGATGCCATCAACGAATTCATCAGGAAAGTGGGATTCCCCGTACTGGTGCGCCCGTCCTATGTGCTCTCCGGGGCGGCGATGAATGTCTGTTCCAACCAGGAAGAACTGGAGAAATTCCTGCTGTTGGCAGCCAATGTGAGCGAAGACCACCCTGTTGTGGTGAGTCGCTATATCGAGCACGCCAAGGAAATAGAGATGGATGCCGTGGCAAAAGATGGCGAAATCATTGCCTATGCCATATCTGAGCATATTGAATTTGCCGGTGTTCATTCTGGCGATGCCACCATCCAGTTCCCGCCACAGAAGATTTATGTGGAAACAGTGCGTCGTATCAAGCGCGTCAGCCGTCAGATTGCCCGTGAACTGCATATCAGCGGCCCGTTCAACATACAGTTCATGGCGCGTCAGAACGATATTCTTGTCATTGAGTGCAACCTTCGTGCCTCGCGTTCCTTCCCGTTTGTGAGCAAGGTGTTGAAAATCAACCTCATCGATTTGGCTACAAAGGTGATGCTGGGACTGCCTGTAGAGAAGCCCCATAAGAATCTTTTCGACCTCGACTACGTGGGAATCAAGGCGAGCCAGTTCTCTTTCAACCGGCTGCAGAAAGCCGATCCCGTGCTGGGAGTGGATATGTCGTCGACCGGCGAGGTGGGTTGTCTGGGCGACGACACCCATTCTGCCTTGCTGAAAAGTATGCTCAGTGTGGGTCACCGCATCCCCAAGAAACGCATTCTCTTGTCTACTGGCAGCGCCAAGCAGAAAGCCGAGATGCTCGATGCTGCAAGAATGCTCTTCGAACATGGCTACGAACTGTATGCAACCGACGGAACTTCGCGCTATCTTACTGAGAACGGTGTCAAGAACACGCTCGTTCACTGGCCGAGCGACCCGCGCAAGCCGCAGGCTCTCGACCTTTTGCATCAGCATCAGATAGACATGGTGGTGAATATTCCGAAGGATTTGTCGAGCCATGAGTTGACGAATGGCTACAAAATCAGGCGTGCCTCCATTGACCTGAATGTGCCGCTCATTACGAACAGCCGGCTGGCCAGTGCCTTCATCAATGCTTTCTGCACGGTGAAACTGGACGATATCGACATCAAGTCGTGGGCGGAATATAAGTAGTATACATGCTGCTCTTCCGGTGCGAATACAGTTTTGCCTACCGTCTATAATCGTTTTTCATGTCATCAACCTATGGAAATGCGGCTAAATAGAGACATTCCGGTTGGTGACATGAATTAATGGGTTTATGTATTTGTATGGTATAACAAAAAGAAAACCGCTGAACCTGAGGTCCAGCGGCGTTTCTCTCTTTTACTGTTCTAACTGATATTATTCAGCAACGGCTGTATCAGCAGCAGCGGTGTCAGCAGCAACTGTGTCAACCTGTACGGTATCTACAACTTCTTCCTCAGGAGCCTGAGTCTTGTTGTTACCACAAGATGCGAAAGAGATAGCTGCAACAGCCACGAACATTAAAACTAATTTCTTCATTTTTCTTTGCTTTTTAAATCTGTA
>DGWC01000050.1 GCA_002395135.1 Prevotella sp. UBA4268 | reverse complement strand
GTCTGCACGACGGCTGCGAGGGTGCCGCTATGGCGTGGGGTGTAGGGCAGCTGCTGCCCGTAGTATGCCTGCTGCCGGTCGGTCTTGTCGGCGGCATGCTGCAGGGCGTACGATGCCGTGACATCCACGGCCCATGGTGTCGCCGCCGTCCATCGGGCGTGGGCTGTGATGTCGGCCCCGATGATCTCTGCACGTCCGACGTTCATCATCCGCCATACATAGGCGGCGGGGAAGGCCACGATCTTGTCGTCGACACGGTTCAGGTAGCCGTCGGCAGTGACGTCAACCGTGGTGCGGGTACCGACGTGGCCGCTCCAGGTCAGTCCGGCATCAGCCATCCATGCCCGCTCCGGCCGTAGGTTCACGGTGCCGAAACGCCGGTAGTACAGGTCGTTGAACGAGGGCATGCGGAACGTGTGCTTGACCATCGTGCGCAGGTAGAGAGGCTTGTCGGCCAGCAAGCGCCACGATGCGGCCAGCGACGGCGACAGGCGATGGCGGTCGATGTGCTCTCGGCCGGCATTGGTCAGCGTGCGGCGGTCTTGTGCCATGGTGCCCACCAGATGGCCGTCGACCGTCAGCCGGTCTGTTGTCCATAGTGCCGAGAGCGCCGTCAGCGAGGTCCATCGCCGTGGACGTGCCCCCTCGTAGATATTCGTGGTCAGCGTGCCGTAGGCCACATCCTCGGCCAGCGACAGCGACAGCGACGGGCAGGGGCGCCAGGCCACCGTCGCCGAGGCATAGTACTCGCTCTGGTGGTTGATGTCGGTCTGCCGTCCACCCGGGTATTTCACGTTCACATCCTCGTAGCGGTTCCATGAATGGTCGTATTTCATTCTGGCGACAGCGGTCAGCGATGGTGTCAGCGACCGCTCGTACACAGCCTGTGCCACGTAGTTCTCATCCCATAGTCGCTCGTGGTGAGCGGGGTTGTAGAGGATGACGCCGCCGGGGAGCCCCCGCTCGGAGTTGTAGCCCATCAGCTTGGCGTGGAGGCGGCTGCCGTCGGCAAAGACCTGCCGGTAGTTCGCCTCGCCCTGCCATGCCGCTACGTCGGATCCCATCCGGCGCTCCCGTGTGACGAGCCGTCCGTTACGCAGCGTGAAGGGGTAGTCGCCGTCGGCACGCAGGAACGAGCCGTTGGCCGATAGCGATGCGCGTTCCGAGAGACGCAGCCAGTAGCGCAGGGCCGTCGTGGCATAGCCGAAGGAGCCGCCTGCTATGGTTGCCCTTATGGCGTAGGGCTTGTCGGTGAATACAGGCTCCTCGGTGGTTACGCTCACCATGCCTGCCGCCGCATAGTGGCGTGCCGACAGCAGCGGTGCTGCCGCCTGTCCGATGGCCATGCTGACGCTGCTGACGTTGTCGAGCTGATAGCGGGAGAGGTCTATCTGTCCGGCCTGCGTATTGCTCACCGGCAGTCCGTCGTAGCTCAGCCCCGTGTGATGCGTGCCGAGTCCCCTCACCGATACGGTCTTCATCCCACCGATGCCGCCATAGTCGCGAACAGCGATGCCACCCATCAGCCGCAGGGCATCAGGCAGGAAGGTCATGCCGAGCCGTCGCATGCGTTCGCCGTCGATGGCAGCCTGCGGGGTGGGGGAGGTGACAGCCTCCGACAGTCTGCCGGCAGTCACTTCCACCTCGACCAGCTGTTCCGTACGGAGTGAGTCGGCATCATCCTGAGCGCTTGCCGGAGCATAACCACCCAAGAGACAGCCTGCCAGCACGAGACGCCGCAAGGCGTTCATGCGGACACATGAGGTTGGCGCCAGGCACCTCCGTTTCATGAGATGACCTTTCTTGTTCATTTCATTGCGTTATCACCCGCCCCAACGGCAAAGACGCCATCGTGCAGGCATTTGTCCTTCCGTTCTCCTCCCCAATCCACGAGGGCAGAGAACCCGTGCAACGGCAGGTCTTCTGACTATGCGGCCAAAAGCAGAACGCCTTCCCGACATCAGTATCTTGGTCAGTGGCTATCGTGTTCCGCTTCCTATAACGGCCGCTCACAGCTGCGGGACAGTCGGGGACTCTCACCCCATTCCCTTTTCATCACTGCGTGCGAGTGAACCAATTGCTGTGCAAAGTTACGAATAAGTGAGGACAATGCAAAATAAAACAGTTTTTATTTTCATTGTCGAACGGAAGTAACTTATCTAAAGTTACAAATAAGTGAGGACAATGCACGATTTTGTCCTTAAGCGGACGAAATCTTCTAAAAACGCGTTTTATTTTCATTGTCGAACGGAAGTAACTTATCTAAAGTTACTAATAAGTGAGAACAATGCACGATTTTGTCCTTAAAGGCAATCTATTGGTTTATGATGCGCTTCGCGCAGAAATCTATTAAAAATCTTTTGAAAAATCTGAGATGATGCCGTGGGCATCATAGAAATATTCGTTTTTTTCGTGTCTTTCGATGTTATAATATCAAAAATAGATTTTCATAGATTTTCCCTTAGATTTTCTAAGGATTTCTTGCCGTTAGGCAATCTATTGGTTTATGATGCGCCCCAAAGGGGCAATGAGATATAGCGGCCCTTTGACTTCCCCTTCGGCCGTCGACCTTTGGTTCAGGGCGTTATTTGCTTCCGAAACTTCAATAATTTTATTGAAAGAAGTGCAAATTTGAGAAGAAAGATGTTGTTCTTTCACGATTTTTATCTTATCAGAAAACCATACATCTTTCCACGTTAAGATTTGTCAGGATCATGCTATTTGACAATCAATGGAAAAGCAGAGAACAACTCCAACGCAGAGGATGTCTCATTAATGAGATTGTTTTTGACAAAGGTCTTCGACTTCGTGTCGTTCAGCACCTCGCCAAGTCCCTGCATCAGGAGTTTTGGACTGGCCTCACGCACATGCTCTGCACACCATGCAGCATATTCGCTTATGCTCTGCCCTGTTCTTTCCATGACAATATCTTCATTTATCTCTGTATGGTTCTGTAAGAAGAACCACACATCATAAATATCACGTGGAGAGAGACGTTCACCCATAGCACAAAGCTTATGAGCGAACATATCAGGCATGGTCATCACTCTAATATCTGTACCTGCCAACGAACGCATCTCGTAGTGGTTCTGGTATTGACGGATAGAAATTTCCACCTTTAACATTCTTTCTCCCTTCCCATAATTCAGTACAAGCACAGGACCATAGAGCTTCTTTGCTTCATCGTCAATCGTACCAAAACGAATCAGTATGGCGCGCACCTTATCATATACCATATCAAGTTTATCTGGTTCGAGAAGGTTGAAATCCAGGTCGGTAGAGAAACGGTTGAGGTTGTGGAAGAACATCAATGAGGTACCACCCTTGAATGCCATGACATTGCAGAGATCTTTATCTTTAAAAATAAGGCTTAGGATCTGCGCCATATAGAGTTTATGCTTATTCTTGTCCATGATTATTTTAGATTTAGCAATTCGGCAGCTCTCTCTATCAACACCTTCGACTGATAAAGTGGAAACATTTGTTTGACTTTTGTTTTGCTCAATGGATGAAGGTTGTCGAAATAGCAGTTTCCTGCGCTTAGATAAACCATGTCAAGGAATGCACGTTCAGGAGTTGCTATCAATATGTTGTCATGCTGCTCAATACCCTCCATTCCAATCCATAATTCAGGATTGATGATTCGAAACCGATAGGTCTTGTTGTCTATTTCAACTATACGATTCAGGTAACTTACGCATGTTATGGTGTCGTCATACTGAAACACTACACCTGCTCGCTGAAGCACATACTCCAGCGAGATATAGGCAGGACGGAAGAGGCTACAAGCCATTTCCTGCTCATTGTAGGATGCTTTGGTATAGATACCACGACGAGGATTACTTATCTTGCCCTCCTTTATATAATAATGAAGTGATTGAGCAAGTCTCTGACTATTTTCACTCCCCATCAACATTCTTAGTGTTTGGATGTTGAACACAGTTCGAGAGCTACTCAGAATCGCTTCCAATACATTTTTTTGCGAACTCATAATTAGAATAATTTTTATTATTGGTTTGCAAAAGTAGTAATAAATATTGAATTGTGCAATAATTTACTGACAATTTCGCATTTTTTACTAATTATTGTACATCTATACAAACATATTTCATCTCTTTTTTCGTTTTTGGACAAGCAAAGCAGATTCCTGCACTTGCAAATTTGCAGCTGTTTGTTGTTTTCCACGTTAAGATTTGTCAGGATCATGCTATTTGACAATCAATGGAAAAGCAGAGAACAACTCCAACACAGAGGATGTCTCATTAATGAGTTTGTTTTTGACAAAGGTCTTCGACTTCGTGTCGTTCAGCATTGCACCACGATTTCACGCTCTTTATTTTAGTGGCCTTATCTGCTTTCCATCCTTGTCAAACGCGCCAACTTTACCGTTGAGTTTGACTTCATACCAAAAAGGGTCGGTTGTTCTCCCTTTTCCATAACGGGAAACTGAATCATACTCCACTGGAATAATCCGATTTCCATCTGCGTCAATCGCGCCAACTTTTCCGTTTAGCTTGACTTCATACCAAATGGGGAGCGTTTCCATATGAATGAAGAAATCATCATAAATCGGCGGGATTGTTTCTTGTGCAAAGGGAGTAAAATCATCACACCATACTTCGAACAAACCCACCTTCCCGTTTTTTCCAACAATAAACTCATACCAATCTTCTGCAGGGGTATCATCGTAAAGGAAAGAGATATCATCATACTCGGAATTCCTCGGAAGAATTATGCATTGTCCATATTTATCCCATGCTCCAACTTTTCCGTTCTGTGTGACCTCATACCAGATTGGATACCATTTTGTCCCATCGCCACATCGCTTGACATTATCATTACCATACTCTGCTTTTAATCTTGCCTCTATAGGGTCGATTTGTGCTACCATCCCCAGCGGGAGTAGAATCAGCACGATAAGTACAAAAAGTTTTGTTTTCATAATTTTTT
>DGWC01000063.1:7003-9750 GCA_002395135.1 Prevotella sp. UBA4268 | reverse complement strand
CACCGGCCTTGTAGCAGTTGATGACGTCTTCGGTGATTTCCTCGGGTGTCAACGGATTCTTACACCCTGCCGGTATCTCTTTCCCCACATGGCAAACTGGGGCAACGGTAATAATGATTTTTCGCATATTCTTGTTTGTTTTAGTTTTCTTAATAATCAGTCGGCATGGCAATGGAAAACTATCGCCCGCTGCCCCGATTTCCTGCAAAGGTATGAAAATCTGCGCAAACCGCCAAACATAACCACGGTTTTCTTATCATCGGCCTGTGGCGAATCATATAGAAAACCAGCAAAAAGCAGCAAAATATTTGGTTGTTGCCGCTAATTTCACTACCTTTGTCAAAAGAATCGTAACATGACAGGTGATCTGTCAATAACTTTTTTTGATTGTAGCATGAAAATAGCAGTAGCAGGAACAGGTTATGTTGGTTTGTCAATTGCCACCTTGCTGGCACAACATAACGAAGTAGTAGCAGTGGATGTGATTCCCGAGAAAGTGGAACTCATCAACAACCGTCGTTCACCCATACAGGATGAATACATACAGAAATACCTGAAAGAAAAGGAACTCAACCTGAGAGCCACCCTCAACGGGGCGGAGGCCTACCGGGATGCCGACTTTGTGGTCATCGCCGCGCCCACGAACTACGACCCCATCAAGAACTTTTTCGACACCCACCACATTGAGGATGTCATCAACCTGGTGCTCTCCGTGAATCCCCATGCGGTGATGGTCATCAAGAGCACCATCCCCGTGGGCTATTGCCGCTCGCTCTATGTGCGCTACGCCGAGCAGGGCGCGCAACATTTCAATCTTCTTTTCTCACCGGAATTTCTGCGTGAGAGCAAGGCGCTCTACGACAATCTCTATCCCTCGCGCATCATCGTTGGCTATCCAAAACTCATCAGCCAGTTCCCCGATGAGAACGAAGCCATCTGCAAAGTGACCGACGTGGAAGAAATGGAACGAAAGGCACACGAATTTGCCAGCCTACTGGTGGAAGGAGCCATCGGCCATTCTGCAGAGGCAGCCGACAATGCCCTCTACGCAACATACCCCAAAGGCATCCCCACCCTCTTCATGGGCATGAAAGAAGCCGAAGCCGTGAAACTCTTTGCCAACACCTATCTCGCCCTGCGAGTGAGTTATTTCAACGAACTCGACACCTATGCAGAGGTGAAAGGTCTTGACTCGCAATCGATTATCCAAGGCATCGGTCTGGATCCGCGCATTGGCACCCACTATAACAACCCGTCATTCGGATATGGAGGCTACTGCCTGCCGAAAGACACCAAGCAGTTGCTGGCCAACTATGAGCATGTGCCTCAGCAGATGATGACGGCTATCGTGGAAAGCAACCGCACACGCAAGGACTTCATTGCCGACCAGGTTCTGAAGAAAGCGGGCTATTACGACTATTCCACCAACAACCAATATGACTCGCTGCCATCATCTCGCGACTCGCACCTTGCACCGCCTACGGTCGGTGTCTTCCGCTTGACCATGAAGTCGAATTCCGACAATTTCCGCCAAAGCAGCATCCAAGGTGTCATGAAACGCATCAAGGCGAAAGGTGCCACCGTGATTATCTATGAGCCGACACTGGCTGACGGAACGTTCTTCTTTGGCAGTCGGGTGGTGAACAACCTCGATGAGTTCAAGGCACAAAGCAACGCCATCATAGCCAACCGCTATGATGCCGTGCTTGATGACGTGCAAGAAAAGGTGTACACCCGCGACTTGTTCCGCCGTGATTAGCGCCCGCTATTCATGACGGATGGCCTCTATCGGATCCATGTTGGCCGCTTTCTGGGCAGGGATATATCCGAAGAGCACGCCGATGAACACGCAGACGAGGAACGATACATAGATTGACCATGCCGGAACACTCGACGGCATGTTGAACATGGGAACCACAAACGCGCTCGCACTGCATCCCACAAGGATGCCCAGCAGTCCTCCAGTGACGGAAATAATGACCGACTCAATGAGGAACTGGAGCGAGATGACGGCTCCCGTGGCACCTACGGCCATGCGAAGACCGATTTCCTTGGTGCGCTCGGTGACACTCACCAGCATGATGTTCATGATGCCGATACCGGCCACCAGGAGCGAGAAGGCAGCCGCCACCACAAGAATGATGGTCACGGTGTCCATGGTTGACGACATGGTGTCCATCATTTCTGCCTGTGAACGGATGGTGAAATCATCGTCGGCATCGTCTTTCAGTTTGTGATTATCACGCAGCATCTGGGTGAGTTCCTCGATGGCTGCATCCGAAAGTTCCTCGGTTACAGCCGAACACACGATGCTTGAAAAGAACGTCTGGGCCGCAATGCGTTTCATCACGGTGGTATACGGGGCAATCATCACATTGTCTTGGTCCATGCCCCAACTGTTATAGCCTTTCGATTTCAGTACACCCACGATACGCACGGGTATCGATTTGAAGCGGATGGTCTTGCCGATGGGATCGACACCTTCGCCAAACAGTTCGTCGACAACGGTCTTTCCCACCACGACTACCTTGGCCGCCTTCTTGATATCCTCCTCGGTAAAGCACTCACCTTCCTGAATATCCCATTGCTTGATGTCCAGATAGTCGGGGCTTTCGCCATAGATGGTGGTGTTGGTGTTGTTGTTTCCATAGATCACCTGTCCGCTGGAAGTCACCTCGGGCGACACCTTCGTAACAAATTTCTTCTCTGAAAGGATGCGCTGATAGTCGGCCATCTTCAGTGTCTGC
>DGWC01000063.1:0-6959 GCA_002395135.1 Prevotella sp. UBA4268 | reverse complement strand
TCTTCAGTGTCTGCATGCTCGACGGGTCTTGTCGCACGCCGCCGCGCATGTCAGCCCCTGGACGGATGGTGAGCAGATTGGTGCCCATGGTGGAGAGTTCCTTGCGGATGCTTTCCTTGGAACCCTGTCCGATGGCCATCATGATGATGACTGCCGCCACGCCGATGATGATACCGAGCATGCTCAAAAACGACCTCATCTTGTTGTTGGCAACAGCCTTGATACTTACTTTGAATAAATTGAGTATGTTCATTGTTCTAACGGAATTGGGGAACCGCCGGTTCTTTTACCGGCGGTTTCAGCATTATTCATCTTGTGGAAGCGGCAATGCGGCAAGGGTTTCTTCTGCCGACTTGATATTCGTATTGATGGTATCTTCGCGTATTTTCCCGTCGCGCAGGTTGATGTTGCGGCTGGAATACTCGGCAATCTCCGGATTGTGGGTCACGAAGATAATGGTATGGCCTTGCCTGTAGAGTTGCTGGAAGAGCACGAGCATTTCAAACGAGGTGCGGGTATCGAGGTTTCCCGTGGCCTCGTCAGCCAGGAGCACCGCCGGATCGTTCACCAGCGCACGGGCAATGGCCACGCGCTGCATCTGTCCGCCCGACATTTCGTTTGACTTATGCTCAAGTCTGTCGCCCAGTCCCACGGCTTTCAGGGCTTTGACGGCACGCTCCCTGCGCTCCTCGGCAGACACTTCCGAGTTGTACATCAGCGGCAGTTCCACATTCTCCACGGCCGTTGTCTTGGGCAGCAGGTTATAGTTCTGGAACACAAAGCCAATCTTCCTGTTACGCAAATGAGCGCGCTGGTTTTTCGACATGGTGCGCACCGACACACCATCGAGGAAATAGTCTCCGCTGGTAGGTGTGTCGAGGCATCCCAACTGGTTGAGCAGCGTTGACTTTCCGGAGCCTGACGTACCCTGAATCGTTACGAACTCGCCCTCGTAGATCTTAAACGAAACGCCGCGAAGAGCCTTCACCGTCTCGCTGCCCACCTGGAAATAGCGCTTCACGTTCTGCAGTTCGATAACAACTTTCCTGTTGTCTTTCTCTTCTGCCATATTATTTCTTGCCATTATTGTTACCGCCGCTCTTGTTGTTGTTATTGTTCCTGGGTCTTGGCATAAACGGATTGCTGGCCTGCTCTGCCTGTGGTGCCTCGGCTTTTCCGCCGCTTATATTGAAGTCGGTGAGCACTGCCGTGCCTTCTTTCACACCGCTCACAATCTCGGTGAGCACACCATTGGTGGTTCCAATCTCCACGGCGTGGGCTGTAAATGTGTCACCATCTTTGGTCCACAGTTTATGTTCGCCCGGGCAGTCATTGATGGTCTGTTCCTTGGTCAGCAGCGCCTCGTTGGGAGTAAAGCGCAGCGCCTTAGAGGGAACGGTGAGCACATGGTTCTTCTCCAACGTGAATATCGTGACGTTGGCAGTGAGTCCGGGCTTGAGTTTGAGGTCGTTGTTGCGGGCGGAAATCACCACTTCATAGGTCACCACATTGCTCTCGGTGGTGGCTTCCTGGCGCACCTGCTGAACAGTACCCTGGAAGGTGTCGTCGGGGAAGGCATCCACGGTGAACGTCACGCGCTGTCCTTCTTTCACACCACCGATGTCGGCCTCGTCGATATTTGCAATCACGCGCATGTCGGTGAGGTCTTTGGCAATGACGAACAATTCAGGCGTGTTGAACGAAGAGGCCACGGTCTGACCTTCCTCCACGGCTTTTGACAGCACCACGCCGTCGATGGGCGACGTAATGGTGGCATATCCGAGGTTGGTTTGCGCTTTCTTCACGTTTTCACGGGCCTGAGCCACCTGCTGGTTGGCCTGCTGATAAGAGAGGCGGGCGCTCTCAAAATCATCGGCACTCACCAGCCCTTTGTCATAAAGCGTCTTGTATCTGTTGAAGTTGGCAAGTTGGTAACTGAGCGAACTCTGTGCCGACGAGAGATTGGCCTTGGCGGTGTTCAGTTCGCTGGTGAGGTTGGTCTTGTCGAGTTCGGCTATCACCTGACCTTTCTTTACCACACTGTTATAATCCACATACAGTTTGCTGACGATACCGGAAACCTGCGTACCCACGGTCACAGAGGTCACGGGCTCGATGGTTCCCGTAGCCGTAATACTGGTCTGTATGTCAGACAATTCCACTTTCTCGGTCTCAAACGAAACCACTTCTTTCTTCTTGCTTCCCGACAACAGCCACACGACGATGGCTATAGCGGCCACGATGCCGGCAAGAATCCACAGTTTTGTTGCTTTTTTCATATCTTTCTGTCCTGTTATTCCACTTATTTCACTTCCCCACTCTCATAGAACTTCAGCATGTTGATGTTCAAAATGGTGAGATATTTGCTTTGCAATTCGTTCTGTTGCGCCTGCAGCAGATTGTCTTTTCCAGTCATCAACTCCACGATATTCTTCAGTCCCAGCCTGAACTGCTCGCTCAACAGGTCATAACTGGTCTGCTGGCTCTCGGTTGAAACCTTTGCGGCCTTGAACTTGTTCTGGTTGGTAACGGCCTGCAACCAGTAGTTCTCAATGGTTGAATAAAGCGCGGTCTGCTTGTCTTTCAGGTCGAGCATGTAGTTCATCTTCTGGATATTGGCTTTGTTTACAGCCGTTTTCGTCGTGCGGTTGTCAAAGAGCGGGATGCTCAGGTTGACACCTGCGCCGAGATTGAAATTGGTCTTTAGTTGCGAGCCCCATGCGTTATTACTCATCGATGTGGTGTTGGTGGCGGCATTGGCGCTCACACCGATTGTGGGCAGTTTCTGGGCTTTTGCAATCTTGATGTTCAGGTCGCTGGTCTCAATACCCAACTGGGCGTTCTTGATTTCCGGCCGCTGCTCCAGTGCCGCCGCATATACGCTATTCATGGCAGGTATCACCTGCAGTGCCATTTCGTCGGTAGCAGAAGGTACCACCACATCAAACTCCTCGTCGCTTGTAATCTGAAGCAGTTCTTTCAACTGGCGCTTGAAGTTGCGCAGGTTGCTCTCGGCCTCGACAATGTTGTACTCGTCTTGTGCGCGCTGCGAGGTGAGTTGCGACAAATCGGCCTTGCTCATCTTGCCAACGTTCACGAACTCCTTGCCGCGCTCTTCGTTCTTCTTGCTGGTTTCCAGGCTCGACTTGTGCACATTGATGGCTTCCGCGGAGTAAAGTATCTGCACATAGAGTTGTGCTATCTGCTCTTGAATGGTATTGGCAGTGATGGCTGAGTCGAGTTCCGCCTGCTGGGTGGCCATTTCGTTCAGTTTCACCGCGTTCCGGTTGCGGTTTCCATTCCACACCGTCCAGTTGCTGCTGATGCCATAGGTGCCGTTATAATACACTTTGTCCACACTTGTCACGGCATAGCCATTGGCAACGGTGGCCGATCCCGTCTCCGGCCAAGGGCGATAGGTGGCATTGTGAGAGGTTGATGCGCTCAGCGAGGGCAGCAAGGCCGTCTTGCTCTGCAACAAATCCTCTTGCGCGCTCAACTTGCTGAGACGCGTTTTCTGCAAGGAAATATTGTTCTGCAGGGCATAGTCAATACATTCCTTCAGGGTCCATTGCCTTTTTCCTGTCGTCTTACTATCCAATTGCTGGGCTGCTACATTAATAGACATTGACAGCAGAATGCCTGTCAATAACGTCATCCAAAACTTCTTCATTTATTTCTACTAATAAAAAATGATATTCAAAAAAATGCAGTATGCACATCAAATGTGATGACAAAATTAAAAAAAAGTTTATCTAATGGTGCGAATGCTTAACATTATTTACAGAAAAAATTCCGTTTCGTAACATATCGTATCAAAGAAAATGGCTACCTTTGCAATATTAAAACAAAGAATAACTATGAAAAGAAAAATCTGGACAGCCCTACTTCTGTGTGTCATTCCTGCCGTCATGTGGAGCAACGACGGCGTAGTATACGTCAACGGCAATCAATTGGTGCCCATCAATGAAACAGAAATCAGCATCGCCAAGGAGGTGCTCACCATCAGTATCCGCGATGACGGATACGCTGACGTGGATGTTCTCTACGAACTGACGAACCACGGAAAAGAGAAAACGGTGAGCATGGGATTCGAGGCAGAGGCTCCTTACAACGTGGAGGCACCCTTCAACAAGGAGGGGCAGCACCCGTTTATCCATGATTTCACCGTGACCATGAACGGAGAGCGACTCAGTTATAAGAACGCCATTATTGGAGTTGACTACCAAAAAGAGCAGGATTTCGCACCGCTCGACCTGAAACAATGGCAGCAGGCCACCGACATCGCTGAGCATCTGGTGCGCGATGCTGCCACCGACAGCGTGATGCCTTTCGCCTATGCCTACTACTTCACGGCGAAGTTCAAGGAAGGACGCAATGAAGTGCACCATACTTATCGCTACCGCATCTCCTACGGAGTGTGGCGCGCCTTCGAAATTCCTTATTGGCTGAAACCAGCCATGAGATGGGCCAACCACAAGATTGACGATTTTACACTGCGCATCAAAGCAGAGAACACGGCCAAGCACTTCTGTCTGAACGACTCTCTTTTTGCCGCGGCTCCGTTTAAGATTGCTGACGGGAAAGGCAAGATGAGAAAAGTGAAAAACGACAGCGGCGAAAGCGTGATGGAAGTGGCATTGAGGGATGCCACACTGGAATGGCATGCCAAAGACTTTGTGCCAAGCGACAACCTCACAATCTTGGCTGCCGACATCCTCTACGCCGGCGACGGGAAAAACCATCTGGGTGCCTTCTACGACCGCGGCGAGCACTACCAGTTATGGGGATTGGAAGAGCAGAAACTCAACCACCGCATCATGCGCAACCTGCCCTATGCCCACAGAGGCTATGTGTTTAGAGACAAGAAACTGAAGGCGTACTTCGAGAAACTATGGTGGTACATGCCCGATCCGACATGGCAGGCTGCCACCGACGATTTTACTCCACGCGAACTGAAATGGATAGAACAATACAAATAAACCTTCATCAAAAGAAATAAAAATGGGATTTTTCGACTTTGACAACAAAAAGAAGAAAAAGGACAAGGGGTTGTTCGGAACAAGGGACAGCGGCCTGTTCGGAAACAAATACCAGCCCGACGCATGGCGGAAAGACATCCCGTACAACGATCCGTATGACTCACACATTTGGGACTGGGACGTGAAAGACAAAGACGGGGATGGCTATCGCGACGGCAGCGTGGGCGACAGCGGACTTGAAGACGATTAGCCCCTTTCCCAAGAGCATCGTCAACAATCAAAGCCTCTGGTTAAACGGCTCAAAGGCAATAGGTTTTGAAAGGTGAGACCACAGGCTTTGTCAGAGAGTGTGTTTATTATTACATGAAAAACGCGGGATTACAGACGGAGGCAAATGTTTTTGGAAAACTGCACATAAGACTTATTCCGCTGATAAACAAATATGTAAATATGAAAAGAGTATTATTATTTGCGACAGCCACCTTGATGCTTGCGGCATGTATAAACAAGGAGCAGCACCTGAAAGAACGGGCCGAAGAACTATGCCAGCATATTCCTAACCCCGAGTTGATGGAACAGTCGAAAGACTATATGACCAGCGAATTCTATAACGTACTCGACACGTTGTTTCACCACCTACCGGAACACGAGGCCATGGACCATGAATGGCTGCACTATTTCGTAACGGCCAATGGGGGAAAGATTGAAGACTGTACGGTGAAAACTGTGCAACAGACAGACAAGACTCATGCCGTGGCTATCATTAGCGTACAGCAGAAATGGGAGGATGGTTCTTTCGACAAGGACAACGGCACAGAGGAACACCAGTTATACATGGAACTGGTGAATGGACAATGGATGATAGCCGACTTCGACGAACACAAAAAGGACTGCCAGCGGCATATCGCCATCAACCGCAAGGAACAAGCCGTGCGTGATGCCATGAGCGAGTATCTGGCAAAAGAGATTGGGGAACATTATCTGAAAGGCGACATTTGTATTCCCTCGCTGCTGATAGTGGCCACCGACGAAAAGAATTCCATGAAGTCACGGATATGGTGTGACTGTTGGGTGATGTGGTATCAGATAGCAGGCGATACGCTGAAAACGGTATCGGGTGGCAACCACCCCGGATGTATGACGCTACAGATGCGAAACGGACAGCCCGTGGTAACGGCTTTTGAACAGACTGAGGACGGAGCCGGCAACATGGCCAGCGCCAAGCGCATCTTCGGAAAACATTTCGACCTTTTCCAGAACATGCACTCCAATGAAGGCATCAGAGAAGCGGCCCGAAAAGAACAGTTGAAAGAGTATGTGCGCCGTCACCAAATGAATGTCAATTATTATCAGGACTACGGGTGGAACGCCGTGAAACTATAAGGTAGAACAACAAAGTCTTTAACAATAATTATGTCATAAAAATTTCCTCTATTGTTGGAACTTTGGCTTGTTTTTCATATATTTGCAAAAAAAAGATAGCAGAGGAAACAGGCTATGGTAGAGGAACCGAATTTTGATTACGAGTATGACCTGGCTTACCAGAAATCATTTGCAGCAAGACTCAGTTTCAGAATCATGGGGGTTGCGGCGATTGTCTTGCTGGTGGCAATGGTCATGTTTTTCTATTTTACTGGCGACAGCATGACCCTGCCGCAGACTCACCAGATTGTGAAATACGGCTTCGTCGTGTTCATTGCTGGCCTCCTGCTGTTGTTCATTTTCTGCACACGGGCAATCTACCAGATAGTAAAACCGCTGAACCAATTTGCCGAGTCGGCCGTTTCCATTGCCAAAGGCAACCTTGACACGAAACTACCAGATATTCATTCTGAGGACGAACTGCTGCAATTGCGCAATGCTTTCGAGTATATGCAGGCTTCACTGAAAAAACACATTGAGGACCTGAAGGCGACAACAGCCAGCAAAGAGCGTCTGCAAAGCGAACTCGTCATTGCCCACGACATACAGATGGGC
>DGWC01000084.1:43117-67134 GCA_002395135.1 Prevotella sp. UBA4268 | reverse complement strand
AGACCATCAGCGGCAAGATTCGCCGGGTGGAGATCCGCGAGCGCGACCAGAAATAACCCATTGAATGATCTGACCAAGCATCAAGAATTGTGACAAATATGAAAGAACGCATCGTTGTAAAGGTGGGCAGTAATGTGCTGACACGCGAGGACGGGAAACTGGATGTGACGAGGGTGTCGGCACTCGTTGACCAACTGGCATGGCTCCGGCACGAAGGCTATGAGGTGATACTTGTGTCGTCGGGTGCCGTGGCCTGCGGGCGGAGCGAACTGGCCGTTGACCATACCCTTGACTCTGTTGAGCAGCGACAGTTGTTCTCTGCCATCGGACAGGTAAAACTGGTGGGACTGTACTACGACCTTTTCCGCGAGTTCCACATCCACATCGGCCAGGTGCTCACCATGAAAGAGAACTTCATGCCCGGAGAACAGTATGACAACCAGCAGGCCTGCATGAACGTGATGCTCGAAAACGGGGTGCTGCCCATTGTGAATGAAAACGACACGGTGTGCGTAACCGAACTGATGTTCACCGACAACGACGAACTGTCGGGCCTCATCGCACAAATGATGAAGGCCGACGTGCTTATACTGCTGAGCAACATCGACGGTGTCTATACTGGCGACCCCCGACTTCCGAAGTCGGAACTGATTGCAGAGGTGTCGCCGGGTTCTGATCTCTCACAGTATATCCAGACGGAGAAGAGCACGCATGGTCGCGGGGGGATGCTTTCGAAATATCATACGGCCAGCACCATCTCGGCCAGCGGCATACGCGTGATCATTGCCAACGGCAGGCGCGACCATATCCTGCAAGACCTGATGACGAAGCCAGAGATGGTTCCACACACAGAATTTACGACAAAATAAAACAATGATGGACCTGCAAGAGACATTCAAGAGAGTGAGACAAGCGGGAAGAACGCTCGTTGGCATTTCTG
The DNA here is from genome assembly GCA_002395135.1 of Prevotella sp. UBA4268. Classification (GTDB taxonomy): domain Bacteria; phylum Bacteroidota; class Bacteroidia; order Bacteroidales; family Bacteroidaceae; genus Prevotella. The sequence continues at coordinate 66,194 of DGWC01000084.1, read as the reverse complement.
ATGAACAGCGCAACCAGGTGATTTCCGATGTTGCCGATGCCATTCTGGAAAACCAGGAGCGCATGCTGAAAGCGAATGCGGAAGACCTGAAGAGAATGGAGAAGAGCAACCCTCTGTACGACCGCCTTCAACTCAACGAGCAGCGCCTTGAAGCCATTGCCGGCGACATGCGCAAGGTGGCTACGCTCCCCTCACCTCTCGGCCGCATCACCAGACAAAAGACGCTCGACAATGGGCTTCGCCTCTATCGGGTGAGCGTGCCCTTCGGTGTCATCGGCATCGTATATGAAGCGCGCCCCAACGTAACTTTCGACGTATTCTCGCTCTGCTTCAAAAGCGGGAATGCCTGCGTGCTGAAGGGGGGAAAAGATGCCGACAACAGCAATCGCGTGGCCGTAGATATCGTGCACGAAGTGCTTAAAAAGCACCATATCAGTACCGACGCCGTGGCATTGCTGCCTGCCACACACGAGGCGACCGGCGAAATGCTCAATGCCGTGGGATACATAGATGTATGTATACCGCGAGGGGGCAGGAAACTCATTGACTTTGTGAGGAACACCGCCAGGATTCCCGTCATTGAAACCGGTGCAGGCGTTGTGAATACTTATTTCGACAAGGAGGGAAACGTGGAGATGGGCAAGGCCATCATCAAGAATGCCAAGACGCGCCGCGTGAGTGTGTGCAATGCGCTCGACTGCCTGATTATTCACCAAGACCGGCTCGCCGACCTGCCCGCTCTGTGCAAGCCCCTGGCCGAAAAACATGTCACCATCTATGCCGACGAACAGGCGCTGCAAGCGCTTCACAACCATTATCCGTATCTGGAACCCGCCAGCGAAGACTGTTTCGGCATGGAATTCATGGACTATAAGATGGCGATTAAGACCGTTGCCTCACTGGATGAAGCCCTGGAGCACATCAGCCAGTATGGAAGCGGCCACAGCGAGTGCATCATCACCATGGACAAGGATGCAGCGCACAAGTTCCAAGCGAATGTAGATGCAGCCTGCGTCTACTGGAATGCGCCCACCTCGTTCACCGACGGCGCACAGTTCGGCTTAGGTGCCGAGATTGGCATCAGCACCCAGAAACTCGGTCCACGCGGTCCTATGGCTCTCGAAGAAATCACTACCTACAAATGGATTATCGAAGGCGAAGGACAGACACGCCCTTAATATTTTATCATTCACAAAACCATGAAATGTCAACGACTCTTCACACTAACCGTCGCCGTATTGCTACAGACAACCTTTGTCATGGCTGGCAATCCGATTAAACTGCTCAAGAAAGTGGGCACGTTCATCGATTCTGCTGCCGTCAAAGGCGTAGACCGCCGCTATATCGATGCCCCGAAAGAGCCCTGGCAGATTATGTTGAAAGGCAATGTCAACCAGAGCGACTTGAAGATGGCAGCAGAAGATAGGGATGAATTTCTCAGTTTATCTGCAGAGCCACGACTGAAGACGAAGCCGTCTTCCTACGCCGGTGTGTGGGCTGGCTACCGGGGCTACGGCATTGGCTATAGCGTGAACGTCGGAGGCGACAAGGGCAGTTATTTCACCTTTGGGGCCATGGGTGGTGCCTATGGCGTGAATGTGCGCATCCATAACTTCGAGAACAGCAATCCGAACCTCAGATTCAGCGCTGAGGTCATGGGCGACAAGGAAGACATCATTCATGAAAAGGTTCAATTGGGCAAACCCATCAAGTGCCACACCGTCATTGCCGACGGCTATTATCTCTTCAACGGAAAGCATTTCTCCTATGCGGCAGCCTACGACCAGTCTGTTATCCAGAAGCGTTCTGCCGGATCGCTGATGGCTGGAGCCATGTATTTCTACGGACGTACCGACTACGCCGCCCATCGCAATGCCGACATCATAGACTTAATGAATGGACTTGGTGCCATCAAATTATGGCAAGCGAGTGTCGGCATGGGCTATGCCTACAACTGGGTGCCTGCCAAAGGACTGCTCATCAGCGTGATGGCCATGCCCATGCTCACATTTGTCAATAAGATGAGGATATATAACTATTCTACCAACATTGATGAACTCTGGGGGCCATATATGAATTCTGAAGACAATAACATGGATGGCGAGGCGGTTGAACAGGCTCTATACCCGCTTTACCGCATCAACAAACTTGGAGCAGACACCTATAACGGCGGACTCGCCATCAATTTCGACGCGCGTCTGTCACTGACTTATAACTTCGGGCGCTATTTCTTCAATGCCTACGGACAGTTCAGCAACTTCCGCTACCATCAAGAGGATTTCCACGGTTATCTGAACGACTGGTTCGTCAATGCCTCTTTGGGCATCAGACTGTAGGAAGAGTGAAGGGATGACAAGATGAAGGATTGATAAAGAGAAAATGTAAAAAAAGCGAAATCGTAATTATTAAATAAGGTAAAGATATGAAGTCATTTATTCATGTAGAGGATATCGGCGACCTCAGACAAGCACTCGCCGAAGCACAAGAGATTAAGAACGACCGTTATAAATATCAGCATCTGGGCAAGAACAAAACCTTGATGATGATATTCTTCAACAATTCGCTCCGCACACGCCTTTCCACACAAAAGGCAGCCATGAACCTGGGCATGAACGTTATTGTACTCGACGTGAACGCCGGTGCATGGAAACTGGAGACGGAACGCGGTGTCATCATGGACGGCGACAAGAGCGAGCATCTGCTGGAAGCCATTCCGGTGATGGGCTGCTACTGCGACATGATTGGCGTGAGAAGTTTCGCAGGACTCACCGACCGCGAATACGACTATGCCGAAACGGTGCTGAACCAGTTTATCAAATACAGCGGCAAGCCCGTGTTTGCCATGGAGACAGCCACCGTGCACCCGCTGCAGGCATTTGCCGACCTGATTACCATCGAGGAGTACAAAAAAGAGAAGCGCGCCAAGGTTGTGCTCACCTGGGCTCCCCACTGCCGCGCCCTGCCGCAGGCTGTCCCCAACTCCTTCGCCCAGTGGATGAACGCTGCCGACGACATCGACCTGGTCATTACACATCCCGAAGGCTATGAACTGGATCCGAAGTTCGTGGGCAATGCCCGCGTGGAATACGACCAGAAGAAAGCCTTTGAAGGAGCCGACTTTATCTATGCCAAGAACTGGAGCAATCCCGGTATCACCCATGCGGCCGACTATGGCAAGATAACCAGCAAGGACATGTCGTGGACCGTTGACACAGAGCACATGTCGTGGACCAACAATGCCAAGTTCATGCATTGCCTGCCTGTGCGTCGTGGTCTGATTGTCACCGATGACGTGATTGAAAGCCCCGACTCCATCGTCATTCCCGAGGCTGCCAACCGCGAGATATCCTGCTCGGTGGTTATCAAGCGCATGCTGGAAAGCCTGTAAAAGGCATACTAACACTTATCGAAAGTTGATAAAAGCATACCGATAAGAACGGCATTTGATTCATAAAAAAACAGGTGTTTGGCACTTTACAAGCCAAACACCTGTTTTTTCTTTCTATCAACGCTTACCGCTGAATGTATTTCTTTCCGTTGCGGATGTAAATACCACGTGTTGGCGTTTGCACGCGCTGACCGTTGAGATTATAGATGGCATCATCCTCCATGGGCTGATACTTGATGTCACTAATGCCTGTAGAGACATCAACATCTGTCATCGAGCATCCCCAATAGGGGCTGATGGTCACAGGCACCTTGGTGCCGTCTTTCTTAATAAGCCATACGCTCTTGACGCGCACGCTGCCTTCGGTGGCCTTTTTCCATTGCAGTGTGATGCGCGTGATAGTTCCCATGGCCGATGTAAACACCAATGTGCTGCTGGCCTGCGAGAAATCCTGCGTCTTGTTAGAATCATAGACCTTGAACTGAACGGCTCCCACACCAGGTGCTGACTGCAATTCTATCTGCAGGCTCTTATAATCAGCCGAACTGATAGAGCCCTGGAACAGATTGAGTTCGGCCCACTGGTTGGTGTAATTGACCGTTGCCGACATCGAAGACTCGCCGAAATCGCCGACTTCGGGCAGCACAGGATTGAAGCCTGTGCCATGCCAAGCCTGCACGATGGCCTTGGCCAGGTCGGCCTGATCGAATGCCGGATAGAGACGAGACATGCCGTCAGAGAGTCCCATCCAGTAGAAGGTGGCCATGCCGTTCTCTTTTGTCTTCTTCACGAAATAGTCCACGAAATCCAGCAGACTGCTTCTGCGCACATCGTAATCGGTCTTTCCGGCACCGGCATCTACGTTGCTCGTACCCCATTCACCGAATATCACAGGCGCACCTTTTGACACCAGTTTGTCCTTGAGCGTGCTGATCATGTTGTCCACACCAGTCTTTGCACTTGAAAGATTCTCGATGTTGGGATAGGCATGCACTTCGAAGATGATGTGATTCGTCTCGCCGTTGGGCAGTTTCATCTTTGTGAGCGGATCAGAGAGATGCGTATTCCATGTGCCGCTGCCGTTGCATGCGCCGTAGGTGTTGACAATCAGGTTGCGCTGTGCATTGTTGCCGCCCGTGGCACGCACCACGTCAACGAAGCACTGGGCATAGTTGTTGATGGCATTATAGGCCTTCAGGGCTACACCAGCGTCATACTGGCCAGAGGTGTTCCACGAAGCGAAATTCCATGAGTTATATGGATCGAGCATTTCGTTATAACTCTCGAACAGCAACTTTTCGTCGTAGTCCTGGAACTCATTAGCAATCTGCTTCCACAGATTCTCATAGCGCGACTTATTGGTACTGTAATTATTCGTGTCGGCCTTGAGCCAAGACTTGTAGTTATTGCCGTCGGCACCCGTGTCGTGGTGGACGTTGATGATACAGTACATGCCCTGACTAATGACGTAGTCGACCACCTCGTGAACGCGTTTCATCCATGCAGCATCCACATTGCCTTCGCTATCCATGTGATTATACCAGGTGACGGGAACGCGGATGGCACCGAAGCCAGCCTCTTTGAACATCTTCATGAGTTCGGGCTTGGTGACGAACTGTTGCCAGCACGTCTCTGATGTCAGGTCTTGCTGTCCCCAGTAAGCGGCTTTGGTCATGTCGGTTTCGTTTTGGTTGTTGGCTTCGAGCGTGTTGCCAAGGTTCCATCCCACACCCATGTTCTTCACGGCATCGGTAGCCGACTCAAAGACGACAGCACCGGGAATCAGGTTTGGCAACTGGTCGCGGGTGATGACATTGGCATCGCTCATGGCATTCTTCCACCAGGAGTCGCTGCACATGGTGTCGGTAGAACCTTGTCCACCCTGATACCATACCATGAAATGACCCCACTTGGCACCTTTTGCCCAGGCATCGCCCATCTTGGCTGGGTCGTTATTATTGCCGTTGCCGCATTCTGCCAGCACAACCATCTTGTTGGGATAGCACTCCTGAATCTCCTTGAACTCCTGACTATTCTGATCGGCTGTACAGCCATAGAGATCACGGCCCACGATGTCTACGTACTGGTCGCCAGGATACCAGTCAGTATCCTGATTGTAGTCAGCACTATTGCCGTTGTAGTTCTGTGTGGTCCACACCCAGATGAGGTTCTTGATGCCTTTCTGCTTGAAATAGTCATACATGGTGGTCCACAGTTTCTTGTAAGTTTCGGCACCGTCTGCGCCCCACCAGAACCATGACTTGGTCCAAGAGGCCTGTTGCTTATGCGTAGCATTGCCGGCAGCCTCGTGGAATGGACGCCATGTTGCGGCGATGCCGGCATCCTGCAGTTTCAGGATAGAAGCCACCACCTTGTCCATCTGCTCGTAGAACCATTTGTTCTCCCATGTACCGCTCTTCAGGGCATTGCTGGCGTTGAAGGTTGTTTCCGAGGGAGTGCAAGTCACATCGCTGTCGCCTTCTTTCTTGGGCACGTTGAAATGCCACATCAACTGCACGATGCCGCCAGCCTCGTGCCAGTCCTGTACGGGTTTGATATTGGTATAGTCTATCCAGTTGGCCGGTGAGAAGCAAATGTGAATAAAGTCGTAACAGTTCATGGCCGGATACTTGCCGGTAAGGTTTTTCACCTTCTCAGCACAATTGTTGTTCCAATTCACATCGGCCATGACGCTGGAAATGGTCTTCTTGCCGTACTGTTCCAGGAAGTAACTATACAATGTCTTGGCTGCATCCGTCGACGCGGTGACCGGTGTCTGCGGTATCTCGGCCACGACATGACTCGTTGCGAGCAACGACATGACAATCAAAATGAGTGTTTTCAGTTTCTTCATGTCCTTTGTTTATTTAATCCGTTTGTAGTAGTTTTCGTCGGTCAGGCTTCGTGTCTTGTCCTTGATGGTTGACAGGAAACGCTGCGTGCAACTCGTCGGAATGGTGCTTGTCATATCCTGAAGTCGCTGCGTGTAAGCCTGCCAGGCCTTTCGCGTGCGTCCTACAGAAGACTTCAGCATGTCAGTGTCAGGTTGTCCGTCGGGCACAGAGCCAATAGCCTGTATATAAAGACTGTCAATCGTGTTCAGATATTGCCATGCACTGTCGGCATCCACCGTCTGTTCGCCGAAGAACGTTTCCTGCAGGATGGCGGCAATGTCCATGGTCTTTGTTTTCATGTTCAAATGAGTCTGCTCTGACTGTTCTGCCCATTTTTCGTAGGCCTTTTTTGCTTTCTGCGTGGCATGATAGAGTTCAGGATAATGGCGTAAAACCCCGTCAACCGTTTCGTCGCATAGCATATCGCCCGGCTTTGCCTCTATCGTGTCGATGCCAAACCGTGCCACATCCTCAATCAGTTCCGAGCCAGTTGCCTTGCGCTCCTTCTTTCCACTGCAGGCTGCGAGCAACATGACAGCACAGACTGCGAGCATCATTGTCTTTTTGTTCATAGATTCATTTAAGTGAAAAAAGAGACGCAACGCATGGTTGCGCCTCTTTTTTATGTACAGAGGTTGCTTAGAGTGGAGCAACCGTAACCTTTGTCAACTTGGCCTTTCCTTGTACCACGAAGATACCGCCCCACCCCTGCTGGGTATATGCAGCGTCAATCATGGCTTGTGTCAAGGTGAGGGCTGCAACTCCCTGCTGACCTACTGTCAGACCAGTGTTTTCTGCATCCCATTTGCCGTACTTTGGACCCCAGTGGCCTTCAAATGCCTCGAAATACCAGCCTTCTTCTGTTGGCTCGATATAGAATCGAACTACGTTACCGGCTGCAACTTCAAGTTCTTTAAATTCCAGACCTGCGTCAGAACCGATATAAGGCTGTTCTCCAGTGCTCAGGTCATAGAAGCCTTCCCAAATGGTGCGCTCTGCACCAGCAGCCACATACTTGATGTACTGCAACTGCAAGCCGTCACCCCAGATGACAATACCTTTGCCACCATCAGACCACATTTGCGCAACTTCATCAGCAGTCAGGTTGATAACGAGATCAGGATTCTCCTTATTCGGGAAAATTATAAACTCTTCACCTTCCTCATATTGGGCAGCATCGCTCAAACGAGTTCCCCAGTCGCCCATACGGATCTTGTACTTGGGGTCGTCGCCCGTAACCACAAAGTGGAGTGTCAACTGACCAGGCTTGCTCATTGCTTCCTGGAACTTCAACCACTTTTCGCCATCCCAGTTGTTTACACTGAATGCGCTCCAACCCATAATATCATGCTTGCCCATCCAGACAACACCTTCCATCTTACGGATTTCAACTCCTATAGATGTTGAGATATAAGCATTCTGAGTCAGCACCACGTCGCCGTCGGTCATATCCTCAGGAACAACAAATACCAATTGGTTGCCCGAAATTTCGTAATCTTCAGCGGCCAAATCGCCATGACCTGGCAGCGAAACACCAATCACGCGGTCGAAGTTTTCACCGGTCAGCGTCACCACGTCACCCTCTATCAGGTCCTTGTTTGGCTCAGCCGAAGCGATGCTGATAGTGGGAACAGAGAACTCATCGGTGCTCAGAGCAGCGCCAGAGTAGAGCAGCAGTGAGATAGCACCTGTGCGGCACTCTGCGGGAACGGTGGCCGTGATGGTCTTGTTGTCAGCAGAAACGGAGAAGTCAGCAGCCACACCACCTGGGAACAATACGCTCTCAACAGTGTGCAGGTTGGTACCTGTAATCTGGATTTGCTGTCCGAAGTCAGCATACTCTGTAACGCCAGTGACTGTTGCCGTGAGCACTTCTACAGGAGTCTTGTATTCCAACTCCCACTCTGCGCCGTCGTTCATAGTGAGAACACCCGACTCAGCAGCAAGCGGAACACGGAGACGAATCTCATTGCGCGACACATAAGTAAAGTCTTCGGCAGCAACAGGAGCGCCAGAAACGCCAGAAGAGAATACCACCTCGGCAATGTTGTACACATAGTCACCCTTGATTGAAATCTCATCGCCTGCGTTAAGACCGGCAACGGGAGATACAGAAGTCACCTCGATAGGCTCTTCGAAAGTAAGCACACCCTCAGAAACGACCGTGTCAGTACCCACCACAAGGCGGATGTTTCCAGGAACGGTTTCGTCAGGAATATTCACATAAATGTTCTCATTGTCTGAGGAATTAAAGCCAGACCTTTCCACATCGGCTCCTTTGAGACTGATTGTCTTGCCTGCTCTTTCAATCGTTCCACCGGGGAATACCACCTTGGTTACTTTGTCAAAGTTGGTTCCCGTGATACGTATTTCGCTGGAACGCGTGTTGGGCGACGGACCAAAAGCCAGCAGATTGACACCCGACTTGTTATACGGGTTGGTATCATAGTCGTCCTCGCTGCACGCTGCCAGGGATAGCCCGACGAGGGCTACCACCAACAGCATGAATATATTCTTATACTTTTTCATACCTTCTATACATTAATATATTATTTATTAGGAACAATACGGATATTGTCAATCTTGATAATGGGCTGGCAATCCGTGCCTTCAATACCTCCGCCATAGAGAGCCATCCACAAACTGGCAAATGAATCCTTGCTCAGCGATGCCGGACAGAGTGAACCATCGTAAGAATAAACGAATGTGGCTGCCAGCGGGAGCGACACTGTAATCCATTCACCATTGGTGTCGTAACTGCCAGTATCAGTCCAAGGACGATAGAGAGCACGAGGCACAGCGGGATCGTTCAGATAGTCGTTGGTCTGCGCATGAATGGTATTGCCATAGGCATCCACGCCGCCACCGCCAAAGGTAGTGCGGTCGGTTCCTGCGAAGACGATTTGAATGGCACCGCCCTTCCAAGGATTGGAAGCGGGAATGCACATCTCGAACTTCATGGTCATGTCAGCCCATCCTGACATGTCGACCAAGTCATACAGACGGGGATATGCCTTGAAGGTTTCTGGAGTTTCCCAGTTACCGGGCCAGTAGGCAAACGAACCCCAAGACTCATCAGGCCATCCGGTGTCTTTTGCACCGGGGAAGGTTGCCGTGCCGTTACCAAACTGCCAGTACTTGCCAGAAATGCTGGTATCGTCGGCATCAGAACTGTAGTGTCCGTTCCATGCATGCATGTCAAGCACAACGCTGGAAACAGCATTCGGCGTGTCGAAGTCGAAGAGCATGCCGCGGTTATCCTTATACCAGAACGAACTCTTGGAGGTTCCGTATACAGAGGTGGCAACGATAGGACCGGCCACAGCGCCTTCAGGAACAACGACATCCACATAAGTGAAATTCTCGTCAATCTCCGTAATCTTCGCAGGAATCAACGTTCCACCTTCACCTGGGAATGAGATGGTGAGCGGCTTGTTGGGGTCGTCGATGAAGTAGTTACCACGGAGTCGCTGTGTGGTTCCAGCCTTTGCATACTCGTTTGGCATGGCATTCACCACAGGAGCCGAGATAAGCACCTTGAAGTCGTAAGCAACGGTATCCTTGCCAGTAGTAATGAAATAGATCTTGTCGGTCACTACGCCGGGAACATTTCCAGGGATGGAAACAAAGAGCGTATTGTCGGTCAGCGTGCTCTGGTTGAGCGCTGCCTTCTGGTCGTTGAACCAGACTTCATACACGCTGCGCATGTTCTCGCCGATAATAGCCAGTGCGTTACCGGGAGAAGCACTTGTAACGAGTTGCCCGTCGGTATAAACAGTTCCGGGGTCGTCTCTCCAGTCATGGATTTCTGAAGACAAGCAGCGGATATATTTGATGGTGGGTTTTCCGCCTGTGGGCTCGAACTTATCGGGTTCGTCCTTACAAGAGGTAAAAGCCACGGTGCTGATGGCCACCATAGCCAGCAACAACACTTTAGTATAATGATTAATAATACTCATAATCCTTATGTTGTTTATTAGATTTAATAACTGTAAGTTTCACGAACATCAACATGCTGAGCCTCAGCATTTGAAGCCAGATTGGGATTGAAGATCACATCGCGTGCCGTGAACGGAAGAACGAAATACTTCTTGTGCGAATCCGGATCTTCTTTCATCAAGTTTTCTACGACGGGAGCAGGTGTCTTGGTATCATACTCTGCTGTGGCGGGAACCACCCAGTCGCCAGTATTATAGTAGTTTCTGTAGATTACGTCCAAAGTACCATTACCGATCACGTTGCGCTTCTGCGTTCTCAACTCATTGGCGCAGAAATCGGGATTATAGTAACTCACGCGCACATAGTCGTACCAGCGGTCGCCCTCGAAGGCCAACTCCAGTCTGCGCTCTTTCCATATATCAGCAAACCTAACGGTACTCAGTGCTGGCAGACCGGCGCGCACGCGCACGGCATTGATGGCATTGAGAGCCTCACTGTCGTTGGTAGAGGCGCTCTGCGGACTCGTCGGGTTGGCAAGAATGGTCTTTGCCTCAGCCAGAACCAGGTAAACGTCGGCCAAACGGAGCAGCGGGGTAGACAAACTGTTTGCCATACGGGCAGCAGGATAACCAACGCCAGCCGTGTGGTCGGCATTGTTTCCATAGAGATGCTTCACAGGCCATGAGCCGGTGGGAGATGCCAACCACGGTTGTTTCTCGTCGTTAATCTCTACTGACGGATTGTATTTAGCATCATAGATAAACTTCAACATGTCGAAGCCGCCCTTATCCGTCCAGAAATAATCATATTTAAATCCGGGAAGCATCATGGTTGCCTTCAAGCGCTTGTCGCGGTTGTTGAGCCATATCTCAGGAGTCTGTTCGAGCAGTTTGATGCCGAATTCCTCTTGCAAACTGGTTCCCATACCTGCCCACTGTCCCCAGCAGTCATCGTCGCCGAAGCCCTTTGGAGCATAGTCGTTCTGCATAAAACTCTGGTCAGTCCATTCGTTGTTGCTTGAATTCCATCGCCAGGCAATCAGCGTTTCGGGGTTGATATTGTTGGCCAGACGGAACAAGTCAGAATACTCGGGCATGAGTGAGTGATTTGGATGTGCAATGCAGGCACGCGCATACTGAATAGCCTTGTTCAGGTCTTCAGTGTTAATCGCACCGCTCACACCGGCCTTTGTCAGATAAACCTTTGCCAGCAATCCCTCTGCGGCAGCCTTGTCGATGCGTCCGGCCTGCATCGGCGTTTCAGGAAGCAGTTCGATAGCCTTCTCCAGTGTCATGATGATATACTCATAGACATCAGCCTTCTTCACCTTCGGCAACGTGTTATACGTGCTGGCGGCAATCTCGGCAGCGTTGTCGTGAATAATAGGCACTTCGCCGTATGCGCGGACAAGGAAGAAGTAGGCGGCCGACTTCAGCGTGAGGCACTCACCCATGGCCTGGTTCTTCACTGCCTCAGAGGCACCGGTAGAACCCTTGATGTATCTGTACACCATGTTGGAATGACCCACCACAGCCCAAAGAGAGTTAGCCATTTCGAGCAACTCATTATCTGAAGCGTCGACAGTGAAATTCAAGAGTTTTCCTGCCAAGTCCTTATCTCCCTGATAGTAATTACCAGACAATATCTCACCTACTTTAATATAGGTACGCGTAAAGTCGCTCCATGGCGTGCTGTAAAGATAAGATGTACCCGAGAGGCACTCTGTATCAGAACTATAATAATTGTCTGCATTATAGTTGTCGATGGTAGGCCTGTCAAGGAAATCATCACATGCAGTGAGTCCAAGACTGGCAACAGCAACCAAGGCAATTGTTTTTATATTGATGAATTTCATAATTCCCTGTATTTAGAATGTTACGTTAAGACCAAATGAATAAGTTGTTGGTGAGGGATAACGACCATTATCCAATCCAGAAACGAAACTCGACTGTGTACTGGTACCCACTTCAGGGTCATAGCCGTCGTAACCGGTGATGGTCAGCAGGTTCTGGATATTCACGCTAAGACGAAGGCTTTCGAGAGAAAGTTTCTTCACAAAATTCTTCGGGAACGTATAACCCAGCGAGATATTCTTCAGGCGGATGTAACTGCCGTCTTCAATATAGCGGTCGCTCCAACGCACGTTGTTGTTGGGGTCCATACCACTCACACGCGGCAATGTGGCACCGGGATTGCCAATCTTCACGTTGTTGATATCATCATACCAGTTATAGATAAGCACACCGTCGCCGCGGTCGATACCGGCAGAGTAGTCCTTGCTGGCATCGATGGGCTCCAAGTGGATGGCATCGAGCACGTCGGTGAGTTGGTTCACCCAAGTGTTTCTCATCTGAGTGAGTTTATACTTGTTGTAGTTACCCACCTTGTTGCCGTAAGAACCGTTGATGAAGATGTTCAGGTCGAAATTCTGATAGCGGAAGGTGTTGGTCCATCCGAAGGTGAACTTTGGCAGCGGCGAACCGATGTTGGTACGGTCCAACTCATCAATTACGCCATCGGGCTTACCCTCTGGTCCGCTGATATCCTTGTATTTGATATCACCAACCCACACGGTGCTGTTCTTGGTGTACACTCCGTTGGCAGCAGGTCTGATGGGTGTGGGTGAATTCTCAATGTCTTCCTTGGATGTATAGAATCCGTCGCACACGTAACCATAGAAGTTGAACAGCGAGCCGCCCACTTCTGTCAGGGCAACCTGTGGCTCCTGACCGCCCCACTGTCCCCAACCGGGAAGTGAAACGTTGCCTGAACCGTCGTTCAGTGCCACCAGTTTGTTCTTGTTGAACGAAATCTGGAACTCAGAATCCCACTCGAACTTGCCCACGAGCGGATGCGTGTTAAGCGTCAGTTCAAGACCGGTGTTGCGAATCGTACCATAGTTACCTGCAGGAGGTGCAAGCATAGAAGAGGGGTTACCGCTTGTTCCCATGTAAGCGGGAAGTTGCAAATCCATCAGCATTTCTTTCGACTCCTTGCGATACCAGTCGGCAGTAAGGTTGATGCGGTTCTGAATGATACCGATATCCAAACCTACGTTGAACTGCTCCTGGCTCTCCCACTGAATACCGGGGTTGGCCAGTCCGGTAGGACGGTTACTAACGCCAAGGGCAGAGGTGTTGCGCTTCAAGCCTACGCCCCACTTATAGGCACCGATATTTGAGTTACCGGTCTGCCCCCATCCAAGACGCAGTTTACCGTTGCTCAGCCATGTCAGGTTTTTCATGAATGCCTCGTTGGTGAAACGCCAACTAACGGCAAATGAGTGGAATCCGGCCCAACGGTTGCTGGGTCCGAAGTTTGAAGAACCATCATAACGATAGGTGTATGTGGCATTGTAGCGATCATCATAACTGTAAGTCCAGCGGGTGAAGAACGATGCCATGGCTGCTGCGCCAAAGCCTTCGCCCACCGAAGGAGAACCTGTACCGAGGGCAGCATTGTGCACCTTGTCGTTTGGCAGCAGTGTGTTGGTCAGACTGAGATAGTCCCACTTCGACTCCCATGCCTCTTGACCGACCATTCCCGTCACATTGTGCTTGTCGCCGAAAGTATGTGTCCAGGTCAGGTAGTTCTTAATCTGCCAGAATTTGCTTGAGTTCTTCTGAGTAGAAGCCGTGTTGTTTTTCTGGTGATAGGTGGCCAGGTTGATCACTGGCTTATAGCGGTCTGCCTTATTCCATCCCAAGTCGAAACCTAATTCAGTGTGCCAGGTAAGTCCTTTGAGAATGAACACGTCGAAGAAGATATTACCATTGAGTTTCTGACGGTTCAGTTTGTTCTCGTTCAACAGAGCCAAGGCAATGGGGTTAGGACTGCTTGAACCTTCGTAAGAACTGGAAGCATAGTTGCCGTCCATGTCGTAGATAGGCAGGTTCGGAGTAGTGGTCAGTGAGTAGTTGATGATACCCTCTTCACCATCGGCCAACTTCAGGTCGTCATTTGAATCAGAGAATGCCACGTTGACACCCATCTTCAACCATTTCTTCAGGTCGGCATCGAAGTTGGCACGCACGGAAAGACGGTTGAATTCAGAACCGATGATGGTTCCTTCCTGATTCATGTAAGAACCGCTCACATAGTAGCGAACCTTGTCGGTACCACCTTGAGCACTGATTTGGTGCTGGTGCATCAGAGCAGTCTGGAACACGGCATCCTGCCAGTTGGTTCCCTTGCCCAGCAGTTCCTTGTCGAGGAACAGCGAACTGGCCGAGGCCTCGCCTATGCGCACGTACTCATTATAATAGTCGGCATACTCGTGCAGGTCAAGGATGTCAAGGCGCTTGGTCTGGCGGTTGATAGAGAACGAACCGCTGTATGAGAATTTTGCCTCGCCAGCCTTACCGTGCTTCGTGGTGATGAGCACCACACCGTTGGCACCCTGTGCACCATAGATGGCGGTGGCAGATGCGTCTTTCAGCACTTCCATGCTCACAATGTCTTGCGGGTCAATGGTTGACAGCGGCGAAATGGTGGAAACAGAACCGTTTCCGAGGGCATCGCCCAGACCGTAGTCGTAACCAGTGAGACCACCACTCTGCACAATCACACCGTCGATCACGTAGAGAGGCTCGGCATTGGCATTGATGGTTGCCGTACCACGCACGCGGATGGAAGAACCGGAACCCGGAGCACCCGAAGTAGAAACGGCGCTCACACCGGCAGCATGTCCTTGCAGGGCCTGGTCGAGAGAAGTAATAATCGAGCCCTTGATGGCATTCTCACCCACGGTGGCAGATGCACCGGAGATGTCGCTCTTCTTCATCGTACCGTAACCAACAACCACCACTTCGTCGAGCATGGCGCGGTCTTCTTCCAGTTTGATGTTGATGGTTGACTGCCCACCCACCTTGATGACCTGAGTCTTGTATCCTACATACGAAACCTCAAGTTCGGCGTTTGGCTTCACACTCAGTGTAAAGTTACCATCGAAATCAGTTACCGTACCATTAGCGGTACCCTTTTCCATGACAGTGGCACCGATAACCGGCCCCATCGCATCACTGACGACACCCGTGACTTTCTTGGTCTGCTGCACCGTCTGAACGGACTTAACAGCAGAATCGGCATGAGCCTGTGGCGCATAACCAAATCCCAAGAGCGCACAGATACCGAAAATCAGCGCTGTCTTTCTTGATTTTTGATTCATACTTTAAGTATTTACTTAGGTTATTAGAATAATATAAATAATGACTAATTAGTAGTTATTTGAATTCGTTTGCAAAGATAAGTCAATTTTCAATAAAAATATAATACTTTCTTGCTTATTGTTTGTCATTTTTTGCTTAATGGCATGATTGAAGAAATCATCACCTTTAATAGACAAATACTCTCTCCTTTTTCCCGTCGTAGCAGTTCACCGCAAATGACACGGTATCTCCTTTTTCCAAACCGTCGGGAATACGCTTCATGGGAACGCTGATATAGACGTGCGAGGAATAGTATTCCGGTACATTGTTCTGGTCGTGATACAGACGCAGGTGAACATGGCGGTGATTGCCGGCATTGGCAACAATCGTATCACAGATAACACCTATCACATGCCTCAAATCGGCATCGTCGGGTTTTCCGGTCTTCAGCGTAATGCCCAAGTTCAGGTACTCGTTTTGCTTGCTCTGCCACATGCTTTCCAACTGCACGGGGTCGGCCTTCATGGCGGTCTTCATGGAAGAAGCCTTGCGCACGTTGGGCACGGAGACCACCGACACCGACATGGGTTCCACCTGCTGACTCTTCTTTTTATAATAGAGGAGTGCGCGATAGGTGCTGTCCGACGCAGCCTTCCATGAAACCGTGAACGGGGAATCAAACGTGAGAGCCTCCCCGTCGTCGGTCACGGCGCTCACGAATGCTCCCTGCTGATTGGTCTTCGTTTCCACGAAATCGGCCCTCATGTACGAATACTCACCGTCGCCCGTCTCGTATTCCTCAGTGGTACACGAGGCGAGACACAAGGAAACTACCGCACAACCGATGCCAAGTAATACTTTTTTGACGATACCTGATAAAACTGCCATGGGTGATTGTTCCATTTACATTTTATAAGACAATGCTATCATTCTGCATCTTTCGTGATGCTGCCCAAAGAGATACTTCCGTCGGCTGCCAGCGTGACAGGAACACTGAATGTGGGCATGTCGTCGTAGGTGAGCACCAGACCGGTAACGAACTTGATGCCCGGCACGAACTTCACGATGATGCCCTCGCCGCTCAAGTCGAAACGGATTTGCTCGCCAATCCATACAGGCTGGTCATCATCGAAGCCACCCATGTCGGTCACCGTATTCGTGGCCGTGGCGAGTGACTGCTTGCCATCGTAGAAAGACACCGTTTCGCCGTCGATGCTATATTTCAGGCGCTCCATCAAAGCGTTCTGCACCTCATAAGGCTCAACAACGGCAGCGATGAATGCCTTGTCGTCTTCCTGGAAACGAATCTGATAGAGTCGCTCCACCTCTACCCCAGTGCCTTCCAGGGCGCTGTTGGCAAACCAGAGCAGATCGGCATCCTTGTCATATCTGGCCATCGGCTGGCGTGTATGCTTGAGGTTGGCAAAGGTGGTTGAGACGGCACCTTTCTGCACAACAACGCCAAAGCCTTCGGTTGAAGCGGTGTCCACCTCGTCGACACTCCACACGCAGACATTATTCATCGTGTCGTTCAGAATCTCATGCTGGTGGAAACGGGCGGCGCCGTCGATGGCTGCCAGCACCTTCGCGGGAGCAGAGTCAGCGGGAAGGGGTTCTTCAATCGTACCAGCCACTGGGCGCATGTCTGCGCTTTGACCTTTACATCCCATGAACAACACACTCGTGCCGCAAACAATGAGGACGGCGGCAGACATCCAAAGTTTCGTTAGTTTCATAATTAGATTTTTTGAATTCCGATTTCTGTATTTTGCACTTCCACGCACAAACCTGCAGTCATGCTACATGCGTAAGTGATTGCAAAATTACCTAAATAATTGCACATAGCAATTACCTACTTGTTAAAAAACGCAAAAATTCATAAATTATTCAGCATACGCCCTGTTGCTTCTTTGAAGTATACTGATAAAAGAATCAATAATGACACTCTTTTCAGAATCTAATTGCGGTTTTTTCTTGGCATCTCGTTTTTTTGTAGTACCTTTGTCCCCGCCAATTAATAACGAAGAGAAATGATTTCATTTGAATGCGACTATAACAACGGTGCACATCCCGCAGTGGTGAAGCACCTGCTGGAAACAAATGCGGAGCAGACACTCACCTATGGTTTCGACTGCTATACACAAAGGGCCAAGGATCTCATCAGGAAGGCATGCGAACAACCCGAGGCTGACATCTTCTTCCTGGTGGGAGGAACGCAGACCAACGCCACCGTCATCGACGGCATGCTCCACAGTTATGAGGCTGTGATTACCATTGAAACCGGACACATCAACATCCATGAGGCCGGCGCCATCGAGGCTGGAGGCCACAAGGTGATTGCCCTGAAAGAACACATGGGCAAACTGGATGCCGGCGACCTGCGCAACTATATGGAGTGGTTTGTCAACGACGAGAGCCGCGACCATCTGGCTCAGCCTGGCATGGTATACATCTCGTTCCCCACAGAATACGGAACGATCTACACGGCCGACGAGATACGGTCTATCAACGAAGTGTGCAGGGAATATAACCTGAAACTGTTCATCGACGGCGCAAGGATGGGCTACGGACTGGCAGCCTCCACGGATATCACCCTGCCCTGGCTCTGCCAGCACTGCGACGTGCTCTACATCGGCGGCACCAAGGTGGGCGCACTCTGCGGCGAAGCAGTGGTATTTCCGCGTGGCAACGCCCCGAAATGCTTTTTCTCCATCATCAAGCGCCACGGGGCACTGCTTGCCAAGGGAAGGCTCACAGGCGTGCAGTTCGACGCACTGTTCTCAAGCAGCGAATCGGCCGGGCACGGCGAACCGCTCTATATGGAGATTTCGCGACATGCCATCAACATGGCTATGCGGATGAAAGAAATCCTTCTCGGCAAAGGCTATCAACCCTACATCGACTCGCCCACCAACCAGCAGTTTGTGGTTATAGACAACGAAAAGGTGCACCAACTGGAACAGCAGGTGCAATTCACCCACTGGGGACCTTTTGACGAGCAGCACACCATCTGCCGGTTCGTCACCAGTTGGGCAACCACCGAGCAAGACCTCCGCACACTGGAGGAAATCCTATAGGACAACCGCCCCCCTCTTGCAGAAGGCCCAAGCCCGTCATTCCGAGGCTCTTATTCATCATAGACACAAGGCACCACCAAACGGCCCGCCGTGTCTATGTAACCGCATTTGCCGTCCTGCTTCACGCGGGCGAGCCCTTCATGAAAACTCCAGGCTTTTTCATAGATGCAAGGCACCACCATCTGACCCTCCTTGTTGATGAACCCATACTTGCCGTCGAGGACCACAAACGACAGTCCCTCGCGGAAATTGAACGCATAGTCGAAACGTATGGGGATGACCAACTTGCCCGTGCGGTCCACATAGCCATGCTTGCCGTCTTTCACTACGCGCGCATAGCCTTCACTAAAGATGGACACGCCGTCGTAGATACAAGGGGTGACGGTTTCGCCCGTGCGGTCTACATGTCCGTATTTCCGGTCTTTTCTCACACGGGCGAGCCCTTCGTAGAACTTGTCCACGCCGTAGTAGACACAGGGTATCACCTCCTGGCCCTCACGGTTGATGCAGCCCATGTACTCGCCCACCTGAATGCGGGCGAGACCGTCGACGAAGTTCTCTGCCGTGTCGCATACGCAAGGATAGATTTCCCTGCCCGCCGTATCTATAAATCCATATTTCCCGTTCTTCATCACCATGGCCACACCCTCATGGTAATCCTGCGCCACGGCAAAAGCCGATGCCAAGGCAATGAAAAACAGCGAAACAATTGTTTTCTTCATATCTACTCTTGTTTTGATGTTTGTAACTCTATAGACTGGATGCGACCGTCAATCTCTGGAATCTTGGGGACGCATACATAATCGGCTCCCTCATGGTTGATGTACTGGAAATTGCTGTTTAAAAGCGTGTCGGCATACAACGGAAGCCACGCTGACACCAGACAGTCGGGGAATGCCACCTCGCCGCGCGCTGCCCTTCTCACATGCAGCAAGACCGCATCCACGCGCTCGCCTTCTTCAAGGCGCATCACGTAGCAGTGCATGAAACCGCCATCGGTAAACTCGTTGAAAGCCTCCGGGCGGCAGCGCATCATTTCCGGCAGTTCGCGCTGCAGGTAGCAGACCGACTCCACGCCGTAATAGGCGGCACGCACGCGGCAAGCCATCAGACCGGGATAGCACATGGCGGGAACATCGCGCGGCCCTATGGTCTGGCAGATGTAACGCTCCCAGAATGCCGGAATGCTGAAACCGGAGTCGACCAGCACGACAGGATGCCCCTCCAGAATCTGGCGCTCCTGACTCTGGAACTCCCTGTAGTTCTTCACCGACCAATAACAGGCTCCCAAGCAAACGGCTATGCTCACCAACACTGACACGGTCAGGCCTGTCTGTCTCACCCACGCCCGGACATCAAACAGCGCCAGCAGCCGCAAAGTGAGCATCAGCGATGCCAGTTCTATCAGGTAGAGCGCGCGCTGGTTGTCTTCCATCTGTGCATACAGGATGATGGCAAAGGTGATGAGCACGGAAACCACCCATACGAAATTCTCCGCAAGAAACGTTACCAGCCCCGTTTTGCGCCGCAGCAGAGCCAGAATGAGCAGAACGACGGCCGCAAAGAAGAACCGAAGTTGGGTGAACACACTCCACAGTATCAGGAACGAGTTGTATAAAAGGCCGTCCGCGTCACTTGCCTCGGCTGCATGACTGCGATGTAACGAACTCACCGCGCACATGGCGGCCCCCAGCAGGAAGGCCAGTTCCATGCAGAAAGGAAGTCGCCTCGGCGATCTTCTGAACAGCAAAGTCCTCGCCACCAGCGCCATGGCAATGGGCAGGGAAATGCCCTCGTGCGTCCATCCTGCAAAGAATGACAGCACAAGGAACGGCACCGACCGCCAGCCCATCGGCTCTCCCTCCTTTGCGCGCAGTGCGCACAGGAACAAAAGTATCAGCACCGACGACCAGAGATAGTTCACCGAGCCTGCAAACCAACAGTAATAGGCATGAAACAGCGGCATGAACAGCAGCAGGAGCATGGTGACAAACGCCACCGACACCAAACTGACCTTGCGCAATGCCACCTTCACAATGAGCCATACATAACAGCAGAAAAACAGGGGATTGAGGATGTTGAACAGCCATTTGCCGGAAAAAGCCACAAAAGACTGCACAAGCACATGAACAGGCAGCCGCCCGTTTGTGTGCAGGAAATGATTCCATTGCGACTGGAAGAGATCGCCAAAGCCAGCAATCGGATGATTGTTGTCGGCCTGTCCCCACTCGTTGAAAAAGAAGCGGTAGAAATAATCTGACGAGGCCAACGGCGTATTGAAATTGACAATCAGCAGCAAGGCACAGACTGCCACGAAGAAAAGCACGACCCGCAAGCCACTTGCATTCACGTTCTTTCTCATACGTCTTTTCTGATCAGTTCATAAAAGGAGGGGAGCCACCAGTTACATGCAGCCCACGGCCAGATGCATTCACCAGATACAGAAAAGGCTGCACTGCCAAGCGTGCAGCCTTTCTATAAAGCCAAAAAACGGTTGTTTATCGTTTTGTATCCGTATTCTCTTTCACAGCACCAGCCACTTTTGCCTTTCCTTCGTTCAACGGTTTGTCGGGCATCACAATGTCGTCAGACATCCATCCCTGAGTGCCGGTCTTGGTGCCTACGGTCTTAGAGGTTTTGGTACCCACGGTTTTCGCAGTCTTGACGGTCTTGCCAGTCTTCTCGTTCACTGGTTTATCGGGCATTACGATATCGTCTGACATCCATCCCTGTGTGCCGGTCTTGGATCCTACGGTCTTTTTCTTTGCTGTAGGAGTAACGGGAGCCTGCGGCAAAGAGGTACGATTCTCTGTCTCCACTTTCTTTGTGGTCACTCCCTGTGCCATTGATACAGATGTTCCAAGCACGAGTGCCATTGTTAAAACAAATAATTTCTTCATAGTTTATTTTTTTGTTAGTTAATAAATACGGAGCCTTTGTGAATGGTTTCATTTCTTTAATGACAAAGGCTTTCCGCCTAAATTCACTCATTAGTAGGCAAATATAGCGATTATTTGCGAATTGGGCAAACAACTGCGCGCGAGCGGGGCTTGTTTTATGGAAAAAACATATCTGTTAACAATATTTCAGGAGTTTTCTTTCTTAATAGAACTGCGGCTGAATGATGCATGCAAAAAGACGGAATGCTTGATGCCTAATAGCAGGATACTTGATGCAAAGTGGCAGAATGGTGCCCCCAAAGCAGCGGAACAGTCGCCCCAAACCAAAGGAACGCTCAAGTAAAGTAAATTAATTTGCTAAGTAAATTAAATTAATTTGAAAAGTAAATTATATTGATTTGCACGGTAAATTAAATTAATTTACTTTCAGAAACAGCCACTTTCAGGCATCCATGGCATACGTTTCGAGGACGCAAACCACTGGTTTCTAACATATTAGCAGCATGACCACGGCAGCGATTCTGCACCGCTGAGAAAAACAAGAAAAACCCTGAAAGCGCGAAAGGGGCTTTCAGGGTTCATGATATTCCAGATTCTCTGAGGATAATTTATTCAAGTTTCGCATTCGCTCAACTTCTTTTGTAGTTTAGAAGTTAAGTAGTGATCGCTTCGCTCGTCCTTCGGTCAGTAGTGAAGCCATTACTTGGTTTGCTGATATTTTGTCTCCAGACATTTGGCTTTAACTACTTAACTACTGACTACTTAACTACTTCAGAAACTTGAATGATTTATTTCAACACGTCCAGTTCCTTGCCCACCTTGATGAAGGCGGCGATGCAGCGGTCGAGTTGTTCGCGGTTGTGTCCGGCAGAGATCTGCACGCGGATGCGAGCCTGTCCCTTCGGCACCACAGGATAATAGAATCCCGTTACGTAGATGCCTTCTTCCTGCATCTTGGCCGCATATACCTGAGAGAGTTTTGCGTCGTAGAGCATCACGGCACAGATGGCACTCTGAGTGGGCTTGATGTCGAAGCCGGCAGCCATCATCTTGTCGCGGAAATAGTTCACGTTCTCCACCAGACGGTCGTGAATCTCGTTGCTCTCCTTGAGCATCTTGAACACCTCAAGAGATGCGCCGATGATGCTCGGAGCGAGCGAGTTGGAGAAGAGGTATGGACGAGAGCGCTGGCGCAGCAGTTCGATGATTTCCTTGCGGCCGGTGGTGAATCCGCCCAAGGCACCGCCAAACGACTTGCCCAGTGTACCGGTATAGATGTCCACGCGCCCGTAGGTGTTGAAGAACTCGCTCACGCCGTGGCCTGTAGCGCCGACGACACCAGCCGAATGGCTTTCGTCTACCATCACCAGGGCATCATATTTTTCGGCCAGATCGCAAATCTTGTCCATCGGGGCCACGTTGCCGTCCATTGAGAACACACCGTCGGTAACGATGATGCGGAAGCGCTGGGCCTGAGCCTCCTGCAGGCATTTCTCCAACTCAGCCATGTCGGCATTGGCATAGCGATAGCGCTTGGCCTTGCACAGGCGCACGCCGTCGATGATGGAAGCGTGGTTGAGGGCATCGCTAATGATGGCATCCTCCTCGGTGAACAATGGTTCGAACACACCGCCGTTGGCATCGAAGCAGGCAGCATAGAGAATGGTGTCCTCGGTCTTGAAATAATCAGAGATGGCAGCCTCCAGTTCCTTGTGGATGTCCTGCGTGCCGC
>DGWC01000084.1:236-43061 GCA_002395135.1 Prevotella sp. UBA4268 | reverse complement strand
ATGTCCTGCGTGCCGCAGATGAAGCGAACACTCGACATACCGAAACCGCGGCGATCCATCATCTTCTTGGCACCCTCGATGAGGCGCGGATGGTCTGACAGACCCAGATAGTTGTTGGCACAGAAGTTGAGCACTTCCTTTCCCTTCACCTGAATAGCGGCTTTCTGCGGGCTCTCAATGAGACGTTCCTCCTTGTAAAGTCCGGCTTCACGAATCTCCGCAATCGTGTTGCAGAGATAATCTTTCATTTTTCCGTACATACAATTTATTAAAGTTAATAACAGATGGTTTTATGTATGCAAAGTAAGTCAAAATTTTCGGAACAAGGGCCTTTTTCTGTAAATAATTTAGCAGAAAGGCGAGATTTTATACTTTTTTTATACTTCAAAGTGACATTATGTCGAAAAAAAGCATTTATTTTGCAGCATCATTTAAACTAATAACTTTTCAACAATAGCATGAAAAATATTCTTGTGATTGGGTCAACAGGACAGATAGGATCTGAACTTACCCGAGAACTTAGGAGAATTTACGGAAACGAACACGTAGTTGCCGGCTACATCACCGGCGCAGAACCGCAAGGCGAACTGAAGGAGAGCGGCCCGTCGGCCCTGGCCGATGTGACCAACGGCGAGATGATTGCCGACGTTGTGAAGAAATACAACATTGACGCCATCTACAACCTGGCTGCCCTGTTGTCGGTGGTTGCCGAATCAAAACCGAAACTGGCATGGAAGATTGGCATTGACGGACTGTGGAACATTCTGGAGGTGGCACGCGAGAACAAATGCGCCGTGTTCACGCCGAGCAGCATCGGCTCGTTTGGAAAGCACACGCCTCACAGGGGCACTCCGCAGGACACCATCCAGCGCCCGCAGACCATCTACGGCATCTCAAAGGTTACCACGGAAATGCTGAGCGACTACTATCAGAAGAAATACGGCGTTGACACCCGCTCGGTGAGATTCCCCGGCATCATCTCTTACGTAACGCCTCCGGGCGGCGGCACTACCGACTATGCCGTTGACATCTACTACAGCGCCGTGAGGGGCGAGAAGTTCATCTGCCCGATTGCAGAGGGAACACTGCTCGACATGATGTACATGCCCGACGCGCTGAAGGCTGCCATCAGCATTATGGAGGCCGACCCTACCAAGTTTGTTCACCACAACGCATTCAACGTGACGGCCATGAGTTTCGCACCCGAAACCATTTTCGCCGAAATCAAGAAGCACCGTCCGCAGTTTGAGATGGAGTATCAGGTGGATCCGCTGAAGCAGAGCATCGCAGAGAGTTGGCCCGACAAGATGGACGACACCTGCGCACGCCGCGAATGGGGCTGGGCTCCCGACTACGATCTGAAGCGTATGACCATCGATATGCTGGAGCACCTGGAAGTGAAACTGAAGAAATAATCATCAGCGGCAACAGTTACTGACAAGAAAAACAGAGAGGAGGCGTTTTGTCTGTGATGACAAGCGCCTCCTCCTTTTTAATAATAATCAAGTTTCTTTTTCAGGATGATGATCCTTCGGTTTATTTAGCGGAAAGATAGTTGACGGCCGGATTGGCATACATCGTCAGCATGCACTCGCGCAGATAAGCCTCATCTTTGTTGGGAACATCCGTGATCTTGGCCAACTGCGATTCGATATACTGCACGAACTGCTGCTTCTGCTCGGGTGTGTAATGACCGGCGAAGGCATTCGTGTCGCTGAGCATGTCGAGAGCCACGTAGTTGCCGGGATAAAGGCGGTAGTTGCGGTGAATCTCTTCGTCGATGTGTGCGGCAATAACATCGAAGACCTCGGTCTTGGGAAGGTCGGCCGGCAACTGACAAAGGAAATCGTCAATGCACGGGGCGCAATGATAGTGAACCTCACCTTTATACCCCATGATGCCCGTCTGCATGCTCACCACGTCGTCGTGCTTGCTCTTCTTCCACCCTTCAATGTCGCGCTTCAACTGGAACTCGCGCGCCTTCAGGAAGTCGCAGGGGTCGAACTCATAACTGATGGCAAGCGGAACGATGTGCAGTTGGCGCAGGCGCTCAACGGGAGAATCGGTGGGCTGGCTCTCGGCGGAGGCCATTGCCATCATCTTGAGAATAGCGCTCTGCGTGCGGTCGTTGCTGTCTTTCGCCCTCCCCTCGCGCTGGGCAATCCATACATTGTCGTTTTTCTCGCTGATCACGAAGTGCATGTATTCTGCCAGCCGCTTGCTGGCCATCAGCATCTGGCGCGGCGGAAGGGAGCGTTCCACGATGAACGACTTGTTGACCCGCACCAAATCTTTCACCCAAGGCAACGACAGCAGATTGTCGCCGATGGCAATCTCGCACGTGGTTTTGAAGCCGGCCTCCACCAGCAGCACGTCGAGCAGGGCCGAATCGAGCACGATGTCGCGGTGATTGCTGACAAAGGTGTAGCGCTTTTCTACGTCGATGCCAGACACATCCATGTCGAATCCCTTGCTGGCCTTCGCCATGAGGTTCTTGAGGAAGTCGTAGCAGAAAGCCAGTTGGAAATCCATATTGGTGTTGCACGCTTTCATCTTCTGGGCGATGGCCTCCACTGGTACTTGCGGATAGAGATAGGCCAGCACCGAGAGGAACTGCGGGTCGGCAAGAAGCCTCTCATAGACCGCGGGGAGTTCTTGCGGCTCAAACGGACGGATGTCGTCGAATTTGGATGGGATGTTCATGGATTCTCGTTTAATGAAAAAAGGGGGAAGACAGGGAGACATGCTCTCTGATTCCCTCTGATGGTTAATGAATTAGCAGAACTGATTCTCCACGATTTCCGTGAGCACGTCCTTGATGTCGAGGCCAGCCGCACGCACCTGCTGGGGAATGAAACTGGTGGCAGTCATGCCCGGCGTGGTGTTCACCTCAAGCATGCTGATTTTCTGTTCCTTGCTGATGATGTAGTCAATGCGGATGATGCCGTTGCAGTGCAGGATGTCGTAGATGTGGCTGGTGAGTTGCCTCAGGCGGCTGGTCAGATCGTCGGAGATGCGGGCAGGCGTGATCTCCTGTACCTGTCCGTTGTACTTCGCATCGTAGTCGAAGAACTCATTGTCGGTCACCACTTCAGTGGGCGGGAAGATGACGGTCTTCTCGCGTGTCTTATAGCAACCCACCGTGACTTCGGTGCCTTCCATGTAGCCTTCCACCATCACGCTGTCGCTTTCCATCATCGCCTTGCGGATGGCAGGAGCCAGTTGGTCCTTGTTCTTCACCTTTGACACGCCGAAACTACTGCCGTCGGCAGCGGGCTTCACAAAGCAGGGCATACCGATGCGCTCCTCTATCTCGTCGTCGCTGACCAGTTCCTCGTAGCCGCGGCGGATGAGCAGGCTGTCGGCCACGCTCACGCCGTAGCCGCGCAGGTACTGGTTGAGCACGAACTTGTCGAAAGTCATGGCCTCGACGAGCACACCGCTGGTGCTGTAAGGCAGATGTATCAGTTCGAAATATCCCTGAAGGATGCCGTTTTCGCCGGGTGTGCCATGAATGGTGATATATGCGTAGTCGAATACAACCAACTTGCCATTTTCCTGAAATGAGAAATCGTTGCGGTCGATGGGCGTGGTGGTACCGTCGCTGAGTTCCACGAGCCAGTCGAGTCCGCGCATCACAACGATGTACACATTATACCTTTCCTTGTCGAAGAATGAATACAGTCCTTGCGCCGACCGCATGGAAACATTATACTCAGAAGAGTCTCCTCCGCAGACAATGGCTATCGTTCTCTTTAATTGTTCCATAACCTTATTAATATATATAATCGTTTTTGTTCTTGTTTTATTTATGATTCTTCAAAAGTGTCGCGCGTGGTGCCGCTGATAAAGCCCCGCCATTTTTCCACCAACTGGCTCATGTCGGCAGGCAGTTCACTGGTGAAGTCCATCTGCTTGCCCGTGGTGGGATGGACAAAGCCCAGCGTCTTGGCATGCAAAGCCTGACGGGGACAAAGGCGGAACCCGTTCTGAACAAACGCCCGATAGGAGGAGGAACGCTCTCCGCGCAGAATCTCCGTGCCTCCATAGCGCTCGTCGCCGAACAACGGGTGGCCGATGTGCTTCATGTGCGCCCTGATCTGGTGGGTGCGCCCGGTCTCGAGAATGCATTCCACCAAGGTGACATAGCCGAAACGCTCCAGCACGCGATAATGCGTAACGGCCGACTTGCCGATTTCGCTGTCGGGAGAGAACACCGACATGCGCAGACGGTCTTTGGGATCGCGACCGATATTACCCTCTATGCGCCCCTCATCTTCCGTGAAGTTTCCCCACACCAGGGCTTGATAACTGCGGTGGGTGGTCTTATTGAAGAACTGCACGCCCAACCTGGTCTTGGCATCGGGTGTCTTTGCCACCACCAGCAAGCCGCTCGTATCCTTGTCGATGCGGTGCACCAACCCCACTTCGGGGTCGTTGGGGTCGTAACTGGTCATATTGCGCAGATGCCACGCCACGGCATTGACCAGCGTGCCATGGTAGTTTCCGCAACCCGGATGGACCACCATTCCTGCCTCTTTGTTGATGACCATCAGGTCATTGTCTTCGTAGACTACGTTCAGGGGAATGTCTTCAGCCTCAATGGTATCATCATAGCGCGGGCGGTCGAGCATCAAGGTGACAACATCCATCGGACGAACCTTGTAGTTGCTTTTCACCGGGCGGTCGTTCACATGAACGAAACCTGCATCAGCCGCCTTTTGAATGCGGTTGCGACTGGAATGCTGCAGATGGTCAAAGAGAAACTTATCTACACGCAATGGCACCTGCCCTTTGTCGGCAACAACACGGAAATGCTCATACAGTTGACCACCTTCCTCCAATTCTATGTCATCAATGTCAGGCTCTGTCATTCTGGTTCCAATACTTCTTCAAATTCATCTGTCTCTTCCTCCACGGGAGTCTCGGCCGGTTCTGGCTGTTGCACCTCGGGATCGGTTTCTTCAACTTCCTCAAAGTCGTCGTATTTCTTGTAGGTGTATGCCACCGAATCATTCAGGTCGCGCATGCCGTCGCCCACTTGTATGATGAGCAGGGCATCCACGGGAACCTTCTGCCCGGTGGCGAGCAGCCTGTTCTTCCATCTGATGCCGTACACCCAGTCTTTCTCTCCAGGAACATATTGAGGATCGCCCACCTTGAAGCCCATGGCGATGAGTTTGGCACGAGCCTCGCGGTAACTGCTGTTGTCGACCACGTCGGGAATGGAAAGTGTTGGCGTGGTGGCCGCATTGATCACCAAATAAATGATTCGTCCCGACTTCACGATGGTGCCAGGAACGATGGACTGCTCCAGCACGCAATCGGGCGGAAGCGTCTTCACGTAGCCGGTATCACTGATACTTACTTCCAGCCCCAACCCGTTAAGGATGTGCTCGGCATCGGCAAACGACTTGTTCCTGACATTAGGCACATGCACTTTCTCGCCGTGATGCGTGTAGAGATCGATGCCATACTTCACACCGACACATAACAGCACCACGACTACCAGCATGGCAAAGAGGTTACTCCACAGATGCCAACTTTTGAACTTGCTGAAGAATTCAGATGTCGTCATAATTACGATTGATTTTGCAAAAGTACAAAAAAAACAGAAAGAAGCAAAGTCTTTGCCTTACTTCTTTCTGTTTTCCCGCTGATTTTTCTTCAGAGGACACGATTATTCACCTCTATGGGGCGATTACTTTCCGTGGTTCTCGTCAGAAACTGACAGTTTCTGACGACCCTTAGCACGACGTGATGCCAATACGCGGCGTCCGTTCTTGGTTGACATTCTCTCACGGAATCCGTGCTTGTTCACTCTTCTTCTGTTGTGTGGCTGAAATGTTCTTTTCATTGCTTTATTTATTTTATTTTGTTATTATCTTCGGGTTTTCACTCTGATTTGGGGTGCAAAATTACTCATTTCTTTTTAAATACCAAAGTTTTATGCAACTTTTAGTCCAAAGTTTTATGTTTTTTTCTAAATTCTTACTACCTTTGCACCGCAAAACGGCAATAATTACAGAATAAGATAAAAAATTATGATTAAATCACAAGACATTAAAAAAGGAACTTGCATCCGCATGGATGGCAAGTTGTATTTCTGTATCGACTTCCTGCACGTGAAGCCGGGTAAGGGAAACACCATCATGCGCACCACGCTGAAAGATGTTGTCAGCGGACGAGTGCTGGAAAAGCGTTTCAACATCGGTGAGGCTCTGGAAGACGTGCGCGTGGAGCGTCGTCCCTATCAGTATCTCTATCAGGAGGGTGCCGACTACATCTTCATGAACCAGGAGACCTACGACCAGATTCCCATTGCCAAAGACCTTATCACTGGCGTTGACTTCATGAAAGAAAGCGATGTAGTGGAAGTGGTCAGCGATGCCGACACCAACACGATTCTCTACGCAGAAATGCCGGTTAAGACCAACCTGCGCATCACTCATAGCGAGCCGGGTATCAAGGGCGATACCGCTACCAATGCCACCAAGCCAGCCACTCTGGAAACAGGCGTTGAGGTGCGCGTTCCTCTCTTCATCAACGAAGGCGACCTGATTCAGGTGGACACTCGCGACGGCAGTTACCTGCAGAGAGTGAAGGAATAAGACCGCATTGAACCATACTCCCAAAAGGCAAGGACAAAGAAAATCCTTGCCTTTTATTATTCACGCGGGTAATCAACTCCCCTCATAAGCCGCAATAAACATTTTTCTTGCTAATTCCGTTCCATTTTAACCATAATTTTTCGTATATTTGCATCGTCCATATAGGGCAAACAACTTTAGTTAAATTGATTGTCGACCATGAGTATTCAAACTATGACACAACAGATAGCAGAATACTTCAAGACGCAGCCTGTCTTGAAGGCATGGCTCTTTGGCTCCTATTCGCGTGGCGAGCAACGTGCAGACTCTGATGTTGACATGCTGATTCTGCCCGACAAATCGCAGCATTTCAGCCTCTTATGTATAACCTTATAAAAACCAGAAACGCCCATGAGCAAATAAAGACAAAACAAAATAGACATAAAGGAAATTGAAGCGTCCGCTTGAATCTTGTTTTTCGAAAATCGGCAAAATTTAGAAATTACAATTCGCTAACTTCTCTCAATGTAACAAAGTGCACCGCATTGGTAAATCTTGACTGTGAAGGGAATCGGCTCACCGCGCTTGACATCACGAATAACGCGGCACTGACTGATTTGGCTTGCGGAGAAAACCTTCTGACATCGCTGAATGTATCGAAGAACATTAACCTGGAATATTTTGATTGCTCCAACAACCAACTTACCTCATTAGACGTATCCAGCAACAATGATTTAAGTGACTTTGTATGCTATAAAAACAAAATTAATGGATCTGCAATGGACGCGCTGATTGAGAGTCTTCCTACCGTTAATAGCGACTTTGTTCCCATTAGTCCTTTTGACAGCGACGAGCAAAACGTGATAACAAAATCACAGGTGGCCGCGGCTCGACAGAAAGGATGGAAAACGTGGTACATAGATAAGTTCGGGAAATGGAAAGAATACGAAGGCAGCGAGTCTGAACTGACTCCTGTCGAAGAAGGACAGCCCATTGACATCGGCAACAAGATTGACGAGAATACCAATCTTGAAGGAGCCGTGGTGGACAATGTTTTCGTTAACATCAGCAATGGTGATGGCGGCTTCGACCCAGTAGAAAAATGCATCATCGTGAATAAGCCGACGGACGATTCGGCCATCAATGGCAAGGACATCTTCGGCGAGGACTTCAAGGATAATTACACGGGCATCGTGTTCAAGGTGAACTAAGGCAAGGGCAGCATCAAGGTGGAGGCAGAGACGCAAGGCAACATGGTACTGAAGGTGAAGATTGGCAACAGCGAACCGATAGAGATGGAACTGGACGGCAAACTGAAAGTGAAGTTCCCGTATAACGTGAGCGAGCCGACCTACGTGTATATCTATGGCGGCATGGGTGCTGCCGGAGCAAAGGCTGCGGGCGGAAGCCGCGCCAAGTCGGCTGCCGATCTGCTGAAGATCTACGGTTTTGAAATCGTCAGCGACCCGAGCGGCATTGAGGCTGTAGAAAACAGGCAGCCGACAGATGCTCCCGTGTATAACCTGAACGGGCAGCGCGTGAATGCACCCGCCAAGGGCGTTTACATCAAGAATGGACGGAAGGTAATCATAAAGTAGCATCGGTTGTACAAATCCGACTGATTGGACAGGCATTACAAAAAAGAGCCGAAAGTTTTGCGCTTTCGGCTTTTTTGCGTATTTTTGCAGAGAAGTAGCAATATAGCAAATGAAGTATTCATTCATCATACCCGTATACAACCGCCCCGACGAAGTGGACGAACTGCTGAAAAGCCTTACCGAGCAGACGGAGAAGGACTTCGAGGTGATTATCGTTGAAGACGGCTCTGCCACGCCGTGCAAAGAGGTCTGCGAGAAATACACAGAACAACTTGACCTGAAATATTTTATGAAACAGAACAGCGGACCGGGACAAAGCCGCAATTATGGCGCAGAACGTGCCAACGGAGAGTATCTCATCGTGCTCGACAGCGACGTGGTTCTCCCGCGCACGTATATAAAAGAGGTGGAAGAAGAACTTGCGTCTCAGCCTGCCGATGCTTTCGGCGGACCTGACCGCGCCCACGAATCGTTCACCCCCACTCAAAAGGCCATCTCCTACTCCATGACCAGTTTCTTCACAACCGGCGGCATACGCGGAGGAAAGAAGAAACTGGACAAGTTCTTTCCACGGTCGTTCAACATGGGCATTCGACGAGACATCTACCAGCAACTCGGCGGATTCTCAAAAATGCGCTTTGGCGAAGACATCGACTTCTCATACCGCATCGTGGAGGCCGGCTATCAGCCCAGACTGTTCCCAAGGGCATGGGTATGGCATAAGCGACGTACAGACTTCCGCAAGTTTTTCAGACAGGTATACAACAGTGGCATCGCCCGCATCAACTTGGAGAAACTGCATCCGGGAACAATGAAACTAGTGCATCTGCTGCCGATGGTTTTCACCGTGGGAGTCATCGCCCTGATTCTCATTTCCGCTTTCGGGCGCGCCATGACGCACTTCGATGCCGCCCATTCTTCATTATGGAAATGGGTATTCCTGCTGCCTTGGATTCCCATAGTACTGTACGCTCTCCTTATATTCATCGATTCCAGCATCAAGAACCACAGCATCATGATTGGCATGAAGAGCATCGTGGCAGCATTCACACAACTCATGGGCTACGGGTTCGGGTTCTTGGAGGCATGGTGGAAACGATGCGTGAGAGGAAAGGATGAGTTCACGGCTTTCGAAAAGAACTTCTACAAATGAACGAAAAACTGAACATCAACCAGTGGGCTGAGGAAGACCGGCCACGCGAAAGGCTGACAAGACTGGGTGCCGAATCGCTTTCGAATGCCGAGTTACTGGCCATTCTCATCGGCTCTGGCTCCACAAAGGAGAGCGCTGTAGACCTGATGAAACGCATTCTCAACGACTGCCAGAACAACCTGAACACGCTGGGAAAGATGAGTATCCGCGACCTCTGTCAGTACAACGGCATCGGCGAAGCCAAAGCCATCACCATCATGGCAGCCTGCGAACTGGGGAAACGCCGACAACTGGAGAAGGCGCAGGAGCGCGAGCGCATCGACTCTGCCACTGCTATCTACGAACAGATGCACCCCCTTATGCAAGACCTGAGCACCGAAGAGGCATGGATTCTGCTGATGAACCAGAATTTCAAACTCATCAAAACCGCGCGCATCAGCCACGGAGGCATCAGTGAAACCGCCGTGGACGTACGCATCATCATGAAAGAGGCACTGCTCTGCAACGCCACCGTTGTGGCTCTATGCCATAACCATCCCAGCAACAACGCCAGACCCAGCCGCGACGACGACCGCCTGACCGAGCGAGTAAAGAAAGCCTGCGACATCATGCGCCTGCACCTGCTCGACCATCTCATCATCACCGACGGCGACTATTACAGTTATCATGAGCAAGGCAGGCTTTAAGGAAAGCCGCAACCCCCATTTTCCATACAGGCATTCCCTCATCCGTACAAAAACAAGGAAAAAGACGCATCGCTGCAAAAAGCATTGCGTTTTTTTCCTTGTAACCAGTATATTCTGCAAAAAAATTGCTATATTTGCAGCAAACTTCCCAATTGAATGATGACACAAGAAGAGAAAACCAATATAGAAGAGCGCATCGTGGACGTACTGAAGACCGTTTATGACCCGGAAATTCCCGTGAATATCTACGACCTCGGAATGATTTACAAGATTGATGTGCAGGAAGAGGGCAACGTGGACGTAGACATGACCTTCACCGCCCCCAACTGCCCGGCAGCCGACTTCATACTGGAAGACGTGCGCACCAAGATAGAAAGTGTGGAAAACGTAAAGAATGTAAACGTGAACCTCGTGTTCGAGCCCGTATGGGATCAGAGCATGATGAGCGAGGAAGCACGAGTGGAACTGGGATTTGACTAATGAACAAGAAAGTATACATCCTCAGCGATGCCCATCTCGGCTCTTGGGCAATCCCGCATCAGCGCATGCAGGAGCGCCGTCTGGTGCGTTTTCTCGACAGCATCAAGCACAAAGCGTCGGCCGTCTATCTGCTCGGCGACATGTTCGATTTCTGGTATGAGTGGAAATATGCCGTTCCGAAAGGCTACACACGCTTTCTCGGAAAGATATCCGAACTGACCGACTTGGGCGTGGAAGTGCACTATTTCACTGGCAACCACGACATCTGGATGTATGGATATCTTGAGGAAGAATGCGGAGTCATCCTGCACCGCCAGCCACTCACCACCGAAATCTACGGCAAGGTGTTTCTCTTGGCACACGGCGACGGGCTGGGCGATCCCGACAAGAAGTTCAAGTTTATCAGCCGCATGTTCCACAATCGCACCTGCCAACGGCTGTTCTCAACCCTGCATCCTCGCTGGTCGATGTGGTTCGGCCTCACATGGGCCAAACACTCGCGCCTGAAACGTGCCGACGGAAAGGAGCCGCCCTATATGGGAGAAGACAAGGAGTTTCTGGTGCTCTACACCAAGGAGTATCTGAAAAGCCACCCCAATATCGACTATTTCATCTACGGTCACCGACATATAGAACTCGACCTGATGCTATCGCGCAAGGCTCGCATTATGATTATCGGCGACTGGATATGGCAGTTCACCTACGTCGTGTTCGACGGTGAGCACATTTTCCTGGAGGAATACGTGGAAGGAGAGAGCCAATTGTAGATGCCTGCACCGGCATTTCCACGAATAAACTTAGACCAGGATTCAGAAAGAATTTCAGAAAAGAAATACAGAAACCAAAAGCGGCACCCCGGAATCGAGGTGCCGCTTTTATCTGGTCGCAGGGGAATGTCCCGCAGCATCATTTCTTATTACAGCAGATTCATGGTGTCTGTGGCAATCATCAGTTCCTCGTCAGTCGGGATAACGCAAACGGTAACCTTCGAGTCATCAGCAGAGATGATGGCCTCTTCGCCACGCACGTTGTTCTTCTCAGCATCGAACTTCACGCCAAGGAACTCCAGTCCCTTGCAGACATCCTCGCGCATGCCAATCTGGTTCTCGCCCACACCGGCAGTAAACACAATGATATCCACGCCACCCATGGCAGCAGCATAGGCACCAATATATTTCTTGATGCGATAGAAATACATGTCGAGAGCCAACTGAGCCTTCTCGTTGCCTTCAGCGGCAGCGTTCTCCACGTCGCGCATGTCGCTGCTTTCGCCAGTAATGCCCAGCACACCGCTCTGCTTGTTCAACAGGTTCGACATGCCGTCGGCATCCAAGTCGAGTTTCTTCTCCAGGAAAGTGATGGCACCGCCGTCGATATCACCGCAACGCGTACCCATCATCAGACCTTCCAGCGGAGTGAGACCCATGGAAGTATCCACGCACTTACCGTCCTGTACGGCAGCAATCGAACCACCGTTGCCGATGTGGCAGGTGATGATGCGCTTGCCTTTCGGGTTCACATCCAGGAATTCGCATACACGCTGTGACACGTAGCGATGGCTCGTTCCGTGGAAACCATAGCGGCGCACGCCATACTGCTTGTAGAGATTATACGGAAGGGCATACATATATGCCTTCTTCGGCATGGTCTGATGGAAAGCCGTATCGAATACGCCCACCTGCGGCAGACCCGGCATCAGTTCAGAAACAGCATGAACACCCTTCAGGTTGGCTGGGTTGTGCAGCGGAGCCAGATCGATGCAAGCCTCGAAAGTTTCCAGCACTTCGTCGTTGAGCACCACGCTCTTGTTGAATTTCTCGCCGCCGTGCACCATGCGATGGCCCACAGCGTCAATCTCCTTCAAGTCTTTAATCACGCCGATTTCCGGATCTGTCAGCAAAGAGAAGATGAACTTCACGCCTTCCGTATGCTCGGGAATGTCGTGCATAATCTGCTTCTTCTCACCGTTTGCCAATTTCACTTTCACGAATGCGCCATCCATGCCCACGCGCTCTGCGCCGCCAGATGTCATCACTTTTCTGGTATCCATGTCGTACAGAGCGTACTTGATGGAACTACTACCGCAATTTAAAACTAATATTTTCATCTTTTTCTATTATAATTCATTCTTAAAAAATCCCTCTTCTACTTTGCATCCATGGCCTGGCAGGCTGTGATGGCCACCAGATAATAGATGTCGTCTACGGAGCAGCCGCGGCTGAGGTCGTTCACCGGGCGGGCAATACCCTGGAGAATAGGGCCGATGGCAATGGCATCGCCGAGACGCTGTACGAGTTTATAAGAGATATTTCCCACTTCAAGGTTCGGATAAACCAGCACGTTGGCGTTGCCGGCAATCTCGCTGCCCGGAGCCTTCTTCTTGCCTACGCTCGGCACGAGGGCGGCATCGGCCTGCAGTTCGCCGTCGATCTTCAATGCAGGATCCATTTCCTTGGCCAGACGGGTAGCCTCAATCACCTTGTCAACCACCTCATGTGTGGCACTTCCCTTGGTAGAGAAACTCAACATGGCCACGCGAGGATCCTCAAAGCCAGCCACGCTCTTGGCAGTCTGTGCTGTGCAAACGGCAATCTGGCTCAGTTGATTGGCATCGGGCATGGGCGTTACGGCCACGTCGCCCACTACGAGCACACCGTTCTCTCCAAATTCAGGCTTCTTGGTAATCAGCAGCATGGCACCGCTCACGCAAGTGATTCCGGGAGCCGTCTTGATAATCTGCAGGGCAGGACGAAGGGTTTCGCCTGTTGTTGACAAGGCGCCGCTAATCTGTCCGTCGGCATCACCAGTCTTGATAATCATGCATCCCAGATAGAGCGGGTTCTTCACCAGTTCGCGGGCCTGCTCAATGGTCATGCCCTTCTTCTTGCGAAGTTCAGCCAGCAGGGCGGCATACTCTTCGCTCTTCTCGCAGTTCAGCGGGTCGATGAGAGTGGCCTTGCCGATGTTTTTCAGTCCTTTTTCTTCAGCCAGTGCATGCACTTTCTCAGGATTTCCAATCAGGATGATGTCGGCAATGTCGTCAGCCAGCACGCGGTCGGCGGCTGTCAGTGTGCGCTCCTCTTCTGCTTCGGGGAGCACGATGCGCTGCTTGTTACTCTTAGCGCGGTCAATGATTTTCTGTATTAAATCCATAGTCTGTAGTAGAATATTTAAGTTTTGTAATATCGAGTTTGCAAAAATAGCAAAAATAATTCATACTCGGTTCTTCTCAGCAGATAAAAATTGTTATTAATCCTTATTGTTTTTGATTTTTCTCATCACCTCCTCAATCGTCTCACGTCTGTCCATGTTCACGTAGGCTTTCAGGTGGGTGGTGTGGCGTTCCTCCTCGGGCGGCAGTTGCTTATAGTCGCCGAAATAGTGGTTAAGCACTTTTTCATAGTCTTTCTGTATGGCAACGTGGGTATCTTCAAAGGGCAGTTCCACGCTCTCTTCCACCCAAGCCTTGGGAATCACCTCCCGCTCGCCGTATCCCGGAGGATATTTCACGATGAGGTCGGTTTTCTCATAGTCATAGGCATGCGTGATGTCATGCATCTTCTTCAGGAACTTTCTGCGGTTGCCCTCTCTGTTGAGCGACAAGAGAAAATAGTGCGCCAGTTCCTTATAGCGTCCCCGCCGCAATTCCTCTTTGATGCGTTCCCAGGAAAAATACGAGGAGGCCACGGTGAAACGGTTCCAGTATTTCACATACTGTCTTCTGAGTTCATCGCTCACGGCCTTGTTGTCTACCATGCCGTCATAGACAAAGATGTCGATATACAATCCCAGTATGCACCTGAAATCGTTGCTTTCCAGCAGCGTGGTGTTCTTGTTGCACAACTTGGCAAAGGGAAGTGAATAATGCGGAGTGTTATAGGGAGTCATCAGTTCGTAGTCGCCCAGGTCCTCCGTCTTGCATATCTCCAGGAACCGTTCATAGTCAGGCCGCGGCATCACCACGTCGATGTCGTCGTCCCATGGTATGATGCCATGATGGCGCGCGGCTCCGATGGCCGATCCGTAGGCAATGAAATAGCACAGGTTGTGCTTCTTGCACAACCCGATGTAGAAGCGCAGCACATCGGTAATGATCCTGTTCCAGCGCTTGCTCATCTCGCCTTTGATTTCCACTTGATGCATTTCTCCGTGCTTATCTGGGTTCGTTCATCTGCAGGAACTGCTCCGCGCACCACAACTGCCACTTCTGGTTGCCCGTGAGTTGCTCCATGTCTATGTCTTTTCTGAATTCCTCCCGCTGCGGTCCTGCCCAGTCCTTGAACACTTTGTCAACAGGTCGCGGCATCGGAATCTTGTCGGGAATAGGCACCTCGGGGTATTTCATGGCATACAAGTCACGGATGAGATACTTGGGTTCGCCGTTGCGCACCCTGTTCAAGTCCAGTTCGTCGCGCATCACCAATCGCGCATACGGGTCGTAATAGGGCATGCCGGCTGCTCCGAAGGCATTGAGATAGGAACTGGAACTCTCAATGGAGAACACATCGTCCATGAATGTCAGGAAATCGATGTGCTCGCCGCGGCGGTATTTCTCAAACAGCCCGCTCACATCCACTGGCCTTGTCAGCACCCGCTGCGGGTCGAGGAACGTGTAGCGGCGCACGAAATCGTCGAACAACCAGTCCTGCGACAGCAGTTGGTCCATGCCTCCGAATATCAGGTCGGAACTCTCTCCCACAATCATCATCTCCACGCCATCCTTCTGCGCCGCGAGGGCCGCCTTGTATATCTGCGGCTCTATGCTGTGCACGGGTGCGCACTTCCGCTTCATCACCACGGGTGTCAACTCGCGGTAATCGTCGAAAGTGATGTCCACGAAATGATGCTCCAGTCCGAATTTCTGGCAGTAATGGCGCGCACGCTCTTCGTCGGCATTGAACACTTTCGTGCCTTGCGCCGTAAACGTGTAAGCATGGCTCCCCTTGCGCAAGTATGAGGCCAGGATGGCACTGTCCATGCCTCCCGACAGCAGGATGCCGATGGAGTCGTACTTCTCATACAGTTTGTCAAACTGCCTTCTGATTATCTCGTCTATTTCCGCTGCCGAGCCCACGGGCACGCGCTCGCCCATCGGTATCGGCTCGAAGAGTTCGTGGTGCATTCCCTCATAGAAATCCACGTCATCTTTACAGATGTAGCGGTAGGCAATATACGAACTCAGGCAAAAATCTTTGTCTATCATATACTCACTTTATTATTTCGTTCAATTCTCGCACTCGCTCCCTTCGTCACACAGCGACGGCTTTGGGACCAGACTATTTCACATCTTCCAGGTTATGGCCGCGCACGGCATCCAGCGCACGCGTAATCTGTGTTGACGATACGCCCTTGGTATAGGGGAAATATACAATCTGTATGCCCTCGGCAGCAAACTGCTGCTCATAAGCCTGCCATTTCTCCGTTCCATACCAGTCGTCACCCACGAACAGGAACTTGGCTCCCAGTTTCTTACAGGCAGCCAGTTTGTCCATGTCATACTGCGGCACCGCAGCATCCACATATTTGATGCTGCGCACAATCTCAATGCGGTCCTCAAACGGAATCATCGCCTTCTTGCCCTTGTAGGCCACCAGTTCGTCAACCGTCACCCCCACAATCAGTTTGTCGCACATGCCCTTAGCATTCTTCAGCAAGTTCAGGTGCCCTATGTGAAAAAGGTCATACACACCCGTTGTATATCCAATCGTCATTTCTTTTTTATATTAGGATTCTGCTGCAAAAGTAAAGAAAATATTTTGAACTTCAAACAATTCGTATTATTTTTGCACTTGATTTCTCCACATTACAGGAAAAACAATGGAGTCACTGAAAGAGAAAACGGCAAAAGGGCTCTTCTGGGGAGCCATGAACAACGGCACGGTGCAGGTGCTCAACATTGTGTTTGGCATCTTCCTCGGGCGGCTGCTCACCCCAGCCGACTATGGCATCGTGGGGGTGCTCACCATCTTCACCCTCATTGCCGGCAACCTGCAGAGCAGCGGATTCTCGCAGGCACTGGTCAACCTGAACCCGCCCACGCACCGCGACTACAACTCCGTGTTCTGGTTCAACGTCATTGCCAGCCTCTGCATCTATGCCGTGCTCTTCGCCTGCGCCCCCCTCATCGCCGACTATTTCCACCAGCCATGCCTGGTAGCGGTGTCGCGCTTCGTCTTTCTCGGCTTCGTCATCTCCTCGCTGGGCATCGTTCAGAACGCCTACATGATCAAGAACATGATGAACCGCGAGATTGCCATCATCGGATTCATCGCCCTCCTCATCTCGGGAATCACCGGCATCATCCTCGCCTTGAACAAGATGGCATACTGGAGTCTGGCCTGGCAGCAGATTGTATATATCACCGTGATGAACATCGGGCGCAGTTTCTACACCCGCTGGTATCCCTCGCTCCACATCGATTTCGGTCCGGTCAGGCACATGCTCCCTTTCAGCGTGAAGATACTAGTCACCAACATCATCAACACCATCAGCACCAACATCCTCACCTTTATCTTCGGGCGGCTTTTCCCCATCAAGGAGGTGGGCAACTATACACAAGCCTATAACTGGGACGCCAAGGCCAACTCGTTCATCTCGGGCACACTCATGCAGATAGCACAGCCCGTGCTCGCATCGCTCAACGACGAGCGCCAGCGCGAGCAGCGCATCTTCCGCAAACTCATGCGGTTCACCGCCTTCCTCTCGTTTCCCGTCATGCTGGGCTTCATGCTCGTGGCCCATGAGTTCATCCTCCTCACCATCGGCGAGCAATGGACCGACAGCATACCGCTCCTGCAGGTGCTCTGCATAGGAGGAGCCTTTGTCTCCTTCTATGCCCTCTACCAGAACCTCGCCATCAGCAGCGGCCGGAGCGACATCTACATGTGGTGCAACATCGCACAGATTGTCCTGCTCATCGCCCTCATCCTGCTGCTCCACAGCAGGGGCATGTTCACCATGGTGTGCGCCTATTCGCTGTTCACCATCTTGTGGCTGGCAGTGTGGCAGCGGTTCGCCCATCGCCTCATCGGGCTCCGACTGTGGGAAACGCTGAAAGACATACTCCCGTTTTTCCTCATCTCCGCAGGTGTCATGGCGGTAACGTGGCTGCTCACCCGTCCCATTGCCAACCTGTGGCTGCTGCTCATCAGCCGCGTGCTGGTGGCCGCCGTGCTTTATGTCGGCATCATGTGGCTGCTGCGCGTGGAGATTTTTAAGGAGTGCATCCAGTTCATCAAAAAGAAAGGAAGAGTTTCCGATTTGAACGAAACCGCGAAAGCATAGGAACGGAGCCGCGAAAGTGGCACAACGGCCGCTCCATGGCGTTGAATCCGAAAAGTAAATTAATTTAATTTGCGCGGAAAATCAAATTAATTTGAAGAGTAAATCAATTTAATTTGCGAAAGAAAACCATTTGATTCGTGCGGAGAATTAATTTGATTTGCCGAAGCAATCCTTAGGTTTCAAGCAAGATAAATGGCCTCATAGCCGCTCCACATCTGCTGTATGCCGAAATGAAAGTCGGCATATCGGAAGGCCAGTGCGCAGATTTCCGCCCGGTTGACGGAAGGAAGGATGCTCTGGAACAGGTCGGTATACTGGCTGAGCGCATTGTCGTTCACCTTGAGCGGCCAGTCGGGCGGCAGCGTGTCGCGCAGACCGGGGCAGTTGTTGATGATAACGGGCAGGCCATTAAAACTGGCCTCGATGGAGAGGATGCTGAGTCCCTCGAACTCGGAGGGCATGAGCATGTACTGAAACGACTGCATGTAGCGGGCGATGCCGAAGAGTGCAGGGCGGAACGTCACGTTGGAACAGTGCTCCAGGGCTTTCTCGGCCTCCTTCCGGAGCGAGCCGTCGCCGAAGAGATGGAAATGATAGCGCGCATCGTCGCTGAGACTCTGTATGATTCTGACGAGGGTGTCGATGCCTTTCTCCGGCTCGAAGCGTCCGGCAAAGAGGATGTTCTGCCTGTCGGCACGGAGATGGGGATAGGGCTGCTGCTCCACGGGGGCAATGCCGTTGTGGATGATGGGGGCGCACTCGCCGTAGGCGTGAAGATAGTTCTCCTGAACAGAGTCGGAGATGGCCACGTTGGCCCGGCAGCGCTGCATGAATGCCTCCACGCGCCTACCCGTTGCATGAAGCCCTTCCCACAGGCGGCTGCTATGAATGGTGCGCACCACCTTGCAGCGACGCAGGCACCGGGGGAAGAGCCGGAAGAAAAGACAGACGGCCAAATCGGGCATCTCTGTATGGCTGTGAACCACGTTGGGCCTATAGCGCCAATACAGCACGGCGAACCAAAGGGGGAAGAGGCAGGCCGCCAGCCGTTCGAAGAGATAATGGAAGTGCACGTCGGGCACGCAGAAACGGTGGTAGCGTATGCCTGTCTGGCGCATCTCACTGATAAACACGCGGGTGAAGGGGGAACGGGCGCGGATGAGTTCCACCACGTGGTATTCTATCTGGGGATTGGGCGACTTGGCAATGATGACGGCCACGCGCTCGGCTCCGCCGACATCGAAATGGGAGACTATATGGAATACTCTTTTCATCTTACTCATGGCTTTCATGGTTAGCAACGGCAGGCGAAAGTGACATACAGGCGGCGCCATGCCAGATAGACGACACGGAACAGCGGCATGGGCCACCGGCGGCGCAGCATGCCAAGACAGAGACGGGGAACAAATCCACGGGGAACATAGTCGATGAGGGTCTCGGCGCGCTCCAGACTGAAACCGTTGCGAAGGGCTTCGCGGCAGGCATTGAGCGCACCTATCTGCAAGGCTGTGGCATAGGTGCCTTTCGTGTCGTGCTCCCGGAAATAGTTGTTCACCAGCGCCTGGGCGCGGAACATGGAGAGCATGTTCTTCTCTGACCGCTGATGGGTGTAAGAACCGCAGTTGTCGTTGCGATAGTGATAGACAACATCGTCAATCCATGCACGCCGCGCATGCAACATCAGACGGGTGACCAGGCAGAAGTCTTCGGAATAGTCGATGCCCTCTACCGGGAGCACCTGGTTGTCGGTATAGAGCGAGCGGCGATAGATGCGCCCCCAGATGCGGTTGGAGGTGACATTCTGGCAAAGCATCCTCTTGAGATAGGCCTCTTTGCCGTGCTTGTCGGGCTTGAACTCACGCAGAACCCGGCCCTCGCATATATCGGCATAGCCGCCGTCTACGATGTCGGCACCGGTCTCCACGATTCTATTATACAGTTTCTCCACGGCATTGAGCGGCAGAGCGTCGTCACTGTCCACGTGCATCACATAGTCGGAAGTGGCATGTTGTAATGCCTTCAGGCGCGCGGCTCCCAGGCCTCGGTTGCGATCTTGGCTGACAATGGTGACCTGAGCGGCCCTCTGCGGAAAGCGCGTCATCACCTCGCGCAGCACGCTGATGCTGCGGTCGCGCGTGCAGTCGTCAACAAAGATGTACTCAATGTCGGGAAAAGTCTGCGCAAACAGGCTCTCTGCGCACTGGCCGATGTATTTTTCTACGCCGTAGACCGGCAAGAGGACTGACACTTTCATTTGACAAGGGTTTTGGTCATATACTCAAAGACGAGACTGAAATTGTAGACAAAGAGGAACACAGCCAGACACGCTAGCACAAT
This sequence comes from Prevotella sp. UBA4268, assembly GCA_002395135.1. Classification (GTDB taxonomy): domain Bacteria; phylum Bacteroidota; class Bacteroidia; order Bacteroidales; family Bacteroidaceae; genus Prevotella. The sequence goes on along the minus strand of DGWC01000084.1, from coordinate 22,933 downwards.
GCGCAGGGCGATGAGATGGCGAGGGGCACAGCGGCGCACCACAAACGCCATGGCTATGGGGATGACGAAAGCCCAGTGGGCGGTCATGATGTAGACTTCGTTGAGTCCGAAGCCCAACACGAAATGGATGCCGGCATCGATGGCCAGCCACGACAGGCACAGCAGCATGAAGCGATGACGGCAGCCCAGCACCACGCCGGCCAGAAAGAGCACGACGATAAGCGCCTCGGCCATGTAGTTGTACCAATGGCTGTATTTCACGAAGACTGGGCGACCATAGTGAATATCGCGCAACAGATAGGCATCGTGGAGTTGCAGCGACTCGCCAAACACATTGTCGGAGAGCGACTGCAGGCGCGGCGTTGACACGTCGGTCCACTTCATGAACCCCTTGTCGCTGATGGTCTCGCCCGTCTTTTTCTGGAAGGCCTCGTTGCGCGCACGCACTTTCTTGGCAAACACCGTGTCTTTCTTCTCGCGCTCCTTGAGAATTTTCTGCCCTCGCGCCTGCAACGGCTTCACAAAGGTTACGTCCTCGTACATGCTGATTCCCCATAGCAGGGCGGCCGGCACAGCCACGCCCATGAGCAGATTACGCACGCGGAAGAAGTCGCGGCCGTTGGCAAACCACTGAGCCAGCCACACCTTCAAGCCGTTGCTGAGGGTGATGCCCGCCATGAAGAAAAAGAGCACGAATGACTGCCATGTCTTCATGCGGCGCCCGTTGTTCATCTTGGTGCCGGCAATGTAGAGCGTCATGGTGAGCAGGAACATGGACAGGCAGAAATGATCGGGCACCATGGTGGTGAGCATGATGTAGGCAAAGGAGAAGAACATCACGGTGAGAATAGTGGCATCGGTGCGCTTCAGGCTCAGCACTTCGCGCTGGATGCGATACATAAAGATGAATGAATAGAAGGCACTGAACACAAGGATGGCCGCCACAATAAACACGGCATAGTTGTATTCCATGCGCAGGAGCAGCCAGTGGTTGAGCAGATAGAAGGGATACATCATGAATGCCAGCAGGGGATGGCGGTATACCACGTAGTAGGCTTCCCACTTGGAGAGGATGATATAGGTGTAGGAGTCGAAGCCCGACACACGGAAATGGTTCCAGAACACGCTCCAGAAGCCGAGGTTGCCGCCCCGCGTGAACAGGCCGTAATACTTATAGATGAGCAAGGCGTTCAAGGCGATGAACACCAGCAGGTCCAACGTGGCGATGAGCCTCTCTTCGCGTTTGATTCTGAATATGGAGAATACGGGAGTCATGATATCATATAGGTTACGTATAAAACAGTGTTATAGATCCATAGCCATGCCGCAAGCAGGCACACCAGCAGCCGAACCGCCCAGAGCCGGCGCTTCTCTGGCATGCGGAAAAGCCATGCCACTGACAGCGGTAGCACATACATCCAGTGGGCGGCCATGATATACACCTCGTTGAGACCGAAGCCCAGACCGATGTGCAGGCCTACATCCACCGCCATGCAGGAAAGGAGCATCCACTGGAAACGGCTGCGGCGACCGGCCACGACACCCGCCAGGAAGAGCAGGACGACAAGCGCCTCGACTACATAGTTGACCGCCCATTTGTATCGCACGATGACCGGACGGCTGCGCAGCGTGTCGGTGAGCAGATAGTCCTGATGCAACTGCATAGACTCGCCGAAGAAATTCTCGACGAGCGACGGCAGGCGCGGCGTGGTGATATCGGTCCATCGCATGAATTCGCCCTTGGCAATGGGCTTGCCCGTGTGACGGTTCCAGGGTTTCTGGTGGTCGGAACGGTATTTGGCCCACATCTTCTTGTTCTGGTCAATCTTGAAAGCCTTGGCCAGTTGGGCGCTGTCTTTGATGCCCGTGGAGTCGGCAAAGGCTGCAAAGTCTTTCTTTTTCTTCTCGGCGGCCTTCTGCTGCTTGACGGCCTTGCGCGCCATCTCCTCGGGCCATACGAACCGGCGATACTCCCAACAGGCAAACAGCCACATCAGCGCGGCAGGGATGATGACGGCCAAAAACAGATAGTGAGGGCGGAAAAAGCGCTTGCCACCCGTGAAAAGTGCCATCAGGAACACCTTGATGCCGTTGCTGAGCGAGATGCCTGCCGTGAAGATGAAAAGAAGAATGGTTTCAATCACCGAGAATCCCTTGCCTGCCTTCATCTTGAGACCTGCCAGATAAGTGACCAGCAGGAGCATGAACAGAGACAGGATGAAATGGTCGGGGACGACCGACGACAGCATGACATGTGAGAAGCCGAACAGCAGAAACACCAGAAGGACGGCATCACGGTGAGCAATGCCCACCACGTCGCGGCAGATCCTGTACATGAAGATGAAGGAATAGAAAGCACAGAACAGCAGGAGGGCGGCGGCAATGAAGATGGCGCAGTTGATGCCCGTCAGAGCCGTGAGTGCCTGGTTGACCAGATACGGCGGATACATCATGAAGGCCAGCAGGGGGTGGCGGTGGACATTATAGCGGGTGGCCCAGTCGGTGAGCACCTGATAGGTGATGGGATCGAAGCCCGAAACGCAGAATTTCGATGCAAAGACATGCCAGGAATCCTCGCACACCGGCGTGAACACATGATAATAGGCACACAGGCAGACAGCATTGAGGGCCACCAGCACTGCCAGCACCACCCAGGCCATGGTCTTCTCTTCGGGCCTGATACGGAATAACGCTGCCAACTTCTTCATTTGCGGAACGGTTTGTAATAAGCCTCATCGGCATAATCCAGCATCCATGCGTCGCCGTGACTGTCGCCATAGGCCACCAGTTCGTAGTCGCGACGGTTGGGAAACAGGCTGTTGATGCGGCGCACTTTCTCCTTGCCATAGCAGTTTCTGGTGCTGAAACGGCCTGTCAGGATGCCGTCTTTCACCTCAATTTGCGTTCCCACCACCGTGACACTGGGAAAGAACGGCTGCACCCAGTTGTCGATGCTGGCGCTGACAATGAGCACCCGGGCACCCTCTTGCTGCGCATCGCGTATCTTCAGCAAGCCCTTGGGACGCAGCAGCGAGCCCTTCTCCATGGCAAAACGATGGCAGTAGGTGTTGAAAGTATCCAAGCGCATGCCCTTGAAACAATAGGAGAATACCTGTTCCTTTGCCTTCCAGTTGGGATAGAGGTGCAGTTTCATGAGCACCAGCAGCGGAGCATAGCGCAGGAAACAAAGCAGGAAACCCTTGTTTCCTTTCACAAAACGGATGAACTCTACGAAGGAATCGCGCTTGGTCAGTGTGCCGTCAAAGTCGAATGCATATACTTTCATAGCGGGATGGATGAAGAACAGTGAATCAGATGATGTAAATGATGATGAGAAACGATACGGCCCAAAGGAGCACGATGAGTTGCATGAAACGGTCGCGGAGCATCACCTTGGTGGGATCGCCGCTCTTTTCATCAACCACGGCTATCTGGATATAGCGCAGCAGACCGATGAGCACGAAGATGGATGTGAGATACAGATAGTCAGTATGCACGCGTATGACCACTTCGGGCGACACGGTATACATGATGTAGCAAACGAGCGTGACCGAGGCCGTGATAGTTATGGCCTGGTTGATGAACGTCAGGTTGTAGCGGATGGTGTTCTTTCGGGGGGCCTCGCCGGTCTCGTTCATCCGCAGCACGTCGTCGCGCCGCTTGGCAAACGAGAGGAAGATGGTGATGAGGAAGGTCATCATCACAATCCACTTGCTCAGAACAATCTCGGTGGCAAAGCCGCCCGCCAGCAGGCGCAGCACGAAACCGAAGGCAATGATGCACACATCGAGGATGGCATACTGCTTCAGGCGGGCGCAATAGGCCAGGTTGAGCAGGTAATAGGCCAGTATTACGACCAACACTTTCAGCATGTTGACTGGCAACAGCAACAACGTCAGCATCGACAACACGAACATCAGCGCCATGATAGCGTAGGCCTGCGACACGGAGATATCACCAGAGGCGATGGCACGCTTGCATTTCACGGGATGATGGCGGTCGGCCTCAAGGTCGATGATATCATTGAAGCAATAGACTGACGACGCGACGAAACAGAACGACAAGAACGCAATGGCGGCTGCCATTATATCCGCACTGTTGAGCAGGCTGCCGCCAAAGAACATCGGCACGAACACGAAAATGTTCTTCAGCCACTGCTTGGGTCTGATAAGTGTCAAGATAGCATCTAATTTCACCATACTCATATCTCTTTTGGTAATAATCCTACAATCAAGTCAACCAGTTTGCTGAGCAGCCAAGCCAACGGAATGCTGACAGCAATCATCAGCAAGGCGGTGAGGCAGTAGCCCAGGTGGAAGGGTGTTATATATTTATAGACAAAATGGATGTGAATGAGATAAAGTTCAAGACTAATCCCGCCCACGAATGCCAAGAAACGAAGCAGCCAGGAAGGAGCATGTCTGAACAGTTGACACAGCAGCACCATGCCTGAAATGCTGCAGGGTATATAAACCATTCGCTCCACGAACAAGGGGAAACGGCCGCGCCAGTGGTTCTCGAATTCTATGCACATGGCAAAACTGAGAACAAAAAGGAGCGCGATGCCCCCCAAGGCCTGACCTTCCAGGGTGCGCTGCTCTTTCACCCACTTGCCGCAGTTGATGCCGATAAGGAATATGGGGATGCGGCTCCAGAAGATTTCCACATGGCCCACACTGGCATGGACAGGCGGGTAATACTGCACCATCACCGCCCAAACCATGAAGAGCACGGGCAGCCAGCGATAGGACGGCCAACGAATAATCAACTGCATGTAGAAAGGAGCAAAGGTGTACATCATCATGATGGCGGGGATAAACCAGAACGTGAGATCATCGATGCGCCAGAAACTCCAATTCACCAGGATGTTGGCCACAAGATTTGGAATGTCGGGACTGTAACTCTTGGCTCCATACTGCGCGTAGTTCATAATATAGAACAGGGCTGCCATCAAGAGCCATGCGGGATAGATGCGCACATAGCGCCGCCAATAGAAATGCCTCAGTCGGGGCGTTTTCGTCCAGGCATACCACAGACCTATGCCGCTCAAGAACAAGAACATATCAACCCCGATGTTGCCGCACCTCACCACACCATACATCAACTCGCTCTTGGGCATGCTCACATGAAAGAACATGACGAAAAGCATGGCGGCTCCCATCAATGCAGAGCGATAACGGCTGAAGTCGGAAAATTCTATCGGTTTCATTTCTTGAGTTTTGGCGAGGGTATGAATTTCAAAACGTATTGCAGCAGCATGGAGAGAGCCACTGCAGCAAGCAGATAGACCGCTATGCCATAATAGACATCAATGCGGCGATAGTGGGAAATGACAATCTCGCGCACCACGGGATGCATCACAAACAATGCTGACGACAATCCACCGAACCAGACCGCCGGTTTCAAAAGCCATGCGGGCAGCAGTTTGACGGTGGCCACAGCCCCTGTGACCACAAAGAGAGGCACCCACATCCATGAATGGAACCACATGCCGCCCTCAAGCACGATGATGGCAGAAATAATCACCACGGCACAATAGCCCATCTTGCTGAGTGGCCGCCCGTAACGGGCATACAGGATTCCTGCACCGAAGGGCAGTATGCCCCCGATGAAATTATACCTGACATAGTTGAGCAGGTTGAAGTCGAATGGATTCCACTGGGCAGCACAGACCTGAATCAGCCAACAAGCAGCAATGGCGACAACGACGACGGCAACATTGCGCCATCGGTGGAACACCAACTGATAAAGAAGATACAGTTGAATCATCAGGCCGAAGAACCAATAGGGGCCGGGCAAGATGGCCTTGTCGGGGCGCGTAAAGACGAAATTGATGACCATTGACAACTGGGCCAACACTTTATCCACAGAAAACGCGGTCGCCACTTCTGCGGGATGACGGGAGGCATATACAGCCATGAACACAAGATAGCCCAGAATCATCAGCCGCAAGAGTTTCAGGAAATGATAGAAGAACCAGTTCTTTTTCAACGGTGGCTCCTGCTTGATGCCCTCAGAACGCTGTTCGTATTTCATCACCAGACCGAATCCGCTGACAAACAGGAATATCGGCACACCATAATGACCAAGGAACGAAAACAGATGGACAAACAAATCGTTATCAAAGGAAGTCAGCACTTCCCAAAACTTCTTGGGACGCTCGGTATCGAACTTATATTCATTCTCTTTGACGGCAAAGCCCAGGAAATGGCAATAGTTGTGCAGCACGATGCCAAGAATGGCAACACCGCGCAATGCCTTTGATTCGGCCATGCTTAATAAGTCTCTGTTCATTTCAACCATTCTTTCGTTTGTTGTATGTCAGAACCGGCAGCGGGCTCTTCCAGTTGGTCATAGTCCACCTGATGTTTCAGTATACGTGGACGGCTCTCGTTATATTGGTCGCTCAAGACATTCATGTCTTCACGATAGTCTTTCGTGGAAATGCCCGCAAGATAGAGCAGCACATGCGGCAGAGCATCGGTCATAAACCGCCGGTCTTTGGCCTTCACCACCTCATGATACAGTTCCGGATGCGACACCATGTACTGATGGGAACAGTATATCCAGAACGGGATGTCGAACTCGGCATGCGCAAGGCGTGCCGTCACTTCTGTGGAGTGCATGCGACCGAAGAAATGAAGGTTGCCCTCATAGCACTCCTCTCCATGGTCGGGCACATAAAGCACAATGGCATCATCATCCTCAAACCGCTGGATAATCTGGTCCACGATGGAGTCGTTATAGAGGATGGCATTGTCATAATAGGCCATTACCTGCTTTTCCCGGCTATTGAATCCCGGGCGCTCATACTCTTCTCTCTTGAAGTGCATCTTCGATTTGGGGCAACGCGTGCGGTAGTCTACGTGCATGCCTTTCAGGTGAATGATTGTGAGATTGTGGTCGGTGTTATGCTTTTTCAGCCGGTCATACTCTTTCAACATGCCCTCATCGAAATAATACAACTGCTTGTTGCGGGTGTCGAACATGGCCTTGCTCAGTTCAGGATTGTTCAGAAAGAAGCCTCCGCTGAAATCATACACAGCCTCTTTTGCCTGCGGAAGGAACTGATTGGTGAGAAATGTGACATGATAACCCGCCTTGCGGAACAGTTCGGGGAACAAAGGATAGTCGCACCAGTCGCCCTTGTCGCCCACGGTGTAAAGCGAAAAGATATGCTTGAACACAAAACTTGTAAGATTCCAAGGAGCCACCACGTCGCTGTAGGGGATGAGTTCCCCTTTCTTCGCCCGAGCCGTCTGTCTGGGCATATTGGGCTTGTCATACCCATAGAGTTGCGCATGATGGCGGTTGAAACTCTCTCCGATAATCAATACAATATGCGGACTGCGATAACTGCAACTGTCAACCTGTACGCTGTCAATGCCCTTCACGAGTTGTCCTACCTGCTGAGCCGTCAGACGATTGGCATAGATACTGAACATCAGCCGATAGATGGGCTGATATTGCACGGCATGTGTCTTTTCCGTCAACTCATGTTCAACGTCGCCGATATTGCCGTAGGTCATCAGCCGATGGTATGCCACCTTGTTATGCCAACTGGCAGAAGCACTGTATACAAACAGGAAGAGCACGGCTATTCCAGCCAGTGCCCTGGCGCGTTTTGAACAGCGAAAAGCAGAGAGAATCCCCGGCAGAATGGTTTTCTGGCACTCTCTCTTTCTGTAAAAACGCCTCAACAAATTATACAGAACATGGACCGCGAGCACCAGCAACACCCATCCCAGTTCACTGAATATCAAGTCAAAAGACAGATAGGAAGCCAGAAATTCGCCTGCTTCCTGACCATTGGTCTCGCCGACAAGCAGTAACATGGTTGGAGTGATGGTGCTGTCGAACTTCGCAAAGCAATACACGTCGATAATGGCGAGCGTGTAGGCTATCACATAGAACAGTCTTCTTAGCCACTTTCTCACCCGCACAGGCACCAGTGACAGCACAACACATAAAAGATAGACATCGACAAACAGTTCCTGCCACGCATAGGAATAGGCATGCGCCCCCTTCACATCAGGCACAACAGCATACGTACACACGATGCCCAGTGCGTACATAAACAAGAAGAATGTACCGTTCAGGCGGATGGGCTCAAAAAACAATCCCAACACGCGTGACAGTCTATCCATCATTTTCATGCTGCAAAGATACGAATAAAAATTGAGATAGGGCGAAAAATGGATGGAAAATAAAAAGATTGCCGATGCCCAGCCTCTCCGGGAAGCATGATCAGGATTGAGCCGTGATATGCCCTGCGGTGTAAAGCCGGTTGCTTTCTATATAGTCTGCCACCGATTTAGGCACCAGTCCGCGAATGCTTTTACCTGAGGCGACGCGGTTGCGCACCTCCGTGCTGCTGATGTTGATGAGTCGAGTATCCACCAACCGGACATGCTCGGGCAGATTGGAGGGATCTATACTCGCCCCTTCCCGCGGATAAACCACGATATCGTATGCCTTCATGATATTCTCATGATGATACCAATGGGGAAAAGAGGCCCAGTTGTCACCGCCGATGAGCAAGGTGAACTGGCAGTCGGGCATGTCCTTTGCCAGTGCCTGCAGAGTATTCCATGTATAAGAAGGCTTGGAAAGCCGGAACTCATAGTCGCTTGCCTTGATTCCCTTCTCGCGGCGCAAAGCCAACCGAACCATTTCCAGTCGCTGACTGTCGGGAAGCAGTTCGTGGTTAACCTTGAACGGATTCTGCGGAGACACCATCATCCACACTTCATCAAGGCGCGCCAGTTTCAGCAACTGACGTGCCAGCCGAATATGTCCGAAATGAACCGGATTAAAAGTTCCGCCGAAAAGACCAATCTTCCTGCTCATCACATCTACATTGCAAAGGCGGCAATGGGCAGCACCACCCGTCACTCACCCGGTTTTTCTATTTGAAGGAACTCACAGATCACGGCCAGTGCTTCGGCCTCGGCCGTAGCCAGATCGTCGTTCACCACCACCTTGTCGAACCGGTCGGCAAACGACAGTTCAAAGGCAGCACGTTCCAAGCGCTGCTCTATCACCTCCGGAGCATCCGTTCCGCGGCCTTCCAGTCGTCGGCGCAACTCATCAATCGAAGGCGGCTGGATGAAAATGCTTAATGCCTCATCGCCGTAATACTGCTTGATGTTGCAGCCTCCTTTCACATCCACGTCGAACACCACGTTCTCGCCAGCATTGCGCTGCCGTTCCACCTGCTCTTTCAGTGTTCCATAAAAGCGGTCTTCATAGACCTCCTCGTACTCCAGGAACTCGTTGTTATCGATGCGCTGGCGGAACTCTTCAGGTGTCAGGAAGAAATATTCCACTCCGTTCTGCTCCGTACCGCGCGGTGCACGGCTTGTGCAACTGATGGAGAAACACAGGTTCAGTTCGGGATGTTCCTGCATCAGCCAGTTGATAATCGTGCTCTTACCACTACCGCTGGGAGCACTCACCACAATCATTTTTCCTTTCATGGCATATATTTTATAATGCGTTCAGCACTTGTTCCTTGATCTGTTCCAACTCATCTTTCATCATCACCACGATATTCTGCATCTCAGCCTGATTACTCTTCGAGCCTGTCGTGTTGATCTCGCGCCCCATTTCCTGAGCGATGAAGCCCAGTTTCTTTCCCTGCGCATCACCTTCGTCCATGGTCTCACGGAAATATTTCAAATGATTGGCCAGTCGCTGTTTCTCCTCGCTGATGTCAAGTTTCTCGATGTAATAAATCAATTCCTGCTCCAGCCTGTTCTTGTCGTAGTCCACTTCAGGAATGCTACTGAGACCGTCTACTATGCGTCCCCTTATCTTCTCCACGCGCGATTTCTCATACGGTTCAATGCTGGCAAGAAGATTAGCGATGTTGTCGAGTTTCTCTATGAATTTCTTTTGCAGAGCCTCTCCCTCCTGCTTGCGGAATGAAACCAGATTGCGCAAAGCCTCGTCAATTGCTGCGCGCGCGGCCTCCCACTCCTCATTGCTGAGTTCCTCCACCTCTGTTTTGGTGAGCACATCGGGCAACCGCAGCAGCGAACAGAACCAGTCTTGCGGCAACGGGATTCCCGTTTTCTCAGAAATCTCCGAGATCTGCTTATAATAATACTCCACGAGAGCGGCGTTGATAGGTGTGGCATCCACGGCATTCTCTTTCTCTATCCAAATGGAGAAGTCCACTTTTCCCCTCACCAGTTCGGTGGCGATGATTTGTCTGATTTCCATTTCTTTTTCACGGTAGAGAGGAGCAATGCGCGTGCTGATGTCCAGCGACTTGCCGTTCAGCGATTTCACCTCAACGTGGATTTTCTTTCCCTTGTAATTGACAACGGTCTTGCCGTAGCCAGTCATCGATTGTATCATTTCTTGCCAGTAATTGAATTATCTTAAAAATAAGCAAATCAAACACAGAAAAGATTAAATTTTCCATGATGATGCCGAAATTTTATGCAAAAGTACAAATAATTTCTGGAAAATGAGTAATTTTGCACAATATTTAGAAATATATTATTGTATGTCCTGCATATTACACATTGAAACAAGCACCGATGTTTGTTCTGTTGCCGTCAGCCAAGACGGGGCTGTCATCTTCAGCAAAGAAGACCATAGCGGGCCCAACCATTCGGTCAAACTCGGATTGTTTGTAGACGAAGCCATGTCGTTCACCGACAACCATGCCATTCCCTTCGATGCGGTGGCAGTGAGTTGCGGACCGGGCAGTTACACCGGCTTGCGCATCGGCGTGTCCATGGCAAAGGGCATCTGCTACGCCCGCGACCTGAAGTTGCTTTCCGTTCCCACACTCGAACTGCTGGCCGTGCCCGTGCTGTTGCGCGAGCAAGTGGAAGAAGACGCGCTGATATGCCCGATGATCGATGCCAGGAGGATGGAAGTATATGCCGGCGTTTTCGACCGCGGTCTCCGCGAAGTGCGGCCCGTCGGTGCAGATATCGTTGATGCGGACACCTACAAGGAGTATCTCGACAAGCACCCCGTGTATTTCTTCGGCAACGGAGCCGTCAAGTGCATGGATACCATCCATCACCCCAATGCCCATCTCATACCGGGCATTGAGCCGCTGGCCAAGAACATGATGCCCCTGGCTGAAAGGAGAATGATGCAGGAGAAGTTTGAAGACGTAGCCTATTTCACGCCCTTCTACCTCAAGGACTTTGTTGCCAAATCACCCAAGAAACTGCTGTAGGCATCTTTCCAGACATTTCAAAGAACACTATTTATGACAGATATGAATATCGAAGGCTTAGACTATAACACACAAAGGGAGAAACTCATCCTGCCCGAATACGGGCGCGAAGTACAGAAAATGGTCGACTTTGCCATCACGCTGCCCACCAAGGAAGAACGGCAGCGCTGCGCTGAGACCATCGTCAGCATCATGGAGAGGATGTATCCGCAAAACCGCGAGAATGCCGACTATGAGCAGAAACTGTGGGACCACCTTGCCATTATGAGCGGGTTCCAACTCGACATCGACTATCCTTTCGATGTGAGCAATGCCATGAAGATTGCCTCCAAACCAGAGCCTATGGGCTACCCCATGAAGAAAATTCCCGTGAGACACTACGGAAGCATGCTCTTCAACGTCTTTGAAAGGCTCAAGGAAATGCCCGAAGGAGAAGAGCGCGACGAACTGGCGCGCATCACGGCCAACCAGATGAAGCACAACATTTCGCAATGGAGCCATGGCACCAACGACGACGAGAAGGTGATTTCCGACATGGCCCGCTTCACTGATGGTGCCATCCAACTCGACCTCAACACGTTCCGCAACGACCGATTCACCAGCAAGGAGTCGCGCAACAAGAAAAAGAAGTAAACCATAACCCATATTATATGGAATCATTCATCATCGAAGGCGGCCATCCGCTGAGCGGCACCATCATCCCGCAGGGAGCCAAGAACGAGGCCTTGGAGGTGATCTGTGCCACCCTGCTCACCGCAGAAGAGGTGACCATCAATAATATTCCCGACATCCTGGATGTCAACAATCTCATCCAACTGCTAAGAGACATCGGAGTGAAAGTGGAACGCCATTCGCGAAACGACTACACTTTCTGCGCCGACAGCATAAAACTTGACTATCTGGAAAGCGACGAGTTCGTGCGCAAATGCGCCGCCCTGCGTGGCAGCGTGCTCATGATAGGCCCCTTGTTGGCACGGTTCGGCAGGGCCATCGTGGCAGAACCCGGCGGCGACAAGATAGGGCGGCGGCGCTTGGACACGCATTTCCTGGGATTCAAACACCTGGGGGCGAAGTTCGACTTCAACGAGAAGCGCAACGTATACGACATTCATGCCAACCGGCTGAAAGGCTGCGACATGCTGCTCGACGAGGCTTCGGTAACGGGAACGGCCAATATCATCATGGCCGCCGTGACGGCCAAGGGAACAACCACCATCTATAATGCCGCTTGCGAGCCCTATATCCAGCAACTATGCACCATGCTCAATGCCATGGGAGCCAGCATTAGCGGCATAGGCAGCAACCTGCTCACCATTGCAGGCACCACCCATCTACACGGCACAACCCACAAGATACTGCCCGACATGATCGAAGTGGGATCGTTTATCGGCATGGCGGCCATGGTGGGCAACGGCATCCGCATCAAGGATGTTTCGCTGAAAAACCTCGGCATCATCCCCTCTGCATTCAAAAGACTGGGCGTGAAGATCAAAGTGGAGGGCGACGACCTGGTCATTCCGCGCCAGCCCCACTACGTCATCGAGTCGTTCATCGACGGAAGCATCATGACACTGGCCGATGCGCCGTGGCCCGGGCTCACGCCCGACCTGCTTTCTGTCTTGCTGGTGGTGGCCACCCAGTCGCGCGGCAGCGTGCTTATCCATCAGAAGATGTTCGAGAGCCGTCTGTTCTTTGTTGACAAACTCATCGACATGGGTGCCCAGATCATCCTCTGCGACCCCCACCGCGCCGTGGTAATCGGCCACGACCGGAAGAAAATTCTTCGCGGCGGACGCATGACAAGCCCCGACATCCGTGCCGGAATCGCCCTGCTCATCGCCGCCCTGAGTGCAAAAGGCACCAGCCGCATTGACAACATCGCACAGATTGACCGTGGCTACGAGGATATCGAGAACCGCCTCAACGCCCTCGGTGCCAACATCCAGCGTGTGTCAAGTTGAAACGTTTATTCCCGCTCATCAATCATAAAAACGCAAGTTCAGAATGATTAAACCCGAAGAAGTCTATCGCATTGGCCGCCTGGGCAAGCCCCACGGCGTAAAGGGGGAAATATCCTTCATGTTCGACGACGATGTTTTCGACCGGGTGGATGCCGACTATCTGGTGGTCTGCGTTGAAGGAATTCTCATTCCCTTCTTCATCGAGGAGTATCGTTTTCGCTCCTCTGAGACGGCCCTGATGAAATTTGACGGCATCGACTCGCAAGAGCAGGCGCGCGAACTCACCAACTGCGAAGTGTTCTTCCCCTACGCCCTGACCGACAGCGACGACGGCGGCATGACGATGGCACAGATTGTGGGGTTCAGCATTGTGGACAGCCATCAAGCCGTAGGCACCATCACCTCGGTGGATGATTCCACGGAGAACATTCTTTTCGAAGTGCAGACTGCCGACAATCGAACCATTCTTATCCCCGCCGTGCCGGAGTTCATCAAAGACATTGATGAAGAAAAACGTACCATCACCATGGATCTGCCCGGAGGTCTGCTGGACCTGTGAGGCGGAAACGGCATTATGAAGCAAAGACAATGAAAAAACAAATAGCCATACTCGGCTCCACAGGAAGCATCGGCACACAGGCGCTCGATGTGATCAAGGAGCACGAAGACCTCTACGAAGTGTACTGTCTCACGGCCAACAACCGTGTCAGCGAACTGGCCCGGCAGGCTCATCTCTTCAAACCGGCAGCCGTGGTCATTGCCAACGAGGCTCACTACGAGGAACTGAAGTCATTATTGGCCGACGAACCCGACATCAAAGTGTACGCCGGTGCCAAGGCGCTCGACGAAATCGTGCAGGCCGAACCCATCGACATGGTATTGACGGCCATGGTGGGATTCGCAGGCCTCTCCCCCACCGTGCACGCCATCCAGGCTCGCAAGAAGATTTGTCTGGCCAACAAGGAGACGCTGGTGGTGGCGGGTGAACTCATCTGCCAGTTGGCCAGCCAATACCAGGCTCCCATCCTGCCTGTAGACAGCGAGCACTCCGCCATCTTCCAAAGCATCGTGGGCGAAGGCGACAACCCCATCGAGAAGATTCTGCTCACCTGTTCAGGCGGTCCCTTCCGCACGTTCAGCAAGGAACAGATTGAAAAGGTGACGGCCGCCGACGCCTTGAAGCACCCCACATGGGACATGGGTGCCAAGATCACCATCGACTCGGCATCGCTCATGAACAAGGGATTCGAGGTGATGGAGGCCAAATGGCTCTTCGGCGTGCCTGCCGACCGCATACAGGTGCTCATCCATCCGCAGAGCATCGTGCACAGTGCCGTGCAGTTCTGCGACGGATCGGTGAAAGCACAGTTGGGCGTTCCCGACATGCGACTGCCCATCCAGTACGCATTCTCCTACCCCGACCGCCTGCATCTCTCCGGCGACAGGCTCGACCTGTTCCGCCATCCGCTGGAATTCTTCGAGCCCGACTTGGAGAAATTCCGCTGTCTGGCTCTGGCTTTCGAGGCTATCAGCCGCGGAGGCAACATGCCGTGCATCGTCAATGCTGCCAACGAAGTGGTGAACGAGGCGTTCCGCCACGACCGCTGCTCGTTCCCGCAGATGGCCGAAATCATTGAGAAAACCATGCAGCGCGCCACTTTCGACAGCCATCCGTCGCTCGAAACCTATTTCAAGACTGATGCCGAGGCGCGTGCCATCGCTGCCGAAATGCTCTGACGGCTGACGCAGCGGCGCGGAGCCAGCGGAAAGCCGCCACCTTATAATATATATAAGGCGCTGCCCCGGCCATTCACATCAGAGACTTTATAAACAACAATAGTTCATAAAAAAACGATTAAATAACAGAAAGAAAAAAATGGAAGTATTCTTAATAAGACTGTTGCAATTCATGCTGGCCATCTCCCTGCTGGTATTGCTCCACGAGGGCGGCCACTTCTTCTTCTCAAAACTTTTCGGCGTGCGCGTGGAGAAGTTCTACCTATTTTTCGACCCCTGGTTCCATCTCTTCGAGTTCAAGCCCAAAAACTCCGACACGGCCTACGGCATCGGCTGGCTGCCACTGGGCGGCTACTGCAAGATAGCGGGAATGATTGACGAGAGTTTCGATACCGAGCAGATGAAACAACCCATGCAGCCGTGGGAGTTCCGCGCCAAACCGGCATGGCAGCGCCTGCTCATCATGATTGGCGGCGTGCTGGTTAATTTCCTGCTGGCACTGTTCATCTACTCCATGGTGATGTTCCACTGGGGCGATGAGTACGTGGCTATGAAAGACATCACCATGGGATGGAAATTCAACCAGACGGCCAAGACCATCGGATTCCAGGACCACGACATCATTCTCGGTGCCGACGGCAAACAGTTTGAGCGCTACGACGTGGACGTATTCCGCGGCATCGCCGACGCAGAGACCGTTCAGGTGCTCCGCAACGGCAAGCAGATAAGCGTTGCCATGCCCGGCGACCTCAGCCTCATCTCCATGCTGCAGGAGCAGCCGCAGTTCTGCCGCCCGTTCATCCCGGCAGAGATCGACAGCGTGATGCCAGGCACTCCGGCCGACCGCCTCGCCCTGAAGAAAGGCGACAAGATACTGGCCATCAACGGCAAGCCCGTGGACTCTTGGAACGAGTTCACCCATCAGATAGGCATTCTGCAAGATGTGATGACAACGGCCAAGAACACCGCCGACAGCATCAAGGTGCGCACCGTGTCGCTGGTATTCAACCGCAAGGCCAGCACACAGCCCGATACCGCTCAGGTGGTGCTCACTCCCGAACTGCTGCTGGGCATCGGACAGACAAGCATCTATACTTATTACAAGCCCACGAAACTCACCTACAGTTTCTTCAGCAGTTTCCCCGCCGGCATCAAGTACGGCATCAACATCCTGCGCGGCTATGTGAACGACCTGAAATACGTGGCAACGGCCGACGGTGCCAAGTCGCTCGGCGGATTCGGAGCCATCGGAAGCCTTTTCCCGCCCGTATGGGACTGGATGATGTTCTGGCGCATGACGGCCTTCCTCAGCATCATACTGGCCTTCATGAACATACTGCCCATCCCGGCTCTCGACGGCGGTCATGTGCTCTTCCTGCTCTATGAGATCATCACCGGTCGCAAACCAAGCGAGAACTTCATGATAAAGGCCGAGTATGTGGGATTCACCATCCTCATCCTGCTCATGATTGTGGCCAACCTGAACGATATTCTGCGCTGGCTGGGATATATGTAAAGCCGGCACCGCCGTTTGATTTCAATGCACGAAAACGATACTTTGCCGCCTCGGAACAAGCCGTTTCGAGGCGGCAAAGCGTTATATTGCAAAAGTAAATTATATTAATTTACCGCACAAATTATATTGATTTGCTTTTCAAATTAAATTAATTTACTCAGCAAATTACATTAATTTACTTTTGCGATACTATAGTATGAATGCTGAAAAGCATCTGTTTCGCGGCTCAAAAGCGGCACTTCGCAGCAAGCCCGTCGCTGCTATTGGTGTGCCGCTGTGGCATGCTGACAGAAGGCCGGCTACGGTCTGCGACAGAAAAAAGTCCGGGGGCATGGCAGCCGTGCCACGCCCCCGGAGCGAGTGTATAAACGTGTGATTGTCTGTAACAGTAGTCTTACATCAGTTTGCCCTTGGCAGCCAGTGTGTCGTAGTTGTTGTTCAGGTTGCGCCAGTCAACTTTCGACTGTGTCGGGATGGCGTTGATATACTTCTCGATGTTGGTATATCCGTCGCCGTTGCAGTCCTTGTTGGCATCGCTGGCATCGTTGGGGTTCAGTCCGTTGGCAATCTCCCACTCGTCGGGCATGCCGTCGCCGTCGCTGTCTTTCCACGGAGTCCAGGCACCGTACTCAGGATAGCCGCCCATCTGTCGTGGGTCGGTAATCACGCCCTGCTTGTAACTGTCTTTCGGCAGACGACGGTATTTGAAGAAGCCCTCCTCGTTTTTCGAATTGTCGCTCAGTCCCCACATGTCGCCATAGGGATTGTCTTTCACCTTCTTCTCATATTTGTCTACATAGTAGGCCTGGCCTGTGCGCACCTCTTCCATGATGCGCTGGTCAACGATGTCGCGGCAGGGAACGGTGGCTCCGGCATTGGCCAGCACCCAGTTGAATGCCTGCTCGGCACCCATCATCGACACAAACGGCATGGGGAACGGCTCGTTGGAACGCATCACGGCTTTCTCCGTGGCATCCATCTCACCATCCTTGTCGGCTGTCTGCACACCGCCGTTCCAGTTGTCTTTGGTCACTTCGGGGAATCCTTCCACAATGTTGCCCGTGGCATACACGCGGCCAAACTGCTTGAAGGGGAAGAGGCCTTGCGATCGGCTCTCTGATTTCACAATGCGGTGAGCGATGGGACCCTCTTTCGGAGTGAGTGGTCCGGGCTTATAGTAGTTGCTGATGAAGTTCGACATGGTGCTGTATTCACCACCGTCGGCTGTGCGGTGAACCCAGTTGTATACCACGTTGTTGATGAAGTTGAACACACCGCCCCATCCGATAGAGGGGTTACGACCGGTGTTGTCGGCCCATAGGTTGCGCATAAAGGTGGTGTTCTCACCGCCGATGGTGGAGCCGAAAGCGTGGTTCCACGTGTCGAGCGCCTTGGCCGAGATGGTGTTCTGAATGGTGACGTTCACGGTTGGCGACTTGCGGCTGGCCTTGCCGTCGTGCAGGTCGAACATGTGGCGGTAGAACGAAATGTTCTCGTCCAGTCCCCATTCGCACGAGCAGTGGTCGATCATGATGTTGCCCACTGGGTTGCCGCCGAAGGAGTCTTCGCGGTTCATCACATTGGTTTCGCCGCGACGGAAGCGCATGTGGCGCACAATCACGTCGTGGGTGTCCACCTGGAACGACTCTCCGGCAATGATTACGCCTTCACCCGGAGCCGTCTGACCGGCAATCGTGATATAAGGAGCACGCACATAGATGGGCGACTTCAGCCGGATGATTCCGCTCACGTTGAAGACCACGATGCGCGCACCGCCCTGCTCGCAAGCCCAGCGGAACGAACCGGGACCGTCGTCGGCCAGTGTGGTCACGGTGAGCACCTTGCCACCACGACCGCCAAAGGTAAACATACCGCCGCCCTCGGCACCGGGGAATGCTGGTATCTTGGCCTGCGGCAAATCGTATGGACGCGATGCCCATGGCACATAGGGTTTTCCTTCCTTGGCCTCTTTCACCACAATGGGGAATGCAGCCTTCCATGCGGAGTCGGCATGCATGGCCCAAGCCTTTTTCATTTTGGTGATTTTTTCAGCGGCTTCGCCCGTCATTGACGGATACTGTGCATAAACTGCTCCCGAAACGAGCAGCACTGCACATACAATAAAGAACTTCTTGATGTTCATATCAGTTTTTTATAAAATGGTTGAATTGATTATCCTTGACATTTTGATGCCTGCACCATGCAGGCTTTTCTGAAATAAAGACGAACCAAGGGCTCGGATGTAACCAACGGGAATTATCTTTGTGGCGTTATCAGGAAACGCGTGCGCTGAAAAAAGTTTACGCAAAGTTTTTGCTTTTTCGCAAATTATCGCTATTTTTGCAGTCGTATCGCACACCCACACCTCGTTGGTGGACGCGGCAGGAGTCACTTACTTAACAAAAACACTACACGAAATGAAAAAATTGATCACACTGGCTATCGCTCTCATCATGATGGGAGGTAGCATGAAGGCACAGGAAACCATCCAGTTGCCGCAACCAAACATGAAGATGCTCAAGATGAAACTGGGCGACGCGCTGAAGCAGAGACGGTCGGTGCGCGACTATCAGAAGGGTAAAGAAATTTCACAAGAACAACTGTCCACAATTCTATGGGCTGCCGTGGGCATCAACGATGCCAAGAGCGGACGCCTCACCACCCCCACGGCTGTGAACATGCAGGACATCAAAGTGTATGTATGCGATGCCAAGGGCGTTTGGCTCTTCAATGCCAAGAATAACGATCTGACGAAAGTAACAGACACCGACTTGAGACCCAGCATGACAGCCAGGCAGAATTTCGTGATGGATGCCCCATTAACACTGCTTTTGGTAAGCGACCAGAGTGCACGCGACCGCCAAAACGAGCGTTATGGTGCCATGGACGCCGGCTATGTTTCTCAGGACATTTATCTGGCTTGTGCGGCCATGGGGCTGAAAACCGTGGCGCGCGCCATGATGAACCAGGAGGCTGTGAAGAAGATTCTTAAACTGAAAAAAGGTGCCATGCCCATGCTCAACCATCCCATTGCCTACGGCAAACAAAAATAAAAGAAAATGAACGAAAACGCCCCGAGTGCTTAATAAGTTTTAAAATTACTGGGGGGGGCTTAAAAAAAGTAAATGGCTATTGCAAATACACAGGATTATGAGTATATTTGCAACGCAAAAATAGAATAATTTGTTTTAATATACACTTGAGTTAATTTAATTTAGGTAATCTAGGTTTTTGAGAACTTCGTTGAGAAACGAGGTTCTCTTTTTTATAATGAGTCAGAAAAAACGAAACCTATGGATGTTTAAGATTTCTGTTTTTTATATTTAAGATATCAATAACGTTAATTCGAAATAAATTTGATTAAAAACGTAACAAATCGTAAAAACAAGCAGTTTTTTACATTGAAATAAACAGGTTTTCACAAGATATTCTGAGGAAATCGTTAACTTTGCAACGGAAAAAGGTGCTCATCAGCATCAACAACAACCATTCAACCACCACTCAGATGGCACGAAAGATACCATTCACCAAAATGCACGGGGCTGGAAACGACTACATCTACGTAGACACATGCCTGCATCCCATCGACGACCCGCATGCCACCGCCATCCAATGGAGCGACAGGCACAAGGGAATCGGAAGCGACGGGCTCGTGCTCATCGGGCGGGCCGACACACAAGAAGCCGATTTCTCCATGCGCATCTTCAACGCCGACGGTTCAGAGGCGATGATGTGCGGCAATGCATCCAGATGCATCGGAAAGTATTTATTTGAAAAAGGGATGACAAACAACACAAACATCCGGCTTCAGACTCGCTCGGGCATCAAGACACTGAACCTGCACCTTTCGGGCTTTCTGGGCGAAGAGTGGGTTGAAAGTGTGACCGTGGACATGCTCCAGCCGCGACTTACCGCGGAAGAGCAGTTCACGGGCAGCAGCAAGGAAGATACCCTGACTGCCGACGGCACATCGTTCACGGGAACTTTCGTATCGATGGGCAATCCTCACTTCGTGATTTTCACCGACGACGTGGATGCCATCGACGTGGCCAGATACGGCCGTTTGCTGGAAAGGCATCCCGTTTTCCCGGAACGCTGCAACATAGAGTTTGCTCAAATCACGGGGGAGAACCGGGTGCGCACAAGAGTCTGGGAGAGAGGAAGCGGCATTACCATGGCGTGCGGCACAGGTGCCTGTGCCACTGCCGTGGCCGCGTCGGTCACCGGTCGTACCGGCCGCCAATGCCAGGTGGTGATGGACGGGGGAACGCTCAGCATCGACTGGCAGGCCGACAACCATGTCTACATGACAGGCCCCGCCGCATTTTCTTTTGAAGGAGAGGCAGAACTGCCCTGACACATCAATCATACGAAGAACGGATAACTATGGCACTGATTAATGAACACTATCTGAAGTTGTCGAAAAACTATCTCTTTGCCGACATCGCCAAAAAGGTGAATGCCTACAAAGTGAGCCACAACAACGCCCGGGTGATCAGCCTCGGCATCGGCGACGTTACGCAGCCCCTCGTCCCGGCAGTCATCGAGGCGATGCACAAGGCCGTTGACGACATGGCCAACAGGGAGACTTTCCATGGCTACGGACCCGAACAGGGCTACTCATGGCTGCGCGAGGCCATCGTGAAGCACGACTTCCTGTCGAGAGGCATACACATCAGTGCCGACGAGGTGTTCGTCAACGACGGCGCAAAGAGCGATACGGGCAATATCGGCGACCTGGTGAGATGGGACAATTCCATGGCCGTCACCGATCCTATCTATCCCGTCTACATAGACTCCAACGTGATGAACGGTCGCGCTGGCAGCGTCAACGAAAGGGGCGAATGGAGCAATGTCACTTATATGGCATGCAACGAGGCAAACAATTTTGTGCCTGCCATCCCCAGCCACCGCGTGGATATGATCTATCTGTGCTACCCCAACAACCCCACAGGCATGGTGATTACCAAGGACGAACTGCGCAAATGGGTGAACTATGCCCTCAAGAACGATGCCGTAATCTTCTATGATGCCGCCTACCATGCCTACATCCAGGACGACGACATCCCCCACTCCATCTATGAGATCAAAGGGGCGCGGAAGGTCGCCATCGAGTTTCACAGTTATTCCAAGACCGCCGGGTTCACCGGCATCCGCTGCGGCTACACCGTTGTTCCCAAGGAACTCACCGCGCAGACCATGGACGGCAAGCAGCGATTACCGCTCAACCCGATGTGGCTTCGCCGGCAGAGCACCAAGTTCAACGGCACCAGTTATATCAGCCAGCGCGCTGCCGAGGCCATCTATACGCCCGAAGGACGCGAACAGGTGAAGGCCACCATCGACTACTATATGGCCAATGCGCGGCTCATGCGTGAGCAACTTACCAGCATGGGATTCCGTGTCTACGGCGGAGAGAATGCGCCTTACCTGTGGATGAAGACACCCGAAGGCACCACCAGTTGGGCTTTTTTCGAGCAAATGCTCTACGGGGCGCAGGTGGTATGCACGCCGGGCGTGGGATTCGGGCCCAGCGGCGAGGGATTTGTACGCCTCACTTCCTTCGGCAATCGCGAGGACTGTGAAGAGGCTCTCCATCGCATTGACAGATGGCATCACGCAAAATATTGAGTAAAACGCGCGATATTTCGCTGAAAAACGGAAAAAAAGCATTATCTTTGCAGGCAAAACATGACATGCACGGTTTATTCTCCATCTTTTGCAAGTTGCAGAAGTGGTATATATAATAAGGTGTATGGATTGGAAAGATTATTTTTTCAAGGATAGAAGATATGGCAAACTTAAGATTTCAGGTTGTAGAAGAGGCTTTCAAGAAAAAGCCGCTGGAGGTAACCATGCCCTCAGAACGTCCGTCGGAATACTTCGGAAAGAACGTGTTCACCCGAGCCAAGATGTACAAATATCTGCAGCGCGACGTGTATGAAAAACTCATTGACGTGATCGACAACGGCGCGCAGTTGGACCGCAGCATTGCCGATGCCGTGGCAAAAGGCATGAAGCAATGGGCCGACGAAAACGGAGTGACCCACTACACCCACTGGTTTCAGCCATTGACAGAGGGCACTGCCGAGAAGCACGACGCGTTTATCGAGCACGACGGCAAGGGCGGCATGATTGAAGAGTTCAGCGGCAAACTGCTCGTGCAGCAGGAACCCGATGCCTCATCGTTCCCCAGCGGCGGCATCCGCGCCACCTTTGAGGCACGCGGCTATTCGGCTTGGGATCCCACATCGCCCGTGTTCATCATCGACGACAC
>DGWC01000084.1:0-140 GCA_002395135.1 Prevotella sp. UBA4268 | reverse complement strand
CGGCGAGGCGCTCGACTACAAGGCCCCACTGAAGCGCGCCCTGCGTGCTGTGGGCGAGGCGGCTGCCAACGTGGCCCGCTATTTCGACCCCAGTGTCAAGAAAGTCATCAGCAATCTGGGATGGGAGCAGGAGTATTTCC
>DGWC01000017.1 GCA_002395135.1 Prevotella sp. UBA4268 | reverse complement strand
CGTTTCTTCACCGTCTTCTCGTCATACTCGGTTGGCGGAATGAAGAAGAACGAGCACAGCGGCCACAGTTCCTTGACAAAACTAACACGGTCTTTCATCATATGAACCACCTGTGTAATGCGGTCCATACTCTCTTCCACCCCGTTGCCCACAACGATGGGCGCAAACAACTGGGCTATCTCCTCGTCGCTCTTCTGCAGCATATACTCATGGTTGAACCAGATGCCTTTCTGGAAATCAAACTTCGCCCCTGCCTTCGAGCACTTCGAGATGTCAAACTGCTCAACCAGTTCGTCGAGCGTGAACATCTCCTGCTCCGTGCCGGGATTCCATCCCAAGAGAGCCAGGAAGTTGATGACCGCCTCTGGGAAATAGCCCTGCTCGCGGAAACCGTTCGACACTTCGCCCGTCTTGGGGTCGTGCCATTCCAAGGGGAACACGGGGAAGCCCAGCCTATCGCCGTCGCGCTTCGACAGTTTTCCCTTTCCGTCGGGTTTCAGCAAAAGGGGCAGATGGGCAAACTGCGGCATGGTGTCTTCCCATCCAAAGGCACGATACAAGAGCACGTGCAGCGGAGCACTGGGCAGCCACTCCTCGCCGCGTATCACATGCGACACCTCCATCAGGTGGTCGTCAACGATGTTGGCAAGATGATAGGTGGGCAGTTCGTCGGCACTCTTGAAAAGCACCTTGTCGTCGAGGATGTCGCTCTTGATGACCACGTCGCCGCGAATCAGGTCAAGCACGTGCACATCCTCGCCCGGCTCCACCTTGAAGCGCACCACATACTGGTTGCCGTCGGCAATCAACTGCTCCACCTCTTCTTGCGACATGGTGAGCGAATTGCGCATCATGCCGCGCGTATGGGCATCATACTGGAAATTCTTGATTTCCGAGCGTTTGGCCTCCAGTTCCTCTGGGGTGTCGAAGGCTATGTATGCCTTGCCGTTGTCGAGCAACTGATCCACATATTTCTTATAGATGCGGCGGCGCTCACTCTGTCGGTAAGGACCGAAAGTGCCTCCGAAACTTACGCCTTCGTCGAACTTGATGCCCAGCCAGCGGAACGACTCGATGATATACTCCTCGGCACCCGGCACAAAGCGGTTGCTGTCGGTATCCTCGATGCGGAAAATCAAATCGCCGCCGTGCTGGCGAGCGAACAGATAATTATATAATGCCGTGCGCACACCACCGATGTGCAAAGCACCTGTAGGACTGGGTGCAAAGCGCACCCTAACTCTTCTTTCTGACATAATCTCATTAAAATTTCGTGCAAAGGTACAACATTTTATCCGAAATAAGGTGAAAACACACTGAATAATTATTCTTTTCGAGTGCAATACCGATTTTTTTCATTATCTTTGCACCCAGACACCCCAATACCAACCGACGATTATGACAGAAAAATACAACTCTTCCGACAAACGACGCTGGCGAAACATCCTTACGCGCACAGCCATCATCGCCGCCGCCGTGATGCTCATCGTGTGGTTCCTGCCGCGCGAGAGCGGGCCGCAGTTCAGATACGACGTGGGAAAACCCTGGATGTATGGCTCGCTCATTGCGCGCTTCGATTTCCCCATCTACAAAACCGACGAGGCCATCAAGACCGAGCAAGACAGCATCCTGAACAATTTCGAACCCTACTACAGTTACAACGCCGAACAGGAGAAACTGCAGATAGCCAAGTTCAAGAACGCCTTCGCCGAAGGCATCAGCGGACTGCCCCCCGAATACGTAGGCATTATCACCGACAGGCTCCACCGCCTCTATCAGGCAGGCATCATGGACCCCAACCAATATTCGGAAATCAGCAAGGACTCCACCAGACTCATACGCGTTATCAGCGGCAAGAACGCCTCGAGCATACAGGTGAACTGCATCTATTCCACCATGACGGCCTACGAGCAACTCTTTGCCGACGAGAAACTCAGTCCCCACCGCCAGGCCTTGCAGCGCTGCAACCTCAACGAATACATCGCGGCCAACATCACCTACGACAAAGAACGCAGCGAAACCGAGCGCAACGACCTGCTCAGCAGCATCGCCATCGCCAGCGGCATGGTGCTCACCGGACAGAAAATCATCGACCGCGGCGAGATTGTGGATGACCACACCTATCGCGTGCTGAGCAGTTTTGAGCGCGAGATGACACGCCGCAGCGCCGCCAGCAGCGAGATATCGTCCACTGTGGCCGGCCAGACACTCTTCGTAACAATCATGATGGTGCTCTTCACCTGCTATCTGGTGCTCTTCCGTCGCGACTATTTCAACAAGTTGCGCTCCATGCTCATGCTCTATGTCATGATCACGCTGTTCCCCGTGATGGTGTCGCTCATGGTTACCCACAACATGCTCAGCGTATACATCCTGCCCTTCGCCATCGCCCCCATCTTCATCCGCGTGTTCATGGACTCGCGCACCGCCTTCATCGCCCACGCCGTAATGGTGCTCATCTGCGCCGCCGCCGTGAAATACCAGTACGAATTCATCATCATCCAGTTGGTGGCAGGCCTCGTGGCCATCTATTCGCTGCGCGAACTGTCTCAGCGCGTCCAGGTGCTGCGCGCCGCCCTGCTCATCTTCCTCGCCTCGTGCGCCATCTATTTCGCCCTGCAACTGATGCAAGACAACAGCGTGCTCGCCATGGACCACAGCATGTACACCTATTTCGCCATGAACGGCGTGTTCCTGCTCTTTGCCTATCCCCTGATGCTGGTGGTGGAAAAGACATTCGGTTTCATCTCCGACGTAACGCTCATCGAACTCTCCAACACCAGTAAAGACCTGCTGCGCGAACTCAGCGAGGTGGCCCCCGGCACCTTCCAGCACTCCATCATGGTGAGCAATCTGGCCGTGGCCATCGCCAACAAGATCGGTGCCCGCGCGCAAGAGGTGAGAACGGGCGCTCTCTATCACGACATCGGCAAGATGCCCAATGCCGCCTTCTTCACCGAGAACCAGGCTGGCAAGAACCCGCTGGAGAAAATGACGCGCCCCGATGCGGCAAAGATCGTAATCAGCCATGTGAGCGAAGGCTTGCGGCTGGCCGACAAATACGACCTGCCCGGCATCATCAAGGACTTCATTGCCACCCACCATGGCACGGGTCTCACCAAATATTTCTATATCACCTATCAGAACGAGCACCCCAAGGAGGCCGTAGACCCCAGGCCGTTCACCTATCCCGGCCCCAACCCCTTCACGCGCGAACAAGCCATCCTCATGATGGCCGACACCGTGGAGGCCGCCTCGCGCTCGCTGCCCGAGTACACCGAGGAGTCTATCGGCCAGTTGGTCAACCGCCTCATCGATGGCCAGGTGAGCGAGGGTTACTTCACCGACTGCCCCATCACCTTCCACGACATCCGCGTGGCCAAGCAAGTGCTCACCGAGCGCCTCAAGGGCATCTATCACACCCGCATCAGTTATCCTGAGTTGAAGAAATGAAAGGAGATTTATTCATGTGAAAAGAGCAAGGGGTTCACTTCATGCATACGCTTACCCCTTGTTCTTTTTGCCGCCACCATATCGTTTCAAGTTTGAATAATAGGAGGAAGAAGAAGCAAATCCCGACCTCAGTGCCACTTCCACCGCACTGAGGTCAGGAGATGTCTTCATAATCTGTTTTGCATAATCTATGCGGCGACGGTTTACATACTCTGCGAAACTAACGCCAAGTATTTCGTTAGTGGCCTGCTGCACATAACGCACGTTAGTGTTTAGTTTGACGGCGACATCTGCCACTTTCAATCCTGGCATGAGATAAAGTTGCTCATCAGTCATCAACTGTTCAAACTCATTGGCGAGCAACTGCTTGCGCTGGTATTCTTTGTTTGAGGAATCAACACCGGAGCAACATTCTGCTTTACTCTCTCCCGCATCACTATTCTGGCCATCAAGACCATCATCGGAACGCATCTGACACTGCACATTTTCATCCGTTTCCGGAACGGAGAGTTTTTCAGACTCCGCAATATTATCATAGCCAAACTGTTGACGGCTCCCCATATAAGCCAGCGCAAACAACAATGCTGAGAACAACAAAGAAGGCAGTGCAAGCAGATGGCTACCCACAAAAACATGTCGGCCAACCACATTAGCGATCAGCGAAGCCAACGACACTGCAACAACAAGCATAAACAGCGTGGAGATGCCATGTAGAGACTTCTCTTCAGTATCGGCATAGAGATTATCCACCATACGGTGATAATCGGCAACCATGTGCCGGCCTTTAATCAACACGACGAATACACCCAAGGCAAATATCAGTTTGGCAGCATGGTGCAGCCAAGCCTGCATCAGCATCAAGCCAGAAAGCCCGCTGAATGAGTTATTATATAAATAGGTGTAGACAAACTGCTGCCTTTCGGCAACATCCATCAAGACATAGAGCGTTGCAACAAGAAGGCCGATTAGCACAGGTGGCAAGAACAAGGTTCTCTCACTCCGAAGAAGGGAACTTCCACGCGTAAGCCGGCTCAGATAGTCCAAATAAAGAGGGAATACCGCTAAGTTGACAGCGACATATACCATATCGGCCCCAACCACCCAATTCATGCTCCGGCTGAAAAAAACAACATGGCAGCCATACAGCACAGCAGCAGCGGCTGCCCATAGACACAGATGTCCGCATGCCGCACAGCCGCTTTGCCGTTGCCAGTCAACCAACAGCACCACCGCCCAAAATGAACAAACAAGCAAGGGCAGCATCACCACGATACTATTAAGTAAATCCACTTTATAATATATGCTGCAAAGATAATATATTCTAGCAGAACGCCCAAGCCAAACGGTAACAATTCTATGATGGAATAACGTTTGAGATTAGTTTTTCCGAATATTGGAATCTATTTTCCGAATGATGGAGAACATACTGAGCCAATACCCATATCTTTGCAAAAGAATCAAACAGTCAGCATTATCATCAGAATCATTATTTATTCATCAATATCACTGAAAGCATCTTATGAAAAAAAAGAAACTTTATCTGCGGCCGCATATCAGCAGGCTGCAAGTATTTGAAGACACGAGTATCATGACGGGCAGCGACGAGACGGACACATCGTTGCAGCCATTGGAAGACGGTGGTGAACTGGCCAAGCCAAACAGTATGTGGGAAGAAATGAGCAATGAATGAAAGAAAAAGGAGACGAAACAATGAAAGCAATCAAACACTATATTACGGCTCTGCTTCCGATAGCAGCCGCATCGTTGCTCTTTTCATGCAACAATGAAGAGCGCATCGCAGAAAAAGACAATGCACTGGTCTCTAACGAAGGTAAGAAGATAGCCTTCACGGTGACTGCTGGATACAACGGCACCGAAACGCGAGCCACCATCGCCGAAGACAACGAACTGAAACTGGTTTTCCAAGAGGGTGACAAACTGCAAATCACAGGCACCGACATCAGCGGAACACTTACGCTGAAGAGCGGAGCAGGCACCGAAAGCGGCACATTCTCTGGCGAACTCACCTATACGGGCGAAGGAACACCTGCCGACGATCTGGAACTATCAGCCAAACTCATCGGCGTGAATGCTTCCACCGACAAGAAGAACATATCAGCGACACTGGAAGAGGCTGTTCAGAAATACAGTCTGCTCATTGGCATGGGTACATTTGCAAGTAAGTCATTCTCTTTGAAACAACAATGCGCTTTTGTAAGGTTCAACGTTCTCCTCAGAGACGGAACAACCATCACCAGCAAAGACTCAGAGCGTAGACTTGGAATCATGTTCGATGGTTATCTTTACGATGAAGACGCAAATTCAATAAGCAGGGAAGAGAACGCTTTAGTAACAACTGGATCAAGCCATCCCTGTTTCGATATCGCAAACAACTCGTTCTCATTCGTCGTGGCATTTGAGCCGGGATATTACTGTGTGCCCAAGGTGTGGATAACTATCTCTAACAAGAGTGAAGGCCCAAAAAGATGTTTTCTGATGTTGTATTCCGATCAAAAAGCATGGTTTGTATCCGACAAGGAACTTGACGATACAGTCCTGAATAACGGAAATTATGCAGGAAGAATCATACAACTCAACCTCGGAAAGGTATACACAGTGAACCGCATTGCCGGAGAAAGAGAAATCAATTTGAATGATACCTATCAGGACGTGCAAATTGAAAACGGACTTGCAGCCAAGATTACAGGCACCTCCACCAGCCGAAACATCACCGTGGGAGCAGGTGCAACCGTAACGCTGAGCGATGCATCGTTCAACCGGCTTATCGTAAACGGCGATGCCACCATCAATGTGACGGGCACCAACAAACTGAATTTCGATGCCAGCGGATCTGCCGTTACCATTGCATCTGGAAGCAC
This sequence comes from Prevotella sp. UBA4268, assembly GCA_002395135.1. Taxonomy (GTDB): domain Bacteria; phylum Bacteroidota; class Bacteroidia; order Bacteroidales; family Bacteroidaceae; genus Prevotella. The sequence continues at coordinate 26,310 of DGWC01000017.1, read as the reverse complement.
AGTAACCTTCAAAGGAACCGGCTCGCTCACCAGCAACACGAAATGGTCGAGTGGCGCTGGCGGTCTTACGGGCGATGGCACGCTGATTGTTGACGGGCCTACCATCACCATGAACGGCAACGACGTAGAAAGGGGCGGAACTGCCCCGGGAATCAGCGTGCGCAACTTCACGCTGCTCAGCGGCAAAGTGTCGGCTTGGGGTGGCAACAACTATTATTACAGCGAGAACCGCAACAATGCTATCTATGCCTCTGGCAACATTCTGATAGAAGGCGGCACCATTGAGGCCAATGGTAATCACGGAATGCGCGCCGACGGTAATATGACCATCAATAGTGGTATCATCAATGCTACAGGCAGCGGTGATTACAGTGGCTACAATTCGGGCTTGAGTGCCGGTGGGAAACTACGTATCAGTGGTGGTATGGTTACTGCCAAAGGTGCGATGAACAGTCCAGGCATTGGAGATAGATACACATGCGGTGACATAGAAATCACTCGTGGCACCGTAACGGCTATCGGCGGTAGCGGTGCTGCAGGTATCGGTACGGGCAGCAGTTCTGGTAGCGTATGCGGCAACATCACCATCAGTCAGTATGTGACGAAGGTGACAGCCACGAAGGGAGAGGGCGCTGCCGAGTCTATCGGCCATGGTAATGCAGATAGCACGGTGGGAACAGTGACCATCAATGCCAGCAGTGACAAGGTCATACAGAACTAACAAAGCGAAATGTGCAGGGCACCCAGATAATGGGTTCTCCCTGCACATTTTTTTCTTTTTGTGCATTTGTACCCATATGTCTGATTAATTTTTGTTAATAATAAAGAACAAATATAGGAAATTTGGAACAATTTAGATACCTTTGCAGCCATATTTTTTAAAGGTATTTAAGATGAATAAACTGAAATTGATGAACATTGCACTTGCAATGATGTCGCTCTCCACCGCTCAGGCCGGTGGCATTCTGACCAACACAAACCAAAGCATATCGTTTCTGCGCAATCCGGCACGCGACGCGGCCATCGGCATAGACGGAGTGTATAGCAACCCCGCAGGCGTAGCATTCCTCAACGACGGACTGCACTTGTCGTTCAACTGGCAGGTGGCTCACCAGACGCGCACCATACTGACCACCAACCCCCACTTCGCCCTGGGCATGCGCAACGAGGGCAGAACGACCAAGGAGTTTGAGGGCGTGGCCAATGCGCCGTTCATACCGTCGCTGCAGGCCGCCTATAACAAGGACAGATGGAGCCTACAGTTCAACTTCGGCGTGACGGGCGGCGGCGGAAAATGTGAATTCAAAAACGGTATCGGATCGTTTGAGAGTGCCGTGGGAGCCATTGCAGCGCGGTTGCAGCCGCTGGGAGCCACAGGATATGACGTGGAAGGGTATATGCGCGGCAAGCAGTATTACTTCGGATTCACGCTGGGTGCCGCCTACAAACTCTCCGACAACCTATCGGTATATGGAGGTGCGCGCGTACTCTACGGCTCGGCCTCGTATAAGGCGCGCCTGAACAACATCATGGTGAACACGGCGGCTGGGGCTGTGCCCTTCGGCACGTTCCTGGACAACGCCAACACAACCATCGCCGGCGGCATCGCGCAATGCAACGAGGGCATCGCCCTGCTGCAGGGCTACATAGCACAGTATCCGGCCACGTCAGCACCGGCCGACCTTACAGCCCGACTGGCAGGAACGGAGGCTCAGAAGGCTCAGTTGGAGGAAACGCAGAAGAGTCTGCTGGCGCTGGAGACTTATCGTGAGGGCGTGAACCTGATGTCGGACCAGAGCGGCGTGGGCATTGCACCCATCGTGGGCATCGACTATAAGGTGGGGGCATTCAACTTTGCAGCCAAATATGAGTTTAAGACGCGCATGCGCATGAAGAACAGCAGCACCGTGAAAGAGGCTCACCAGATTGAGGCCGTGAACAAATACCGCGACGGCAGCAGCGTGTCCGAGGACCAGCCGGCGCTGTTCACCGTGGGCGCGCAATGGGAGGTATGCCCCACGGTGCGCGTGAACGCGGGCTATCACCTGTTTTTCGACAAGGATGCCCACTGGTATAACCACGAGGAGAAGAAACTGGACGGCAACACATGGGAGATCAACGGCGGTGCCGAATGGGATATCACCGACAAACTGCAAGTGAGCGGTGGACTGCAGAAAACCAACTACGGCCTTTCCGACGAATACATGAATGACATGTCGTTTGTGGTGAGCAGTTACACGTTTGGCTTCGGACTGGGATACAAGGTAACTGACAAGGTGAAAGTGAACGTGGCCTATTTCCAGACCAACTATGACACTTACAAGCAAGACGTGATGCCCGTTGCCACCAACAACACCACACACAACGACTTCACACGCACGAACAAGGTGTTCGGCGTGGGCGTGGACATCACTCTGTAACAAGAAACGATCTATAAGGGATCTACATCAAAATAGACCTGAACTAAACCAAAGCGCGAATCCTGCAACAACTGGCGGTGCACCAAATGCAGGCATTCGCGCACTTTTTTCATATTGATTCCATTCTCCAGTTTCAATACGAGTTTGCGGATATACATCGACTTCATCTTGGCAATGGCTGGTTTGTCGGGACCCAACACGCGCTCGCCAAACCATTGGCGCAAGAGCCGCCCCATCTCCATACCGGCCAGATTGACAGTTGAATCGTTGCGGTGCTTCAGAAAGACATACACCAGATGATAGAAGGGGGGATAGCGGAAAGCGCGCCGCTCAGAGAGCAAATCGCTGAAAAAGCCCCGATAGTCGTTGCTCACCACCTGCTGAATGACGGGCAACTGGGGGTTCTTGGTCTGCAGCACCACCAGCCCGCGCTGTCCCTTTCGGCCGGCACGGCCCGCCACCTGAGCCATCATCATAAAGGCATGCTCGTAGGCGCGGAAGTCGGGATAGTTGAGCATGGAGTCGGCATTCAGGATTCCCACCACCGAAACGCGGTCGAAGTCAAGCCCCTTGGTCACCATCTGCGTGCCAATCAGTATGTGGGTGCGCCCGGCAGAGAAGTCGGCAATCAGCCGCTCATAGGCAAGGCGGGTGCGGGTGGTATCGAGGTCCATCCTTGCCACACGCGCCTCGGGGAAGATGTCCATCACCTGGTCTTCAATCTTCTCTGTGCCGAAACCACGGCCCGTGAGGTTGGTATTGCCGCAATTGGGACAGGCCTGCGGCACCTGATAAGTATAGCCGCAATAATGGCATGTCAACTGCCCCAGTCGTTTATGATAGGTGAGCGACACATCGCAGTGCTGGCAATGGGGCACCCATCCGCATACGCGGCACTCCACCATAGGCGCAAAGCCGCGGCGGTTCTGGAAGAGTATCACCTGCTCGCCCCGCTCGAGTGCCTGGCGCATGCTCGACAGCAAAAGGGGCGAGAAGGGGCCGTTCATCATCTTGCGCCGCTGCATGTCTTTCACGTCCACCACACGGATCTCGGGCAAGAGTATGTCCTGGTATCGTTTTTCGAGTGTTACCAGACCGTATTTGCCCACCGTGGTGTTGTAATAACTCTCCATCGAGGGGGTGGCGGTGCCGAGCAGCACCTTGGCTCCGCACATCTGCGCCATGATGATGGCTGCGCTGCGGGCATGGTATCGCGGTGCGGGATCCTGCTGTTTGAAAGAGGTTTCGTGCTCCTCGTCGATGATGACCAGTCCCAGGCGCTGGAAAGGCAGGAACACGGCTGAGCGTGCTCCCAGGATGACATCGTAGGGATTCGGCGACAGTTGTTTTTTCCAAATCTCCACGCGCTCGGCATCGCTGTACTTGGAGTGATAGATGCCCAGTTGGTTGCCAAACACGCGCTGCAACCGCTCACGGATCTGCACGGTGAGCGCTATCTCGGGCAACAGATAGAGTACTTGCTCTTTCCGATCTATCGCCTGCCTGATGAGATGGATATACATCTCTGTCTTGCCACTCGAGGTGACACCATGAAGCAGCACTACATTCTTGTGGAGAAACTGAAACAAAATCTGATTATATGCCTCTTGCTGGGCGATGTTGAGAGGCTTGATGTTTTCGAAATGGGGCTCACCGCCATGATTCAGCCGCCCCACTTCTTTTTCATACAATCGCAAGAAACCCTTGTCGGTCAATTGTTTCAGCGCAGCGGCAGTGCTGTGGGAGGCATTCAGCAGTTCGTCACGGGCCACCTCGTTCAGGGCTGGCTGCTGCGTTGCTGAAATCTTGTCCCAGTGGGACATCTGCAGGAATGCAATAAACACTTTCTGCTGGCTCGCTGCACGCGAAAGCATGTCGAGCGCCATGTGCAGGGCTTGCTCGCTGCGGAATGGCTCGCCCAGTTCCACATACGTCTCCATCTTCGGCTTGTAACTGCCCACAGTCTTCATCCCCGCAGGAAACGCGGCGTTCATCACCTCGCCAAGGGGCGAAAGATAATAGTCGGAAATCCATTGCCAAAGACGGAACTGCTCTTCAATCAGCACGGGCTCGGCATCCATCACCTGCATGATTTCCTTGATCTGCTCAAAAGAGGGTTTCTCGTCGTGAACCCTTGCCACGAGGGCGATATATCGTTTGCTCTTGCCCAACGGCACAAGCACACGCACGCCTCGCCTCACCCCTGCCGCTAACTTGACGGGAACGGCATAGGTGAAACAGCCCTCTAATGGCAATGGCAGTATGACGTCGGCATATTTCATCGATTGCAAAGGTAATATAAAAAAACAAATAATCAAATGAAAGCACTCGTATTTCTTCTTGGCAAAGTTTTACATTTTTCTTTATCTTCGCCCATTATGTCATATTTTTCCCGCGTTGTAATGAAAAAAACTTTAAAATCTTTTCTTTTTGAATAAAAATCATTACTTTTGCATCTGGATAATCTTGAAACTATCATTAAAAAACAAGAAACAATATGAAGAAACTGATTTTTGCCGGTGCTCTGGCAGCATGTCTGCTTAGCGCACAGAGCGTGAATGCTCAGGATGTGATCACCGCCCAGCAGGAAAACGGGCAGGTGGTTGAAGGTGTGGATGCTGCCAAGCAGCAGGCCAAAGACGCAAAGGCCATTGCCAAGGAAGCTAAGAAAGCCGAAAAAGAGGCTAAGAAAAAGGTGAAGGCTCACAACGATGCCCTCAAGGCTCGTGAGGCTGTGGAGAAGGCTCGCAAGGACTTGAAGAAGGCTGAGGAAAAGGCAGAGAAGACAGCCAAGGAAGCCGCCAAGTTGGGTGTGCCCATCTGATTGAGGGCATGACGAATTAGCAAAAAGCACACGAATCCCCGCCACTCAGAAAAGACTGGCGGGGATTCTTTTGCTGTATGGGGAAGGGCGCTATGGCTCGAGTATCTTCTTATACTCTGCGGGATGGCAGACGAGTTGCCATGCCGTGCGCAACACCCGGTTGGCAAAGTGCTCGGCGGCGGGATTACTGTTCGTGGCTATCACCTGATAATAGCACTGGTCTGACTGAAACAGGGCGCGCCCCACATAGGCTTTTGTCTCAAGAAGCACGCGCTCCATACTTTTGCGGAGATCGTCGTCAGTGGGGGGCATCGACATGGAGGCAGACTGGGTCATCACCGCCTCTTGCAATTCGTGAGCGGGGAAGCGGCTGACAAAATCACTGGGCGACTGATACCGCTCGAGCAACTCACGTCCATGCTTATCCACAAACTCAGCGGCCACGCTCTGCGAGGCTCTCGACAAGAGGAAACGGACGTACCACGGCGAGTCGTAGGGGGCTGGAAACGAAACGAGGGGCACGTCGGGTTCTATGCCGCATGCCGACTTGAGCGGCCGATGGCTGAGGAGAGTGTGGTGCATAGTGCTGTCGGGTGCCTGCTGCTGGTAGGGCTTTTGCAACGACCGCCCTGCTGGAGTAAGATAGCGCGCCACGCTGATCTGAATGGCGGAACCGTCGGCGAGGGGCAGTGTTTCCTGGATGAGCCCTTTGCCGAAAGTGGACTCGCCCACCACGATGCCTCGGTCCCAGTCTTGGATGGCTCCGGCAAACAGTTCGGCGGCCGACATGGTTTCGCCGTTGGTGAGCACGGCCAGTTGCCCATGCTCAAAGCATCCGTCGTGCTGCGTCTTGAAGACCTGCTTCTCTATGTGGGCTCCAACGGCCGTGAAAACGGTTTTCTCTCCGTCGAGCAGTTCATCGGCCACGGCCACGGCCGCATCAGTCAGTCCGCCGTGATTGTTGCGTAGGTCCAGCACCAGGTTTTTCATACCACTGCTCTTCAGTGCGGCCACACTGTTGCGGAAATCGCGGGCTGCCGTCTGGGAGAAGATGGGCAACTGGATATAGCCTGTCTGCCCGTCGAGCATATAATGACGGAGAGTGGTCTTCGGATTGTCTGTTGGTTTGCCACGCTCGCCCTGCTGACTGGCATTCGCACTGCCGGAGTTGGCTCCGTCCATGGGCAGAGCCAGCACGGCCTGCTCCTTCGCCGATGCCTGCTGGGCGGGCAGATACATTGAGAAAGGGTCTAACTGCTGGAGCATGCGGTCTATCTGCTGGTCGACAAACCGCGACTTGTCCACCGAATCGACATACATATTCATAATGGCATACATGGCCATGCTGAGTTTCTCCTCGGGGGTATTCTGAGCCGAGAGCGTGAGCGGCTCGACGGATAAGACTGCCGCCAGGGAGAGTAGCATCCATACTCTTCTTGCTTTCTTCATAGAAATGATTACGTAAGATTAAAATGACTATTATTCTTCGTTCAGTAGTTTCACAATCAAAGCCTCCAGTTTCTCGCCGTGCACATTTTTCTCAGCCAACCTCCCCCGCTTGTCAATCAAGACAACGAAGGGCACTGACTGCACGGCATAGTTGGTCACAGCCTCGTCTTTCCATGCCTGCAAGGAGGAGAGTTGCGGCCAGGGAAGCGCGAGATCGGCAATGGCCTTCAGCCATGCATCACGGTTGTTGTCTAACGACAATCCCACGATGTTGAGCCCCTTGTCGTGGTATTTCTCATACAGACGAATCATCTCTGGTGCTTCTGCCCGGCAGGGACCGCACCAGGAAGCCCAGAAATCGAGAAGCGTTACCTGGCCGGCTTTCACATAGCGGGAAAAGCGCACATCCTTGCCGTCGGCGGTTTTCGAAGCGAAATCACGATAGGGATTGCCCTGATGGGTGAGTTGCTGCGACTGGGCGATACGTGCCTGATGGTTTTTCTCTCTGGCTATGCGCTGCTCGTAGTGGGCACGCGACGTGCTGTCTACTTGCTGATACAGTTGGCGATACTGTTCGTCGGCGAAAAGACTCTTCGGCCGGCCAAGGAACATATATGCCCCGATGGGATTCGTGATGTTGTCGGCAATATACTGATTGATGGCCGGGTTGAGGGCTTCATACTGCTCCCTGATATAATCATTGTTGTCGGTGATGCCCGCCTTGTTGAGACTGTCCAGCCTACTGCTTACCCGTTGGCGTGTCATGCGGTTGGGTTGCAGTATACGGCGGTCGTACTCCTGGTTCATCTTCCCTCCATGCAAATAAATATCCTGACCGTCGTAGTCAACCTGCACCGCACCGTTTTCCACAATACATTCCGCCTCGGGAAGGCCGTATGCAAAATAGCGGTTTTTCATCGGCAGCGCCAACAGGGCCATAAAGGGCTGCTCGGGTGCCGGGATGTCGAAGTGATAGACACCCTCAGAGATCACGGCACTGTCAATGCAGACAGTAAGGCTGCGGTCGCCCACCCCTATTTGATAGAGATAAATGGGAAGGCCGTCATAGTCGTTGCTGTGCGTATTGCCAGTAAGACTGAACATCTGCGCACAGACGATGCCTGGCACGATTGCCAGCAATAATGAAATCAACCACTTCATCATTTGATTATACGATTTTTACGTAACCAGTCAACAATCGTGCTCAGCACTTCCTCGGAAACCGGCTCCTTGATATCCTTATATTCATCCTGCGTTCCCTTCTCGCATGGCAGCAGAAGATGGTTCACATTGTCCACGGCAACCGTTGTGACATTCTTGTTATGGGCAAGAAACCTCCTGGCATTCGCCAGATTCTGCTCGCAGTTCACCATGATGTCCTTGGTGCCGTTGATGGCCAGCACCGGCACATTCACATGGCAGAGATAGTCGGCAGGATTATAGCGGATGAAGAAGCGATACCAGCGAGAAGTGGCTTGCATGGTGTACATATAGATGGGGAAGCGGAAATGGTCGAACTCTATGTTCAACGTCTTGAAATAGGCATCATCCTTCACCTTCCACTCATCATAGGCATCCCAAAGAATCTTTGCCAGCGTGGCGCTGTCGGCCTCAGCATGTTCATACACCTTATGGAACATGATGTCATTGATTTCGTCGTAACGTTTCATGTCGTGTTGTGGAATCGGCGACGAATGCACAATGTCATAATTCTGCCTGATGAGCGAAGAGAGTCCGTCGGTCATCAGTCCAGCCAGTGAAATCAGAAAGCGGATATCCTTACACATAGAGGCAGCAATAGAGATGGTTGCTCCGCCTTCACTATGCCCCATCGCCCCGATCCTCCGTTTGTCGATGTCTTTACGCGATTTCAGGTAACTGACCGCAGCCAAGCAGTCGTCGGCAAAATCTGCCGTGGTGGCATCCGCATAATTACCGTTGGTTTCTCCCACTCCGCGGTCATCCATGCGCAGCACGGCGATGCCGTGGGCAGTCAGATAGTCGGCAATTTCCTTGAACACCTTGTGTCCCGCCATCGTCCCGTCACGGTCCTGGGGATTGGTGCCAGACATGATTACCACCGCCGGTGCCTTCTTCACGCCCTGGGGGAAAGTGAGCGTTGCCCCGTAATGCAAGGTATCTTGTCCGCTGAAGACAACATTCTCCTCCCTCTGCGAATAGACAGCGAGAGCAACCGTCATGGCTATCGCCAGCAAAGCGTGTCTCTTCATTGTTCTTTCTCCAGATAATCAATCACGAAACTCAGTTCGTCCACCAAGGCCGTAGGACTGCCATAATAGCCGTTTGAGAACCAACGGGCATTGCCCTTCTGGTCGATAACCATCTTCATCGGGATGCCCGAAGAATGGAACTGCGAAGCATAGGTGCTATAAATTTTCTCTTTCTTTCCCTGAGCAGTAGGCTCGTCATAGCAAACCTGGAAGTTGTATCCCTTCTCCTTGATGAAATTCTGAATCTTCTGCTTGTAGTTCTTGTCTGTCTCCATGGTGGCGATAAACAAGAACTGCACGCCCTTGTCGTCTTTATACTTGTCAACGGTCATCTGCATGCCGGGCATGGCCGCCTTGCAGGGTCCGCACCATGTTGCCCAGAAGTCGATCACCACGATCTTGCCCTTCAGGCTGTTCATGTCAAGCCGTCCGCCCTGCATCTTCTCCATAGAGAAATACTGCACCGGCACATTGATCAGTTTTGACAGCACCCGCTTCTTCAGGCTCTCCAACTGTTCGTCTGATTTCAGGGAGTTGGCATATTCGGCAAACGTGACATACTGGCGTTTCAGCAGCGCATTGCCGTTATACTCTCTTTCCACATAGGCAAGCATCTCCGGCGAGGCAGCGTTTCTGCGCAACCCGTCTTTTACCAATGGCAGGATTTCATTGTTTCTTCCGCATTTGTCGAGCATGGCCACATAGAAAGTGGTGAAATCCGCATCCTTTGCACCGTAATAGGTTTCCAGCGTGTCTGCGAGCGCCATGGCCTGCTGCGTATATCCCATGTCGTTGAGTATTTTGGCATAGACGAATTGCGGATCCAGATGATCACGATACATCATTTCTTTCCATTCGTTTGGCGAATATATCAGCGTGTAACCGCTACGTGGACGAGCCATCACCTCATCGCGGATGGCCTTGGCACGTTCAAACAACTGCTGCGCCGTTTCATCTTTTCTGTCATAAGGAATTTGTACGAGATGCCAGAAGTAAGTCCACAACATACCATCTGGAGAAGTCTTGATGCAGTCAAACAGTCGGGAATAGTCTTTGTTCATCGCAGCCGTGTAGACATAGATTCTGAAAATTTCCGGCCATGCACGCCACATCATATCCATACCTGTAAAGCAATTCTGATATTTCTCAGCCGGGTAAAGTTTAAGCGTTTCGACAAATTTCTGCGCGAAATCCGCTTTCTGACTGTTACGGTGCAGTGTGGTTATCGCTTGTTCGCGTGCAAACTCACCCTTTGGATATCGCTCACGCAGTCTGTCACCGAATGCCTTTATCAGTACTGAATCCCATAAAGTTTCACATGCATTGTAGCCCCTGAGCAGTTGGTTTTCAGTAAGTGGTGTCTTCTTATCCATCTCAAGAACCTGCCAAAGATTCTTCTTCAAAGCATCCTTATCCGTACCCTCGTCACCAGCCATGGCTTTGGTTGCAAACCATGTCACTTCCGGGAACTGCTCCGGATGGTCGCGCAACTCATTATTAATCCAGAATGCCACAACATCATTATCAAGTCTCCTGAACGGAGCCTTCTGCACCGTGGGTATTCCTCCTATGTCTTGCGTTTTCTCTCCGCGCAGCATGGCCCAACCGATATTGGCCGACGGCATACTTCTACCGTCCTTGAGCACATAACTGGCATAGGTCCACTCGTTGCCGCCCACGTCCACCGTGTCGCGGTCATAGAATTTCCATACCACCAACGCCGTGTTTTCGGGAAGTCGGAAAGAAGCCTTCATCGTGTTCTGCTCCTTGCTCAGTTGCATGTCAAACGCCTCCCACTGATAGTCGCGCCAACAATAATACACACCCTTCACATCGTTCAGGTTTTTAAACAAGCCCTGTCCCGGCTGATAAGTAATCGTAACCGTGGCCCCAGGAGAGAGTTGTTCTGGTGTCCATTCACATTTTCTGCCTTCTTGAGCCAATGCCACTGCCATTGACAAGGCAAAACCAAAGATTAACAATACTCTTTTCATATCCATATCATTATATTAGTTTATTCTTTCTTCAAGATTTCTATCACTGCCGATATCTCGTCCATCAGCCCGCTTGGGCTCCCCATATAGCCGCTGGCACGATAGCGCACCTTGCCGCCTTTCAGGATGGCCTTCTGCGGAATGCCCGAAGTGCCGGGGAACATGTCGCCATAGAGCAGAGCGCCGTCGTGGGTTCCCGGACGATCCTGGTCGAACACCACGAGCATGTCATGATACCCCTTGTCTTTCCAGTAGCGATTCAGTTGCTCTTTTGTTGCCCTGTCTTGCGTATCCACAAAGAAGAACTTCACATGCTCATCGTCAAGATATTTCTCCACGGCCATCTGCATACCAACAAGCGCAGCACAGCACGGCGCACACCACATCGCCCAGAAGTCGAGCACAATGATATCATCCTTGCCAAAATCCGCCGAACTCACCCGTCCTCCATTGACATCCTCGACGCTGAACGGTGTATACGGATCAGACACCAGCCCCCGTCGCACACTTCTCAATATCTCCTTCTTCGCCTCTTCCGTCTTCAGCGAATAGAGATATTCATCAAAACCCGATGACGGTTTCTCCTCTAAACCGGCATAATAGTTCTTCAACCGCTCCAGCAAATCAGGTGTCAGTTTGCTGTGCGATGCCGCCGACTGAAGTGCGGCAGGTATTTCTGCGTTTCTTCCCAGTTGTTCCAGACAGCGCACAAACGTCTCGTTGTTGTTGGGATCATAGTTGAAGCGTCTCTCCAAAGGAATGCTCTCCATCATGGCCACGCCCTCCCCGTAATGCCCTGTTCTGTATGCCAGTTCGGTGAATATCGTTTTGCAGTATTCCAGATATTGCAGGTGATACCGCTCCCGCTGCTTCGCCGAAGCGCCCGTGCCGTCCATATTGCCATGGAAAGCATATTTCTTCTGCATCTCCTCGATGTATTTCTTTGCAATGCCATAATACTGATTGGGATCCCTGTCAGGAAACTTCATCCACTGTTTGGGCTGATGCGTAAAAGCATCTTCCAGCATGCCAGAGTTCATCTCTTTCATCACCTCCTCCAACTGGTCGTATTGCCCTGCATCGAAGAGTTCCTGTGAAAGCCTGCGATAGAAATTGCGGTATATATAGCCCTGGAAATCCATGTTCCGGTAATAGATCTCCACAGGGAAGTCGCGCCTCACCTGCATAGCGGCTTGCATATAGTCGTCGCCTTTCAGCGAGTTGAGTGCCCCGATCGCCTTCAGGCGGGCCAGCCGGCCATGGGGGAAGCGCGCCAACATCTGCTCGTCCCACTGGTGCGACCTCTCCTTGTCTTGCATCAGGAACAGATAGGCATAACTCAGGTTGTACAACGCATTCTCATCCAGGTTCTTGCCCCCTTCCACCTCTTTCAGCGTCGTCCGTATATACGCGTCGGCTTCGGTGCCATAGATTTGTCTGTAGAGGTTCACCTCTTCATAGAAATACTTCTGTAGATTTTTGGCGTAATGTTTCCTCTCTGCCGCTATCAGCGCTTTCAACATCTCCTTGTCTGCCAACGGTTCATCCTGGTCGAAATAGCCGCCCACGCCCTGGTATCCCGGAGCCGTCATCACCGCATGCGACAGGAACGCCGCCTTGCCGATGTCAGCCCCCGGCATCAACCCTTTCTTCTGGGCATACACCTGATAGAGATATCCCTGGCTGCCATTGCAGTCGGTCTTCTCCGGACGAGTATCCAGTGTCTCCTGAAACTTAAAAGCCACAAAGCCTGCCTGCCGGGGAACGTCGAAGGCTCCCTGCCAAAGATTTTCTCCCGCGCTGCGCATATCGATGTCATAGACTCTCCACTGATAGTTCTCATAGACATAGGCAAACCCGTAAACCGCCTGCTCGCCTGCCAATGACGTTTCGCCGCAGTCATACTGAATCGTGACCGTCTCGCCAGCCACCATGGCCGGAGCGTTCAGCGTCACCGCCTGCCCCTGCGCCCACAACGGACACGCCATGGCCAGCCCAGCAACCGCCAGCCATATCTTTATGATTCTGTTAAGTATGGTTTCTGTCATCACAAAAATCCCCTATTTCTCCTTTTTCAAGATTTCTATCACTGCCGAAATCTCATCCATCAGTCCGCTCGGACTGCCTCCGTATCCCTCAGCACGGTAGCGGATGCGCCCGCCCTTCAGCACGGCCTTCTGCGGAATGCCCGAAGTGCCCTTGAACATATCGCTGTACACCTTGTTGTATCCCTTGCTGCTGGCCGACTTGTTCTGGTCGTACAGCACCTGCATGTTGTGATACTTGCCACGAGCCCATACACGGTCTACAGCACCGCCGGGCGTGTCCTGCGTCTGCACGAAATAGAATTTCACATGCTCATCGTCAGCATATTTGTCCACGGCCAACTGCATGCCTGCCAGTGCGGCAATGCAAGGGGCGCACCACGTGGCCCAGAAATCGAGCACCACGATGTCGTCCTTATGGAACGATGCCGAACTAACTGTACCCTTTTCGTTGTGCTTCTGCAGGTTGAAAGGTGTGAACGGCTCGTCCACCAGCCCCTCTCTCACATGCGCCATCATCATGGCCTTGGCCTCTTCCGATTTCAGCGACGACAGATACTCGTCGAAACTCTTTGCCGGCTTGTCGGTCAGCGCGTTGTAATAACCTTGCAGTTTCTCAATGAGCAGCGGAGTCATCTGGGCAGCAGCCGCCGCACTCTTCAGGGCACGAATGGCATCGTCGCCGCGTCCCAGCCGTTCCAGACTCACCACGTAAGCCTGATTTCCCGCAGGATACTGCTTGAAGCGCTCGCCCTCGGCCACCTTGTCCATATAGTCCACGGCATCCTGCCACCGCTCGCTGCGCTGGAAAATCTCTGCCTGCACACACAGGTAATAATCCAGCGTCTTCTGCTGCGCCTCGCGCATCTGAGCGTCCGTTCTGCTACGCCCATAGTAGTCGATGTTCTCTCCTACCTTTCCCAACATACGGTCAATCATCTTTCTGCTGATGTCCACATACTCCTTGGGATCAGTGGGAGCCTTCTGAATCAGCCACAGCGGGCCGTGCATATACACATCGGCAATGGTAGAGAAAGCCCCCTCGTCCATTACCTCCAGCATCTTGTCATACTGCTTGTCCTTATACAGATTGCGCTCAAGGGCAGAATAGAAATTGGCATAGGCAAAACCCTGCGGATCAGGATTCTTGAGCCACTCGCGGAAAGGATAATTCTTGCGGAACTCATCGGCAGCCCTGTAGAACTCCTCCCCCTGCAACTGATAGAGTTTGCCGGCATTTTCGCGCCGGTTCAGCATGCTGTAGGGTTTCACGGCCGCAAAGGCCTTCATCACGCTGTCGGCCTTGGCCTTGTCTTTCAGATCAAACTGATAAGTAGACCAGATATTATATACATCCTCGTCTGTCTTGTTCGGCTCAGCCTCCAGTACGCCCACCAGGTAACGAATGCCACCCTCCGCCTTTTCGCCATACAGATGGCGGAACACCGCTTTCATGGCATTGAAGAACTTATGCCCCTCAGCGGGAAACATCTTCGTTTCCTTGTCGAGCCACATCATGACGGCCTCGTCGGAAATCTCCTGAAAGCCTTGGCCGAAATAACCTTCCACACCGCAGTGCAGCGACGGCTTGCGCAGCAGGCCCCATGCCAGTTGAGCCCCTCTTGCAGGCTTTTTCTCAGCATCGCCCACCATGTAGATATAGCCCTGATTGTCATTGTTATCCACCGTGTCGGGATATTCCGACAGCGAAGCCTGAAACTTAAAAGCCACCAATCCGCAGTCGGCAGGCACATTGAAAGAGCCTTTCCACGTATTGTCGCCCCCGTTGCTCAATGCCACATCATGGATGTGCCACTTATAATCATCATAGGTGTAAGCAAATCCGTAGACGTGCGACTCACCGCCCAGGGGGCCGCCCTTGGCATCATAGGTCACGGTGATGGTTTGTCCTGCTTCCAACGGATCAGCAGACAAGGTCAAACGGCTGGCCTGCTGTGCAAAAAAAGTTGCTGGCACGATGAGCATCCATGCCGTCAACAAAAAATGTATACGTTTCATAAAATCAAACTATTTGTTTATATAACGAAGAGACCGTGTCAATATGATATCCATATCAAAAAATATTTTTATCATCTGACACAGTCCCCTTCATAGCGTTTTAATTGGCTATCGCCCTCAGGTCAAGACCATAGTTGTTCTTGAAATGATTGATTAAGGTCTCATACTTCTGCTTAATGAGCGGGTATGTAAAATATGACTCTATCTCCGCATCTGTAGCATTGAAAATGAAGTCCATGTAATTGGCTACATCTTGAGTTTTTGCCGTAGACTCATTCCAATAATAACTTCCCCAATACCAACTGTCTTGCTTCGTACTATACACAGGAAGGAAACCCCTTTGGCGGAAAGCCTCCACTTCTGCTGCAGTCCAACCATAATAACCTGATGATGAAGGAACTGTTACATAGTCGGTAACGCTATAGAACTCATCAGGAATTGTCACGAGTCCTTGAGCAATATAATAATTCCACAAGACATTGATGAGGTCCAGTTTCTTTGCCTTCTTTGCCGCTTCATCCAAGTTCTTGACATCATTCAATCCTGCGATGATGATAGCATTGCCAAGTATTTGATGGGTGTAATTAGAACGGTGGCCATTGCCTCCCCCCCAGTCAATATAATTATAATATTCATTGGCTAAGAACACACGGTATGGAATACCCCCGTTTTTCAAAAAATCATCTGGGAAATATGAAAGCCAGTTATCTGTAAGGAAGTCAAGCATCGCGTCAACATTGGCAGGGTCACCCTCAGTAACGAAATTGGAACCACGCTGATTTGCATTTCCAGTATATTGCACCCAGAAAGCATCCTTCGCATCAAAGCGATAAAGGAAATAAGAACCATACTTATTGTAAAGTTCCTGAATACGCTGGTTTGCAGAAGAAGAGGCTCCTTGCTGTGGTAACACATAGTCTGGCTTTATCTCTATTGGATCACCGATTTCATCGGAATCGCTGCACGATGCAAGTGTCAAACAAGCAAAGGCCAGCATCCATACATATTTAAAATTTGTCATCATAATACTCCACTTTTTATTCATTAACAATCTCACCAATACGCGCAGCCCCATTACGACTTTCATTTTGAATCAAAGCCGTGTTTTTCTCAAAGAGAATCGAAGGGAAAGGAATGGTATACATGGGGTCTTTTTCCTTTAACGTGTACTTAAACAACGGTCCCCCTGCCTCTGCACGATACAAGTGGGTAATTTCAGGCATACCATAACGGCGAAGGTCGAACCAACGGAACCCCTCAAAACAATACTCTTTACGGCGTTCCGTGCGTATTGCAGTCAACAAAGCATCGCCTGAAAGGGTTTCGTCAACGTAATTTCTAATCCTGTTGCGACGGAACAGGTTAAGGTCGTTGAGGGCTGATGCGCTGTTACCCGACAGAGCCTCTGCCTCCATACGGTTCATATAGGCCTCACTGCCACGTATGCTCTGACTGAGATTTATCGAACCTGAAGGCTTTGCTATCATGTCCCAACTGTTAGCAAGACGGAGGCCAAACATATCCACGCGGACATCATTGTCCCAATCCCAAAGTGCTCTGAAAGCCGAACACATTCCAGGCCGATAGTAATTGACCACGGTGTTGAAATAAGTTTCACTGCCTGTAAGCCACTCCACTTCAGGATTTGCGTATGCGAACCTGTCGAGCGAAGAAGAAGCATACCCTTCTGTGATGATATTGCTCAGATATGCTCCCTGGGCAATAGCCTTATTGGCTTCGGCAATGCACTCTTCATAGCGTTCCATGAACAGATACACCCTTGACAAGATAATGTGAATGGCGGGCTGATTAATGCGATAGTTCTTCCGCATAATCGGTTGCGGGTCAAGCAGGCGTGCTGCCTCAACAAGACCTGGAACAATTACATTCTCATAAACTTCTTGCACGGTAGCCCTTGGTATACTTTCATCTGACAAGTTTGAATTCAGTTTCAAAGGCACACCCAAAGCACTCTTATTGTAATTATAGGGTTCGCCGAAAATATTGACAAGTTGGAAATAAAGATAACTGCGAACAGCGAGAGCCTCTGCTTTGATGCGGTCGCGGTCTTCTTGTGTTCCAAGTGCTTCGTCAATCAAATCAAGTACTGCATTACATCCCATGATTTTCTTATAGAAATAAGAATAGAAGGTGGAAGAAATGGTGGTGTTCCAGTTTTCGCCTTCTCCATCGACATCACACATCGTGGGCTGCCACTGATAGTATGATGAATACCTAACTGTGGTAGTATTACCAGAGATGCCATCGCTACCGTCCCAGTTTCTGGTAACAAGATCCATCTCGCAGTCATCATCAAGCATATACAATATGCCCAAATTAGGTCCCGATCCGTCGGGATACCCATTGCCAATGAGCAGTTCTGAGAAGTCGCTCGTGGTTTTGGGTATCACCTCACTCTGAGATTCCTCTTCCAAGAAGTCACCGCAGCCTGTCATCACTACTGCAATGAACAATATATAGATGTATTTTCTCATAAGTAATCTTTTTATGGTGTGAGCAATTAGAAATTTAAATTTAATGAAAGGGTAAACGATTTACGTGCCGGCCATGTTGAGGTCTCTGGGTCACGACCCTCCCACTTCTTATCAAAGGCAATGAAGAACGGATTAGTAAGACTGCCCGTTACGTAAGCATTCCTAATCCCAATAGTATTAATCCACTTTTTCGGAAGGTCATATTGCAAAGACAGGGAACGGCAACGGATGAAATCAGAATCAGCAATGCGAGCCGTTGATCTGTTGTACATCTGATAAGTGTCTGGAGAATAAATTTCCGTACGGTTGTTGTAATAGAATGAACGCCATAGTCCGGCAGTGGCATTCGGATTACCAGCAGGTATGGACGGGATGTCCGTGTTAAGTTCATCTCCTGGTTTTCTCCATCTGTCAAGCATATACTTTGGAACATTCACCTCTGGGCGGGGTGCGCCTGAAGAGGCATAGTATTCTGGCAACCAAGACTGGGCTCCGAAAGACATGGCAAACTGAGCACGTAGATGCAAATGTTTATAACGCAGCGAGGCACTCACACCACCCGAAATATCCGGCTCCGTGCATCCTGCCTTTACAAGATATTCCCTGAAATCGTAGGGATTCTCCACGTCCATCTTATTGAAGGTGGGGTAACCAGTCTCTGGGTCAAGGCCTTTGAAGTCCCATGCATAGAATGTTCCATACGGCTCATCATCCAGAATGGCTGTTCCGTTCAGATAGTCCACTGCTGTATTGTGGCGCTTATTGTTCTCCACGGTGTTCTTATCTTTGCTCGTGTTAAAAGAGAACGACAGTGTCCAGTCTTTCGTACGAATCGGGGTGGCGCTGATGATTAACTCATATCCTCGGTTTTTCATAACCGTTCCGTCGATATAGGCAGCATCAACACCATATTCAGCAGCCACTTCACGCGACGAAAGCACTTCACTGCGCTTGTTGTAATAATTGAAGCCAGCACTTAGGCGACCATCGAAGAACGAGAAGTCAACGCCAAGGTTCCAATCACGCGTTTTTTCCCAACCCAGTCCTGGATAGGGCAAAGACACTATTGACAGATAATACTGATGGAATGTATAGTGCATACCGCCGTCTCTGGCAATCAGATATGGCGATACAGCCGTTACAGCGTTTCCGCGCCATCCGTAGGCAAATGAAATGTCAAACATATCATACCAGTCCTTGGCCCAATCCATGAAATGCTCCTCACCGATACGCCACTTTCCTCCGAGGGAGAATGACGGATTGAAACGTTTGTTCTCGTCCTGTCCGAAACGGTTGGAGGCATCCAGACGCGCATTGAAGTTCAAGACATAGCGATTGTCGAAACTATAGACAGCCGTAAGATACTCGCTGAGGGTGTTGGCTTTAGTATTGGTAACACTCGCGCCCTGACGCATCAGTTCATAGAGATCTGTTTTATACTGATTCTGCGTGCTGATGCCAGGAACCAATTCCAAACTCAGGCGATTTGGCACAGGCGCAAACGTCTCACCACGATATCTGAGATAGCCGTATCGCAATTCAGCGTTTCCATCAACCTTGTTGGAAGTCAGTTGCATTCCAAGGTTGAAAGTTAAACGATGCAGTTTGTTAAAGGTGTTATCATACACGAAGGCACCACGGAAACTGTAGTTGACTGTGTTAGAATTCTGATTGTTCAGCACACCTCCACTTGGCAACACACTGGCGTTTTCCTCAACAGAATTAGGCAGAACCTCACCGATTTCGTAACCACGAATCACACTGACATAGTTAGAAAATTCCGTTGCATAGGTCTTTATGGTGTTTGAAGCCAGACTCAACGTGGCATCACCTTGGAACTGGAGATGTTTCATCACATCCCACCTGAGACTCAACGCTCCCTGGAATGTATTTGCAATTGTAGTGGTACCCGTATTGTCTCTTTCGTTCAGAATATTGTAATTGTAATAAAGTTTACCAGGGATGGAATAACTGGTTGCACCGAACTTCTCATGATAGAAATACGTGCCGTTATCATTATAAGCAGGTATAGTTCGCGTAGTGCTCATTGCATATTCATACGGACTGACACCAAAGGCGAAGTTCTCTGATTTACGGTAACTGCCGTTCATAGAGAGGTCGATGGAGAGTCTGTTGTTGAACCGATAAGTGGTATTCGAACTGGCAGTGAGTGACTGCATACTGTTTCCCTTGGCCTCACCCGGAGTAGTATTGAAGCCAACGGAGAAGCGGCTAGACAGTTTGTTACCACTGCTTGAAACACTGATGTTCTGCTGAGTACTAACAGGGGTTCGGAACAGAATATCGAACCAATCGGTGTTCATGCTCTCCATGATGCGGAACTGGCGATCAAACTCATCCTTAGAAATTTGCTTCGACTGAAGTTTCTGAACTAGTCCGGCATAACTAATGGGGAGCACTTCACGCGTGTAACTGTTCCTATCCTCCCACATCTCCTGCTGGAATTGCATGTTTTCCTGCGAATTCATCATGTCATAAAGACCATAATGAGGCTTCTGAGTCACAGACATACTTCCACTATAGTTGATACTAAAGCCACTTCCTGCTTTTGCTTTTTTGGTTGTGATTACAATCACACCATTTGATGCCTGAGTTCCATAAATGGCGGTTGCAGAAGCATCCTTCAATACAGTAATGGTTTCTATATCGGCGGGGTTTAACCAAGAAATGGCATTACCGGCAGTCTCCATCATCTGATCCATATCGCTGGAAAGAGGACTTGCGTCATTGGGTATTGGAGTAGGATTAGTCTGGATTACTCCATCAACGACCCAAAGTGGCTCTTGATTACCCAAAAGGGTGCTCGTTCCACGAATGCGAATCTTCGGAGTTCCTCCCACCTTTCCAGTCTTGTTGATGACAGACATACCAGGTATTACGCCTTGCAACATCTGGTCAATTGTAGACTCGTTGGCGATCTTGATGTCATCGGCTTTGATTTGTGTGACAGCACCAACATACTGGCCACGGTTATACGATCCATAACCTGTCACGATGACATCGTCGATCATGTTGTCGCTCACCATGGAAATCACACCGTCCTTGGCGGAAACGGTGGCGGGCTTCATGCCGAGATAGGAAATCTGGAGTTTGTCGCTCGCAGAAACGCCGTCGATGATGAAACGGCCATCAGCATCGGCCACGGCAACGAGATTCTTGCCCACCACTTGCACGGTGGCTCCCATGAGCGGGTCTCCGTTCTCGTCAACCACCTGACCGGTGACGCGGTTGGGCCTTCCCTGCGACTTTCCCGCTTGGGGAGCCGACTTATCGGGGGTGATGTAGATGAAGTTCTTGTTGACCGAATAGGTAAGCGGGAGCCCGCTGATGAGTTTCTTGACTACGGTGTGAATGTCTCTCTCATTGATGTTCTTGGTCACCCTGAACCGGTTGAGGTCGTCGTTGGTGAACATGAACTTGTAGTCAGTGTTTTTTTCAATCATGCGCAGCACCTTGGGAAGGGGTTCGTTTTGGACTTTCACCACAATGGTTTTCGACTGCGCGTGGGCTCCTTGCCCCATCAGGAGACATAGCAGGATGATGACGGCCTGCAGAAGCCTGTGTTTACATTTAGTTTTTTCCATATTCGTATGATTAGGATTAATAGCGTTTGCTTACAAGACGTGATGGGGACGAAATCGGGCACTGCTTTTTGTATGTTTTTAAAAGATAAAGGATGAGGGAGTTCATAGTTCATGGTTCATAGTTCATAGTTTTGCAAGGATGAAAGATGAAGGCGGCTGCGTTGCCGGGAAACTATGCTTTGATGTTGCCAAACGGGCTGTTTGGGCGCATCGTATAAGGCTTTTCGAGGAGGCATTCGGTTGGTATGGATGAGCAGAATAACGCAATTTGCACGGTAAATTAAATTAATTTGCGCGGTAAATCAAATTAATTTGAAAAGTAATTCATATTGATTTGCACGGTAAATTATATTGATTTGCTTTTATAAAACGACGAAACGGAGCCTGCAAACTGTTGACTTGCTGGCTCCGTTCCTATGTTTTTCTTACTGGTTAGTCTATATAGATGGTGTCTTTGCTGAACGTTACGCTGACTTTCTGCAGCATGTTGAGTTGCTCAACCACTTGGGCCACGCTGCCGTTGTGGTCGCAGAAGAAGTGCATGCGGATGTTGCAGTTCTTGGGGTTGCGGAACACTACGTTCACGTTATACCAACTGCCTATCTGCTTCATGATGGTCTCGAGCGGCTCGTCGTCGAAGAAGAAGAAGCCTTCTTTCCAATAGGAATACAGGTCGGTGTCTACTTCTTTCAGGTCGAAAGCGCTGCTGCCGGTCTCCATCACGGCCTGCATGCCGGGGGTAAGCACAACGGGACGGCTGCCGGTGGATGGTTCGGGGCTGCCCGTGGTGAGTGATATCTTGCCGCTGACAAGGGTTATCTCATAGGAGTATGGGCAAGCGGAAGGCTGAGAACCGGATGCAGAGGCGGGCGGCTGCTGCTTCATGCGGATGTTGAACTCGGTGCCGAGCACGCGGGTGTAGACATCGCCGGCTTTCACGATGAAGGGGTGACGGGCATCGTGGGCCACCTTGAAATAGGCTTCGCCCTCGAGTTGCACTTCGCGGCTGCTGCCGATGAACTGCGTGGGGTAGACCAGGCGGCTGCCTGCGTTGAGCCATACCTCGGAGCCGTCGCTGAGCACCACTTTGAAGGTCTTGCCCTCGGGAATGGTGGCGGTGTGCGACTCCACGATGTTTGTGTTCAACTGCTGGTAGGCAATGGTGAGTTCGTCGGTCTGCGACACTTCGCTGCCCAGTGCCGACACGCTCTGCTTGTTGACCACCACGCTGTTGCCCTGGTCGGACGTGATGACGATGTCGCGCTGGGCTGGGCTTGCCTTGTAGGCCACGTATTCGCCTGAATCTGGGCGGATGGCTGAAGGGTGGCGGTGGAGGGTGAAGACCACCAGCAGCAGAATGGCTGCGGCGGCCGCTACGATGTATCTGACGTAGGGCTTAATGTTTGCCCGGCGGCGGGCGGTGGCGGCGGGGTTCACCCGTTGCCATTCTTGTTCGATGTCTGGCAGTTTAGCGTGTGTTCTGTCTATAGCCTGTTTCACCGTCCATAATTCTTGAGTGAGGCGCAAGGTGTCATCGTCGGCGAGCAACTGGGCAATGTCTTGCTCAGTGAGTTCGTCGGATTGCTCCATCAGGCGCAAAGCCTGCTCCATGGCAGGATTCAGTTTGTCGCCGACGATGAGGGATTCGTCTACTGTTTCGTTGTTGCTCATTTTCTACTTTTTCTTATTAGACGTGTTCGTCTGAAAAAAAGGCACTCGTTATTATATATTTTTTTCATTATTATCCGCCAGCGTGCTTTTCCGCAGTTGAGTGAGGGCGGTGATGATGAGTTTTTTCACGTAACTCATGCTGATGCCCAACTCGAGGGCCACTTCGCGGTATTTCTTCTTCTGGAAGTAACACATGTGGAGCACCTGCCGCGCCAGCGGTGGCAGGGTTTCCATCTTGCTGAGAATCATCTGTACTCGCTCATCGTCTTCATGGTATTCTTCGTATGATTCGGGGGTGACGGCCTTGTAGAATTCGACATAGCGCTTTTTCACGGCCTGATGGCGGATATGGTCTACGCAGCGGTTTCGGATGGCGTGGTACATGTAGGCCTTCCACTCACGGACGTCGCCGTTGCGGCAGTGCTCCCAGACGAGTTGCACGCATTCGCTCACCATATCACGGCTTAACTCCTCGTTGTCTAACAAGTGATAAGCCGTGAAATAGAAAAACGAATAATTCTCCTTGAAGAATTCCTCAAAGGCTCTTGTCTTTTCTCTCTCGCCTGTCATTACGGGTGCAAAAGTAACTGATTCCCGTTAATTATCAAAATAATTGTCGTTTTTTCTGACGATTTTTCTTTTCGCTCGCTCAGGGACGGATGCTGCTGCGGAAGGAAAAGGGCATGTCAGAAAAACCATGCAGCCGACACCTGCCAGGTCTTGGCCTTGCTGGAGGTGTGGAGCAACTGGTGCTCGGTGGTGCCGTTCCATTCAAACTCGCCTGTCTTGCCAAGGGGCAGGTTATAGTTGACACCCAACTGCAGATGGCCGAGGGTGAGGCCGCCGCCCACGTTGGCGCTGATGTCGGAGTCGTTGAACCGCCAGTTGACATCGGCCAGGTCGTTGTCGTGGTATTTCAGTGCCCGGTCGCCCAGGGTGAAGGCTATCTGCGGTCCTGCCTCGAAAAAGATGCCGGCATTGCCCGTGAAATGGATGGCATAGCGCAGGTTGAGGGGCACGTCAAAGGTCTTGTGCTTAATGGTCTCCGCGCCGTTCACCTTGGCCTCTTTCTGATTATACAGTCCTGCGATGTTCAAGCCGAGCCCCACAAGCGGCAGGTTGACATGCACGATGGGGCCGATGAAAAAGCCTGTGCGGTTGTCGGCCTTGAAGTCGTCGTTCTTGAAGGTAAACTCTGTCAGGTTCACTCCGCCCTTCACGCCGATGCGGAATGTCTGTGTCTGAGCCTGTATGCCGGTAATGCCGAAGAGGGCAAGACTCATCATTAACATCATGATTCTTTTCATACGCTCTTGTTTTTTATCAATTAATTATAAAGATGCGGATCACACACTCCGGCGACCCGCATACAAAAGAAATTCTTCATTAATGACGCTGGCGGCGAACCGTGACGCGTGCACTGCCACCCGACGAAGAGCCGGAAGAGGAGGATGACGAGGATTTCGTCTTCACCTTGGTTTCTTTCTGCTTGGCGGTGGCGCGGCGGTTGGTTTTGTCGGCCTTCTTCTTCACCTTCACGTTGGGTGCAGTCTTGGCAATGCTGTCGAGCGAGTCTTTCTTGGCGGGGTTGCCCCAGATGCTCTTTTCAAAGTCGGCCAGTTCTTTCTCAATGCGTTTCTGCTCCTTGGCCATGGCCGAATCGTTGGGGCAATACTGGGCGAGTGTCTTGCCGAGCATGTTGTTGGTCTTGTATATCTTGCCGCGATACATGTTCTTGGTGAAATAGTCGTCGATGCTCATCACGGCGGCATTGTTCAGGTTGCTCGTCATGATGGTTTGTTTGGCGAGGAAGGGAGCCAGGTCTTCGTATTTCACCCAAAAGAGCGGATACTTGGTGGCACCGTCGCCGAAGTCGTCTTCTCTGCTCATGATCGGGCAAAGGGCAATCACCTTGGTATGGAAGGTGGCCGACTTCTGGTCGTAGAAGGAACTCTCCTTGATGTAATAGGATTTCACTTCGCGTGACGGGATGTCGCTGTCGTCAATACGTATTTTTCCGTTGTCGGTCTTCTCGTAGTAGATGTGATAATTGTCGATGAAGGCCTTGGGCTTCACTCGGGCAGAGTCGCTGAACACTTCGTTGCCGTCAAGGCGATACTCGTAGGCTTTCACCTGACCGCTGAGCATGAGTTTGAAGAGATAGGTGAAGAGGTTCATCTGCTGCCCCATCGGCTCCACGGGATAGTAGAGTCCGGCATTGGCACCATCTTCAAGATTCAGTTCGCGGTAGATGTCACGCCGCCACACCACATCGTCGGACATGGTCTGCGAAGTGGGAAACATGATGCGTGCGCGGTTGGTCATGTTGTTGGCCTGCGACTGCTTTTGCTGCTGCTGAGCCTGGCGGCGGGCAACGGGCTGGGCCGTGGAGGAAATCGACACCACACTGACAACGGCCACTATCATTGTCTTCGCCAGCCAATGCTTGCTGGAATCCGCAATATATCTGCTGTTCTTGTTCATACCTTATTTATATTATACCCTTGAAGGGATTCTGTTTACTCTTTTTTCTGTCTGTCTTATTTCACGATGATTTCCATGGCACCGGGCAGTGTTCGCGTGATGCCGTCGGGACCGATGGCCGTGACGCGGGAAATATAGAATCGGCGGTTGCGCGACAGTTTGCGGAAGGCATCACGCTGACGCTCAGAGAAAGATGCGCCGCTACTCACCATCGGCATGGCATTGCCCATGTTGTCGAAGAATACGGTTTCGAAACCAGTTACCTTGAATTCTATGTCGAGCAGACCGTCGTCGATGGCTGCCTTGATGCCCGACAGATTCATCAGCGATGCCTTGGCCAGGCCTCCGCCCTTGAAGCGGTTGTCGCCAACCACCATGTAGGCCGTAGGATCGGGCAGTTTGCGCACCTTGAATGTCACGGGAGCCATCTTGCGAACCGTGCCCTTGTCGTTCACGGTCACGGTGAAGGCCACATCGTGTCCCACGGCAGACGGCACTGCCACATAATGGCCGCTGCCCTTGGCACTGAGCGAACCGCCGCTCATCGACACCGAAACGGCATTGTCGGGAACGCCTGGCACACTGACGGTCATGGGGTTCTGATAGCCTGCATACAGCACGTTCATCAGGTCGGCAGCCACGGTGGCGCTGTTGGGTGCGGGTATCACGCTGTATTTCTGGAGGAAATTGCGCCGGATGGTCTCGCCGGCAGCATTCCTTGTCAGCAGGTATCCGCTGAACGAATGTTCGCCAACGCTTCCTGCGGTGAACGAATAGCGTCCGCTGCTGGTATTGATTCTGGTGCCGTTCACATAGATTTCAGGCTGCATGGTTGTATCCACGGCCGCCATGACGATGTTTGCGGCAAACTGCTCGCCGGGATAGAGCACGGTTTTCTCGGGAATCACGAAAGCATCCAACTTGTTCACGCGGATGTCCTTCACGTCGATGTTCGCCACCAAGGCATGCAGCACTTCGCCCTCGGCATAGCGCACATCGCTCTGCAGTTTCGACAAGAGCGTGACGGCAGCGGCCACCGGCATGTCTTCAAACATATACTCCTGCCAGTTCTT
>DGWC01000107.1 GCA_002395135.1 Prevotella sp. UBA4268 | reverse complement strand
CCTCCGAGAACATATAGCTCACATGAGCTTCTGCCTCGTTACCATCACAGGTGATAAATTTCTTTTCTTTTGCCATAATAAAATTAAATGTTAATGTATTTATTTGATTTGTTTCTTATTATTGATTATCCTTTTAATTATTTTCATTATTAATGCGATTCTGTTTTTAATACATAAACCCTAATAGCCATAGCGGAATTTGATTGTTCTTACCTATTTCGGTATTGTATCTTGCATATATGATATCGGGACTCATACGCAATTTTGAACACTTGTCCGCATCGCAAATCCTGAACTTCCTCGTATTGTCAACGATATAAAAATTGTCTTTTCCCGCCTGGTTAACGATGTGGTCTTTCCAGAGTGAATTGACAAAAAAAGTCTCCATCACATCCTGTTGGACAATTTCGTTTGGGTAGATGGCATGCATCAAATTGGTATTATGTAGCATCACTTTTGACGGCTTCTTTGGGAAAGCCTCACCCATAGGATAGATAATATTGATGAGTCGTGCGTCTGCTAAATACTTTATATAATTCATCACAGTGGCACGGCTCGTTTCAATATCTTGAGCCAGTTGCGATATGTTTGGTGACTTGGGGCCGTTGACAGCCAATTGATAGAATAACTTTTTAATCTTTGTCAGATATTTGAGTTCAATCTGCTTGATAAGAAGTATATCTACCTCAGTCATCATATTCATTGTCTTTAGCAGATTTTCGGAATAGTTCCGGTGTTCAAGGAAAAATGGGTAGAAACCATGATGGATGTAATCCTGAAAATAGCGCATTGGGGATACATGTGGCAATATCTGCCTGATAATATGCTCATGGTCTTTCAGTATTTGCTCAAGAGAATAAGCCTTAAAATGATTGCCAGTCTGTAAATTGATGAATTCTCTGAAAGAGAAACCTCTGAGATTATAACTCTTTACAATGCCATTGAGTTCTGGGTTTTCTTCTTTCAGGCGCATCACGCTTGATC
Source organism: Prevotella sp. UBA4268 (assembly GCA_002395135.1). Taxonomy (GTDB): domain Bacteria; phylum Bacteroidota; class Bacteroidia; order Bacteroidales; family Bacteroidaceae; genus Prevotella. The sequence goes on along the minus strand of DGWC01000107.1, from coordinate 66,251 downwards.
CAGTAAAGACAATTTTGAGTTCGGGATACTTGTCGTAACATTTCCTCAACTCATGGCTCCAGTTGGGCTCTTTGAAAACCTGGTCTATCAACAGAACCTTTCCCCCTGCCTTATAGAACTCTCCGGCAAAGTCTGCAATGCCGCGTCCCTGAAAGTAGAAATTGTTGATATTGATGTATAGACACTTCCTGTCGTGCACATCAAAGTTCTCTTTAGCATACTGCAGAAGGAATGTTGTTTTTCCCACGCCTCGGGTACCTTTAATGCCAATCATACGATCGTTCCAGTTAATTTCGTCCATAAGCAGACGCCTAACTGGAGCAGTGGTATGTTCCACAAGATATGAGTGTGTGCGAAAAAAGGCTTCCATTGTCTGTGAATAAATCTACATTATTTTCCAAAGTGCAAAGTTAATACTAATTTCTCAAATTGCAAAGTGTAGATTGCAAAATCTAAAAAAAAATTGTTAATTTCAGGAATAAAGGGGAATATGTGGTGGAATTATGCTAATTTTGTGCAGATTTAAAACTGATATGATATTACACATATTTAATCCAGAACACGATATAGCCTTGGCATACAATCGCAAACATCTCACGATGCCGCATGCTGCTCAAGAATTAAGGATGAACTTGGGATGGATTCCTGCCATCTGGGCATCAGACGGAGATGTGGTACTGGTTGATGATGTAAAATATGCCTTAAAAGCATCATCGCGTTTTAAGGATATAATCTCTGATGTGCTTTTTGTTGAAAGTGCCGATTTGAAAGGACTACTTGCCGGTTGTAGTATAATAGATATACAGCCTTGGGGGTGGGATTTGACGATACGCACTCAATTGAATGAAGCCGGTGTGTCTTCAGAGCAATTGCCGAGTGATTTGCAGATACAAAGAATAAGGAATCTTTCAAGTAGGGCATTGACAACAAAAGTCCTCAAGATACTCCGCAAGGGGTTAGATTGTGATACATGCGGTGAAAGTTTGTTGGTGACAAGTGAGGAAGCACTTTCGAAATTGCTAATCACTGGAAACAAATACGTTCTTAAAGCCCCATGGAGCAGCAGTGGAAGAGGCATCCGATATACAGAGGGTGGAATGCAACCTTCACTTGTTGGGTGGTACAAACGTACGCTTGCTATTCAAGGGGGATTGATGGTTGAGCCATATTATCGTAAGGTAAAAGACTTCGGCATGGAGTTCCTGTCGCAAGCAGACGGCAGTGTTCGTTATGCCGGATTATCTCTGTTCAGTACGGTCAACAACGCTTATGTTGGTAATTTACTCATGTCTGAACAGGAAAAAGAAGAAATGATTAGTAGATATATCTCATTGTCGTTGCTGAATGAAATTCGCAACAGAGTCGTATCTTCATTCCCACAGATAATAGGCGATTGTTATGTTGGACCATTTGGAATCGACATGATGATTGTGGCAAAAGAGTCGGGGGAGGGCTTCCTGCTACATCCGTGTGTAGAAATCAACTTGAGAAGAACCATGGGACATGTGGCATTGTCGATACCTCATGACGATGCAACTCCGAACCAACTGATGTCTATTTGCCATGACGTTAATTATAAATTGAAAATCAATAATATAGAGAACAATTATGTATTAACGCTTTAGTGGAGAATTGACTGGTTTTCCTTGCTAACTATAAACAGCATTTCAGTATTTTATATAGAGAATCGTGATTATAAACAAACAAATCAAAAATATGAAAAAATTACTTATGTTATTCATGTTGGCATTACCGCTTTCAATGTCAGCGCAGTATTCTTCTCAAGTCTGGAGTCCAGACAATGGTGACGGCACGTATACTAACCCTGTGATTAATGCGGATTATAGTGATCCGGATGTCTGTGTTGTCGGGGATGACTACTATATGACAGCCAGTTCCTTTCAGTGCATTCCTGGGCTTCCCATTCTTCACTCAAAAGACTTGGTTAATTGGGAGATAATAGGCTATGCTTTGAAAGAGTTGTATGAGGGCGATGCAGAAAAGATTAGTCATTTCAGCATACCGCGTCACGGAGAAGGAGTATGGGCACCGAGTATCCGCTATCACAACGGAGAATTCTATATTTATTGGGGAGACCCTGATTTTGGAGTATATATGGTTAAAACCAGTGATCCTTCTGGGGATTGGGAAAAGCCTGTATGCGTAATTCCTGGCAAAGGACTTATCGACACCACTCCGTTGTGGGACGAAGACGGACGCTGTTATCTTGTTAATGCATACGCAAACTCGCGCGCTCGCTTTGCATCCATATTGGTTGTACGGGAACTTTCATCTGACGGAAAGAAAGCCATCGGCAATCCTGTGATTGTATTTGATGGTAATGGTACAGAGAATCGTACTTGTGAAGGGCCCAAATTCTACAAACGTGATGGGTGGTATTGGATTATGTGTCCAGCGGGAGGTGTGCCAACCGGTTTCCAACTGGCCATGCGAAGCAAGTCTCCCTATGGTCCATACGAGTGTAAGAAGGTGCTTGCTCAAGGTTCTACTAATGTAAACGGACCTCATCAAGGTGGATGGATACATACAAAATATGGAGAAGACTGGTTCCTGCATTTTCAGGATAAAGAGGCATATGGTCGTGTGGTTCATCTCCAGCCCGTTACATGGAAAGACAACTGGCCTGTTATGGGTGTCGTTCCCAGGAAAGGATATTGCGGTGAGCCGGTTATCACTTTCCGTAAACCCAAGAGCGAATCGAGTATTGTTGTGAATCCTGCTGAGAGCGATGAATTCAATTCGGGCATTCTTGGCAAGCAATGGCAATGGCAGGCTAACTATGATCAGACATTTGGAATGCCTACTGCATTTGGTTCAATGAGAATCTATACGCATAAACAGGACGAAAATGCTAAGAATATGTGGATGGTTCCCAATATGTTGTTGCAGAAGACACCTGCAGACAGATTCACTGCCACTGCAAAAATCAAGTTGACCGCAAAGAACGAGAATCAACTTGGCGGTATCATTATGATGGGCCTCGACTATAGTGCTCTTGTTGTGAAGCGTGTGGGTGGCATCTTCCAACTACAGCAAATCACCTGCAAGGCGGCTGACAGAGGGAATGCGGAAGAAGTGAAAACACTGGCTACGCTCCAGCCAACTCAAAAAGATGACATTGATTATCAGCCGGCGCTTCATGAGACAATATACTTGCGAATGGTTATAAACGACAGCAAATGCCAGTTCGCTTATAGTTTGAACGGCAAAAAATATACAAATGTCGGTGAATTGTTCACAATGAAAGAAGGCAAATGGATTGGTGCCAAGATTGGATTGGTGGCTGCTGAGCCAGCCGGTACTAATGGACGAGGATGGGTTGACGCAGACTGGTTCCGCGTTACCCAATGACGTCTTTTGGTGAATGTGCTTCTGTTGAACAGTTTTTTAGTGAATATCGAATACGGTAACAATGATGCACGTGACAACAATTAGTATTGCAATGGCTATCAACGTAATCAATGTAACCCTTTTCAGGGCTTTCCTGAGTTTTGATGAGCGTAAGGAGTCTCTCTTGAACTGCTCAGACGACTCTGTATGTCTATGTTTATGAGTTGAATGCTTGCTTCGGTTGTTTTCGTTATTGCTCATGTCGGTAATCTGTTTTAATGCTTTGTCATGTTGTTGGTAGAAGAGGGGAGTGCGGTAACTGATACCACACGCCCCTCTTTTTATCTTATATAAATGCTACGGTCAGTCCTGCCATAACAATACTAACCATTGACATCAGTTTGATGAGAATGTTCAGCGACGGGCCAGACGTGTCTTTGAACGGGTCGCCCACAGTGTCGCCCACGATGGTTGCTTTATGTGCGAAACTGCCTTTTCCTCCAAACGCTCCTTCTTCAATGTTCTTCTTGGCGTTGTCCCATGCACCGCCGGCATTGGCCATGAAAACTGCTAAGGTGAAACCACCTGCAAGACCGCCCACGAGAAGGCCTAAGACGCCTGCCACACCCAGTACGCATCCTACGATTATCGGAATGATAATAGCCAGAATGGATGGGAAAACCATCTCGTGCTGAGCAGCACGGGTGGAGATTTCCACACAAGAACCGTAGTCAGGTGTTCCTGTTCCTTCAAGGATTCCTGCTATCTCACGGAACTGTCGGCGCACTTCTTCTACCATTTTCTGTGCTGCGCGTCCTACGGCTTCCATGGTTAAACCACAGAACAAGAATGCGGCCATGGCACCAATAAATGCTCCTACAAGCACTTTCGGGTTCATCAGGTTCACCTGGAAGAACTCCATGAAGTCGGGCATCGTTGCTGTTTCCGGGTTAAACACATTGTTGGTGAGCGGATGAATGAACTCCTTGCCTCCTTCGATGGCACGTATCATGGCAATCTTGATTTCTTCTATATAAGATGCAAGCAGAGCCAGTGCCGTCAAAGCGGCAGAGCCGATGGCAAATCCCTTGCCTGTGGCAGCCGTGGTGTTACCTAAAGCATCCAGCGCATCTGTGCGATGGCGCACTTCCACGCCCAATTCGCTCATCTCGGCATTGCCGCCTGCATTATCGGCAATGGGGCCGTATGCGTCGGTGGCCAGCGTAATGCCTAATGTGGAGAGCATACCCACGGCAGCAATACCTATGCCATAGAGTCCGTGAGAGATGCTTTCGGCACTCATTGTCAGATCAAAGCCGTTGGCGCACATATAACTAAGCATAATGGCAACACCTATCGTAAGCACGGGGATGCAGGTTGAAATCATACCGGTTCCAATACCTTTGATAATGACGGTTGCTGATCCTGTCAGACCTGCTTCAGAAATGCGCTGAGTGGGTTTGTAACTGTGAGATGTGTAATACTCGGTTGCCTGACCGATGATGACACCTGCGGCGAGGCCGGTAATCACAGAGAACGACAAACCAAGCCAGTTGTCAATGCCCAGCAGATACAGGATCAAGAATGAAGCAACGGCAATTAAAACTGCCGAAACATTCGTTCCTAAAGACAGAGAGCGGAGCAAGTCTTTCATGGAAGCGCCTTCTTTCGTGCGAACAAGGAAGATTCCAAGCAATGAAAGGAACACACCTACTGCTGCTATCAGCATTGGTGCAATCACGGCACGCATCTGCATGTCACCGTTCATGGCAAACGCGGTTGCTCCCAGTGCTGCTGTCGAGAGGATACTGCCGCAATAACTCTCATAAAGGTCGGCACCCATTCCTGCAACATCGCCCACGTTATCACCTACGTTGTCGGCAATTGTGGCCGGGTTGCGCGGGTCATCCTCGGGGATGTCTGCTTCCACTTTGCCAACAATATCTGCACCCACATCGGCCGCCTTGGTATAGATTCCACCGCCAACACGGGCAAACAGTGCCTGCGTAGAGGCACCCATACCGAAGGTCAGCATGGTTGTGGTAATGGTTATCAAAGCCATATTGCTGCCCGTATAGAACGAACTGAGCACGATGAACCAGATGGCAATGTCAAGCAATCCCAGTCCCACCACGGTGAGACCCATCACTGCGCCCGAACGGAACGCGATTCTCAATCCGCCATCCAGACTTTTCCGGGCTGCATTTGCCGTACGTGCTGATGCATAGGTCGCTGTTTTCATGCCAAAGAAACCTGCCAGACCAGAGAAGAATCCACCAGTCAGGAATGCAAATGGCACCCACGGGTTTTGAACGCCTAAACCATAAGCCATGAAAGCAAACAATGCGGCAAGGACGATGAATACGTAGACGACAACCTTGTACTGCTGCTTCAGGTAAGCCATTGCACCTTTGCGCACATACTCGGCAATTTCTCTCATGCGAGGGGTACCCTCGTCGGCCTTCATCATACTCTTGAAGAAGAACCAAGCCATGCCGAGCGCTATGACTGAGGCTAACGGCACGAGCCAGAATACTTGTGGAATGTTCATATGTTATATAATTAATAATGTGTATGTTCCTTACACGAATGAGGAGCATGACGCAAAGAATACATCTTATCATCGTCATGCTCCTCAAAAATATGCTATGCCATTTCTGGCTGATATTAGAAGCGGAAGGCTACCTCTATGTCAACAAAGTTGTACTTAGAGTCTGTCGCACGCTCGTTCACACGGGCATACTCGGTTGTCAACTGCAGATTCTTTGTGAAGAAATAGTTGAGACCTACCTCATACATTGTCTTTTCATTGTCTGAAGTCTTGTCTACACGATAGGTGTTGTAACGTGCCTTGGCATGGAGTTTTGACTTGATAACAGGAACGATTCCGAACACATAGAAACCATCAGCCTTGTCGCCCTTGCTATAGTCAATCACGTTGCTGCCAACGCTTGTGGCACCCCAACCTTGACTGTGGATATACTCGGTACGGAATGTGAACTCGTCTTTGTCATACTCTGCTGAGAGTGCATAGCGGTTCAATTTCACGTTGCATGTCTTGTTGGCCACAGGATCCACCATGCCGCCATGGCTTCCTGTCCATCCGAATGCACCCACGCGGACACCTTCGATTGGCATAATCCATGCACCGCCGATAATATCTTTCTGCTGGTTCTTGTCCTTGGTGTTGATACCTTCACCATTGAAAACGCCCACCTGATAATGAACCAGATTCCTTCCGTTTGCGTTAGGGAAGAGGTCTCCTTGTACCTGAATACCGATATCACGTCCGCCAGAAGACTTTTCGCCGGCTCTGTCACCAAATCCAGACAGGGCATTCACTACCTGTGCATAGGCATACCATCCTTGCGTGATAGGGTGTGTGGGGTTTTCAAAAGTAAACGGACGCTTAAACTGACCCACTCTTACTTTGAATTCCTTATGTTTTGCCCATTCTGTATAGAGGTCAACGAGTTGTACAGTCGGCTCGCCTGGACCCTTGGCATTGGTTCCCTGAATTTGAGCACGCCAATCCCAATCCTTGATTTTACCGTCTAAGATCATACGAAGCAGACGCAGGTTGAACTCATTATGCTCTGCTCCCTCCTTGTCTTCCATTTGATACTGCGTAATGCCGTATCCGCTGAATTTAATGTTGTCATACCACTTACTGGTTTTCTCTTGTGCGCTGGCTGTCAACCCTACGGCAAACATCATCAACGCGAGCATTGTTTTTTTAATCATGGTGTTTTATTGTTAAGTAAAAAAATAGGTCACATCATGGGATATTGACATTACATTTTGCAAATATAAGTGTTTTTTCTCACAACTCCAAATTTTTTTTCGCACAATAATTAAAAAATCGAAAACTTTTGTCAGTGAATAGTATCACTATTCATGTCCATTGCTTACTGTCTTGTGCTGCTCATTGAGTGACTATCCAAGCCGCATTGTTCGCTTTCGTGATGCATAGAAAGTGACGTAACCACATAAAAATAAAAAAAACTGCAAAAGCGTTGTGATTATGTCAGTAAAAAATTGTATATTTGCAAAAGAACTTTCTAAAAACGTACTATTATGACAAAAACACCAACTCCCCACATTGGGGCTCAATATGGAGAGATTGCCGAGACCGTAATTATGGCTGGTGATCCGTTGCGTGCCAAATTCATGGCAGAGAATTTTTTGGAGAATCCCAAACAGTTTAATAATGTAAGAGGCATGCTTGGTTTCACGGGAACCCACCAGGGCAAACGTGTCAGCGTAATGGGACATGGCATGGGTATGCCGTCGCTTGGCATATACACCTATGAACTCTTCAATTTCTATGGTGTAAAGACCATCATCCGTGTTGGATCAGCAGGTTCCATCAATCCAGATTTGCACATCGGTGACCTCGTGATAGCCATGGGTGCCTGCACCAATTCCAACTATGCATCTCAGTATGAACTGCCAGGGACGTTTGCTCCGATAGCAGATTTCGGGCTGTTGCGTAAGGCTGCCGATTCTTGTGAGCAGATAGGAGTGAACTATCGTGTAGGAAATGTGTTCTCCTCGGATGTGTTCTATTCTGATAATGCGCACAATGACAAATGGATGCAAATGGGAGTGCTTGCCGTTGAAATGGAGGTTGCTGCCCTTTATATGAATGCCGCGCGTTCTGGAAACAAGGCTCTTGCCATTTGTACGATATCCGATCACATCCTGACAGGTGAGGTGACGACGGCAGAAGAACGCCAGAAGACATTCACCAAGATGATGGATGTTGCCTTTTCATTAATCTAATATCCTGTGAACCTATGAAAACAGTTCGCTTATTCAGCATCATAGCAGTGACCGCTGCCATGATGCAGTCAACGTTTGTTGATGCTGCAAGTGTCGTTCAACCAGTAAGAAAACAGACCACAATGGATCAGTCACCCGCTACCAATGCAGAGAACAACCCGCTGCTTCAGGAGAGCAAATTGCCTTTTGGTGCTCCCGACTTCAGTGTGATTAAAGAAACAGACTACCTTCCCGCCATTTTGTATGCCATCAAGCAGAAACGCGATGCCATACAAGACATCGTTACGAATAAGCAGAAGCCTACGTTTGAGAACACGGTAGTGGCATATGAGGAAAGTGGCGTGTTGTTAGACCGTGTTACCAGTGTCTTCTATGCTGTCGTCGGTGCTCACAAAACAGAGGTAATATCTAAGACTCAGAATGAAATTACTCCATTGCTTACAGAATTAGACAATGAGATATCATTCAACAAAGATTTGTTCCAACGTATAAAATATGTGTACGACCGTCAGTACAAAAAACTGAAAGGCGAAGACAAGAAACTGCTTGAGGTCATTTACAAGAACTTTGTGCGTTCCGGTGCGCTTCTTTCTGATGAGAAGATGAGCAGGATGAAAGAAATCAACCTTCGCATTTCTGAACTGCAGCAACAATGGAGCAACATCTTGCCGGAGGCAACAAACACAGCCGTTGTATGGGTGAACAACAAGGAAGAACTGGCAGGATTGAGCGAGGCCGATATCGCCCAGTGCAAGAAAGACGCAGAAAGCAGAGGTTCGAAAACTCCTTATTGCATCGTGATTGTTAATACCACGCAGCAAGCCATACTTACCCATCTGCAAAACCGGCAACTGCGCAAACGCGTATTCGAGGCTTCTGTTCATCGTGCCGACGGCACACGCCAGTTCAATACTTACCCCATTGTGGTTGAAATTGCCAAGTTGCGTGCCGAGAAGGCAGCCATTATGGGCTACGACAATTATGCTTCGTATTCGCTTTCAAACACGATGGCTGCGCAGCCCGATAAGGCTTATGCATTTCTTAACCAACTCATTTCCGAGTATAACCCCAAGGCAGATGCTGAGACAAAGGCCATTGCCGCATATGCAAAGACGAAAGAAGGAAATGATTTTGAATTGCAGCCCTACGACCGATTCTATTATTCAGCCAAGATGAAGCAGGAAGCCTATCAGTTGTCTGATGCTGAAATCAAGCCATACTTTAATATCGACAGTGTTCAGATGAATGGTGTGTTCTATGCGGCACACCGCGTTTACGGCCTCTCTTTCAAACAGCGCAAGGACATTCCCACCTATCATCCCGATATGAAAGTGTTTGAGGTGATGGACAAAGATGGTAAAACGATTGCTCTTTTCTATAGCGATTATTTCAGAAGACCCACTAAACGAGGCGGAGCATGGATGAGTTCGTTTGCAAAACAGTGTGGTTTGCGCAAGCAAATACCTATTATATATAATGTATGCAACTTTGCCAAGGCCCCGGAAGGCCAACCTACGTTGATAACATGGGATGAAGTGTGCACGCTTTTCCATGAATTCGGCCATGCTCTCCATGGTATTCTCTCTAATTGCAAATATAATACGCTCAGCGGAACTGCTGTTGCGCGCGACTTTGTTGAAATGCCATCGCAATTTAATGAGTCTTTCGCATCGATTCCCGAGGTTTTCGATCATTTCGCATTGCATACCAAGACGGGAAAGCCTATGCCCGATGCCTTGAAAGAGAAGATGCTCAAATCAATCAATTTCCATGCTGCCTATGCATTGGGTGAGAATCTGGCAGCCACCTGCATCGACATGGCATGGCACATGTTGCGTGCCGATGAGGTTCCCGCTGTCAGTGACGCGCCAGAGTTTGAGAGAAAAGCACTGAGTCAGGTGCATCTGTTGAACGGCCAGATTCCTCCACGCTACTCAACGTCATACTTCAACCATGTGTGGGGAGGTGGTTATGCAGCAGGTTATTACAGTTATCTTTGGACTGAAGTGCTTGCGGTGAACATTGCAGATTGCTTTGCAGCGCGCGGCGCTTTAAAACCCGAGGTCGGACAGAGTTTCCGCGACAAGATTCTCAGCCGTGGCAACACGCGCGATTTGATGGAAATGTTCACTGATTTCACGGGTATGAAATCCCCAGATGCCTCTGCTTTGCTGAAGGCAAGGGGCGTAGAATAAGTTTAACATATATAATTGAAATAGTATGATTCAACGTTTATTGGATTTCCTGAATGCTTCGCCAGTAAATTTTCTGGCTGCAAAGAATATTTGTGAGCAACTCGACAAGGCCGGATACCGTCGTCTTGATGCGCGTTTGCCTATTGGCAAGATCAGTGCTGGTGATAAATTATACGTCACAAAGAATGATTCTTCCGTTTATGCGTTCCATATTGGCACCAAGCCAATGGCTGAAGCGGGCTTCCACATGATATGTGCACACTGTGATTCGCCCACATTCCGCATCAAGCCCAATGCAGAGATGACGTGCGAAGGTGGTATTGTGAAACTGAATACAGAGGTTTATGGCGGTCCGATTATGTCTACGTGGTTCGACCGCCCGCTCACCTTGGCCGGTCGCGTCATTGTACGTGGCGAGAATGCCATGTCTCCGCTCACGATGCTGATACACGTAAAGCGTCCGTTGCTGCAAATCAGTAACTTAGCCATTCATTTCAATCGCCAGGTAAACGATGGCGTGAAACTGAGCAAGCAGAAAGACGTGCTTCCCATACTGGGTATTGTGAGCGAAGAACTCGAGCGCGGTAACCTGTTGATGAATGTCATTCTTGAGGAACTCGTTAAACAGAGGCCGGTGAAACGCGAAGACATACTCGATTTTGACCTTTATCTGGCTGATGCCACACCGTCGTGCACCTTCGGCGTTCACAATGAGTTCCTTTCATCAGGCAGGTTAGACGATCTTTCTATGTGTTATGCTGGTCTTGAAGCCTTGTTGGCATCTGCCGATAATGGCGCTGTTACGAAAGTCCTGGCTATTTTCGATAACGAAGAAACTGGCTCTCAGACCAAGCAGGGTGCTGGCAGTCCGTTCCTTGCATCCATGTTGAAGCGCATTGCATTCGCAGAAAGCGGTTCAGAAGAAGCATTCTATCAGGCCGTGGAGCGCGCTTTCATGGTTTCTGCAGATAATGCACACGCCTGGCATCCTAATTATGGAGAGAAATTTGACCCCACCAACCATCCCGTTTTGGGTGGCGGACCGGTCATTAAGTTCAATGCTGCACAGAAATATGCCAGCGATGCATCGTCAGCAGCAGTGTTTGCAGAGTTATGCAACAAGGCTGGTGTGCCCTGTCAGCGATTTGTCAACCACAGTGATGTGGCAGGTGGAAGCACGTTGGGCAATATCTTGGCCTCTTCCATCCCTCTGCATGGTGTGGATATGGGCAATGGTATTCTTGCCATGCACAGTTGTCGCGAAACAGGCAGTGCAATCGACCATGTCTATTGCGTGAAGGCGTTCACTCAGTTCTATGATACTGAATGATGGTTGATGATGAAGCATTTCTTTCAAAGATGAACTAAAGAATTCCGATATATGGCAACAGTAGACGATAAAAAAGTGATTTTCTCGATGGTTGGTGTGAGCAAGACCATCCAGCAGAACCAAAAGCAAGTGCTGAAGAATATCTATTTGAGTTTCTTTTATGGCGCAAAGATTGGCATTATCGGCCTTAACGGTGCTGGAAAGTCAACGCTCATGAAGATTATCGCAGGTATTGATCAGCAATATCAAGGTAATGTGGTGTGGAGTCCAGGTTATTCCGTGGGATATCTGCCTCAGGATCCTCCATTAGATGCTTCCAAGACCGTGAAAGAGAATGTAATGGAAGGCGTTCAGCATGTTTATGACGCGCTGGCAGAATATGACGATATCAATGTGAAGTTCGGACTCCCCGAGTATTATGAGGATCCCGACAAGATGGATAAGTTAATGAACCGCCAGGCCGAACTCCAGGACATCATCGATGCAACAGATGCGTGGAATATGGACTCAAAACTCGACCGCGCCATGGCTGCTTTGAACTGCCCTCCGGGTGACAGAAGCGTGGAAAACCTGTCTGGTGGTGAGCGCAGACGTGTGGCTCTGTGCCGCCTGCTGCTGCAAAAGCCTGACGTTTTGTTGCTCGACGAGCCCACCAACCACCTTGATGCCGAGTCAATCGACTGGTTGGAGCAACATCTTCAGCAATATGAAGGCACTGTTATTGCTGTTACGCACGACAGATATTTCCTTGATGACGTGGCAGAATGGATTCTTGAACTGGACCGCGGCGAGGGTATTCCGTGGAAAGGAAACTATTCTTCGTGGCTGGAACAGAAGAGTCAGCGCATGGCACTTGAGGAAAAGACGGCTTCCAAGCGCAGAAAGACGCTTGAAAGAGAGTTGGAATGGGTGAGAATGGCACCCAAGGCTCGTCATGCCAAAGGCAAGGCTCGCTTGAATTCATATGATAAGATGCTCAACGAAGAGCAGAAACAGAAGGAAGAAAAACTGGAAATCTTCATTCCCAACGGTCCGCGCCTGGGCAATAAGGTGCTCGAAGCTGAGCATGTGGCCAAGGCTTACGGCGAGAAAGTGCTGTTCAATGATTTGAATTTCATGCTGCCTCCCAATGGTATTGTGGGCGTTATTGGTCCTAACGGTGCTGGAAAGACCACGCTTTTCCGTCTTATCATGGGCTTGGATACTGCCGACAATGGTACGTTTGAAGTGGGCGAGACCGTGAAACTCAGTTATGTGGACCAGCAGCACAAGGATATTGATCCTGAAAAGACTGTATATCAAGTGGTGAGCGGTGGCAACGAAACCATCCGTATGGGTGGTCGCGATGTGAATGTTCGCGCTTATCTGTCGCGTTTCAACTTCAGCGGTGCCGACCAGGAGAAGAAATGCAGCGTGCTTTCCGGTGGCGAGCGTAACCGTTTGCACCTGGCCATTGCGCTGAAACAAGAAGGAAACGTGTTGTTGCTGGACGAACCGACCAACGATATCGATGTGAACACGCTCCGGGCATTGGAAGAAGGTCTTGAGGCTTTTGCCGGTTGCGCCGTCGTTATCAGTCACGACCGTTGGTTCCTTGACCGTATCTGCACGCATATCCTTGCCTTCGAGGGCGATGGAAACGTTTTTTATTTCGAAGGAAGTTACAGTGAATACGAGGCCAACAAGGCCTTGCGCCTGGGACTTGACGAGCCCAAGCGTGCCAGATACCGTAAGTTGATGGATGCGTAAGACACGGTTTGTGAATGCCTATGCCTGTGTATGGGCGTTCACAAACCCCTTGATTTGAATATCAAGTCGCGGGCAGCGTTGATTTCCTGCAGTTTTTTCTCAGCGGCTTTTCTCACATCTTCACCCAGCGTGGCAACACGGTCTGGGTGATGTTTTAATGCTAATTTGCGATAGGCTTTCCTCACTTCGTCATCGGTAGCATCGGGACTTATCTCCAAAACCTTATAGGCAGCGTCGAGATTAGTGGCTCCGTCGGAGAGGTTCAGCATCGAATCCACCTCCTTTTCGCTAAGTCCCATTGCCCGTGCAACAGTTCTTAGCGCATTCACTTCTTGGTTTGTCACGATGCCGTCAGCACGCGCGATGTCCGCCAAGAATGCTATCAGTTGCAGTCGTTGCTCATATTGCATGTTAGAAGCAATCTGCCGGCAACTCTGAATCACGATGTCCTCATACGATCCAGCCCGTTGGCTCTCCATTTTCTTCTGCTGATCAAAGAGTCGGCGCATGATCTGGTCGGCCTGGTCCACAGCATTGTAGCCGAAATTATTGCGGATGAAAGCGCGCAAATGCTCCATCTCGCTGTGCATCACCTTGCCGTCAGCGCGGATGATGTATGAAGAAAGCACCAAAATACTGAACAGGAAACTGTTGCGGTTGCCCTGTTGAGTTTGCTGCTGACTATATCTATTGCTGTATTGGTTCGACTGTCCGCTGCCATAGCCGTTGCGCGCTTGGTCGTCCTGCCAGTTGTCGGTGTTCCCGGTGTTGTCGTCCAGTCCCTGTTCAAAGAGATATCCCAGTGCGATACCTGCGAGCATGCCAAGCGGTCCGCCTGCCATGAATCCCAGAATGCCTCCAATCCATTTTGCTACTCCCATGTTTTTCCCTTCTTATATATCTATGGAGCGCAAAAATACGAACTTTTTCGCAATGCTGCAAGAAATGTAGTGATTATTCTTTTCTTTTTGCATTCATTCAAGGATAACGAGTTCGCGCGGAAGGGTGATGAGTTTCAGCCGCTCATACCAGATGCGCGACGAACTGCTTACATGCCGTTTGGTGTGGCTGCTGATGATGTAATAACTGGCACTGTATTCGTCCATCGCCTCCGAGAATACCTTTTTGATGCGCGAACACTTCTCGTTGATGGCGTTGTCGAGTGGGTTGGTCAGGTGGTTGATGCTGTCTGCCACCTTTTCGAGGTCCATATTGCGTGCCGTGGCACGGTAATAACGCGTCAGTTCTGTGCGGTAATCGCTTAGGTTTTTGAATTCTATGCCTTCAGGATGTGCCAGGAAAAGCAGATACACAGCCTTGTGAACGGGCTGCATCTCTATCTCCCGGTTGCCATAGTCGGTCAGCAAGAATCGGAAATCACGGGTGATGGTCAGCCTGCTCAGCCGTCCCTTGGCGGCTTCTATGCGCAGTTCCTCGAGCAGAGGCACACCGAGGGCATGCAGCAGCAGGTCTGTTCTTCCGGCTTGTTGCAGTTTATCGGCCAGCACACTGATCTGTTCGGCCATCTGCAAGGGTGTCAGTTGTAGTTGTTCTTTGTCTTTCGCCATGGTGTCAACCCCTTCTTTCATTGTTCATCCGGTTCCATCAGGTAGTCGCCCACGCGTTTCTCCAGCCATTTTTTCCATTTGTTCAGCATGGTTTCCGGCTCTTCCTTCCGTTCTATGTTGTCTGTTTTTTCATTCTCGTGCGGCGTTTCTTCCGTAGGCGTTTCTTGCTCTTGGATGACTGTTTCTTTTACCTGCGATACGGCTTCTTCCTCTTGCAATTCCTCTTCTTTTGTTTCTTCCGGTTCTTCCGGTGATTTCTTGATCTGCGTAACAGCCTCTTTCACAGGCTTGTATAGAGTGGGAATCAGTTGCTCATAGTATTTGTCGTTCCTGTCTTCCGATGTTTTTCGGTCTTCGTCATTGCCCAGTCCGTCTTCCATACCTGTGGCCAGAATGGTCACCTTGGCATCTTCGCCGAGCGAGTCGTCAGTGGAAATACCCCAAATCACTTCGATGTCAGCATCCAGTAAGTCGAAGAAATCATCAATCTCCTGCATTTCTCTGACAAAAATGGGCGCATCGTCGCTCGCATAAATGTTGAATAAGATGCGCTTGGCCTTGCCGATGTCGTTGCCATAGAGCAGGGGAGAGTCTAACGCATCAATGATAGCGTTCTCCACGCGGTGGGTTCCGCTTGCGCGTCCCATGGCCATGATGGCACCACCACCGTTTTTCATGGTGGTCTCAACATCTCGGAAGTCGAGGTCGATACCGCCATCGCTGTGCACGGTAATCAACTCGGCAATGCCCTTCACGGCATCTCTCAGAATGTTGTCGGCACGCTTAAACGCTTCTTTTACAGAGATATCCGAGTTGGCATAAACATCGCAGAGGCGCTCGTTGTTCACAATGAGCAGGGCATCAACATTCTTCCTCAACTCGTCCACGCCTCGCAGCGCCTTGATGATCTTGCGTTTCTTCTCAAACGAGAATGGAATCGTCACTACGCCCACCGTGAGAATACCGTGTTTTTTTGCAATGCCAGCCACTACGGGAGCAGCGCCAGTGCCTGTACCGCCGCCCATGCCAGCCGTGACGAACACCATTTGCGTACCGTCGTCGAGCAGTTTCTCTATGTCTTCGGCATTGCTCTCGGCCTCGTGTTTGCCCAGTTCCGGATTGGCACCGGCTCCCAGTCCGGCATGGCCGAGCATGATTTTCACCGGTACCGACAACTTTGACAGTTGTTTGCTATCTGTGTTGCACACGGCAAAGGTAACACCTTCTATGCCTTCTTCATACATGTTGCTCACGGCGTTGCAGCCGCCTCCGCCCACGCCAATCACCTTGATAATATTCTGCGACCTGTCTTCCACGGGAATTACAAAGTCGAGAATCTCTATGTTATTCTTGTCTCTTTCCATGCTTCTCTGTTTTTACGTTTGCAAAGATAGCAAACATTTTTGAAACCCGCAACACTCCGCAAGGCTTGCGAAGAAAGAATTACTGCTCGCGCTCACATGCCATCATGAATGCCGTCGACAATCTGCTGCCCTCTAATCACAATGAAGAGACGGGGGATGTCTTATCATAAAAGAGTAGGGGTGTTATTACTATGAGAGATGAGGTGTTTGTTCTACGAGAGTGGGGCATATTCAGTGCTAAGAGTGTGAATAACAGAAAAATGTAGTAAAAATGTGATTGTTTTTATGTAATTGTTCGTTAGTTGGATTATTTTTGAGTAATTTTGCATGTTGAAAATCAAAAACTCAGCAGTTTTTTTCATAAACAGAGAGACTTATAAGCATGTATAGAATAACGTTTATAATAGTATGATAATGAAAAGATTCTTAGTAATGGCCGCAGCCTCCATGATGGCTGCCATCACAGTATCGGCTCAGAGTGAGACAGTTACTCCCTACATCGCACTCGATCAAATGCCACAACTCCTCAACATCATGCCGCCTCCACCGTCTTTCGACAGTCCGGAATTTGCCAACGATGTGGTGAGATACGGATGGGGAAAGCAGCAGCGGCAGGATCCCGACCGCGTGGCACTTGCCATCGCAGATGCAGAATGGAATGACCATGCCAAACTTTTCCTTCAGTGGAAAGACGCTTTCGGACTGGAAGTCAATGAGACCAACACTCCGGAAATATGGAAATTGATGGAGACAAGCCTTGCCACCACAGACCCGATGCGCAAGGAAACCAAGGCTTTCTATCATCGCCAGCGCCCGTTTGAGCGCTTTGACGACTCAATGCCCTCACACGAGGAAGACGATTTGCGCGGTGAAGGCAGTTATCCTTCTGGTCATAGCCTGCGTGGATGGACCATTTCGCTGCTCTTGGCGCAGATTGCACCGCAGCGTGCTGCCGAGATTTTCAGCCGTGGATGGGACTATTGCAACAGCCGCGTCATCGTGGGAGCGCACTGGCAGAGCGATGTTGATGCCAGCCGCACTGCTGCCAGCATCGGTTTCTGTGCTCTTCAGGGTAGCGAGGAATTCATCGCACAGATGAAAAAAGCACAGCAAGAATACAAGCAGAAGATAGGTGAGACGGTCGGTATGAGCGCTGCCAAGATTGTGGAGCATCCGTCAGCCCGTGCTTATCGCATCAATGGCACGCCAGCAACCGATAACACGCGTGGCGTGGTGATTGAAGGCAACCAGAAAGTGGTCAGAAGATAAGCCGTCTATCCATATAGATATTTCGACATTACATATATTCAGCAGGGTATTTCATTAAAGAATATCCTGCTGTTTCTTTTTTATTTTTGTCTGAAAACAATATATGGCTACTGGTTGTATCTGGTTTGGCAGTTGCCGTAGATTCGAAAAAACGCGACAAAATGATGTAGCCGGTTTTCTTCAAAATAGAAACGGATTTTGGAGAAAATAAGCGTTGAAAACGAAAAAACGTAAAGAATCATTACCGAGACGACCGTTTCGACTCGCAAAACCTATGCTTTTACCCTTCAAAAACATAGGTTTTACATCTCAAAAACTATGGTTTTGCACCTCAAAACCTATGCTTTTGCAACCCAAAAGCATAGGTATTAGCATCAAATATCTGATTTCTTCGTTAGAGAAAAACTTTCTTTCTCTGTATTTAATGGTTAATCAATAAGTTAAGGAAAGTGTTCCAAAACTCGCGCATTTAGTGCCCAATCAATCGTCCATGACAAATATCGCCTGTATGAGAGCCCAAAATTCGGATATTCCATGACAATCTCATGCCCAAGCATCGCTCGGTTCCGCGGTTTTCATCAAATTGACTTATCGCATAAATAATGGCAAAGATGTCGCTAAACATCATGCACCACGCATCATTGAAGTTCATCTTTCAGGAACTTTGCGGTGTAGCCGATGCCGCTCTTGACCACTTCCTCAGGCGTTCCTGTGACAAGAACCTGACCGCCTTTCCTGCCACCTTCCGGTCCCATGTCGATGATATGGTCGGCCAGTTTGATGACATCGAGGTTGTGCTCAATGATTATTACCGTGTTTCCACGGTTTACCAGTCGCTGAAGAACATCCATCAGGATGCGAATATCCTCGAAATGGAGGCCCGTTGTGGGTTCATCGAGTATGTAAAGAGTCTTTCCCGTGTCTTTTTTACTGAGTTCTGTGGCCAGTTTCACACGCTGGCTCTCACCGCCGGAGAGTGTTGTAGAGGGCTGTCCCAGTTTGATATAGCCGAGTCCCACATCCTGAATCGTTTTGATTTTCCGCAGAATGTCGGGCACATTCTCGAAGAATTCCACAGCCTGGTTGATGGTCATGTCGAGTACATCGGCAATGCTCTTTCCCTTGTAGCGCACTTCCAGCGTCTCACGGTTGTAGCGTTTGCCATGGCAAACCTCGCACGGCACCATCACGTCTGGCAGGAAATTCATCTCAATGGTTTTATATCCGTTGCCGCCACACTCTTCGCAGCGCCCTCCTTTCACATTAAACGAGAAGCGTCCGGGCTTGTATCCGCGTATCTTTGCTTCCGGGAGGTTGACAAAAAGTGAGCGTATGTCGCTGAAAACACCGGTATAGGTGGCCGGATTGGAACGTGGTGTGCGGCCTAATGGTGTTTGATCAACGTTCACCACCTTGTCGATGTTCTCCAAACCCTCGATACTGTCGTAGGGCATGGGCTTTTTCAGTGACCGATAGAAATGCTGGCTCAGTATGGGTTGCAAGGTTTCGTTCACCAAAGTGGATTTCCCGGAGCCGCTCACGCCCGTTACCAGAATGAGTTTTCCGAGCGGGAAGGTAACGTCAACGTTTTTCAGATTGTTTCCTCTGGCCCCTTTGATGGTGAGGTACTTGCCATTGCCGGGCCTTCTCATTGCCGGTATGTCAATGGATAGTTCGCCGTTGAGGTATTGCGAAGTAATGGTGTGAGCCTCCATCATGTCTTTCGGTGAGCCCTGGAATACCACTTGACCGCCTTTTCTTCCTGCTTTAGGGCCGATATCGATGACATAGTCGGCATTCAGCATCATGTCCTTGTCGTGTTCTACTACGATAACGGTGTTGCCGATGTCGCGCAATTCCTTCAGAGAAGCAATCAGTCGTGCGTTGTCTCGCTGGTGAAGGCCAATGCTGGGTTCGTCGAGGATGTAGAGAACGTTAACTAATTGCGACCCGATCTGCGTTGCCAGTCTGATTCGCTGGCTTTCTCCACCAGAGAGAGATGCCGATTGGCGGTCGAGAGCCAGGTAATCGAGTCCCACTTCCAGCATGAAATTCAGTCGGGTGATGATCTCTTTGATGATCTCCTCTGCTATTTTCTGCTGTTGCGGCTCCATGTGCGCTTCCACCTGCTGTAGCCAATCGCGAAGTTCCATCAGGTCCATCTGCGCCAGATCGGAGATGTTCTTCTCCCAAATGCGATAGGAGAGGGACTCGCGATTAAGTCGCTGGCCGTGACATTCGGGACATTGGGCTGTTTCAAGGAACTGATCGGCCCATTTCTGACCGCTTGCACTGTCGTCATTCTCCATCACATTGCGCAAATATTTGATGATTCCGTCGAACTGAACGAAGTAGTCGCTGCTGGTATGCACCAGTTCCTTGTCGATTCTCACACTTTCGAGCGAGCCATAGAGTATTTCTCGCAATGCTTCTTCGGGGATATCCTCTACCGCGGTCTTCAAATTGAGTTCGTATTTCTGTAGAATGGCGTTGATTTGCCAGAATATCATCTGGTTCTTATACTTGCCTAATGGCACAATAGCACCATCGTGGATGGACATGCTGCGGTTGGGAATCACCTTGTTCAGGTCTATTTCGTTGATGTAACCAAGACCTTTGCAATGCGGACATGCACCTTCTGGGGAGTTGAAAGAGAACTTGTTGGGAGCCGGATCGCCATAGGAGATTCCTGTGGTGGGGCACATCAGCCTGCGACTGTAATACTTTGCCTCCATATTTTCCTGACGAAGTATCATGATTAACCCGTCGCCTTGCTTCATGGCAATGTTAACGCTCTTTTTCAGGCGGTTATCATCTTTCTGCTGAACCTTTAGTTTATCTATGACAACTTCAATGTTATGGTTCTTGTATCGGTCCACCTTCATGCCTCTTTCTATCTCTTTCACTTCACCGTCGATGCGAATATAGAGATAGCCTTTACGCCGCATGCTCTCAAAAAGTTCGCGATAATGACCCTTTCGGTTCCTTACCAAAGGGGCGAGGATGAATATTTTTTGGTCTTGATAGTCGGTATGTATCATTTCCACCACCTTTTCCTCGGTGTATTTCACCATTTTCTCACCGGTCATATAACTATATGCGGTGCCGGCACGTGCAAAAAGCAGGCGCAAATAGTCGTATACTTCGGTGGTGGTTCCCACTGTTGAGCGCGGATTCTTGTTTGTTGTCTTCTGTTCGATGCTGATAACAGGACTGAGGCCGGTGATTTTGTCCACGTCGGGACGCTGCATGCCGCCGAGAAAATTGCGGGCATAGGCAGAGAAAGTCTCAATATAGCGCCGCTGTCCTTCGGCAAAAATGGTGTCGAAAGCCAGCGACGACTTGCCGGAACCGCTCAGTCCGGTGATAACGGTGAGCGAATTGCGCGGAATGACGACATCTATATTCTTAAGATTATGTACGCGTGCACCCCATACATTGATCTTACTGTCTTCTCGTTTCATATCAATAATTATTCTCGCTTCGTCCTGTTTCTGTATATCCTCTGAGCAAATTCACGTCTTTACGTATATTATACACACGTCCGTCGGCACCTTTTGCCTTGACTAACACATAGTAGACACCCTGTTTTACATCCTGTCCTTTGTATTTACCGTTCCATCCTTCTGCCGGATTGTCCCATTCGAAGAGTTTCTGACCCCATCTGTTGAAGATGTAAGCATGAAACTCAACCAGGCTCTGATACTTCTTGGCCTTGTAGACCTCGTTTCGTGAGTCGCCATTGGGTGAGAACGCATTCGGCATTTCCAGAATGCTCTCGTTGATGGTGACACTAATCGGTGTGTTTTCAGCCCAATATTCCTCGGTGAATCGGATGGTGTCTTTGCCCGAAATGAATGTGGCATAGAGTTCAATCTTATGGGTTCCTGCCTTGTTGAAGGTATACTCCGTGTTCTCTTCATGTCTTACCAGATAAGGAGTATCCTCTGTGCCCAAGGAGAATCGCCATTCGTAAGCAGCAGTATATGCGCCAATATTAGAAGGATTGGCACTGAACACAGCCCGCAACGGTGCGTTGCCCGAATATTTTGTGCTCTCTTCTTCCGTTCCGTCGCTTTTGATGAAGACGGCAGTAGGACTAATGGATGGTGTTTCATCTGCTATTGCATGATGAAAAGGCAAAAGTGCCACCCAAAGCAAGAATATTTTGTTTATTTTCATTTTCTGAGTTATATTATTGCAAAGTATTTTGCAAAGATACTTATTTTTTTGTATTTTTGCACCGTTAATTATAAAATAAAACGGATTATGCGTGTTTTTTTAAGATATATGCTTGTGCTTCTCATGCTTTCAATGGGAACAGGATTGTCTGCACAGACAAAAACATGGAAAGAGATGCACAAAGTGAAGAAGAAAGAGACCATCTATGGCATTGCAAAAGAGTACGGCATCACTGAGGAGGAGTTGCGCAAGGCTAACCCGGAAATGAATGTGCCCGACTATAAACTCAAGAAAGGTGACTATATTTTCATTCCTTATCCGGAAGTGAAAAAGCCTGTTCAGACGGTGCAGCCTAAGCCCGCTGTTGACTATAGCGACGTGCGCAACCGTGCAATCAGGGTGGGAGTGATGCTTCCGCTGCATGATGTTGATGGCGACGGCAGACGTATGGTGGAGTATTACCGTGGTATTCTGATGGCTTGTGAAGAACTGAAGAAAGACGGTATCTCGATAGACATTCATGCGTGGAACGTGAATATCGACGCAGATATCAGCCAGACGCTGGCAGAAAAAGGTGCCGACAAACTTGATATTATATTTGGCCCGCTCTATACCAAGCAGATGGATGCCTTGTCACAATTTGTTAAGGCAAACAAAATCAAACTTGTGGTGCCGTTTTCCATCAATGGAAACCATGTGGAAAAGAATGAAAACATCTATCAGGTGTACCAAACTCCCGAGGCGCTGAATGAAGATGCCATCAATGCGTTCCTCAGTCGTTTCCAGAATTATCATGTTGTGATCATCGACTGTAATGACAGGACAAGCAACAAAGGCATGTTTACATTCGGGCTGCGCAAACAACTTGATGAAAAAGGCATCAAGTATAACATCACAAACCTGAACAGCAGCGACGAGGCGTTTGCCAAATCGTTTGCACTCGACAAGCCCAACATGGTGATTCTCAATACGGGCAGGTCGCCGGAACTGACGGCCACGTTTGCCAAACTGGATGTGCTGACCAGTTCGAACAGCGGTGTCAAAGTGTCGCTTTTCGGATATAACGAATGGCTGATGTATGAATATGCGCATGCACAGCGCTATCACAAATACGATACCTACGTTCCCACCTATTATTATTATAACACGCTGTCGGGCAAGACCCAGGATTTTGAGACGAGATACCGCAACAATTTCGGTGCAAGCATGATGAATGCCATTCCGCGTTTCGGCATCACGGGCTACGACCACGCCATGTTCTTCCTGAAAGGCCTGCACAAACAAGGCAAGAACTTCACAGGAGAAGTGAGCGACAAGACAGCATTGCAAACCCAGTTGAGATTCATGAAGACCGGAAAGAGTGGGGGAATGCAAAACCGCCAGTTCATGCTGGTGCACTACAACCGCAATAAATCCATCTCAACCATTGTCTATTGATTGCCATGAAAAGAATTGTACAGTTCTTATTCTTCATCTTTTTTCTTGGCATGCCCGTCTGTGCGCAAGTAGGTGAGCATCGTGACGACTTGAGCGTAGGTTTTAATGGAGGCTATGTATTGAGTAATGTGGCTTTCGTTCCTAAGGTCAACCAGACCCTGCACGGTGGTATGACGGGTGGTCTTTCCATTCGCTATGTATGCGAAAAGTATTTCAATACCATTTGTTCCGTGTATGCCGAACTGAATTATTCGCAGATTGGATGGAAAGAAGATATTCTTGACAGGAATGACCAGCCGGTAATCAACGAGTTGACAGAACGGCCTGAAAAGTATCAGCGCACAATGAACTATTTCCAGATGCCCGTCATGGCGCACCTGGCATGGGGAAAAGAGCGGAAAGGAATGAATTTCTTTTTCCAGGCTGGTCCGCAGTTGGGCTATTATCTGTCGGATAAGCCGAAGTATAACTTTGATTTAAAGAAGCCGAACAGTCGTGACCGCGTCAACATAAGGATGGATCAAGACACGATGACCATTGCCAACAAACTCGACTATGGTATAGCCGCAGGCGTGGGAATGGAGTATTCGCATCCTAAGGTAGGTCATTTCCTGTTAGAGGCACGCTATTATTACGGACTTGGCAATATCTATAAGGATTCAAAACGTGACGTGTTCGGAAGGTCGAATTTCAGCAATATCGTGGTGAAACTGTCATACCTTTTCGACATCAAGAGAACAAAGAAAGAATAAAAAATCATTTAATACTAACTTAAAAAATCATCAATTATGTTTGAAGGACAACCTAAAGGTCTATTTGCTCTGGCACTTGCCAACACTGGTGAGCGCTTCGGCTATTACACAATGATAGCCGTGTTTGCATTGTTTCTTCGTGCCAATTTCGGACTGACACCCGGAACGGCAGGAGTTATCTACAGTTCATTCCTGATGATGGTGTATTTCTTGCCTCTCATCGGTGGTATTCTGGCCGACAAGTTCGGATTCGGTAAGATGGTGACAGCAGGTATCATCATCATGTTTTTCGGTTACCTGTTCCTGTCTATCCCTCTTGGCGGAGGTGTAATGGCTATGTGCTGCATGCTGGCAGCGCTTTTCTTCATCAGTTTCGGAACAGGACTGTTCAAAGGCAATCTCCAGGTAATGGTGGGTAATCTGTATGACGACCCGAAATATGCCGACAAGCGCGACTCTGGGTTCTCTATCTTCTACATGGCAATCAACATTGGTGCCTTGTTTGCTCCGACAGCAGCCATCAAGATTTCTGAATGGGCAAAGACATCGCTTGGTTATACACAGGACGGCGAGGCTTATCACTTCGCTTTTGCCGTGGCATGTGCTTCTCTTATCCTCTCCATCGCTATCTACTACGCATTCCGCAGCACGTTCCGTCATACAGAAGGTGGCAAGAAAGGCGACAAGAAAGCCAATGTGGCTGCATCGAACGAGCCGGAACTCACCAAAGAAGAGACCAAAGAGCGCATCGTGGCTCTCTGCCTTGTCTTTGCAGTGGTTATCTTCTTCTGGATGGCATTTCATCAGAACGGACTGTCGCTCACCTATTTCGCCAACGAGTTTACTGAAAAGTCGGCTGAAGGTGTGCACACGATGCCCTTTGATGTTATCAATCTTGTGATGGTCATCTTCATTGTATATGCCTTGTTCTCACTCTTCCAGAGTAAGACTGCAAAGGGCAAAGGCATTTCCGCTCTTGTGATATTGGCAGCATTGGGCGTGCTGGTTTATAAGTATTCGCAGGCTACAGGCAGTGTCGATATCTCTGCTCCTATTTTCCAGCAGTTCAACCCCTTCTATGTGGTTGCTCTCACGCCGGTGAGCATGGCCATATTTGGTTCGCTCGCTGCCAAGGGTAAAGAGCCTTCAGCACCTCGTAAGATTGCGTACGGAATGATTGTTGCTGCTGCCGCATTCTGCTTGATGATGTATGCTTCGCGCAGTCTTCCATCTCCAGATGAGCAGAAAGCCATGGGCGAGGCAGGTATGTTTGTGTCTCCTTACTGGCTCATCACCACTTACCTGGTGCTGACCTTTGGCGAACTTCTGCTTTCTCCGATGGGCATTTCTTTCGTATCTAAAGTGGCTCCTCCTAAGTACAAAGGTATGATGATGGGTGGTTGGTTTGTGGCCACAGCCATTGGAAACCAACTTGTCATGGTAGGCGGATTGCTTTGGGGCGGTCTGAAACTCTGGATCGTATGGGCTGTGTTTGCCGTGCTTTGCATCCTTTCGGCCATCTTCATGTTTGCTATGATGAAGCGTCTGGAAAAGGTGGCATAATAATGTAATACTGCATCACTGAGTGGTGATGTACAGAATAATAGGTGAAGATACAAATTCTCTTTCTGATTGTATCTTCACCTTTTTATATATAGGTGGTCAGTGTATAGGTAGCGACAGGTGCTTAGCCGCGTTTCATTTCATCTTTGCTTTCCTTGCATATTCAAACAGTTCAAGTGGCAGATGGCAGTAACCATTGGGATTCTTGTCGAGATAGTCTTGGTGATACTCATCGGCAGGGTAGAAGTTTTTCAATGGTTCCACTTCAACAACGATAGGTTTCTCATATTTCTCCTGTTGTTCGCTCATAACTTTTCTAATGGCATCCAACTGTGATTCGTCACTATAATAGATGCCAGTGCGATAGCGGGTGCCTTCGTCGTGTCCTTGTTTGTTCAGACTGGTCGGGTCGATGGCAACGAAAAACATATTGAGAAGAAATTCAAGACTGACCACATTCTCATCGTAATCAATATGCACCGTTTCTGCAAATCCCGTCGTGTCGGTATAAACTTCCTTGTATGTAGGATTCTGCGTGTTGCCGTTTGCGAATCCCACCTCTGTCTTCATCACTCCTTGAATCTGCTTGAAGAAATGTTCTGTTCCCCAAAAGCAGCCGCCTGCTAAATAGATTTCTTTCATCTTTATATTAGATTTGTTGATTATTGTAATCAAGTTTGGTTGTTATTTGTTGTTTACAATACTGTTGTAGATTCATTTGAAAATATTGTCTTTGGCAGCGGCTTGGGTTGGGATACCTGCTTTGCCGCCCAAATGGCAATTGCGAAAAACAATGTCTTCTGTATTGTCCATGCTCAACGCATTTTTCACTTCCTTGATGTCAACATGATTGAACACAATGTTTCTTAATGGTTTTTGCTTCGTGCCTTGCAGGATGATTCCGCCTGCACGCGCCTTGTTGCATGACACATTATTTATATATATGTCTGTCACATCACTGAAATGGTTGTTGTCAAGACCTTCTCCGGCATACATGCTCGTAATATAGAAGAGGTCTTCCACCTCATCAAACTGGCAGTTGTTTACATGAATGCTTCTCACAAATCCACCACGGTCTGGATTCGTCTTCACGTATAATGCTCTTTTGCAGTAGCCTGCATAGTCACAATCTTCGATAAACACGTTGCGTACACCAGCCGACATTTCACTTCCGATTACCACCGCATGCAAACCTTTGAAATGGCAGCGGCGGATAATGATGTTCTCCGAGGGGGTTGATGTATTGTCCCATCCGTCGTTGTCTCGTCCGCTTTTAATGGCCACGTTGTCGTCTCCGTTGTTGAAATGTACGTCTTCTATCAGAATGTTGCGTGAATATTCGGGATCGATACCGTCATTGTTTACCAGTTTTGCGTCATATCTCAACCCTCTGCATATGATATTCTCGCTTTTGAGCAGGTGAATACACCAGAAAGGGGAGTTGGTGATAATAACACCTTCCATGGTGATATTGCTACAGTTGAAAAACTGAATGAGATGGGGCCTGAGAAACTGTCCTTCTCCGAAATTCCTTTCACTGACCGCCATGCTCTCATGATTCATTTTGCGCGACAGCAACTGATCTGTTTTCTGCTTGGCTCTCCATGTGGCAAAAGTATTCATTGCATTGCCGTCTACCGTTCCTTTCCCAATAATCGACACATCATGTACCTGATAGCCATAGATGAACGGACTGTAGTTCTGAAGAAACGTCCCTTCCCAACTTGTTTTCACTGCTGGAAGATAGTATTCAGGATTGTCCGAGAACATCAGGGTGGCTCCTTCTTGCAAATCAATGCACACATTACTCACCAGATGGATAGGTCCGTTGAGCATATACACTCCGGAAGGAACAATGATATGTAAGCCGCCTTTCTTCTTTGCCATTTTCATGGCTTTGTCGAAAGCCGGTTTGCAATCTTTTTTTCCGTCTCCCTTTGCCCCCAATTTGAGGATGCTGACAGTGAGGTCGGGTATTTCAGCCCCCGTGATATGCTCTAAAATCTGATTCTTTTGGCTGGTGACGTCATTGCTGCTGGTTTGGGAAAACAGGTCAAGGTTCATCCCAAGCATGAATATGAATAGTATAAATCCCGTCTTTTTCATTTGGCTGAATGGTTTTATTTCGTGGATAACTTGTTCTTGTAGCATGCGAAAATACGAATAATATTTATATTTTGCAAAAGAAATGGCAAAAAGAAGAAAAAATGAGGTGTATTTAAATAAAAAGTGGAAAAGAATTTGGTGCTATTAAATAATTTATGTAATTTTGCATTCGATTAAAAAATAGGGGCGTAGCCCAGTTGGTTTAGAGCGCTGCAGTCACATTGCAGAGGTCATCGGTTCGAGCCCGATCGTCCCTACGAAGAAAAAGAAATCCTCGGTAATTGCCGAGGATTTCTTTTTCTATTTGTTGATTCTGCTTTTTATCTTTTCTACATACGCATCAATACCCGCAACGGCAGTGATGTTCACCACATCGCGAACCGAACAGCCGAAGTCGCAGAAATGGATGGCTTTGTTGAGTCCCATTTGAATCGGACCGATGATTTCCACATCAGTATTCAGAGCCTGTAGCATTTTATAACTTGACCGGGCACTGGTCAGATTGGGGAAAATCAGCGTGTTGACATCTTTTCCTTTCAAACGTGTGAATGGGTATAGATTGTCGCGAAGTTCCTTGTTTAGTGCAAAACTGATTTGCATTTCGCCGTCAATGGCCAGATCGGGATGTTCCTGCTGTATGGTGGCCACGGCATTTCTCACTTTCTGTGAGCCCTCAGAATTGTCGGAACCGAAATTGGAATGGCTGATCATGGCGATGGTTGGCTTCTCATTGAAGAAGCGTACAGCCGTTGCACTCAGTTCTGCAAGGTCTACAAGCACTTCCGTATCGGGGTCGTTATTAATCAGCGTATCTGCGATAAAGAGTGTTCCTTTGGGTGAGTTAATGATGTGCATGGTGCCGAAATGCTTGTATTCCGGACGAATCCCGATGATCTCTTTTGCCACCTTGATGGTGTTGGAATAGCGGGTGTAGAGTCCCGTGATGAAAGCATCGGCCTCACCGGTTTCCACCATCATCATGCCGAAATAGTTGCGTTCAAACATCTTGTCGTTGGCTTCTTCGAAGGTGTAACCGTCGCGCTGGCGTTTCTCAGTGAGCAGTTTGGCATACCTTTCGCGCCTTTCCGCTTCGCGGTCATGCCGTAAGTTGATGATCTCTATACCTTCCATGTTCAGGTCGAGTTCATTCGCCAGTTTCATAATGCGCTCATCGTTGCCCAAGAGAATAGGGTGGCAGATGCCTTCTGCCTTTGCTTGGACAGCCGCCTTGAGCATTGTCGGGTGGATTCCTTCTGCAAAGACAATGCGCTGAGGATGGGCAGCAGCCGTAGCATATAACTTTTGGGTGAGTTTCGTTTCCTGTCCCAACAATACACTCAGTGAGTTTTTGTATTCATCCCAGTCGGTAATCACACGACGTGCTACACCGCTGTCGATAGCAGCCTTTGCTACAGCCGCACTCACTTCTGATATAAGACGCGGGTCAACGGGTTTGGGGATAAAGTAGTCTCTGCCGAATTTCAGGTTGTTCACTTTGTAGACATCATTAACTACATCAGGAACTGGCAGTTTGGCAAGGTCGGCGATAGCGTGAACAGCCGCCATTTTCATCTCTTCATTGATGGCCGTTGCATGCACGTCGAGTGCTCCACGGAAGATATATGGGAATCCTATGACGTTGTTAATCTGGTTTGGATAGTCGGAACGTCCTGTTGACATGAGCACATCGGGCCTGCTGCTGACGGCATCCTCGTAAGAAATCTCAGGAACGGGATTAGCCAAGGCAAACACGATAGGATCCTCTGCCATGGAACGAACCATGTCTTGTGTCAGCACATTGCCTTTTGAAAGACCAACGAATACGTCGGCTCCTTTCACTGCCTCTGCTAATGTGTGAACATCGCGACGATGTGTGGCAAAGAGTTTCTTTTCTGCTGTCAGGTTTTCACGGTCGTCTGTAATCACACCTTTGGAATCAAGCATCAGTATGTTCTCTTTCTGTGCACCGAGAGCCACATATAGTTTGGTACAGGAGATGGCCGCTGCTCCAGCACCATTAACAACGATTCTCACCTTTGTGATATCTTTGCCGTTTACTTCAAGTGCATTCTTCAGACCTGCGGCAGAAATAATCGCCGTACCATGCTGGTCATCGTGCATCACGGGTATATCGAGTGTCCTTTTCAGTCGTTCTTCGATATAGAAACACTCTGGTGCCTTGATGTCTTCCAGGTTGATACCGCCAAATGTGGGGGCTATCCGCTCCACGGCTTCGCAAAATTTCTCAGGGTCTTTCTCTGCCACTTCAATGTCGAAGACATCTATTCCGCCGTATATTTTAAACAGGAGTCCCTTTCCCTCCATAACCGGCTTGCCACTCATTGCTCCGATATCGCCCAGACCAAGTACAGCAGTACCATTGCTGATCACAGCAACAAGATTGCCTTTGTCGGTATACTTGTAAGCATTGTTGGGGTCTTGTTGGATTTCCAGACAGGGAAAAGCCACGCCAGGAGAATATGCAAGACTTAAATCTGTTTGTGTGCGGTAAGGTTTTGTAGGCTTTACTTCAATCTTACCTGCTCTGCCGTTCTCGTGATAAGCGAGAGCCGCATCCTTTGAAATCTGTACCATAATGATTAAATCTAATGAAAAAACATCTTTTTACCACTGCAAAGATAGAAAATATATGTGAATTTTGGCTCATGATTTATGATTATTTGTTATCTTTGCAACGAAAACGTTGTCAATATGCATAAAAACAGTAATAATATAATGTCACGGTGTGATCTGCAGCATAGAGTTGTTGAGAAAGCCATGTCGCTTTTCAAGGAGCGGGGAATCAAGGCTGTTAAGATGGACGACATTGCAGCGTCATTGTCAATATCGAAAAGAACGCTCTATGAACTCTATGAAAACAAGGAGCAGTTACTGTTGGAAGGCATATCGCTTCAAATTTCGTCAAATCACAGTAATTTGGAACATTTTGCGCAGACAGCATCCAATGAGATGGAGATTGTCATCTATGTGATCAAAAGAAAATTGGAGGAATTAGGCTCTGTGAATCCTTTGTTTTTCAGCGACTTGAACAAATACGATCATGCGCTCCGTTTTCTGCAACAGTCAAGAGAACAAAACCGAAAACAAACCATGCTTTTTATCAACAAGGGCATTGAGCATGGCTATTTCATGTCAGACTTGAACTACGACATTATCTCAAAAATCAGTGATGGCGTGATTAACCATGTAGTGGAGACTAAACTTTATGAGCAGTATCCACTGCGCGATTTGTTTGTCAATTATGTGTTTGTGCAGATTCGTGGCTTGTGCACGGAGAAGGGCATCAGCATGCTTGACGAGATTTTCTCAAATCCTTGACACCTGCTTCACTCCCTTTACGGTGCGCAGTTTCTTAATCAGTGCCTCCAGTTTTGACGTGTCTTCCACGTAGATGACGAGATTTCCACTGAACAAACCGTCGTGGCTCTCTATATTAATGCTTCGCATCATGATTTTCTCTTCCTTCGATATGATGCTCGTCACATTGTTTACAATTCCTATGTCATCGTTTCCGATAATGCGCAAGGCAATAGAATACTGGGAATTACCCTTGCCACTCCACTTTGCACGAACAATTCTGTAGCCGAAACGTTTACGCAATTCGGGTGCATTGGGGCAGTCAGTGCGGTGTATTTTGATACCTCCGTTCACAGTAACGAAACCGAAGACGCTGTCGCCATAGATGGGATGGCAGCATTTAGCCAACTGGAAATCAACGCCTTTCAGGTTTTGGTCAATGACAATCACATCATCGTTACCGTAGGTGATTTCCTCGTTGGGATTCTCATAAACAAACTCTTCAGCACTTTGAGCAGGGATATTGGTATTGCCTTTGCCCGATGACAGATTGTTGTCGTGCTCATAAACCTCGATATAACGCTCAATCACGGTGTTCATATCGAGCGTCTCCTCGGCGAGTTGCCTGTAGAACTCGCGTGTTTCCTTAATGCCCAGTTTTTTAATCAGGTGGTTTAGCACACTTTCTTCCACCTCGATCTTTCGGTTTTTCAGTCTCCGCTCAAGCATTTCCTTAGCCAGCACACCCTGCTTTACTTGTATATCCTTTAGGGCCAGTCGTATCTTCGACTTGGCGCGGCTGGTTTTTACAATATTCTGCCAGTCTTGCTTGGGTGTTTGCGTGTTGGAGGTGAGCACTTCCACTTGGTCACCCGATTGTAACTGATAGCGGATGGTGACGATTTTGTTATTTATCCTTGCGCCAGTACATTGGTTGCCAACGCGTGAATGTATGTGATAGGCGAAATCGAGCACGGTAGCGCCTTTGGGAAACTTCAGCAAATCGCCCTTCGGAGTGAATACAAAGACTTCGTCTTCATACAAGTCCATCTTGAATTCATCCATTACCTGCCGGTCATCATTGTTTTCCAGTGCTGCGCGGATGCTGTTCAGCCAGTCGTCGATGCCGCCTTCGCTCTTCACTCCCTTATATCTCCAGTGGGCGGCAAGGCCACGCTCTGCCACTTCATCCATCCTTTCTGTACGTATCTGCACCTCAACCCACTTGTTTTCTGGTCCAAGCACCGTGATGTGAAGGCTCTCATAGCCATTGGATTTTGGCACTGTAAGCCAGTCGCGAAGTCGTTTCGGGTTGCCTTGATACATGTTTGTGATAATGGCAAATGCCTGCCAGCAGAGCGCATGCTCCTGTGTGCGTGTCATTTGGCCTGTTCCGTTGTTAGAAATGATGATGCGAATGGCAAACAAATCATAGATACCCTCGAATCCGCACTTCTGTTTTTTCATCTTTTGCCAGATGCTGTGTATGCTCTTGGTTCGCCCTTTCATATGGAAATGAATGCCGGCATCGCGCAGTTTCTCGTCAATTGGCTTGATGAACTTATCGATATAGGCATCGCGACTCTTCTTGGTGGCATTGAGTTTCTCCTTGATCATGTAGTAAGCATCATGTTCAAGATACTTGAGCGACAAGTCTTCCAACTCACTTTTCAGTTTGTACAAACCCAATTTATGAGCGAGGGGGGCATAGAGGTAACTTGCTTCTTCGCTCACCTGCTGCTTTGCCTCCAACTGTTCTGTGTCGCGTATCTGCCGCATCAGGCTTACCCTGTCGGCAATCATGATGAGAATCACTCGCATATCTTCTGCAAACGAAAGCAGGAGATTGCGGAAATTCTCACTTTCTATAACGGGATTCTTCTTGTAGAGTTCCTGTATGCGCGATAGACCATGGATGATGGTGGCCACCGAATCGCCATATTTCTCTCTGATATGTAGTGATTCTTCTAATCCGTTGGTTACGCAGGTGTACAATAGTATGGCAAGTACACCATCGCGTTTCAGTCCTTCTTCTTCTACAGCGATGATGGCGGTGCGGAAACTCTGCACCACAGGGTTCAGCCCGAACACATCTCGCTGTAGTTTTTGGTTACTTATTGACTTTTGCAGATAGTCTTGCATGGTGAGTTCGTCGTCTTTACTAAGCGACGTTCCCAACAGTTCTACCAATTGTTTCAGCAGTTGCTGTGCCTCGTTTATTTCGTTTTCTGTAAAAATCAGTTCCATGTTGCAAAGTTACGAATAAGCATGTGAAATACCAAATAAAAATGAGTTTTTCCGAGCGGTATTTCATTTTCGTAACGTTACGGATAGGTGAGAGATGGCAGAATGAAGCATGCATTATTGAGTCATAACTCAATCGTTTACTCGATAGATTAGTGGCACGAAGTGACAAAAATAATCATGCCGCCATGCTGAATACCTTATTATATAGGTATTGCGCAGCATGGCGGCATGAAAAAAGTTGGTTTGCCTGGAATGGATTAGCAGAGGCGGCGTGATCCGTCACCAATTACTACGTCATATACCTTGGGCTCTTTGCCGTATTTTGCGGCATATTTCTTGCGAGCAGTCTCAACGAAGGGACGATATAGTTCGTTCTTCACCAGGTTAATGGTGCAGCCACCGAAACCGCCACCCATGATTCTGCTACCAGTAACGCCGCATTCCTTGGCGATATCGTTCAAGAAATCAAGTTCTTCGCATGATACTTCATACTCTTTGCTAAGGCCTTCGTGAGTTTCATACATCTTCTTTCCAACGGTCTCATAGTCGCCGGCAACGAGTGCATCACATACGGCAAGCACGCGATCCTTCTCGCCGAGAACGAAATGAGCACGCTTGTAATCCTCTTCTCCTACTTCGGTGCGAACTTCTTCCAGTTGTTCCCAAGTGCAGTCTCTGAGTGTTTCGAACTTTCCTTCAGGATGTTTGGCTGCAATAGCCTTCACAACATTCTCGCATGAGTTGCGGCGGTCGTTGTAAGGAGAGCCGGCCAGTTCGTGCTTTACGCATGAGTTGAGCAACACCAGTTTATATCCTTTAGGATCAAATGGGAAATATTCAAACTCGCGACTGCGACAATCCAGACGCATAAGTTTGCCAGCCTGTCCGAATACACTGGCGAACTGATCCATGATGCCACAATTTACACCACAATAGTTATGCTCTGTGGCCTGACCAGCCAGCACCATGTCCCACTGGCTCACCTTGTTGTCACCGAAAATGTCGTTAAGACCGAAGGCGATGCAACTTTCCAATGCGGCAGATGATGACATACCGGCTCCAAGAGGCACGTCTCCTGAGAAGGCAATATTGAAACCTTTCACAGGAACACCGCGCTTCTGCATTTCCTTAGTTATACCATAGATGTAGCGCGACCAACTGGCTTTCGGTCCGGCAGGGTCGTTCAGGCTAAAGTCAACTCTGTCTTTCAAGTCAATTGCATAGGCGCGTACCATATCTTCTGTACCATTGGCACGCATTTCGGCCATAATGCCGCAATCAACAGCACCTGGGAAAACGAATCCTCCGTTATAGTCAGTGTGCTCACCAATAAGATTAATACGTCCTGGAGATGCATACACATTACCTGTCATGCCGTCGAAGTGCTTAACAAAGCGACTTCTTACGTGATCAATTTCCATCATAAGCTTATATGTTTAAAAAATAATGTATCAGTGAATATGTGAATGTAACTTAATAGTTGACGCCGAATCTGTAAACCGTTTTCTGCTTGTACTGCTCACCAGGATGCAGAATCACCGATGGGAAATAGGGACGATTGGGAGAATCGGGGAAATGCTGGCACTCGAAACAGATGGCACTACGGCGTGGGAATGTGGCTCCGTGCTGTCCGCTATATCCGTCTGCCCAGTTGTCAGAATAAACCTGCATGCCTGGCTCTGTGGTATATACATCGAGTGTGCGGCCAGAATTGGGTTCAACAAGGCGTGCAGCAAAACTCAATTCACCTTCTTCCTTCTTGTTCAGCACAAAGCAATGGTCGTAGCCAGCACCGTTTTTAATCTGCTCGTCGTCGGCGTCAATGTCGCGTCCAACGGTTTTCGGCGTGCGGAAATCAAAGGGCGTGCCAGCCACTTTCAGAATTTCGCCCGTGGGAATGCAGTTTTCATCAATAGGAATGAAGAAATCAGCATTAATTTCGCAAATCTGATCATTGATGGTAGGTGTGGGATTAGCGATTCCTGCCAGTGAGAAGAATGCGTGATGTGTGAGGTTTACGATGGTCTTTTTATTGGCTGTTGCCATGTAACCGATGGTCAGATCGTTGTCATTGCCAAATGTATACACAACGGTCACTTTCATTTCACCGGTGAAACCTTCCTGAAGATAGGGCGAAACATAATTCAGCACCAGCGTGTTGTCGCTCATCTGCAAGGCATCCCATACCTGAGCATGAAATCCTGTAGGTCCTCCATGGAGTGCATTGGGACCGTTGTTGATGGCCAGTTGATACTCCTTTCCGTTCAGTGTGAACTTACCTTCCTTGATGCGGTTGCCATAGCGGCCGATCAAAGTAGACAAATAAGGCTCTGGGCTGTTAATGACATCCTGAATGTTATCATGACCTTGGATAACGTTTGCTATGTTGCCATTTTTGTCGGGAACCATAATGGCAACGATGGCACCACCATAATTAGTTACTGCAACTTCGTTACCTTGGTTGTTTTTTAGAATATACAAATCTGTATTCTTACCGTTTACAGTGGTCTGAAAGTCTTCTCTTTTCAGACCACATAAATAATGTGTCTCTGTATTGCTCATCTTGTATATCTTTTTAGTTATTAAACTTTGTTGCAAAGTAACCAAAAAAAAATGAGAAACACGAATGAATCACTAAGAAAAAGCAAAAGAAAGTGTTAAAAACACCAAAAATCCAGCGATTGCTTACAGCACCGCAAGCAAATCTGCTACCACATAACTGCTGCCTCCCACAAAAATGAAGTCTTCAGGATGTGCGTCTGCGAGTGCCTGTTGATAGGCCGTAGCCACGTCGTGGTATGTTTTTCCGTGCAGATGGTGCTTTTCTGCGAGGTCTCCTATCCTTGTTTCTGGTATGGCTCTATGAGTGGATGCCTTACACCAGTAGTATATGGCATCGTGTGGAAGCATTGCCATGACGGCGTCGATGTCTTTGTCGTCCACCATACCGAAAACAATTCTGCGTTGCTTGCATGGTTGCTGGGCCACCTGAATGGAAAGATATTCCCAGCCACCTACATTATGGCCTGTGTCACAGATGACAAGCGGTTGCTGCCTGATGGTCTGCCACCTGCCAGTAAGTCCTGTTTGTTCACACACATTTGAGAATCCTGCTTCAACAGCATCTGTTATTTGCATGGAGGAGGGTGGGGGAAGGATACGCTCCAAGGCGTAGATGGCACACAGAATCGTACGTTTGTTCTTTTGCTGATAGAGTCCTTTCAGTTCGAAGTCGATATCGTCAAACGATCGTTTGCATTGTGCTTCGTCGGAAAACATCTGCATATCGAAGTCCTCCGCATAGTAAATGGAAGCGTCGTGTTCTTTTGCCACGCTTTCGAAGACAGGCTTGGTTTGCGGCGTTGTCTCCCCGATTACCACAGGTACACCATGTTTGATGATGCCTGCCTTCTCGTATGCGATCTTTTCAAGTGTATCTCCTAAGAACTGAGTATGGTCGAAACTGATATTGGTAATGACAGAAAGAATGGGATGAATGATATTTGTGCAGTCCAGCCTGCCGCCAAGCCCGACTTCGATAACAGCGAAGTCAACCTGCTGTTCGGCAAAGTATTTGAATGCCATGGCGGTGGTAAGTTCAAAGAAAGAGGGATGGAGCGGCTCGAAGAAACCACGTTCTTCTTCCACGAAATCAATGACATACTGTTCGCTGATACATCTGCCGTTGATTCTGATTCGTTCTCGGAAGTCAACAAGATGAGGGGAAGTATACAAGCCCACCTTGTATCCTGCAGACTGCAAAATGGATGCAATGGTATGCGAACACGATCCCTTGCCGTTGGTTCCTGCTATATGTATGCTCTTGAATTTTCTGTGAGGATGTCCGAAATGTTCATCAAGCGCAAGCGAGTTTCCAAGTCCTTCCTTATATGCACCAGCCCCGATCTTTTCAAAAACCGGGGTGACGTTGAACAGATATTCAGTTGTTTCCTTATAATTCATGGCATATTTGCTCAGCAAAAGATGCGTTTTGTGTCAACTGAAGTAATTGCGGAATTTGTCAAAGATGCTCTTCTTCGTTGCAATGTCACCTTTGAAGTTGTCGCTTTCCTGCATTTTCTCCAATGCTTTCTTTTCTTCTTTCGATAGTGTTTTTGGCACGTAAACACTTATATTCACAATCAAATCGCCTGTCTCGCGACCATATCCTTGCACCATAGGCAGTCCTTTGTCTCTCAGACGTAGCGTCTTGCCCGGCTGCGTGCCCGGTTCTATCTTGATTTTCAGTTTCGATCCGTCCACAGTAGGCACCTCTGCGGTTCCTCCCAAGGCAGCAGTCGGAAAGTCCAAGAGAAGGTTGTAAATCAGATTGTGGCCGTCACGGATAAACGTGTCGTTGGGCTCTTCTTCAATAAATACCTGAATGTCTCCGGTGATACCGTTGTGAATGCCTGCATTTCCCTTGCCGGGAACATTGACAACCATACCTTCGGCAACACCGGCAGGTATGTTTATCTCAACAACTTCTTCGCCTTTAACGATTCCTTTTCCGCCACATTCCTTACACTTGTTCTTGAGAATTGTGCCTTCGCCCTGACATGTGGGACATACGCTTTGCGTTTGCATCATGCCAAACAGGCTCTTGGTGGTTCTCGTCACCACGCCACTGCCATGACAAGTGGGACATGTTTCTGTTCCACTTCCATGCTCTGCGCCCGTTCCGTGGCAATGAGAGCAGGTCACATCCTTCTTTACTTTGAACTTCTTTGTAACTCCAGAGGCAATTTCCTGAAGATCCAGGCGTACTTTCAGACGGAGATCGGAACCGCGATGCTGTGCCGGCTGGCGCTGACCGCCACCAAATCCGCCAAAACCGCTGAATCCTCCACGTCCTCCAAACACATCTCCGAACATGGAGAAGATGTCGTCCATGGAGAATCCACCGCCGCCGAAACCACCGAAACCGCCCATTCCAGCAGGACCGTCAAATCCGAATTGGTCATATTGCTGTCTTTTCTGCGGGTCGTGAAGCACATCATAAGCCTCGGCAGCCTCTTTGAATTTCTCTTCGGCATCCTTGTTGCCCGGGTTTCGGTCGGGATGATACTTTATGGCAATTCTGCGGTATGCTTTCTTGATATCGTCTTCGCTCGCGTTCTTGTCAACGCCAAGCACCTCGTAATAGTCGCGCTTTTGAGCCATCTTTTCTTGATAGTTGAATAATATGATTTATTGTCCGACTGCAACTTTGGCATGTCGAATCACTTTGTCATTGAGGGTATAGCCTGTTTGAACACAGTCAATCACCTTTCCTTTCTTGTCATCACCCATGCCGGGAACCATTGCAATAGCCTCATGGAAGTCTACATCGAAATCCTTCTCTTCGGTTTCAATCTTCTTAACGCCCAGTCCTTCAAGTATTTTCACGAATTTATGGAAAATCAGTTCCATACCCTCTTTGATGGCTTTGGCATCTTCTGTATTGTCGGCAATGGCACGTTCGAAGTCGTCAAGTACAGGCAGAATGGCAGTAATGGTCTTCTCTGATCCGTTGAGAATGAGTTCTGCCTTTTCTTTGAGTGTCCGTTTCCTGTAGTTTTCAAATTCTGCTACAGCCCTTAAATATTTATCTGTCAGTGATTTGATTTCTTCTTCAGCCTTTTCGAGCGGAGACATTTCTTCCTGAGAATCCTTGTTTTCGCTATCTTCCGTTGATTCGGCATTTTCTTGAGTGGCAGCATCTTGTGTTTCTTCTGTCACATTTTGTTCGTTCTCGAGTTCTACATTGTTGTCATCCTCGATGTTTATTTTCTTTTCTTCGTTCATAACATGGTTGTTTTTTAATACTCAAATAAACCTACAGCAAATATCATGCCAATGTTTTAAGAGTACATTCTCGCTTTTTGTTCCTTGATGCTTTCGTCATAGATGTAGTCATCATAGGTCATCAGTTTATCGATTGTTCCCTTCGGAGTCAGTTCGATAATTCTGTTAGCCACCGTATTGATGAACTCATGGTCATGAGATGCAAATAGAATATTGCCTTTAAACTGAATAAGATTGTTGTTGAATGCCTGTATTGACTCCAGGTCAAGGTGATTGGTGGGTGTGTCGAGTATCAGACAATTGGCGTTTTTCAACTGCATGCGCGCAATCATACACCTCATTTTCTCGCCTCCTGACAGCACTTTCACCTTCTTTTCCACCTCTTCCTGCTTGAACAGCATGCGTCCCAGGTAGCCTTTCATGGTCACTTCGTTGCCTTGACCATACTGGCTAAGCCAGTCAACGAGGTTCATGTCACTATTGAAAAAACTGGTATTATCGAGTGGGAGATAGGCCGTTGTGATGGTGACACCCCATTTAAAGACTCCTCCGTCGGCAGTCCTGTTACCATTGATAATCTCAAAAAGAGCCGTCATGGCCTTGGGATTCCTGGATAGGAATACGGTTTTCTGACCTTTTTCAATATTGAATGATACATTGTCGAACAGCACGGTGCCGTCTGTGTCAACAGCCTTCAGGCCTTCTACCTCTAATATCTGGTTGCCCGGCTCGCGCTCCATCTGGAAAATAATGCCGGGATACTTGCGGCTTGACGGACGGATCTCTTCAACATTCAGTTTCTCAAGCATCTTCTTTCTTGAAGTTGTCTGCTTGGACTTTGCCACATTGGCAGAGAACCTGCGAATGAATTCCTCCAACTGCTTGCGCTTTTCTTCTGCTTTCAAGCGCTGATTCTGTGCCTGACGCAGTGCCAATTGAGAACTTTCATACCAGAATGAGTAGTTTCCGGAGAATACAGTCACTTTTCCGAAGTCGATATCAACCGTTTGCGTTGACACGGCATCAAGGAAGTGGCGGTCGTGACTGACCACAAGCACGCACTGTTCCAGTCCGCTAAGATATTGCTCAAGCCATTGAACGGTATCCAGATCGAGGTCATTGGTAGGCTCGTCAAGCAGCAAATTGTCTGGATGACCGAACAAAGCCTTGGCCAGCATCACTCTCACTTTTTGATTGTTCGACATCTCGCTCATCTGCTTATAGTGCTCATCCTCTTTGACACCAAGGTTCTGAAGCAGTTGGGCAGCCTCACTTTCTGCCTCCCAACCATTCATTTCAGCAAACTTCAATTCCAGGTCGGCGGCGCGGTTACCGTCTTCTTCTGTCATTTCTTCTTTGGCATAAAGGGCTTCGCGCTCCTTCATGTTCTCCCATAGAGGCTGATGTCCCATCAAAACGGTGTCCATCACCGAATATGAATCATATTTAAAGTGGTCCTGGTCAAGAACAGAAAGTCGCTCACCCGAGCCAATCTCAACC
Source organism: Prevotella sp. UBA4268 (assembly GCA_002395135.1). GTDB lineage: Bacteria > Bacteroidota > Bacteroidia > Bacteroidales > Bacteroidaceae > Prevotella. The sequence goes on along the minus strand of DGWC01000107.1, from coordinate 25,748 downwards.
ATTCCCTTGTTAGGTTCCAGTTCACCGCTGATGGCTTTCAGGAGCGTAGACTTTCCTGCGCCATTGGCACCGATGATGCCATATATGTTATTACTTGTAAATTTCAGGTTTACATCTTTGTAAAGCACTCTTTTGCCAAACTGGATGGTAATGTCGGATAGTGTTATCATCTTATTAATAATGTATTGTTTGTTGCTATATGAAAAATCGTGTGAACAAGTGCTTTCTTCTTCACTTTGGCTGTCACACATTGTTTTGTGATCAATCGAATAAAACGCAGAAATGCTGCTTCCGCTATGCAATGGCTATTCCTTTTCGTCCATCAGATGAACGAAAAAGTCGTCAAGGTCTTTGTCTAACCCTTCCATCAAGTCACCTCCGATGATAATGGTCTCGTCGTCAGCGAGATATAGTTCTGCCACATTTTCGCTATCATCGTTTTCAAGCACGAAACTATAGGGCTTCGTAATGCCAAGGTTGTCAATCATATCATGCAGTCGGTGACACTCTTTTCTTAACAAGGCAGCAACCGAACTATAGAAATTCTCATCCTTGTTGTCAATCCATTGCTCCACCACACAACGAGTAATCTCCTGTTCATCATCATCGAATGCCATCATTTCGCCACTGTCTTGCGATACATGCACATGTATGTCTGTGAACAAGGTGGTTTCTTCGTTCATGGGAAGTTTTTGCGCGATTTTACGGATGAATCGCTCAATTTGTTGAATGGTCTGATCGGATGCTTTCATTTTTATTTTCTGTTTTGACGAGACAAAGTTACATTAAATAATGAAAACTACAAAATAAATTGAAGATTTTATTTGATTTGGCGCCGATAAGGTACAACAAACGTTAACTATTCAGTATTTATTTTCGATTTTATTTGCAGATACAAAATATAATTGTATCTTTGCAATTGCAAAGTGGAGATTGCAAAATCACACAGTAGATTTATGTGCCGGTGAGGCCATCACCAGGTGCATAATGCTGGTTTTATTAACCTGTTTCGAATGAATAACCTGATTAAGCACGACGGTATAGTAGATCATGTTGAAGGCAATTGTCTGAAGGTAAGAGTTCTTCAGACATCTGCTTGTGCGTCATGTAAAGTGGCGGGCCATTGTCATTCTTCAGAAGGAAAAGAAAAACTAATTGACATCTATGGCGTGGAAAACATTGACAAGTATTCCAAGGGTGATCATGTCACTGTCGTTGCCTCTTCAAAAACCGGAGCCAATGCGGTTTTGCTCGCTTTTGTCATCCCTTTCGTCATCATGGTGGGTATGGTGTTTCTGGTAAGCAGGTTCACTTCTGATGAGCCAATCATGGCGCTGACGGGCATTCTTTGGCTGATTCCCTATTATATAGTATTGTTCATGATGCGAGACAGGCTCAGCCGGAAGTTCTCTTTTTCAATAGAAGATCATTATTAATTATTAAAACAAATACAAAATTATGAGTTTTATTTTAACCGCAGTAATTGTTCTTGGATGTATCGCGCTCATCGCTGCATTGATACTATACTTCTGTTCCAAGAAATTTGCTGTTCAAGAAGACCCCAGAATCGGTCAGGTCACTGCTGCCCTTCCTGGTGCCAACTGTGGCGGATGCGGCTTCCCAGGTTGCTCCGGCATGGCTGATGCTTTGGTAAAGGCTGCCGACAAAGGTTCATTAGAGGGGTTAAACTGTCCCGTTGGCGGAGCAGATGTCATGGGGCAAGTGGCAGATTTGCTGGGTATCGCTATTGCCAACAGTGAGCCGATGGTTGCTGTTGTAAGATGCAATGGTAGTTGTGAAAACCGTCCTCGTATAGCAGCATACGACGGATTGCTCACTTGCAGCGCCGTCAATGCTTGCGGAGCAGGAGAAACAGCATGTGGATACGGCTGTCTGGGCTGTGGCGACTGTGTGGCTGCATGCCAGTTTGATGCCATTCACATGAATCCTGAGACGGGCTTGCCCGAAGTGGACGACGAAAAATGTACTTCATGCGGTGCATGTGTAAAGGCTTGTCCTCGTCACATCATTGAACTTCGTAAGAAGGGACCGAAGAATCGCAGGGTATTTGTAAGTTGCGTTAACAAGGACAAAGGTGCTGCTGCGATGAAGGCATGCAAGGCTGCATGTATTGGCTGTGGAAAATGCGAGAAAGAATGTAAGTTCGAAGCCATTACCATCGAAGGCAATCTGAGTTATATCGACTTTAACAAGTGCCGCCTGTGCAAGAAGTGTGTTGAAGCATGCCCCACAAAGGCTATCCATGCTGTGAATTTCCCGGCTCCGAAACCGAAGCCCGCAGCCCCGGCAGATGCGCCAAAGGCAGAAGAAACCGTAAAAGCACAGAAGACTGAAGAAAGAAAGGAGGAAACCGTATGAAATTAAAAACATTCCGAATCGGTGGTGTTCATCCTGAGGAGAACAAAATCACCCACAACGAGGCTACAAAAGTTGCAGCGTTGCCAAAGCAGGCCATATTCCCTTTGTCACAGCATATCGGTGCGCCGGCAAAGCCTGTTGTTGCCAAGGGAGATAAAGTGAAGGTTGGTACGCTGCTGGCAGAAGCAGGCGGTTTCGTATCTGCTCCCATCTATTCTTCTGTGTCGGGAACGGTGTTCAAGATAGACACTGCTATTGATGCTACCGGCTATCGCAAGCCTGTTATTATAATTAATGTGGAAGGAGACGAATGGGAAGAGAGCATCGACCGTTCCGAAAAACTGGAAGAACTGAGCGCTCACCCCGAACTTACACCCGAAGAAATCGTTGAAAGAGTAAAGAAGGCTGGTGTAACGGGTATGGGCGGTGCCGGCTTCCCGACATTCATTAAACTCTGTCCTCCGCCAACAGCAAAGGCAGAATGTGTGATTATCAACGCTGTTGAGTGTGAACCGTACATCACGGCAGACTATCGCCTGATGATGGAACATCCCGACGAGATTCTGGTTGGTTTGGAATTGCTCATGACGGCAGCCAAGGTTGATAAGGGATATATAGGTATTGAGGACAACAAACCAAAGGCCATAGAACTGCTGGATAATAAATGCCGCGAGAAATTCGGTTCATCCAAATTCCAAGTAGAGGTTGTTCCCTTGGCAAAGAAGTATCCGCAGGGCGGTGAAAAGCAGTTGGTTGATGCCGTCATCAACCGTCAGGTGCCTGCTCCTCCTGCTATTCCCGTTAACGTTGGAGCAATTGTTCAGAACGTTGGTACTGCTTTTGCTGTGTATGAGGCAGTTATGAAGAACAAGCCATTGTTTGAACGCTATACCACAGTGACAGGAAAACAACTGTCAAAACCAGGAAACTTCTTGGTGAGAATGGGTACTCCGATGAGAGATTTGATAGATGTCTGCGGCGGTTTGCCAGAAGGCGAAAATAAACTTCTTGCTGGCGGACCGATGATGGGTAAGGCATTGACATCTGTGGATGTACCTGTCTGCAAAGGAACCAACAGCGTGACCATCCTCACCGACGATGATGCCAAGCGCAAGCAGGCGCAACCTTGTATCCGTTGTGCCAAGTGTGTGAGCGCTTGTCCGATGGGTCTTGAGCCTTATCTCCTGGCAACCTGTTCCAGTTTAAAGAACTGGGAGAGGGTGGAAGCAGAAGATATCACATCCTGTATAGAGTGTGGTTCGTGTCAGTTTACCTGTCCTGCCCATCGTCCGTTGCTCGACAACATCCGCTTAGGTAAGTCAACCGTGATGGGAATCATCCGTGCTCGCAATGCCAAAAAGTAACTATAATCTTTAATCGTTCATTCTCAAATTAAGATATAATGGGAAAATTAATCGTATCATTATCACCGCATGCACATGGTACGGATAGTGTGGAGAAGAATATGTATGGTGTGATCATCGCACTCATACCCGCACTGCTGGTATCGTTGTTCTATTTTGGACTTGGCTCTGCCATTGTGCTTGCCACGAGTGTAATTGCCTGTGTATTCTTCGAGTGGGCAATTGCAAAATTTATTATGAAGAGAGAAAACCTCTCTATATGTGACGGCAGTGCCATTCTCACTGGTCTGCTTCTGGGATTCAACCTCCCGTCGAATCTTCCAATATGGATCATCATCGTAGGCGCACTCTTCGCCATCGGTGTCGGCAAGATGTCGTTTGGCGGATTAGGAAATAACATTTTCAACCCGGCATTGCTGGGTCGCGCATTCCTTCTGATCAGTTTCCCTGCACAGATGACGTCCTGGCCGGTGGCCGGACAACTCACCAGTTATCTCGATGCAGAGACAGGAGCCACGCCGCTTGCCATCATGAAGCAAGCCATTAAGTCGGGCGACGCATCGCTGCTCGACCAGTTACCATCGGCAACACACCTGCTTCTGGGCTCTAATCCCACAGGTGGTCTTGGCACCATCGGTGAGGTTTGCGCACTGGCATTGTTGCTCGGTCTCGTTTATATGCTCTGGAAGAAGATCATCACATGGCACATACCAGTGAGCATCATCGCCACCGTATTCGTGCTCAGCGGACTTCTCCATCTGGCTAATCCTGTCTATGCTGATCCGTTCGCAGAGATTCTCACGGGTGGTCTGATGCTCGGTGCCATCTTTATGGCTACCGATTACGTCACCTCACCTATGACCGGCAAGGGACAACTCATCTATGGTGTTGCCATCGGAGTGCTCACCGTGGTCATCCGTAACTGGGGTTCTTATCCCGAAGGTATGTCGTTTGCCATTCTGATCATGAATGCGTTCACTCCAATTATCAATACTTACATCAAGCCAAAGCGCTTCGGCGAGGTTCCGGCAAAGAAATAGGAGGACAGAAATATGGAAAAACTTAAATCATCTGTAACTAATATGGTGCTGGTGCTCACAGGCGTGGCCGTCATCACTGGATGCATTCTTGCTTATGTGAACCATGTGACTGAGGGACCGATAGCACTTCAGAAAGAGAAGACACTTGCCGATGGTATCAAGGCTGTGATGGGTGGAGGTGAACTCAACGTTGCCAAAACCGACACGGTGAAGCAAAATGATTCCAAAGGAAAAGAAATGACTTATATTATCTACCAGACGCAGGACGCTCAGAAAAACGACCTCGGGGCTGCCGTGGAAAGCACCACAAGCGGTTTCGGTGGCGACCTGAAAATCCTCGTTGGCTTCGATGCTCAGGGCAATATCCTGGGATATACACTTCTTGAACATGCAGAGACTCCGGGTTTGGGAGCCAAGGCTGACAAATGGTTCCAGAAAGGAGCCAAAGGCGATATTATAGGAAAGAATCCCGCAGAGGAATTGGTTGTGTCAAAAGATGGTGGTCAGGTTGATGCCATTACCGCGTCAACGATTACCAGCAGGGCTTTCCTGTTAGCAGTAAACAATGCATATAAGGCGTTCAAGGCTACACCCGTGGATGGTGAAACCGGTGCCACAAAAAAGGGAGGAAGTAAAGAATGAACTATCTGAATATTATTAAGAATGGCATCGTCAAGGAGAATCCAACCTTCGTACTGATGCTCGGTATGTGTCCTACACTGGCCACTACAACAAGTGCAAACAACGGTTTGGCCATGGGACTTGCCACTATGTTTGTGCTTATATGCTCAAACGTGGTGATTTCCCTGATTAAAAACCTCACGCCCGACAAGGTGAGAATCCCTGTCTTCATCGTGGTGATCGCATCGTTTGTTACTTTGCTCCAGATGGTGATGCAGGCTTACGTGCCCGATGTGTATGCATCGCTCGGCCTGTTCATCCCTCTTATCGTGGTTAACTGTATCATTCTCGGCCGCGCAGAGGCTTTTGCCGCCAAGAACGGGGCCTTGGCCAGTCTGATGGACGGTATTGGAATCGGCCTTGGATTCACTCTCGGCCTTACTTTGCTTGGCATTTGTCGCGAGTTGCTGGGTGGCGGATCTGTCTTCGGCATCACCTTGCTGCCAGAGACATATAACATGCTGATGTTTGTGCTGCCTCCGGGAGCATTCATCACACTGGGTTTCCTCGTTGCAGTCATCAATAAGATCAGAAACTGATAAAACATGATCACGTTAACATTATAACCATCAAACATTGAATTATTATGGAATACGTATTAATCTTTATATCAGCAATATTCGTCAACAACATCATCTTGTCGCAGTTCCTCGGTATCTGCCCATTCCTTGGTGTGTCGCAGAAGATCAGCACTTCGCTGGGAATGTCTGCCGCTGTTGCATTTGTGATGACTCTGGCTACCATCGTAACCTATCTGATACAGTATTATGTGTTGAATGTGTTCGGCCTTCAATATCTGCAAACCATCGTGTTCATCCTCGTGATCGCGTCGCTGGTGCAGATGGTGGAGATTGTTCTCAAAAAGGTTTCACCGGCTTTGTATCAGGCGCTTGGCATCTTCCTGCCCTTGATTACCACCAACTGCGCCGTGCTGGGTGTGGCCATCTTGGTCATCCAAAAGGATTTCTCTTTGCTGTCGAGCATCGTTTATGCATTCTCAACAGCCATCGGTTTCGGACTGGCACTCACTGTATTTGCCGGCATTCGTGAGCAGATGACGCTGGTGAAGATTCCCAAAGGCATGCAGGGTACGGCCATCGTGCTGATCACAGCAGGTCTGCTGAGTCTCGCATTCATGGGATTCTCCGGTGTTGACGGAGGCTTGAAGGTTCTCTTCGGCATCGACTAACCCTACCTTTAATATCCCAAGCGCACAGCGAGAACTCATCTTCTATGGTCTTGGGGTTAAGGTTTTTATTAGCAATACTATAACATCTAATCATCAAGACCTGTGCTTTGAAGTTCCAAGGCATAGGTCTTGATTTTGATTAAGACATAATAGAAACACAATAAATGGGTGAAATCGGGTTTGAAAACACTAAATCATAAAAACTGAATTTTGACAGAACAGGTATCACAACGCAATACTAAATTCACCCAACTCACGTTTAATTAACGTGAATTCGATATCGCTTGCCATGTGAACGGGTTGAAGTGAACCCTAAAAGTTAGACTTCACCGTCACCTGTTCATTACGGGAATAGCAAGTGCTTTATAAAAAGGAAAGGTGAAACTAACAAATACTCAATACCATTCAGACATTTCTGCTTGTTTTGCGGGATATCCAACCGCTGGCCATTCTTGTCGATATAGAACCACTCGTCGCTTTCCCATTCGCCATGCTCATCCATATCGTTCTTCTTGCCATGATAGGCCACGCGTGCACTACCACCCTCAAACGGCAATGCACACTGGAATTGAGGCTTTATGACTACATTGCCCAAGGTATCGGCATAGCCAATCTTTCCCTCATCGTCTAAGATTCGGTAGAGTCCTTCATGGACGTCATCTGCCTGGAAATTGTCTATCGTCATCACCTTGAATATCTTCTCGCCTTTGTTATTAATCATAACGATTCCATAATGAGGTTCCGCCACAATGCCAATAGGGGCTATCGAGTCAAATCCGCAATATTCATATTTGCCGTAGGGTACAATGGTATCGCCCTGTTCGTTCAGATAACATATAGGTTTGAGAAATTCTGCTCCTTTAGCGGCAAACAGTTTCTTGCCTTTCCATCCTCGGCACCTGCCTGCCTCTATAAAGCCGCAGGGTTCAGGGTTCTGAATAGCACTTTCTTCAGACAATATCTTGATACGGTTCAGCGTATCTTTGTCGAAATAAAAGTATGTCTTGCCCTCAGTTGGATAAAGGCCTGTAATCAACACGCGGAAATTGGGGAATTCTTTCTTCATGTGCAGTTTGCTCAGAACACTGTCTTTGGTCTCACCCACATGAATTCCCGACTTCAAGACAATCCGAGGATCTGTAATATTGGCATAAATGACTGTATGGATCGGATCATCTTCTATTAATTCCTGAAGGATGATCTGATTATCTTGACTGCTAAATGTATAGTAGTTATGAACGCATTGATAATCAGAGGTCTTATTCTCTTTAAGGAAAGAAAAATCTTTCCGGTAATCAGCAAGGGACTTTTGGAATCCAAAAGGATATGGTGTCATGCAGTCACCATTCACGGGTTCAAGCGTCAGCGTGTCGTTGGTGATATAAAAGGAATTAACTTTATCTCCCTTTTCTTCGCTTGCTGTTTCCTGACGACAAACACAACTAATCGTCAACAAGGCCGCAAATATGAGGATTATTGCTTTGTTCATATTTCGAATAAATTGTCGTTATCTAATACATTTGCAAAATTACACATTATTCTTTTAATAAGGAAACTTATTCGTAGTTTTATTTGAAAGACTTCTTCGACAATCTTTCATTGAAGATTTAATGGGGTGGTGTAGTGGAATAAGTGATTGGGGGAGTTGTTCCGATGTGGTTTTTCGGATCCAAAAGAGGGTTGAAAAATTGGATAAATTGTGACAAAACAATGTCGGCGATTTTGCTCAAAATAGAAATGGAATTTGTGTAAAATGGACTTTGAAAACACGAAAACGTAAAGATTCATTACCGAGACGCACGTTTCGACTCGCAAAACCTATGCTTTTGACCTTTAAAAACTATGGTTTTACTGTCCAAAAACTATGGTTTCGCACCTCAAAATATATGTTTTTGCACCTCAAAAACTATGCTTTTTTCTGCAAAAATCTGATTTCATCGTATAAGAATAAACCTCTTTCGTTGTAATTAATTATTAATCAACAAGTTGCGAAATATGTCTCGATACTCTCGTATTTCACTTCCAATGGGTCGTCTTTGACCAACATCGCCCGTATGAGAGGCAAAACTCGGATTTTCCTTGACAATTTCAAGCACATGAATTGCTTTGTTCCGCCATCATCAACGACACGTTGCGATGACATCGGTGGGTGGATTACTGATTATATTTATGATAGACGAAGTAAATACCACGCTGATGTAGTATAGAAGTTGCGAAGAAATCGAATGTTGGCAAAGAAAGCCCACAGGCGGCGGGGATTTATGTGGAACTTCTGCTTGTAGTGTGGGTTGATGAGCCAAAGCATGCGCCGGCAGATGGTATATCCAGTTTCCAAAGTCAATTGTTCGAAATGTTCTATAGTCATACGTGAGGCTCGGATGTCAATCAATTCGTTAATGGTGTCGCTTGTATTTCCGCTCAACTTCAACATGGTTCGATAGATTGGCTTGGGCATCAGATGCACGAAAGGAAGTTTTGAGGTAAGTCCAACGCTAATCTGCTGATGGCCGCCGAAGGGGTTCTGCCAGACAGGAAAGCCGAAGAACACGATGCCTCGCACTCTCAGGAAACCCTTGACGTGAAGAAAAAACTCCCGTTTGCAAGAGGGGGCAATATGCTCTATAACATCGTGAACAAGTATGAGGTCGTATCGTTCTTCATCGTTTGTTGTCTTATCTGCAAGAAGGAAATCCTTGCAGATGAAAGTTCCTCGTTGATGACATTGTGCAAAGAAGGTACGTGCCTCGTTGATACGCACTTGGCAAATATCCATACCTGTCACCCGACAACCCTTTTCAGCAAATGGAAGCAGATTGCCACCCTCGCCACAACCTATTTCCAGTATGCAGGTTTCTGATGTCAGAGTGATATATGTTGCCAGATATTCCATGTAGAACTCGCGGGCTGTGTTTGACAACTCATAGAAGTATTGTTTACGGTTCAGATGTCGATGTTGCATAATCTTTTCTTGTTTTGTTTCTCTAAAGTGATAGATACCACCAAACAAGAAAAGACTGCATGATTCGGGATGGGATATTACCACGTTATGCGGATTCCTAAAGGCAACGAGAATGTGAATGTATGTTCCGTGTGGAAGGTTTCTATGTCGCTGCCAGTTGGTGTGTAGTATTGCAAACTCGGTTCTGCAAAGATGCCGATATCGGGCGTAAAGTTGTACTGCAAGCCAAGTCCCGTGCCGACCGACCATTGTAATGGAACGTGGATTGTGGTCTTGTTGCTGATTTCCTGCGTGCCGTCGACATAATAACTGGTATTGGATGGTGCATAGACTGGTATCTCCAACTTAGCACCGAGACTTTCGTAGAGGTTCCATCGCCCAACTTGATATATATGATATGTACCTTTCAAAGGTATGCCGAGATAGTGGATGGCTTGTTGCTCGTGAATGGCACTACCACGTGTGCCTATTTCAGATTCCGACTTGAGACGACTATAACTCAAACCGGTTTCAATAGCAACGCGATTATTCAGTTTGTACTTCAATGCCAAAGAGAAGGTGGTAGGCATATGGTGGTGTGTATTGCGCTCTATCTTGTCAGAAACTGGCCGTGCGGCATTGCGTTGTGCAATCTTCAGTATGGTTTGATAAGTCTTATCATCAACATCCAGAGTTCTGCTCTGTAATGCTTCTGCATAATCGCTCCATCTTTCAAAGGAACGTACACGTGGTATCTCACTTGTTATGCCTGTCATTTCTGTCTCTGTGAACACATGCGGACGATTAGCATTCTTTTCACCCATGCTGCCGTTATATGCTAAATCAACTGACCACTTTTTCACCTGATGCTTTACTTCCGCAGGCTTTTCTATGTATCTTTCAGCGATATATGTGCCCTTGTCTGGATGCAAGACAGGTAGCGGTTGTCCGTCGTGTATGATGGTTGTTGAATCAGTGTGCCGTGTTTCTTCTGCTACGTAATGGAGCGTGTCGATAGTGAGAAGACTATCGACAGGGAGATATTTGCCAGAAGCAACAGCCACATGGAGTGGGGTAGTCTTTGGAGTAGCAGGAATTACTTGTTCTGTCGTTGTTGTTTCTCTATCATCATGGCTGGTGTCTGATTTAAAGTGGTCTTGTTTTATCACTACAGGATGTGGCACGTCAATAGTTTTCCCTGCTTTATATAGGTAGATGCCCAACGGTAACAGAAGCGGCAGGAGCCATAGCAACCAATACTGGGCAAGTGACTTCTGCAACATTTTCTTTGCCCTTGACAATTGTGAGGATGACGAGTGGGCAGCAATGCCAAGGATTTCGGCTATTTCCTTGTGTGTCATCTCTTGGATAACTGCCAACTTGAACACCTGCCCGTAACCATTGGGAAGAGCCTCAATAGCCGTCATCAGTTGTGTCATTGTCGGCAATGGCTTATCATCTGATGGAACAGGTTCATGTGGCAGTTCTTCTTCAGAGAGTGTGGAAAGCGAAAGCATTGTAGGCTCATGATGCCGTTGCACATATCGCAGGGCCACATTGGTAGTGATGCTTTTCAGCCACGCCTCGAAGCGATTGGGGTTGTGCAATTGGTTCATCTTGGCAAAAGCCAGAAGAAATGCATCATGTGCCAATTCTTCTGCAACTTGTTGGTTGCCCACAATGTGTTGGCATATCCCCGTCATTTGTCGGTGATATGCCCCATATAGGCTTCCGAGTGCAGTCTCGTCGCCTTGTCGCCATCGCTCTATGAGTTCTTCTATGTCCATCAAAACATACTGCCTCTACTGACATAGACGCCACTTTTCACAAAAAACTGCACGGAAATTACAATTTTTTTCAAATAAAGGACATATTTGCCTCTTATTCGAAAAAAACATGTCACCATGTTGAATGCCTTCCTATTTTGCTGGCATTTTCACAACATGGTGACATGAACAGATGTTTATGTATCGGGCTTGTTACGTGACTACGGCGTATACAAAGCCCGTATAGATTACTTTCAGAGAGGTATTTTGTCGATACGACGCTGGTGTCTTCCTCCCTCAAAATCGGTGGCGAAGAATTCGTCCATGATACTTTTCGCCATGTCGTTGTCGATGAAACGGCCTGGCATCACCAACACGTTGGCATTGTTGTGCTGGCGAATCAGATGAGCAATCTCTGGTATCCAGCACAAACCGGCACGAATCTGCTGGTGCTTGTTGAGTGTCATGCTGATGCCTTCACCGCTTCCGCAGATGGCAATACCGGGATATACTTCTCCGTCTTCTATGCCTTTGGCCAGCGCATGACCGAAATCGCTGTAGTCGCACGAATCTTCCGTGTAGGTGCCGTAGTCTTTATACTCCAGTCCCTTTTCTTTCAGGTATTGAATGACATATTGTTTGAGTGCGAATCCAGCGTGGTCGCTGGCTATTCCTACTGTCTTTACGTCCATCATTATTTAGATTACAGGTAAATAAAAGAACAGTGCTGCGCACGGGCCGAAGCCTTTTGGCGCAGCACTATGTGTGAAATCTCGGTTATGATTCTGCCAAGAAGGCTTTCACTTGGTTGTATACGTTGTCAGCAGTATAGCCTAATTTCTCGTCGAGAACCTTGTAGGGGGCTGAGAAACCGAAACTCGGCATTCCGAATACCTTACCATTGGCACCCACGAGACCTTCCAAGGTAACGGGCAGACCTGCCGTCATACCGAAGATTTTGGCACCCTTTGGCAATATCTGCTCTTGATATTCCTTGCTCTGGCTACGGAACAGACCTTCAGAAGGTACGCTTACGATGCGAACCTTGATGCCGTCTTTGCGCAAGAGTTCAGTTCCGGCAACAAGCGTGGATACTTCAGAACCGTCGGCAAGCAGAATCACGTCGTAGTCCTCATCGCTTCCTGCCACCACATAAGCACCCTTGCGAGCCTGCTCATAGTCGTTGCCAGCGGGAAGTTTTGCGATGTTCTGGCGAGAGAAAATGAGAGCCGTTGGTGTTTCCATGTTCTCCATGGCCATGGCCCAACATACGGTTGTCTCGTCGGCATCAGCGGGACGGAACACGCGAACACTGTCTTTTCCGTGATGATTCTTCAGTTTTTCCATCAGGCGGATCTGTGCTTCCTGCTCCACGGGCTCGTGTGTAGGACCGTCTTCACCTACGCGGAATGCATCGTGAGTCCAGATGAATTTGATGGGAACTTCCATCAAAGCAGCCATGCGCACGGCTGGTTTCATATAGTCGGAGAACACGAAGAACGTGCCGCAAGCGGGAATCACACCGCCGTGCAGATACATACCGATGCACATGCAGGCCATGGTGAGTTCGGCAACACCTGCCTGGAAGAAGGCTCCTTCGAAGTCGTTTCTTACCAGACTCTTGGTTTTCTTCAAGAATCCGTCGGTCTTATCAGAGTTGGAAAGGTCGGCAGAAGCGCAAATCATGTTAGGTACCTGCTCAGCCAAAACACCAAGACAGGCGGCACTTGCGGCGCGTGTGGCCGATCCTTCTTTCTGGACCACGGCATTCCAGTCTACCTTTGGTGCATTGCCACTGAACCATTCCTTCATCAAAGCAGCCTTCTCGGGGTTCTCTTTTGCCCATTTCTCTTCTTCAGCATGGCGCTCGGCAACAATCTTTTTCAGTTCTTCGCGGCGCTTTGCATAGAGTTCTTCCACTTCGGGGAAAATAGTAAACGGCTTTTCTGGATTGCCGCCAAGATTCTTGATGGTGTTGGTATAGGCATCACCGCCAAGTGGAGCACCGTGCGTGTTGATACATGCTTCGTAACTTGTACCGTCGGCACGCAGAGCACCCTTGCCCATGATGGTCTTACCGATAATCAATGTAGGACGCTCCGTTTCCTTGTTGGCTTCAACGAGGGCAGCACGTATTTCTTCGGCATCGTTTCCGTTGCATGTGAGCACATTCCATCCCCAAGCCTTGTATTTGGCGGCAGTGTCTTCGTTCATAACCACCTTGGTCTCCGTGGAGAGTTGGATGTCGTTAGAGTCGTAGAACATGATAAGGTTGCTCAGACCCAGAATACCGGCAATGCGGCCTGTGCCTTGCGAGATTTCCTCTTCTACGCCTCCGTCTGAAATGTAGGCATATATCTTATGCTTCATCACCTCTTTGCCAAGGCGAGCCTGTAAGAATTTCTCGGCCACGGCCGCACCAGCGGCGAAGGTATGTCCTTGTCCCAGCGGACCCGAAGTGTTTTCAATGCCGCGCTTGAGTTCACGCTCAGGGTGTCCTGGGGTGGGAGAGCCCCACTGACGGAACTGTGCAATTTCATCGAGAGAGAACCTGCCCTGCAGGCAAAGAGCGCTATACAGCATGGGGCTCATGTGACCTGGATCGAGGAAGAAACGGTCTCTTCCTGCCCATTCGGGATTATCCGGGTCGTATACCAGGAACTCCGAGAAAAGTACGTTGATAAAGTCTGCACCGCCCATGGCACCTCCTGGGTGTCCGGAATTGGCTTTTTCTACCATTGATGCTGCCAGAATACGAATATTGTCAGCAGCCTTGTTCATTAATGTCTTACTATTCATATCTTAAATAATTATGTAATTAATCTCTATTATGTATGTTTCCAGTCGGATTGGGAGTTACTTATTTCACTTCCAATGTGACTTGTATTTCATATCACGGTGTAACTTATTTCACTTCCAATACAATGATTGACTTGGCCGGAATCTTGAACTTCAGGCTATTCTTTTTCACCTTAACGTCTTTGAATGTCTCTGGTTTTACTCTTTCGGGATGGTCGAAATCGTTATAGTCGGAGATATTCTTGCAAGTGAGGATTCGGCCGTTCATGGATTTCATCTTCGCACCGTCCACGTTGATTTCTATTTCCTTTTTCTTGTCGAGACTAACATTGGTCACGGAAATCACGATGGTGCCGTCGTCTTTCTTGGCAGCCGTGGCACTAATCATGGGCAGACGACGAAATCCGTCTTCCTTGTTGCTGTTGACAGCCTCGTTCATTTCATGCCTTACGGTCATGTTTTCGCATTTGATGTCGGTGTGCAGATAGGTGGCATTCTGGAATGGTTTGTACATTTCAAACACATGGTAGGTTGGAGTGAGCACCATGTGGCCAGTGCCTTTGGTATCTGTCAGAATCATGCTCTGCAATACGTTCACGATTTGAGCAATGTTGGCCATCTTCACGCGTTCGGTATGGCGATGGAATACATTCAGTGAGAGAGCGGCAACCATGGCATCGCGCATGGAATTCTGCTGATACAGATGTCCGCTGATGGTTCCCGGCTCTTCGTCCCACCATGTTCCCCATTCGTCGACGAGCAACCCAATCTGCTTCTTCGGGTCTTTTTCGTCCATGATGGTGCAATGCTTCTTGATGACATCCTCTATTTCAAGGCATTTACCCAGTGTCCAGTAATACTGGTCGCTGTCGAAACTGGTGGCCGATCCTTTGCTTCCGTTCCATCCTGACACCGTGTAATAGTGAAGCGAGAGACCATTCATGCGATGGCCTACATTCTCCATCAGCACCTTGGTCCACTTATAGTCGTAGTCGCTGGCACCGCTGGCAATCTTATAAAGATGATGACCGTCGTAGTTGCGGCAATATGTGGAGTATCTGCGATAAAGGTCACTATAGTATTCGGGGCGCATATTGCCGCCACAACCCCAACTCTCGTTGCCGATGCCGAGATATTTCACATTCCATGACTTGTCGCGGCCGTTTTGGCGGCGTAGTTTAGCCATGGGCGTATCGCCGTCGCTGGTCATGTATTCCACCCATTTGGCGAGTTCTTCCACCGTTCCACTTCCCACATTACCGCTGATATAAGGCTCACAACCGATGAGTTCGCATAGGTTCAAAAACTCGTGCGTGCCGAAAGAGTTGTCTTCAATGGTACCTCCCCAGTTGTTGTTCTGCATTTTAGGCCTTTTATCCTTGGGTCCGATACCGTCCATCCAGTGGTATTCATCAGCGAAACATCCGCCCGGCCAGCGCAGCACAGGCACTTTGAGGTCTTTCAATGCCTGCAATACGTCGTTGCGGTAGCCTTGTGTGTTGGGAATAGGTGAGTTTTCTCCTACCCAAAGACCTCCGTAAATACATGTTCCGAGATGTTCGGCAAACTGACCGTAGATTTCTTTCGGTATGATTTGTGAACCATTGTTAGCCTGAATGCTAATCGTTGCATCCTGAGAGAATGCCGTTGAAGATAATGTTGCAGCCAGTGCAACGATAATGAGTTTTTTCATATACAGAATCTTTTTCTTTATATTACGGATAAAGAGTGCGATTCCCTAACCGCACTCTTTATCCATCGTGTGCATTTAGCGCTTGCACTTCACCGCAGCCTGCTCAATGCCAAGTCCGTTCTTATAGTTTTCAATGTATGCGTTGAAACCAGCGACATCTTCGGGTGTAGGCTGAATCTCCACACCTGCATTACCTACGAACACCACCTTGTCGAGATAAACGGGGAGAGACATGCTCTGAGGATTGTTCACCAGATAAGATGCCAGCAAGGCAATACCCCAAGCACCACCTTCGCCAGCCGTTTCCATGACGGAAATGGGTGAGTTGATGGCTGCCGCAAGAATGCGCTGCCCAACGCCTTTCGTCTTGAAGAGTCCTCCGTGTCCGGTAATTCTGTCAACCTTCACCTTTTCTTCATTGAAGAGGATGTCGTTGCCAATCTTCAACACGCCCACTGATGCATGCAGATGAGCACGCATGAAGTTGGCAAGATTGAATTTGTCGTTGGCCGACCTTACGAACATCGGTCTTCCTTCAGATAATCCGGTAACCGGCTCACCGGAAATATAGTTATACGAAATCAGTCCGCCACAATCGGCATCGCCTTCCAAGGCATGGTTGTATAGTTTTCCGTATATTTCGTTCATGTCGACGGGAACGCCGATGAGTTGCTGGTATTCCTTGAAAATGTTCACCCATGCATTGAGGTCGGACGTGCAATTGTTGCAATGCACCATCGCAACGAGGCTTCCGTCGGGAGTGGTGACCATGTCGATCATCTCGTAAGGCTTGGAAAGGTCGTGTTCCAATACAATCATCGAGAACGAAGAGGTGCCTGCCGATACGTTACCTGTGCGTTGTTTCACGGCATTGGTGGCCACCATGCCCGTTCCGGCATCACCCTCGGGCGGACATACAGGGATTCCTGGTTGCAAAAGTCCGCTCTTGTCGAGCAATTTCGCACCTTTTTCCGTGAGACAACCAGCATTTTCTCCGGCGACGAGCACCTTTGGAAGGATGTCAAGCAATCTCCAGGAGTAGCCGTTGGGCGCAATCAGACGGTCAAACTTATCAACCATGGCCTCGGAATAGTTTTTCGTTTCGGGATCTATGGGCAGCATGCCCGATGCATCACCGATTCCGAGCACTCTTTCGCCCGTGATTTGCCAATGGATATAGCCTGCCAGAGTGGTGAGAAACTCGATGTCTTTCACATGTGGCTCGTTATCAAGAATGGCCTGATACAAATGTGAGATGCTCCAACGGAGCGGAATGTTATAAGAAAAGAGTTCCGAAAGCGTGGCGGCAGCCTTTCCCGTATTCGTGTTTCGCCATGTGCGGAAGGGCACCAGTATCTTTTCGTCCTTGTCGAAAGGCATATATCCGTGCATCATGGCACTGATGCCGATGGCCGCGAGGCTACGGATGTCGGTGTCGTATTGCTTTTTCACGTTAGCGCACAGGTCGGCATAACTGTCTTGAAGGCCGTTCCAGATGGCGTCTATGCTATATGTCCATAGGCCGTCCACCAGTTGGTTCTCCCATTCATGGCTACCTTGGGCGATGGGCTTGTTTTCCTGGTCAATCAAAATCGACTTGATTCTCGTGGAACCCAACTCGATTCCAAGAACGGCTTTGCCAGTTTCGATTGTTGTTCTTGCATCTAAACTCATCTTGTTGTTTATGTTTTAATGATAAAAACCTAATAATTAACCGATTACAAATATCACGCATACCAACTTATATAAAGGTTGGAATTCGTTAAGGAAAAAGCAAAATGAAAAACTAAAAATGATGCCCTCTTGTGAGGTTTCAATTTTAATTCTTCATTTTGCTTGTATGATTATTTCAATGCTTTGTTAAGCATATAATACACTTCGTTGACACGAAGTTGCTGCTTGATGCCCTCCATGGTGGCATTCTTGTCGATATGAATCATCTCGATACCGGCAATCTCGGCATAATCTTGCCAGTATTCGGGTGTGATGTCATAAGAGAAGCAAGAGTGGTGTGTGCCACCGGCCAGGATCCATGAGCCGGCACCGATTTCAAAGTTCGGTTGCGGAATCCAAAGAGCCGATGCAACCGGCAACTTGGGAAGTGGTTTCGGCTTGATGCACTCCACATCGTTCACAATCAGACGGAAGCGGTTGCCCATGTCCACAACGGTGGCCGTTACGCCGGGGCCTTCCTTTGAGGTGAACACCAGGCGTGCCGTCTGCTCTTTTCTGATGCCGATGCCGAGGAAGTGAACCTCGAGTTTGGGGCGTTTCTCGGCGGCAATGAGCGGGCAAACCTCCAACATGTGTGACTGAAGAATGGCACTCTTTTCTCCGTCGAAGTTGAGCGTGTAGTCCTCCAGGAAGGAACATCCCGTGGGAAGACCTTGCGTCATGAACCACACCGTGCGATACAAGGCAGCCGATTTCCAGTCACCCTCAGCACCGAAGCCATAGCCCTCGGCCATTAAACGTTGAGAGGCAAGTCCTGGAATCTGGTCGAAACCAACGAATTTCGGGTCGTTTATGTCCTGAGTACCCAAGTCGTCGAAGTTGGTGGTGAATCCCTTGGCACCCTTTTCCGTAAGGATAGAGCGAAGGGCCAACTCAGCCTTGGCGGCATTCCATACCTTTTTGCCCAGTTCGGAGTTCTTGTCTTCAAGTTCGGCGGCATGGTCATACTCTTTCAGATAGGTGTCGAAGAGTTGGTCGGCCTGCTCGTCGGTTACTTCCTTCCAATGTTCCATGAGTTCCGAAACGGGGCAATAGTCGACGTGATAGCCCAGCACCTGCTCGGCACTCACCTTATCACCATCGGTAACGGCAACATTGTTCATCTGGTCGCCGAAACGAAGGATCAGCATGTCTTGAGCGTCTGCCCAACCGGCACAAACCCTTGCCCATACGGCGATGTGCTGCTGAGCCTTCTCCTCCTTCCAATGGCCAACCACTACCTTGCGCGGAATTCTGAGTCGTGCACAGATATGTCCGAACTCGCGGTCGCCGTGAGCGCTCTGGTTGAGGTTCATGAAGTCCATGTCGATTTCGTTCCATGGAATTTCCGCGTTATATTGTGTGTGGAAGTGGAGTAGGGGCTTCTTCAATTGTTGCAATCCGTGAATCCACATCTTGGCGGGCGAGAACGTGTGCATCCATGTGATGATGCCGATGCACTTCTCGTCGTTGTTAGCGGCCTTCATCACGGCCTCCACCTCTTTCGAAGAGTTGGCGGTGCCTTTGTATACGATCTTCACGGGAATGTTTCCGCTATTGTTAAGACCGTCCACCATTTCCTTCGAGTGGCCGTCCACTTGAACAACCGCGTCGCCTCCGTAAAGCAACTGGGCACCCGTTACCCACCAAATCTCATAGTTTTCAAATACCTTTTTCATTTTTATTATTCTTTTGTTAGTTATTTCTTTTGTCCGTAATATGCATTCGGCCCGTGCTTGCGGCTGAAATGCTTTTCAATGAGCAAGGGGTTCATCGTGGTCTCTGGGTTCACCATGAACGACACAAACGCCATCTTGGCCACTTGTTCCATCACCACGGCATTATAGACGGCCTGGTCGGCATCCTTGCCCCATGAGAACGGGCCGTGGTTCTTCACAAGAACGCCCGGTGTGTGCACGGGATTGATATTGCCGCTCTTGATGCGGTCAACGATCACCACGCCTGTTTCCTTCTCATATTCATCCATTTTGTCGGCCGTCATGTCATACGTGCATGGAATCTCGTCGTGGAAATAGTCGGCGTGAGTTGTGCCGATGTTGGGAATATCCTTTCCTGCCTGAGCCCAAGCCGTGGCATAGGTGGAATGTGTATGCACGATGCCGCCCAGTTCGGGGAACGCCTTGTAGAGAACAAGGTGTGTGGGGGTGTCAGACGACGGGTTCAGGTCGCCCTCGACCACCTTTCCGCTCTCCAGGTCAACCACCACCATGTCGCAGGCCTTCATCTTGTCATAACTCACCCCCGACGGTTTGATCACCACGAGGCCTTTCTCCCTGTCGATGCCCGACACGTTTCCCCATGTGAAGATCACCAGATTGTGCTTCACCAGGTCGAGATTGGCTTTGAATACTTTTTCTTTCAGTTCTTCTAACATAATGCTTTTGTAACCATTTTTAAGAACATCCGCCCATTCGCCTTAAAGCCTGAAGAACGGAGATTCCTGATACATTCTTTTATTGAATCGATACAGGGCAGCCCCCCTCTTGGAACTGTTCTTGTCGATGAGTTCCGTTTTCTCGATCATGTCGATAGCCTTGATACGCTTGCGGAAATTGCGCTTGTCGAGTTCCTCGCCGAGGATGGCCTCGTAGACCAGTTGAAGTTGGGTAAGCGTGAACAAATCGGGCAGCAGGTTGAAACTGAGCGGTTCCGAGTTGATATGCTTGCGCAAGAGCGTCAGGGCTTTCTTTACCATGATGTTGTGGTCGGAATAGAGAGCGGGAATGGCATCTGCGTCAACCCATTCCACGTCGTGTTTCACGAGCAGGTACTCTTGATAGTCGCTCACGTTGATCAACGCGCAATAGGCTATCGAGATCACCCGCTCGCCGGGATCACGTCCCACGGCACCGAAGGCTTCCACCTGTCGCATGTAGATGTGCTTCAGTCCTGTAAGATGATAGAGCACCCTGTATGCCGCCTCGTCGATGCTCTCGTTTTCGCCGACGAATCCCCCGTAGAGCGACCACTCCCCACGTCCTGGATCCATCTGGCGCTTGCCGAGCAGCACTTTTAGTTTCTTCTTGTCGAAACCAAAGACGATGCAATCGACGGCCACGTATACCTTGTCATGTTCAGCATAGAAGGATGCCATATTCTTTTCTCCCCGTTAGTGTTGTTTTTACCAGAAATAGATGTAGAAAGCCACGGTGATGGCCAGGATAATGCAGGTGTGAATCACGTCCCACATGTTCCAACTGGCACGGGTGGCAGCCCTCTGCTCGGGTGTGGAAGTGCCGAACACCAGTCCTTGAATCTTGTTGGGTGCGGGAGCCTCCGTGCAAAGGCTGACGATAATGACCACCAGGCAGCACACGACGAGCATGACACCGCAGAAATAGAGCCAGTTGAAGTCGTAGAATACGGCCTTGAACCAGTTGTCGCTTGCTTCGGTGGCATTGCTATAATACACCTTGGCACCGAGACGTGTCAAACCGATGATGATGCCCGAGAGCAGTCCCCACATGCCGCCTTTGGCCGATGCGCGCTTCCAGCAGATGCCCAAGAGGAATGCGGCGGCGATGCCCGGAGCGAGCACGCTCTGCACGTCCTGGAGGTAGTTATAGAGCACGTTACCTACGGAGCGCATGATGGGAATCCAGAGAATGCCGAGCGCCACGATTACCACGGTGGCAATCTGTCCGATGCGCACCAGGCTCTTCTCGGATGTGGATGGTTTCAGACGCTTCCAGAAGTCGATGGTGAAAAGCATGGCCGACGAGTTGAACAACGATGCGAGCGAAGACATCAGGGCAGCCAGGATACCACAAACCACAAGGCCTTTGACACCTGCGGGCAACAATTTGGCCACGAGTGTCGGGAAGGCGGCATCGGGCGTTGAGAGCACAAACACCTCGCCGTTGGCCAATGTGATGCCCTTAGTACTTAAGGAATAGGCAATCATACCTGGAATCAAGAACAGGAACACGGGTAATAACTTCAGGTAAGCACCGAAGATGGTACCGCGGCGGCTCTCCTTCTCATTCTTTCCCGAGAGCACACGTTGCACGATATACTGGTCGGTACACCAGTACCAGAAACCGATGACGGCAGAGCCAACCAGTGCTCCCAGCCACGGATAGTCGGGGTCGCGCAGGTCGCGAATCAGGTCGGTCATGTGGTCGCCATACTCGTTAACGGTTTGAATCGAGCACGTGGCCATCATCTCGTCCCATCCGCCCAGCGCCTTCAGTCCCAGCACCAGGATAATGAGCGAGCCCAGCAAGAGGATGGGCGTTTGCAATACCGACGTATAGAGCACTGACTTCATACCTCCGAAGATGGTATACACGGCCGTGATCAGCACCAATCCGATGGCCGCAATCCAGAAGAAGTCGATGCCCCACAATTCCTTGATGCCGAACACCTGCTGGAACACCAGTCCGCCCGCATACACGGTTACGGCCACCTTGGTAAGCACATAACTGATGAGCGAGATCACCGAGAGAATGGTGCGGCTCTCCTTGTTGTAGCGCTTCTCGAGGAATTCCGGCATGGTATACACCATTGAGCGCGAATAGAACGGCACGAACACCCATCCCAGAATCAGAATCATCCATCCCTGAATTTCCCAGTGGGCCATGGCCATGCCGCTCGAAGCACCTGCTCCGGCGAGTCCAATCAAGTGTTCTGAACCAATGTTCGAGGCGAAGATGGATGCACCGATGGCAATCCACGTAGCATCCTTACCCCCGAGGAAATAGTCAGCCGAGTTGTCGTTCTTCTGGCTGACCACCCAAATCACAATACCTATCAGTGCACAACAGAATACACCGATAACAATCCAGTCTAATAATGCCATATTTACTAATGTTTAAGAATAATCGTTAGGCCGTGCCGGCCTCCGCGCAAAGTGGGGAGTGGCTTTATTTCACCACTCCGAACTTATAGATGCAATGCGAGTAATACTTCTCTCCCGGGCTCAGTAGCGGTGACGGCCACTTGGGCTTGTTGGGTGAGTCGGGATATTTCTGCGTTTCCAGGCACACGCCCGCATGCTTGGCATACTTGATGCCGCCCTTGCCGGCCACCTTTCCCTCGAGGAAATTGCCCGTATACACTTGGATGCCTGGCTCGTTGGTGAACACCTCCATCATGATGCCCGTCTCTGGCGAATAGAGGCTTGCGGCCAGTTGCTTGATGTTGCCCTTGCCGTCGTGATACGAGGCCAGGCACCAGTTGTGGTCGAATCCGTTGGCGTTCTTGATGGGCTTATAGTCAAAGTTGTTGACATCCTTGCCAATCTCTTTCGGCTCCATGAAATCCATCGGGGTGCCTTTCACCCATGCCGTGTCGCCCGTGGTCATATAGGTGTCGTCCGACGGCGTGTAGATGTATGCGTTCACGTGGAGCACATGGTTTTCCACCGTCTTGTTGGCATCTCCGTTCAGGTTGAAATACGAGTGGTTGGTCATGTTCACCACCGTCTTCTTGTCGGTCACGGCGGCATAGGTGATGTCGAGGCTATTGTTGTTTCTCACCACGTAAGTAACGTCGGCTTTCACATTGCCGGGGAATCCGTTATCGCCGTCGGGCGACATCATGGTGAGCACCAGTGTGGAGTCATTGGGCTGGTTGGCGTCATACACCTGGTATTGCCATCCGCTGGGTCCTCCGTGCAGGCAATGTCCGAAATTGTTCCTGGGCAATTGGATGGTCTGCCCATCGATGGTCATCAGTCCGTTTTTGATGCGGTTGGCATAGCGTCCGATGGCGGCACCGAAGTCGCTGGGTGAGTTCACGCTATCAGCATACTGGGCCACGTTGTCATAGCCGAGCACCACGTCGCGTAGCACGTTGTCCTTGTCGGGCACCATGAGCGACACTACGCGCCCGCCGAAGTTGGTGATGCACACCTCCATGCCGTTGGCGTTGGTAAGGGTGAACAACTTCACCGGTTTCTCGTTGATGGTTGTGTCGAAAGCCGCGGGGTTGAGTCCCGATGCGGTGGTGGCGGACTTGTTGCCGCCGCAAGCAGCACAGAGAACGAGGGCCATTCCCGCACCGCAAATCAGTGATTTCATGTGTTTCATTTGTAGTTTGATTGATTAATAAGTTTGAATTTGGGTGTAAAAATACAATATTTTTTTCGAATACGCTATACAAAGCGCAAAGAAAATTCATATTTAAGATTTTTTATAGTGTTACATGTGCTTAATGCGGGTGTTCGCAAAAAATCCCACATTTATATAAATAAATAAGATTTCGACGAAAACGACTATTGTTTCCATGATTTTTTGTATTTTTGCACGGTGCTATCAATCACATCGAGTGGGTTTATGAACATAGAAGACTATCGCGAATTTTGCCTTTCGTTGGGCGAAGATGTGGAGGAGAGACTGCCCTTCACGGCCTTTCGCTATGCCAGTGGTGTGCTGGTGTTTTATGTTTGCGGCCACATGTTTTCGTTTTTCGATTGCGACCGTTTCAGTGTTGTCACCTTGAAATGCCAGTCCGATCGTATCGGCGAACTGATGGCTGAGCACGATTATATCGGAAAACCGTTCAATATGTCGCCCAAATACTGGATTGGCATTTGTCCGCAAACGGCTCCCGAAGGCTTGCTTCGCGAGTTGACGCGCAATTCTTATGAGATTGTGAAGGCTAAGTATGGGCATGCGCGAGGCATATAGAAGTTGAGCATGCCCTTATTTCTTGATTGAGAATTCAAAGTGAAGTCCTTTTTCTTGTATGTTTTTGATGGCGATGGTTCCGCCATGGAGCACCACGGCGTTTTTCACGATGGAGAGGCCGAGGCCCGTGCCGCCCATCTGCCGGCTTCGCCCTTTGTCAATCCGGTAGAACCGCTCGAAGATGCGTTTCTGGTGCTGGGGCGGTATGCCGATGCCGTTGTCTTTTGTACGGCAAAAGATAACTATTAACGTGAGTTCGACGTAAGCCTTACGCAATAAGTCTACTTTTATCGATGATTTCTATATTCATTTCGGGCTTCTTTGGTAGTAGGTTGTAGGCAATAAGTCCAGCGAACAGGTTGGTGGCAAAGTTGTCGATGGAACGGTGTCTGGTATGTTCAATCTGGCATACATTCTTCAGTTCGTCATTCACAGTCTCAATAACAGAGCGTTTCCTTAGCATGAGCTTGTCATAGAGGTTCATCAGCGAGTTCTTCATGTTCTTCTTGATCTTCGTGACCAAATGTATGTCGTCAACAAACAACATTTCAAAGAGGTCCTGACTGATGTATCCCCTGTCGGCAAAGAGTTTCCCGAAGAGTTTCTCCGTGAAGCGGCTATCTTTCAGCGGTGCCCTGTCATCCACATTGCCCGGTGTAAGCTGCCATTGTATGATCTCTGCCTTGTCGTTGATGACCAGATGCAACTTGAACCCATAGAACCATCCCATGGTACACTTGCCCTTGGCCGCCCAGCCCTTCCTTGTCTTGTGCATGTGCATCCGCTTGATGTGGCACGACACCAGCGGTGTGGAGTCTATAATGGAAATGCCAGTGCACTTGCCCAAAGCGCAGGTCTGAAGGAACAGCAGCAGGTGAAGGGCCACCTGTGCCTGCCGCTCCACGAAACGGTTGTAGGAGACCGTATGGGGAATATCCTTGCGCATATGCTGGCAGACGTAGCCGAGGTAGAAGGACTTGAGGTCGCGGAAATGCATGGTGTGGAACAGCACCAGTATCGTCATCACCTCGCTGTCGGAAAGACAGCATGGACGGTTGCGATGCCTCTTGCCTGAGGTGTCAACCAGATGTTTTTTCAACTCTGGAGTAAAATATTTGCAGTATTCGTCGAGAATACAGAAAATTTCTATTAAATTTGCAGTCATCATAGGAGTGAATGTTGTTTGTATCTATTTGATTTTCACCTATAAAGGTACAAAAAATATTTCACTCCTACAACTTTTTGGACACTTTTCTTACATCGAACTCACGTTAAAATAGAAACATTAACAAATGAAAATGGTAAAAAGATAAAGAATAAATGGAATTTGTTGATTTTATGATTGATTTATTTGGTCTATTGAGAAGAATTGAGTAATTTTGCAGCGAGATTTGAGTAAAGTTGCAATAAGAATTGAGTAAAATCTACAATCGTTTTGAGTATGACTTATATACGAAAGCAATATCACACGCTACGGGAGCGCATCCTTGAACCAAGGCACTTTATGCAGATATTGGCAGGACCGAGACAGGT
>DGWC01000090.1:7629-8674 GCA_002395135.1 Prevotella sp. UBA4268 | reverse complement strand
AGGGCATCTGTTTCCTGGGGAAGATTGATTATAACGACTATATCCGCCGCTATCTGGGTGAGAATCCTGGCGACGTGATCGAACTGGAGACGGGAAGGTGTATCGGCCAGCACAAGGGACTGTGGTTTCACACCATCGGCCAGCGCAAGGGATTGGGCTTCGGCGAAGGTCCGTGGTTTGTCATCCGGAAAGATGTGGAGCGTAACATCTTGTACGTGAGCCATGGCTACGACCCGCAGGATGCATATAAGACCGACTTCATGGTGCACGATTTCCATTTCCTCACGGCTCCTTTCACGTCGGCACAGGTGACATTCAAGATACGGCACACGCCGGAATTCCATCCAGCCACGTTGGAGAAGGTGGACGAACAGCGGTATTGCGTTCACTCGTCTCATCCTATCCATGGCGTTGCCCCAGGGCAGTTCTGCGTCGTTTATGATGAAGACCACCACCGTTGTTTTGGCTCTGGGGAGATAACCGTGTAGAGGGGTGGGGGCGCTGCCTGCCGCTCTTCAGCCTGCCTTTCAGCGAAAGCCGTTCTCTGCATTGCGGCCATAAAAATCAAAATCTTCATGCCGTGCGCATGGAATTCGGATTTTTTATGTAAATTTGCAGAAGAAAAAGAGAAGATATTAATCATTCAACCTATATATAAAGTGGAATACATCGTTTCAGCAAGAAAATACAGACCGATGTCGTTTGACTCCGTAGTGGGACAGTCGGCACTTACCACTACGCTGAAAAACGCGGTGAAAAGCGGAAAACTGGCACATGCCTACCTGTTCTGCGGCCCGAGAGGCGTTGGAAAGACAACCTGTGCGCGTATCTTTGCCAAGGCCATCAACTGTGAGACACCCACCGAGGAGGGCGAGGCCTGCAACCATTGCGAGAGTTGTCAGGCATTCAACGAGCAGCGTTCATACAACATCTTCGAACTGGATGCCGCCAGCAACAACTCCGTGGAAAATATTAAAGTGCTGATGGAGCAGACGCGCATACCGCCGCAGGTGGGAAAATACAAGGTGTTTATCATCGACGAGGT
>DGWC01000090.1:0-7584 GCA_002395135.1 Prevotella sp. UBA4268 | reverse complement strand
CATCGACGAGGTGCACATGCTGTCAACGGCTGCCTTCAATGCCTTCCTGAAAACGCTGGAAGAACCGCCCGCTCATGTCATCTTTATCCTTGCCACCACCGAGAAACACAAGATTCTCCCCACCATCATCAGCCGTTGCCAGATCTACGACTTCGAGCGCATGACCGTTGCCAACATCGTGAATCATTTGAAGATGGTGGCTGAAAAGGAAGGCGTTTCCTACGAGGAGGATGCGCTGAACGTGATTGCCGAGAAAGCCGATGGCGGCATGCGCGATGCCTTGTCCATCTTCGACCAGGCCGTATCGTTCTGCCAGGGGAATATCACTTACGAAAAAGTGATTGAGGACTTGAACGTGCTCGACAGCGAGAACTATTTTAACATCATCGATCTTTCGCTGCAAAACAAAGTGGCAGAGGTGATGGTGCTCCTCAATAATGTAATCAACAAGGGATTCGATGGCGGACATCTCATCAGCGGACTGGCTGCTCATGTGCGCAATGTGATGATGGCAAAAGACCCGCTGACGCTTCCTTTGCTGGAGGTGAGCCAGCGGCAGATGGAGAAGTTCAAGGATCAGGCGCAGAGATGTAAGCCGCAATTCTTGCATCAGGCTTTGAAAATCATGAACGATTGCGACATCAACTACCGCCAAAGCAGCAACAAGCGGCTGTTGGTGGAACTGACGCTGATACAAGTGGCGCAAATCACCCAGGAAGAAGAGACTCCCGTCGCGGGGCGCAGCCCTAAACGATTGAAAACCCTGTTCAAGAGCATTCATCAGAGCGTTCAACCCAAAGCGGCTCAGCAGGTGGTCGCTGAACGCAAGACAGTCAAACCGTCAGTCAAACCGTCTCTCAAAATCTCATCCATCGGCATGAATTTCAAGAAGATCAGGAATGAAACTGGTCAGATGCAATTCCATGCGGACGAGAAGAAGTTGGACAACGATGAGCACCAGTCGTTTGATGAAATCATGTTGCGCAGACAGTGGATGGCCATGTGTAGCCGTATGCCGCAGAATATGGCCGGCATGTCAGCGCGCATGAAAAACATGCAGCCCGTGATTAAGGAGTTCCCGCAGATCGAGGTCGTTGTCGACAACGAGATACTGCTGGGACAGATGTCGGGCATCAAGATGCGAATCCGCAACACTCTGGCGCGCGATCTTCACAACAGCGATATTGATTTGCAACTGCGTGTTGCCCAAAAAGACGAGGTAAAGAAAGTGCTTACCAAGCGCGAACTGTTCATGGAAATGATGCAAAAAAACTCTGCAATCGGAAAATTGCAGAGTATTATGGAACTCGAATTGTCGTAAGATTATATCAGGTTCATTCCCAGTGCCTTGCATTCGCTGCGCATTTCTTCAGGCCAGATGCTGGCTTGTATTTCACCCAAATGCGCCTTGTGGAGCAATACCATGCACAGACGGCTCTGTCCGATACCGCCGCCAATGCTTAGCGGCAGTTCTCCATTGAGCAGTTTGCGGTGGAAATACAATTGTTCGCGCTCTTCCTCGCCAGCCAGTTTTAACTGACGAACCAGACTCTCTTTGTCCACGCGGATGCCCATTGACGACAGTTCCACAGCCTGTCCGAGGATGGGATACCATATTAATATGTCACCGTTCAAACCTTTCTTTCCCTCGCAGCATTCTGTCGTCCAGTCATCGTAGTCGGGTGCACGGCCGTCGTGAGGCTCACCGTTGGCCAGTTTGCCACCGATGCCAATCACAAACACGGCTCCATATTTCTGGGCAATCAGGTTTTCTCTTTCCTTTGCACTCTTGTCGGGATACATGGCCAAGAGGTCTTCGCTATGAATGAAATGGATGTCCTGCGGCAAGAACGGCTTCAGGCTCGGATATCGCTCACATACCAGGAACTCTGTGCGAAGGATGGCGGCATAGATACGCTTCACCACATTCTTCAGGAAGTCCAGGTTGCGCTGTTCGCGAGTCATCACAGCCTCCCAGTCCCACTGGTCCACGTATAGCGAATGCAGGTTGTCGAGTTCCTCGTCTGCACGGATGGCATTCATGTCGGTATAAACGCCGTAGCCGGGTTCCACATGATACTCAGCCAGTGTGAGACGCTTCCACTTGGCAAGGGAGTGAACCACTTCTGCCTTCGTGTCGCCCAAATCCTTAATTGGAAAGGTAACAGGGCGCTCCACACCGTTCAGGTCGTCGTTGATACCCAGTCCTTTCAATACAAACAGAGGGGCTGTCACGCGGCGCAGCCTTAATTCTGTGCTCAGGTTCTGTTGGAAAAACTCCTTAATCATCTTAATGCCCTGCTCAGTCTGTTGCATGTCAAGCACCGACTGATAATCCACGGGCTTCATTACTCTGCTCATGTAAGTAAATTTTTGCTTGTGTTATTACTAAAAACATTGCAAAGGTACACAAATAACGGCAAAACGCCACAAAAATAGATTGATTATTCTCCAATTTGGATGATTTTTGAGGTTTTTTACTTCCATTTCGAAGGATTTGTTAGTGCATGGCTATACATTCTTTTAGCACATTATACTGCAAACGTATCAATTGTTTTGGCATTTCGTTTCCATGTCAAACCGCCCGGATTTTCATGGATACCTTTTGTCTTGGTTTATTCTTCGGTTTGAGACATGCTTTATCGGGAATCGCAAAAAAAATCAGGAATCATTTTGCGTTGTGATTGTTTTGTTGTATCTTTGCACCGCTTTATGGAAAAACGGTCCCGTAGCTTAGCTGAATAGAGCGTCAGATTCCGGTTCTGAAGGTCTTGGGTTTGAATCCCAACGGGATCACACACCGAAAATATCGAGAAACTCCCATAAATAAAGGGTTTCTTGGAAAAACCGACGCACGCTGACCCCGTGCGCCAGTTTTCATTTGACCCTCGAGAATTTTTGTATTTTGACCCGTTTAAGTGTCCTGGCTGGCGGGTCATTTTTATTTTGGGCGATTCCCCTGAAGACCTTGTGCATGTGGATTCTCTGGTTCCTGCACACCCTGAGCGGCGTGCTGTCAACGAAACTCACGCCCGTACACTTGCCAAGCAGCACCTTCTTGATGAACAGCGCCAACGGAACGGCCACATCACGCTCCAGCTCCACAAACCGGTTGTATGAGACAACGCGAGGGAACAGATGGCGCATGTGCTTGCAGACGGATTCAAGGTAGAAGTGCTTCAGGCAACGGTAGCCCGAGTCGTGGAAAAGTATCATGATGAGCATCACTTCCGCCTTTGACAGCGTCGAATCACGGTGATAATTGCGCTTTTTAGACTCCTTTATGGTATATTTTTCCATCATTGCCTCAAAATACTTGCAGAAATCGTCTGCAATACAAAATAATTCCGTAACTTTGTCCTCGGTGATCATAGCGATTATTGTTTGTGAAACTTTTGATTTAGCACTATAGAGTTACAACAATTTTCGCTAATCACCAAATTTTCAGACAGTTATATTTTGTCGAACTCACGTTATATAATATCTGTTGCCTTTCTTCTTATCGCACTCGATGTACAGACCAA
Organism: Prevotella sp. UBA4268; assembly: GCA_002395135.1. Taxonomy (GTDB): domain Bacteria; phylum Bacteroidota; class Bacteroidia; order Bacteroidales; family Bacteroidaceae; genus Prevotella. The sequence goes on along the minus strand of DGWC01000090.1, from coordinate 4,060 downwards.
AGTTCTCCTCAATGGCAATTCGGTGGCGATGGAAGGTGGTACGCGACAATACCACTCCTGCGCTCATTTCCGTTCGCAACCACTTCTCATTGATTTCTGAGAGCGTGATTTGCCCGGCTTGGTAGATAGTGTTTACCAGCCATACGTATTCCTTGAACTTCGTATAAGTAGTCATAAGCACAATTATTTCGTCCAATGTTAATCAAAGTTCTTCTTTCAATTAATCACTTGCGTGACAGGCAGTACGATGTCACGCAAGTGGCTTCTCCGTGCTTCTATCTGATATCGAACAGTTTGATGAAACCGGTCATGGTGAGTATTTTCTGCACTTCTCCACCTATGTGGGTCAGTATCAGACTTCCGCCCTTGGCGGCACTTGTCTTCTTCAGTTGCAGCAGTCCGCGAAGTCCGAGACTGCAGATGTACTCCAGACCGCTGCAATCCAATTCGATGGGCTTGTCGGCGTTGTCCATCAGAGGTTTCATGTCGTTGATGAACTGTGTGGCCGCGGCTGTGTCGATCCAGCCGGTAAGGATTCCGATATAGGAACCGTTCTGTTCTTTAATCTCTATATTCATAGTGTGTTATGGAACTAAAGGTGTTAACGGATAGATGATATTGACAATCAGGATGTTGGCGGCCAGGATGATGAGATTCATCAACAGGCCGATGCGCATGAAATCGCTGAACCGATAGCCGCCGGGGCCGTAGACGAGCATGTGGGTGGGCGAACCGATTGGCGTGGCGAAACTGCTGCTCACGCTGACCATCAGGGCAATCAGGAAGGGGTAGGGCTCATAGCCCAGTTTCTCGGCAGCCTCGTACATAATGGGGAAGAACATGGCGCCGGCTGCCGTGTTGGAAATGAACTCGGTAATAAAGGTTCCCACGAAGCAGATGGCTGCCATCACGATGATGGGGTTAGTGCCGCAGACATCGAGGATGCCAAAGGCAAGACGCTCGGCAATACCTGTTTTCTGAATGGCCACGCCCAGTACCACGGAACCGGCAAACACCATCAGAATCTCCCAGTTGATGGCCTTCATGGCCTGGTCAACGTTGCAGCAGCGGAACAAAAGCATGGCCATGGCGGCGAGGAATGCGCACTGCAACAACGGGATAACGTTGAGGGCTGAGAGCACCACCATTAAAATCATAATCGTTGTGGAAACGAGCGTCTTCTTACCGATGTTTGGCACTTGGGCAGAGTCGAAGAACTGCAACTGCGAGGAGAGTCGCTCGGTGTGGATGTTGACATTTGGCGGGCACTCGAAGAGCAGTGTGTCACCAGCCTGGAGAGTGACTTCACGTGGCGACTGCTCAATGCGTTTCCCCCGTCGGGCCACAGCCACCAGAATCATGTTGTTGTCTTTCTCAAACGATGAGTTGCCAATCTTGCTGTTGATGAGGCTTGAACCGAAGGTGACATAGGCCGTGCGCAATTGTCGGTCGTTGCTCACCTCGTCGAGCGTAAAGATGTGGTGGTCGGCATTCACAAGTCCGTGGCTTTTCTTTAGGTCGAGTATTTCGTCAATCTGTCCGGCATACACCAGTCGGTCGCCGCCCATCAGGAACTCATCGGCAGGCACAGGAGAGACGATTTCGCGATTGTCGAAGTGCTTGATTTCTATCAGCGTTCCTCCCTGTACATTCATCAGACCAGCCTCTTCGATTGTTTCGCCGATGTGCTGGTTGTCAGACGGTACCAGCAATTCCACCGTATAGTCGGATGTTGACTCAAAAGCGGACTCGGGAGCCTTGCGGTCGGGCAGCAACTTGCGCATGGCAATGATGGAGAGAACGCCGATGAAGAGACAGAAAAGACCGGGAACGGTGGTGGCCAGTACGTTCATTGCCGTACCTGTCTTGTCGGCATACAGACCGGAGATAATCAGGTTGGGCGGTGTGCCGATCAGCGTACACACGCCTCCCATGCCTGATGCGTAACTAAGAGGAATCAACAGTTTAGATGGAGAGATGTTCAATTTCTTTGACCACATCTTGACAATGCCGACAAACAGGGCTACCACGGTCGTGTTGCTAAGAAACGAACTGAGGGCTGCCACGGGGAGCATCAGACGGATGACGGCCTTGGAGTATGTCTTGGGCTGCCCCAGCAGATGTTTTACTATCCATTGCAAAACGCCGGTGTGGGTGAGACCTGCAACAACCACGAAAAGCACACCGATGATGACCACCGAGGTGGAACTGAATCCAGAGAATGCTTCCTTTGTATCGAGCACACCCGTGACAAAGAGGATGGAGATGGCTCCGAGGAAGACGAGGTCGGCGCGCAGTTTGGTGAACAGCAGCACCGTAAACATCGACAGCACCGTGGCTATCGTGATCCAAGCATAGAGGTTGAATCCCCAAAAGACGATAGATTCCATAAGCGTTTGTTTCTGTTATTCTTAGATTTGTTTTGTCATTGTCAGCACGTTGTAGCCATCGGCAGTGCGCTCGTAGTGTACGTTGTCCATGATGTTTTTCACGAGATGGATGCCCAGTCCTCCTATTTGGCGTTCTTCAAGTACGGCATCCACGTCCACGTCTGCAAGTCGGGTGGGGTCGAAGGGGGTGCCGTGGTCCTTGACCATCAGTGTGAGCATGCGGTCAGCCACTTTGGCCGTCAGTTCCACATGGCCGCGTGTTCCTTTCGGGTAGGCGTAGTTAATGACATTAGATACCCATTCCTCTGCGGCAAGGTTGAGCATCTTGAACGTTTCTTCATCGATGTTGTGCTCACGGCATACGGAGTGGAAGAAACTCCGCATGCGGCTCACTTCAATCATCTCGTTCTTCATGATGATGCGCCTCGGAGCCGTTGTCTCGTTCTTTTGTGAGGCACCATGACGGAGGAAAAGCATTGTCAGGTCGTCGCCCTGCACCGTACCGTCGGCAAACACATCGACGTGCTGTTTCAGATAGTCAATCACTTCGATGGCTGATGCCTGGCGTGTTTTCGCCAGGTCGTGGAGCAGACGTTCTTCGCCGAAGAGTTTCCTGCTTCCGTCAGCGGCGATATACATGGCCTCTGTCAATCCGTCGGTGTAGAGCAGCAATGCGGCATTCTCGGGAAAATCCATGTGCTGCTCCTCGTAGCGATAGTGGTCTTCGATGCCGATGGGCAGGTTGGCGTCTACATCCAGCAGCCGGCAGTTTCCGTCGGCTTCAATCAGCGCGGGGGCATTATGGGCAGCATTACAATAAATAAGGTGGTGGGTGTGCAAATCGAGCACGCCGACAAATGCCGTTACAAACACCATCGAATCGTTGGAAGACGCAATGGCGTGGTTCATTTCGCGCATGATGTTGGCTGCACTCTGATAATTGCCTGCCAGATTGCGGAAAAGCGTCCGCGTGACAGCCATGTAGAGTGAGGCCGGCACGCCTTTTCCTGCCACATCACCGATGATGAAAAACACTTCGTCGCCCTCGATGATGAAGTCGTAGAGGTCGCCGCCCACCTCCTTGGCAGGTGTCATGGAGGCAAACAGGTCGAGGTCGTCGCGTTCCGGGAACACCGTTGTCAGCATGCCCATCTGTATGTCGTGGGCAATGACGAGTTCGCTTTGCAGACGCTCTTTGCTGGCTGTTGTCGCCTTCAGGTCCTCAATGTGTTTTTTCAGTGAAGCCTGCATATACTCGAAAGCATTGCGCAATTGCAGCAGTTCGTCCTCAGAATGAATATCTGGTAGTTTCGTGTCAAGGTTGCCTTTGGCAATGGAAACGGCCGACTCGGCAAATTGGTTCAGCGGTTTTACTATCTGGTAGATTGCCCGTGTGCAGAAAATGAACAACAGCAGGAGGCCAGCAATGAACACGACGAAGCCGTATTTCACAATCTGGTGAGTCTGCGGCAGGGTCATGCTGTCGCCAGTAAAATAGAAAAACATGACCATTGCCACCAGCAAGACAATCGCCGCAACCCCCATGATTCTGAAACTGAGTCTTGCTGCAAATGATTTCTGGTAAGCCAGGTCATACTCGTAATCAAAATTCGGTTCCTCTACCATAGCCTGTTTCCTCTGCTATCTTTTTTTTGCAAATATATGAAAAA
>DGWC01000080.1:2810-3740 GCA_002395135.1 Prevotella sp. UBA4268 | reverse complement strand
CTATGTGAACAAGAGTAAGGAGAAAAATGGTATGGTGCCTGTGATGGGCAGGGTTACGATTAACGGCACTCAGAGCCAGTTCAGTTGTAAGAAGACGATCCCGCTTGGCATGTGGGACGTGAAAGGCAATTGTGCCAAAGGTCGTAGTAATGAGGCTTTGCAGATTAACCGCGAACTGGACAATATCAAGGCGCAGATTATCAAGCATTATCAGCATCTGTCAGATCGCGAGGCTTTCGTGACGGCAGATGGTGCGCAACTCTTATCAGGGATTTGGCAGCGAGTACGAAACGTTGCTGAGTGCTTTCGATAAGGACATCGCTAGCCAGAAGAAACGTGTGGGTAAGGACAGGGCAGCAAGCACACTCTGGGCTATGGAACGTTCGCGTAAGGATGTGGCAGAGTTCATCCAGTCGCACTACCGCCGCACGGATATGTCGATGTTGGAACTGACGCCAGAGTTTATCAAGGACTTCGCCGCCTACCTCAGTACAGACCGAGGATTGGCTAATGGCACAATCTGGCAGCGGTGTATGTGGCTAAAAGGCGTTGTGTTGAGGGCGCATTACAACGGCAAGATTCCCCGTAACCCGTTTGCCCAATTCCACATCAGTCCGAACTGCAAGGAAAGGGAGTTCTTGACAGAAGAAGAACTGAAAGCCGTCGTAACCCACGAGTTCAAGGACGATAATCTGGCTTTTGTTCGTGACATTTTTGTATTCGTGTGCTTCACTGCCCTCTCGTTCATCGACGTGAAGAACCTGACCACGGACAACATCGTGGATCTCAATGGCGACAAGTGGATTATCAGCAAGCGTCACAAGACCAACATCCCCTTCCAGGTGAAACTGATGGACGTACCATTACAGATTATCGACCGCTACAAGCACCTACAGGAAGACAAACTGGTGTTCGGCAAGATGAACTACT
>DGWC01000080.1:0-2766 GCA_002395135.1 Prevotella sp. UBA4268 | reverse complement strand
GCAAGATGAACTACTGGTCGATGTGTAAGAAACTGAAGAAAGTGATGGAAGCCTGTGGTATCGAAAAACAAATCTCGTACCACTGCGGACGCCACTCGTTTGCAACAATCGCTTTGACTAATGGCATGCCTATTGAGAGTGTGAGCCGGGTTTTGGGACATACTAATATCACCACAACCCAAATCTATGCCAAGATCACCTCTCAGAAGTTGAACAATGACCTGACGATGTTGGGCGACAAACTCAATGCATCATTCAGCAACATAAAAATAGCATGACTATGAAAAGAGGAATCATCAGAATGACAGAGGGCGGAAGGGTGAGTATGCCGCTGACAGATGTGTGGATGACGAAAGAAGAAATTGCCGACATGTTCGGTCTGCCGGAGGCTTTGATATTCCGCACCATCCGCTCCATCTATAAGAAGAGTGAACTATACGAGCATGAAACGACAAACAGGATTCCTTTCCCAAAACAGGAAAGCAAAGGCTGGACGATTGAAGTCTATAATCTGGACTTGATACTCTACCTTACCTACAAACTGCCAAGCCGTAATGCGCAGATATTTCGCAAGTACATGACGAACAAGGCTTACGAGCGCAGTCCATACGAGCACATCTGAATCATTGTGGACGACGTGGATTTCAGCCATCGGTCGTTCAGCCAATAGGCAACGGGATATAATCTCCACCAAATAGAAGGAAGACGGATGCCTCTGACAATAGCCAGAACATCCGTCTTTCTTTTGTTTTTCTTTTTGGAGGGGCAATCCTTCTAAAGGGCAATCTTCGGTGATGCCGCTTTACTGATAACTGGGTGATAACAACTTTGCAGCAGTGCCTCCAAGTCACTCTCACGATACAGCACCTTACCACCCAACTTGAAATAAGGAAGGGTGCCGTTGTCCCGATAGTCCTGCAAAGTGCGTCGGCTCACTTTCAACCGATGGGACACCTCCACGTCTGACAAATACCGCTCGCCGTTCAGCAAGGGGCGGTAGTTGCTCGTTACCTTGTCAAACAGGCTCTCAATGTCTTTCATCGACTTCATGGCATCCTCCACGCCATTAGTCCTCAAGGTAATCAATTCATTCACATTGCTCTGTAAATCCATACTCTGCTAGTCTTTTGGGGTTATACTATCTCTTTTTGTTTCGGACTTCTTGCGAGGCTTGCGCCAAACAGCACCCTTCTGCCTGTCTCGGACATCCTTCAAGACTTTGTCCACGTCCTCCTGCTTGTAATAGGTCTTGTGGCTAATCTGCGAATATGCCAGAGTCCCGTTCTTGCCTTGCAAGCATCCTTCGGCCGAGCGGTCACGCAAGGTCTGCAAGGTTCTCTTGCTGATTTTCAGGTTTCGGCATACTTCATCATTATCAAGCCAGTCACCCAGGCACTTGTTAGTACCTCGATTACCCATCTCCGTCAGACGATTGGTGCTCACCATCGTCTTCTTAACAAAGCATTCAGACTGTCCGAAATATGGCCGTCTGAAAATATGAATGCCCGCCATCGGCTGTGATTTGGCGGGCATTTACATATAGTAGGAAACTATTTACTTTATTGTCACGGTTGTGTTCGCAGCAACTGTTGCTTGAACTTCATATCCAGCAGGCATTACAGCTTTTGTGCCAGGAATGAAAATGCATGGCCACACGAAAATCCCTGTCACTACTGCAAGCGGAGTTCTGTTCTTCCCATACACTCTCACGTCAGTATTTGAGAAGAATACAGGTTCTCCATCTGGTAAGTTCAAACTGTTAATGTTGATTACCAAACGCCCTTTTGTTCCTGCGACCGTACTCTTTCTTGCTTCGGCAACTTTCCCTTTCACAAGAGTACCACGTGGAATGGCACACACTCCATCAACATTTACATCCTGAACGACTTGAAAATCCACTGTCTGTCCTTCTGCGACATCGGCTGCTTTTACTTGTTTTACAGACTGGAGAGGAACTATAGTTCCGGCCTTGATAGTCACTTGCTTTTGTGCAAAAGCATGGAAAGACATTACTCCCATTGCAAATAATAAAATTGCTTTTTTCATTTCATTCCGCTTAACCGTGCTGCGTAGGGCTGAGTTAATGATAAATCCAACAAAAATGCGCAGACATTATCTACGCATCACCGAGGTTTACCACAACCTACATCCATCGCAGAAACGCCTGCGCATAAAGCGCACACGCTCCATCATGGATGTTTATGGCTCATTTTATCTGCGAGGTGGTAATTCGGTGATGTTCGAGCCTACTATGTCTTGTGTCCCTTACGAAACACGGTGCAAAAATACAAAAAAGAAAGCATATTTAAAGTCATTTTGCAAAAAAAAATAATAGAAATCTTGTATAATACAGGAAGAAGCATTATATTTGCGTCCGAAAGTATGAAGATTCTCGGATAAGACAGTCCGAATCAAACGATAACAGAACCCGTCGGCATCCCGTAGATCTGCTGGCGGGTCACTTTTTTTGAGACAGCAATGAGCAATCAGAAGCCATGCACGATAGATGAACTATCATGGAATTGTGAATCTCCTATTTGAGAAAGGGTTACTTAAGAAGATTCCTATTACTATTCCCTTCCAACACTTGCATCTGCTGAATAGCAATCTGGTTCAGTTTCACGAGCCTTTCACCCTGTGGTACTCCGTCATTGATAAGCACGGCATTGATATTCTCCATATTCGAAAGGCATATCAATTCGTTGATAGTGGCATAGTCACGGATATTGCCCTTCAAGTCTGGATTTGCCTCTCGCCATTGCTTGG
>DGWC01000086.1 GCA_002395135.1 Prevotella sp. UBA4268 | reverse complement strand
TAGAGCATTAATCCGACTTTCGCCGGGCTATTCTCTACTATAGGGAAGGTTGGATACGCGTTACTCACCCGTGCGCCGGTCGCCATCAATCAAAGCAAGCTTCGTTCATGCTGCCCCTCGACTTGCATGTGTTAAGCCTGTAGCTAGCGTTCATCCTGAGCCAGGATCAAACTCTACATTGTAAATTCTATGTTTTCAACAGAAAATTTACACTCTGCGTCGTCGCTCGGCAATGCTCAAGCTAGCTTGGCATTGCGCCCGCTCATAGCAGAGTTGTATAATCTCCGTTATTTTCTCTGTCTCAGAACGCTCATCCGGTAGTATCGGTAGAAATTGAAACGGTTTCTATTTTTACCCGGAAGACAGAAGTCTTCCGCTTCTTGTACTACTTTCTTCTCTGTTTATGTAAGTCTTTCAAAGATCGCTTATCTTAATTGCTACTCGCATTTTGCGCGAAAGCGGATGCAAAGGTACGAAGATTTTTTTAATGCACAAATAAAACCGAAAGAAAAATTGTAGATTTAACAATTATTTTGTTTTTCTACAATCTTTCTTTTCAAGGAAAGGCAATTTCTCCTTATAATATATATACGCGCGAGATATTTACCAAGTAACATTCATACCCAGAGCAAGGCTGGCATTGGAGGTTTTAGGGATAAACTCCTTGGTAGTCTTGCCTAATATGTGGTCCATACCGATGAAGAAATTGAAGCCTTTCGGCCGGATATTGACAATCCATCCCATGCTAGCAGTAAAACTGTTGACACTAAAGCTCACACCGCCATCAATCCACTTCAGGGGTACCCAGTTAGCACTAAGTCGAGCATCTGTCCATGAATAGGGTCCACGGAAGCGGCTGCTGCTCAGGAATCCAAAGGTTATCTGGCGGTAGACGGGCAGGTTGTACTCCACACCCAGATTCATGGTAGTGCCAATACCGGTGGTGCGTCCACCCTCGTCAGAAACTTGCTGCAGGTTGGCAAAGTCGGCAAACTGGTCCTTATAGTCGTTACCCTGGTTTCTGAAAGAATTAGGGCTGCTCTTAGCGACATCAGCATCGCGGAAGCCGTCGAACTCGAATGGTTTGCCGGTGCTTTCAGCACGCATATCGGTATTCCAGCGGATGAAACCGATGTCGAGTAGTGCAGCACTTACTTTCCAGTCTTCATTGATCTTATAGGTTGCGCCCAGGTCGACAGCCATACCGAAGCCGCCGATGCCACTATTTTTCACATCGACCCCCTTGACACGGTTGTAGGTCCCTCTGTTGTCACTCTTGTACTCCTTTTCCTCCATCTTGTACTGCCACCCTTTGACGGAGGCGTCGGCAGTAGCCTTACCGGAGATGAGCCATCGGTTAGACTCCTTGAGGTCGGCAGTGAGGTTCTCGAACTTCACATCGCCTCGTCCAGCACCGAAGAGGAGTTTGAACTTAGCACCCACTCGCCATTTCTCATTCAGCTGGCGGGAATGACCGAATGCCAACTCGACATATGCCTGGGCATTGGCATTGATGTCGCCTATGTTATAAGTTTTGTTGCCCACGTTTTTGGCAAACTCGAAGAACTCATAAGGAATAGAGGCGCCAAACGAAGCCTTGGCAGTTATTTCGACCGTATTGTAACCACCGAAACCGTTGAAGCCGACCGATGCGACAGGAATGCTGACATCGCCCACAACACGGTTGTTGCCCGATGCCAGGCCGTCCAGAGCGACATCAACAGGAATATTGGGATGAAGGAATGTCGCCAACGACTTGCCAGAGTTGATGCCATAGTCACCGGTTTTGAACAAGACATCGCCGACACCAAAGTTACCCTGGGTCTTCACGTTGATGTTACCCAGCACAGGAATAGCACTGTAGCCAGCATCATTGCCATATGCAGGATTCATGGTGTGGCGGTATAAATAACGTTCGGTAAAGTAAGCAGAATTCAAAGACTGCGCCATGGTGGCATTACTTAATGAAAGCAGTGCTACAGCTGCCATGATATATTTCTTAGTATTCATAGTACATGATCTTTTGGAAGTTTAACATCAATTGGCATCATAAATGACACTACCCTGCAGATGAAGGTCAGTGGTCTTAATGATAATCTTCTGCAAACTGTTCAGTTTCTTTCCTTTCTGACCACTAGCAGCGGAAGGAGATGTCACCAGCAATTCATACTGGATGCCATCAAGATTCTTCAAGCCCACACCATTAGGATCAACAATCTCATACTTAACGGTGCCCGAGGTCTCGCCGGCTGCCACGGTGTGCAGTATGGGTTTAACGGTCAATGCCGAAAGTTCTGCACCATTGACATCAATGGGTTTAACGTTGATTTCGAGGTCAGCAGGTACACCGTTATTGACACTAGCAGTCACAAACAGCGAAGCGTTCTTCGTCATTTCCAGTTTCTTCAAGTCCTTGTTCCAGTTGCTCTCTGTCGAACTGTACACTATCTCCGCCTGGTCTCCCAATGCCAAGGGGGCAGTGAAGTTGTAACCGGGTTTCAGGATATAGTCACGTCCCAAATCAACAGTCACGTCACTGTTCCGGTCGGCCTCATATTTCGTGATGTCAAAAGAGAGTTTCATACCCTCCTGCAACTTTTTAACGAGGTTTGACAGGTCAGGAGCAATGACGGCAGTATAACCAGACAAGCCTTCGGGTGCCTTGCGGCAGACGACGAGCCGCGTGGTACCATTGGCCACAACAGGCAGTTCGTTGCCATGAGCCTTATCTAGAACAACATCGGCAGAAGCAGTTGTGGAGCTGAGTTTAGCCTCTACATAGCCGCCAAGTGGGAAGTTCGACTCGAGAGTCAGCCACACCTGTGGATTGTCTATGTCGGCCACCACGCGAGCATCTGTCAGGAAGTCGGGAAGCGAATTGATGACGGTAGAGCCCAGCTCCTGAACATCGATAGTAGGATTGAACCGGCCATTGGCAGCAGTAATAGTCAGATTGTCCATTGTCACAACACCACTGACAGAGAGCGATGAGGCACTGGGAACTGTCAGTTC
>DGWC01000088.1 GCA_002395135.1 Prevotella sp. UBA4268 | reverse complement strand
TCTCAGGCGTGAAGCGCACGTGCACTCCCTCGATGACATCGTCCGGGGCAATGTTCTTGGCCGCCTCGATGCTCTCAATGCCTCCGTTCTTGGCCTCAGCGGTAGGATAGAAGGTTCCCAGACCGTCGAGCTTCACGGGCTGGCCCTGTGAGAGCAGCTCTGGGATGCAGGTGCAGAGCTTCGCCAGCACTCCCTGCACCACGTCGCGGGTGTAGATGCTGCCGTGGTCGGCAATGTGCTTGGCCAGTCCGCGGAGGCTGAGGGTACGGTTCCGACGGATGTAGGGGTAGAGCTTCCCATACTGGTCGCTCTTCTCGTTGTTGTTCTTGCGCAGGTCCACATTCACCTGCATGTTGTTGATTTGTGACATAGTAGTAATGGGGTTTAAGTTAATAATAAGTTAGTTAGTCTCACTGACTCCAGTCCGGGGTACGGCGTGGGCGCCCTTTTGCTGCCGAGTTTCTGCAGTTTTGCTCCGACCTTCGGTTGGGCTTGCTCCGACCTCCGTCATCGCGTTTCTGCAGGTCCTTCCTGAAATCCACTGCAAAGGTACGAAGAAATAAGACACGCCTCCTTTGGAAATAACATTTATTAACACTGAGAATGTCAAAAGCGGAAATCCTGCCGTTTGTTTTCCGTTTTCCCGTTCATGGGCTGAACAAAAAGGAATTTCCGTTCATCGGCATTTGCAATGCCGATGTTGCTGGTAGGTGCATTTGTAATGCACGTCTTTTCTATTACTATGACAATGCTGCATTAAAAATGCACCTACCAAATGCAGCCGCATTACAAATGCGGCTGAACAGCGAACAGGGGAACAGAAGCAAAAGATGTCAGGAGACAGATGAGCAACATACAACTATAACACTTAAAATAAGGAACGAACACCGAAAATTCCATGAGCTAAGACAAAAGGGTTTACGATGCAGAGAAAGGAAAATAAATGAATCATACCCAAAAAATCTAAAAATTCCTTTGTGGTTTTAAATAAATGAATTATCTTTGCAATCAAGTACTGACCGATGGTTGTAAACGACCTTTTGTTCCCTGAGTGCAGGGTGGCGGTGCGATTTTTGAGGAAATAATATAACGGCAATAGCTGGTTATCGATAGTGTCTGGGAACGTAGGAAATTCACAAGATACAGTATAATGGTAACGATACGGCTTTTGCTCACGCGACAGCGTGGGCTTGAGGCTTATCTCCATTATACGGGTATTCCTACGACCTCCAGATACGGATTAAGAACGAGTCTGCGCTTTTTCTGTGTCCGTAAGGAAGGTTGTACGAATCCCGTAATTACATATCGATAAGCCATGCGACTGTCATAAACAATGATAGGTGTTTATGGACAATAGCATCGAAGAACGACGGTTTTCTCTGGAGAGCCGTCGGTATATCGGTTGTAAGACCAAATTGGTGGACTGGATTTTCAGTCTCATCGACCAACAAACCCATAATGTCCACTCCTTCTGTGATATTTTTGCTGGAACAGGTGTAGTGGCTCATAGGGCTTTGCAGATATATGAGCGAGTAGTGGTGAACGATTTTCTTCACTCCAATAACGTGATGTATCGTGCTTTCTTTGCTCCAACAGAATGGAACGAAGAAAAGGTACAATCCATCATCGATGATTTTAATTCTGTCAATCCGAACAAAGTGCGTGAGAACTATTTCTCAAAGAACTTTGGCGGCAAGTATTTCCATAACGATACGGCCAAGATTGTTGGCTATATCCGCGAACAATTGAAGAAGATGCGAGCCGATTTGACGGATAAAGAATATGCTGTGTTGATGGCCTCGTTGATATACAGTATAGATCGTCACGCCAATACAATGGGACACTTCGATGCCTATCATCATAAGGCACCTGTTGCCCAACAGTTCGTAATGAGAATGATAGATGCAAAATCATATAATGGTGTTGAGATTCATCAGGAAGACGCAAACCTGCTAGCCCGTAATATCAATGTTGACTTAACCTATCTCGACCCTCCCTACAACTCCCGTCAGTACAGTCGTTTCTACCATGTATATGAAAACTTGGTACAATGGAAGAAACCGCAGTTATTTGGTGCTGCCCTGAAGCCCAAGGAGGAGAATATGAGTGACTATTGTCGTAATGCTGCTTTCTCCGCTTTCACGGACTTGGTGAGCCACATCAAGAGTCGCTATTTGGTGGTATCGTACAACAACACCTATCACTCCAAAAGCACATCGTCTGAGAACAAGATTAAGCTAGAGCAACTTGAAGAAGTATTGAACAAATGTGGCAATACGCAGGTATTCAACCATGAGTTCAAAGCCTTTAACTCTGGTAAAACCGACTTTGATGATCATCGTGAGTATTTATTCATAACCGAAGTTGATGATGAAAAACGGAATCGCTCGTTCCCCACTGTTCTACGTGGGTGATAAGTATAAGCTGGTGCGAGAGATTCGTACTCACTTCTCTGCACACATCAACAGACTGATAGAGCCGTTTGTTGGTGGAGGGTCGGTGATGATGAATGTCGATGCCGACAGTTACTTGCTCAACGACATCAACAGTTACGTCATCAACCTGCATCGGATGCTACAAGGGCATATTGGTCACGAAAATGAGTTTATGGATGAGCTATATACCATCATAGACAATTATGGGCTTTCACTCTCATTGCGTAGTGATGTGGTTCCAAAGGATATGAAAGTTGCCAACCCGAAGACCTATTATGCACGCTACAATAAAGCGGGCTATCAGAGAATGAAGGCAGACTTTATCACTGGTGGTCAGCAAGACATGCAAAGGCTTTATCTCCTGCTTATCTACGGATTTAACCACATGTTACGGTTTAATGGCAAGGGGCAATTCAATCTTCCTGTCGGTAACGTGGACTTTAACCAGAATGTGCAAGATGCACTTACAGACTATTTCCGACTACTCAGCCAGAAACAAGTAGAATGGCACAATGAGGACTATCGGCAGTTTCTTGGCAACATAGACTACCAACCTGAAGACCTCGTCTATCTCGACCCACCCTATCTGATTTCTTTCAGCGAATACAATAAACTATGGAATGAAGATACCGAGCGTGACCTGCTGGCATTGCTTGACAACCTGAATGAACGTGGCGTCAACTTCGCCATCTCTAACGTCACCCATTATCGTGGGCGCACTAACACTCTCTTCTTGGAATGGTCTGAACAGTATCAAGCCCATTCCATCAAAAGCAATTACATCAGTTTCAATGACAACAGCATTAAGCAGTTCTGCGAAGTGCTAGTAACCAATTACTAAAGCCTATGCCGAGAAAAAGTGAACTCGAGTACAAACCGTTGCTTTACACCACAACGATGCGCAACCCTGGGAGGTTGAAGTATATGCTCTATGTGCTGAACAAATACGAAGGGCAAGTGCTTAATGATAATCTAGCTATTAATATTTGCGGAGACGCTATTCGTTACGGTCTCTATCGTCCCATGAAAAAGTTGATGTCGGTGAAAAACAAATGGTCCTCAACTAATAACGGAGAATTTAGCGAGTATATGCTGACTGACGATGAAGTAAGTATGATGCTTCGTAATAATCCTCAACATCATGGAGAGGCTGGCTTTGCATACGGGTGGCCGTCGCGCTTTGCCACCATTTTTGACCTTACTAAAGAATTGGGATTGGCCTATTATTGGCCAGGTGAGCCAATAGTCATCTCCCCGTTGGCTCATCATTTACTTAAATCGTTCGAAATAGAAATAGAACAGGAAAGCGGTTTCGTTACCACAGAAATAACGCATCCTGAATACGAGCAACAAGTATTCCTGCAAGCACTCGCCAAGTCGCAACGTAAGAATCCATTTGTTCGGGTACTGAATGACAACATTCCTCTCGTCCTTCTACTTGAGGTCATTCGGAAACTAAATTCTGATCCGCATCAGAATGGTTGTGGAATATCGAGGCGAGAACTTCCGCTTCTGATATTCTGGAAGGACAATGATGCCGAAGCTCTCTATAGACGTATCGTCAGGCTTAGACAAGAACATGGGTACAATCCCAGCGATGAAGTGATATGCGAAGTATGCATTGATGAGATTATGGAAGGGAATTTCAAGGACTTCAAAGTCAAGTCTATTGTTGATGAATACCCAGACGAATTTATACGCAAGATGCGTATGACGGGATTGATTTCATTGCGAGGAGCTGGTCGTTTCATCGACATTAACAAAAATGAAAACGAGAAAGTTGACTACATCCTGTCACATTATTCCCACTATACCCATTTCAATGACGAGCGAGCCTATTTTGACTATATGGCCGAGCTTGATACAAACCTCATCCAGATAACATCTCACAAGCCTTCTGCCTCGACAAGCGAGAAGTTGCTTGACAACTGGTTGTCCATATACAACTGGGCAATGATTAAGAAAGAACTGACCAATCTTGCCACAAAGAAAAGCAGTACGGACAATGTGCTAAAACTTCTAGCCGCCCCTACTCGGCTGGAGTTTCTTACTGCGCTGGCAATCCGATGCAAGATGCCAAAGGTGCGAGTTGTTCCAAATTACAGTTGCGATGACGAAGGGTTGCCCACATCGACAGCAGGTGGCAATAAGGGCGACATTGAATGTTATGAACTCCAAAATGGTGTACTTGTAGAGGTGACCATGGCTATGGGTAGAACACAAACCATGATGGAGGTGTGGCCCATAGAACGCCACCTGACTGATTTCCAAAAACAACAAAAAGCACAGTGTATTTTCGTTGCACCTTCTATATATACAGACAGTGAGAGACAGATACAGTTCATAGCCTATTCTACAAAAGGCGAACGAATCATACGTCCTTTTGCTATAGGAGATTTCATCGTATATCTGGAACGGAGGCATTTACTTTTCGATTATTCATACAGGTCTGCGGCAGACGAAAAGATAGAATCAGCAATATCTCTATCAATGGCTGCAGAAGAAACTCTTTAGGAATAAAAAAACTGTAAAAAAATTTGGAACTTTCGGAATAACTTTGTAATTCTGCAGCAGAAATCAACAGCAATGCTGATTTGTGGAGGTGGAAACACCTGCCCAGATAACGCTTAAATGCGGGGAGCAAGGCTTTATCGATACTGCTCCACTTTAAAAGTCACCTACGGGTGGCTTTTATTTTTCATACCGTTTTCTGAACTCTTTGAAGAACATGGGATCGCTCATAACAAATTGCAAAGTTACATTTTTTATCTGAAATAATGAACATTAAAGGAATAAAAAGTTAAATTCCATCAAAAATGATGGTGTTAGATGGTGTGCGCCATCTATGGTTTGGCGATGATGGTGAAAAATTGTACTTTTGTTGGCAAAAAGAATATACAATGACCCAAAAAGAAGCAATTATTGAGGCCCTGAAACGTTTAGGTGGTAAAGCAAACCTAAATGACATTTATCGATTTGCATATGTGTTAGCAAACTTTTCAGGTAGTAAAGACTGGAAAGCAACTATCCGTTGGTACTTACAAAAAGAGACTGATGTGTTTCGTTCCTCTGAGCGTGGCTGGTGGGAGCTTGTTTCCTATCAAGAGGAAGTGGCAGAGTTAAAGAAACAGGTCGCCGTGCTAACAGAAACAAACATTCAGCTAACAGCAATTCCCAAAGAGTCTGATTTCATAGAAAGATTCTTAAAGGAAGTGATGAATGATTACAAACGCAAACGTACTGAGGCAGATCCTATTAGGAATATCTTAAGACACATGGGCCACGAAGAGGCTGCTGCGGTTCTCGATGCATGGATTGACAAAAAGGATGATGAACTTGTCAGGGCATTGGAGAATCTGAAGATTGTGGTTCAAGGTGATTATGTTGTGACAAAGCAAGTTGACAACCAGGTGAATGGTGTGGCAACAGGAGCAACTGGTATTTCTATAAATAAAAAAGAACAATAAACATGAAACAGGAAGAACTACAAAATACACTTGAAACAATTAGCAAGAGCGGCATTACCGTTGCTGGTGACCTCGTATTAGAAAAGAACGTAGAATATGAGGTAAACAACGTGGAGAATGGCGGCATTGGCATCCAGATTATCAATGGCAGTACTGATTCTTTGACACCAACCGAAAAGGAAATCAAGTCGGCCATTTTGGAATTACAGGAAGTAAAGGACGAACAGAAGCATTTCATCATGCACGACCTTGACCAATGGTACGCCATCTTCCGGGTGTTGTCCCAGTTTTGCGGCTATCCCAAAAAGCCCAAAGATTTTGAACAGACAATGAAAAACATTGGCTCTGATGCTTTTCGGATACCATGCAAATATGATAACTTCAGAAAGGTAAACCTCCATCAGTTGCCTCAGAATGTTGCCCTGTGGAAGCAGTACCTTAACTCCGCTGATCAGTATTCGTTGAAACAAGTTAAGGTAGCAATAAAGTTAATGGAATTACTGCAAATAGAGTAGGTTTCATGGGGTGCATTCCCAAAAACGTTCCCTTTTTCCCAATATCATTCCCAACTTGGATTTTTTCTAAGTTGGGATTTTTTTTGTCCCTACCTTTGCACTCGCAATTGCAATTGAAAGCAAATGGAAATCGCGATTCCGAGAATTAACGTAAAACGTTCAACAATTAAACATTTAAGACAATGAGAATTTTAGGAAAAATCGTTGAGACGAGTGCGCTGCGCAAACAATGCGGCAAGCGCCAGGACGGCAGCCAGTGGGAACACGAGAAATGTGCCGTGAAGATTCAGCAGGGCCGTGACACGCTCTATGCGGAAGCCCTGGACGAGACAGCCCGGAAGCTGGTGGAACGCCAGGCCAGCAACCCTGTCACCGGACAGACGGGCTGGGTGGACATTGCGATGAACGCCCGCAGCAAGCTGACTGCCAACAATGAGACGTTCTATGGCACGGACATCCTGTTCTACGGGTTTGAGGCGCTGTAGATTGACTGCTACATGCAACATGCTACAATAAGCGCTGTTTGGAGAGACTTAAGAAAAAAAATCTTCTTAAATATATAATATATATATTTAAAGGTCATTTCCAGTCTTAACGTAGCATGTAGCATGTAGCATGAACGGAAAGGCTCGCTACTCTGCTGACTATCAGCCGTTTAGAAAGCCACTGCAAACACAGGAAAGTATAAATAACGTAGCAAAAAAACTGACCGAAAATGGAACCAAAAGAAGTAGTAATATCAGACGGAGCGACCCCACGCAAGGTGGTGGCAACGTCCAGGGGTAGTGCCAAGCACTACAACGACGGCGGCTTTGAATATGCCCCCTATGAATCGACGGGGGAGAGCAGCCGCGAGCATGTGGTACGCGACGGTGACAGCGTGACGTACCTGACCAAGGGCAGGAACCCTTACCGCGTGGTAACGCTGAAGCTAAGGGACAACGACCCTGCCCTCTGCGCACACTTGCAAAGCCAGCTTGACAGCTTTATGAAGGACTTCGGCAAAGAGCGTTTTGTCGAGCCCAGGCGAAGCCGTAAGAGCAGGTGCAGCGTAATCTGGGACACACAGTTGATGAAGATGGAGTTGATGGAAGTTGAAGGTTGCGTGAAGATTGACATGTGTGTTCCGCTCGGCACTGCCGAGGATATGAAAGAACAAGCATTTCGTAACCTTCAAAACATCAACCAATGTTTTACTATCAACAGACAACAAATTCTCCATGCGTACCGTGCACACGTGAAACATTTCTCGAAGTCACAACCAACCACCACTACCGCGCCATCATTGACCAGGTGAGGGCTGCCGTCAAGGTGGGCGACACGGAAAAGGCCAACGCCATCAAGCGCAAGCTGCCCATGTTCCTGTTCATGGCGGGTGACGTGGAGTCACACCTCTACGAAGGAACGTCGAAGCTGAACCAAGGGCGCACAGAGTGCTGGCGAAGCCAGAAGCACACCCACCTCAACGGACTGGTGATGCTTGACTTCGACGACATGGGAGCCCACCCCCTCCCTCTCCCCAAGGGAGGGGTGATTGAGCACCCCACGCCCCGCCAGGTGTTCGACGCCATCAAGGACGGCCACCCCGAGCTCTTCATGCCCCAAAGCCCTCTCCCCTCGGGGAAGGGCGGGGGAACGGGCTCTGTTCTCCTGGCTCACGTAACGCCTAAGGGACACGGTCTGCGGCTGGTCTGCAAGGCAGACGCGGCGGTCGGCAATCTTGCCGACAACCAGGCACACATTGCCAAGCTTCTCGGACTGGAGTTCGACGAGGCCTGCAAGGACTCCTCTCGCGGCTCGTTCGTATGTACGAGTGACGATATTCTCTACCAAGACGATGAACTCTTCAATTACCAGAATGATGAATACGATAAGCAATATGGCCCGATGTATAGGGCTGGGAACAGCAGAAATACTGCTGGTATTGGCGGCGCTCATGCTGCTGCCGTTCGAGATGATGACAGACGCGTGGCAAAGAGCGTGGACAGCCACGAACCGCAAGCACCGGGAGCTGCTGGAATCCACAGACCTGTAACCCTTGACTCAACGACTGACAAAGATGGAAAGACAGTATATCTTTATGACGGCATCCCGTTCAGTGCCATTGTCGAAAAGCTTTGGGAGGCTAATGGTGGAAGACCGCCTAACGGCCAGCGTCATCCGGGTGTTATCAGGCTGGCTGGGCAGCTACGTTACATCGCCGACTGTTACAGTGAGCCTCAGAACCTACTCGCCGTCGTTGACGGTTGTGGACTTCCGCAGCGTGAGGTCGAGGACATTGTTATGCAGGTGCACAATAAGCCGATGGCACCCTACATGCCAAGAAGGCTGCGCGACGTTCTTCAAGCTCTATATCGCGCGAAAGGTGCTGACCCGCGTCATGTTCAGAGAGCAAATGAAGCCCCTGTCGCTGGTCAGAGGGCTGCAGATCAGGCTGTCGATTATGGCTACTGGTACAGGCGTATCGCGCCCTTCCTATGTAAAGAGCTGGGGGATGCTTGCGAAGGGGTGGACAATGACCTCAAGATGGGGGCAGCGCTCGTGGCGGGAGCCATGTTTGGAACCTATCTTACAAGGTGTTTTTGGGAGTTCTACGACAGCAAGTTAGAGCGGCTCTCGTTCCTGGTGTATGTGGTGGGACTGCCGGCATCAGGCAAGAGCTTCCTCTCAGGGCTCGACAAGACCATCATGGAGCCCATGAAGGCGAAGGACGAACTGGGCAGGCGGAAAGAGGAGAACTACGTGGAAGACCTGAAGAAGCGCGCCACCTCGACCAAGAACCAGAAGGAGGCTGCCATGGACATTCCCAAGGCCTGCATCAGGAAGATACCCTTCAACACGTCGAACTCGCAACTCTGGACGCGACTTGAGAACGCGAAGGAGGAGGTGGACGGCGAGATGATGCACCTGCACCTGTTTACTTGCGAGACGGAGGTGTCGGCCATGAACGAGCTGGGCTCGGCGGCCTGGATCAACAAGAACACCATAGAGTGCCAGGCGTTCCACAACGAGGAGGCTGGCGTGGAATACAAGAACCAGGACTGCGCCAGGGGGTTCCATCAGGTGAACTGGAACATCGTGGCAACGGGTACGCCCGACGCCATGCGCAAGAAGTTCAGAAACACCAATGCCCTGACCGGACTGACCACCCGCGTGGCCATGTTCCCCATGCCCGAGAAATGGTATGGAATGATTGAGCGCCGACACCGTACGCTGGAAACCAACGACCGCGACAGCCGACTGAGGGCCATTGGCTACCGGCTGGAAAAGCTGCACGGGCAGATATTCTGCGACAAGCTCAACGACACGGCATACGAATGGTGCTGTCAGATGGCAGAAGAAGCCCGCGACAACGACGACCGCGTGGCCGACTTCTTCAGAAAGCGCGTTCCGCTGTACATTGTGCGATACGGCATAGTACACAACGTCATACGCGACCTGGAGTACCTAGAGAAGCTCATGGCACAGGGCAAGCCGCTGAAGCTGCGCATCAACAAGAGCGACATTGACTTTGCACTGGCTGTCGGAGACTTCATCTACGCCATGCAGATACGGCAGTTTGGAGAATCAACGTGGCATGCACTGGAAAACGAGGGCAAGGAGTTCGTGCCCCGTGAAAGGAAGAACCGCTACGAAGAGAAGTACCATCTGCTGCCTGAGACGTTCGACACGAAGAAGCTGGCCGAGGTGTATGCCGTCGGGGAAAGGGCTGCTACGCAGCACCTCGTCAGGCTGGTCAAGCGCGGGTACGTGAAAAGGCTCAAAAAGGGACTGTTCAAGAAAATCGTACTGTAGAAACTAAAAACTAAAAAACTATGAAAAAGATACTATTATTCACTTGGGAGCAGCTGCTCCGTCTGGTGGGGTTACTGAAACCCATCATCGAGATGATCAAGCAGGTTATCGACATCTTTAAGAAGGAGGACGAAGACCATGAGAGCAAATAACCGGCTGACGCGCGGAATGCGCAACAGGAACCCGATGAACATTCGGCGCTCGGCGTCGAAGTGGGTAGGAAAGGTGGAGCAGACAGCAGCTGCCGACCCGCAGTTCGAACAGTTCACGTCAATAACCTTTGGCATAAGGGCGGGACTCTATCTGCTCACCAAGTATGTGCGTGACTACAAACTCGACACGCTGCCACTCGTCATTCACCGCTGGTGCCCCAACGGCGACGGCAACAACAACGAGGTCATGTACCTGAACCATCTGAAGTGCAAGTGCCACCTCATTGACAACGTGCAGGTGAACACGCGTTACTTCTTCATGATGGCAGCCGGCATATGCACAGTGGAAAGCCTGTTCAAGCTGACATGGGACATCTTCATGGGAGCCTATGCCCTGCTGCCACAGTCAATGCAGGACTTCTGGAAGAAACGCAGCACCGAAAGCCAGGAAAGAGAGGAGGTGGACGGACTATGAGACAGGCTGACGACATTCCGGTAACCATTGTGCGCAAGCTGACATGCGCTCCCGTCTTAGGGCTCGACGCGAAGGAGAAGGGACTGGCGGTGAAGGGCGACAGCCTCACACAGCGCGAACTGACCGACCACGTCTGCAGACACAACGGCAACCTCGTGACAAGAGAGGCACTGGCCTACACGCTCGCCACCTGCACACGCATGATAGCCGAGCTGGTCATGAAGCAGGGATGCAGCGTAACGATAGAGGATTTCGGGCAGTTCCGGCCACGCATACGCCGCGTTGACGGCAAGGCTCGCCTTACCATCCTCTTCCTGCCTGACCGCCGGCTGTGCCAGCATCAGGACCAGCAGGTAATACAGCTGATTGAAGAATGGCCCGACGAAATCCTTTTCGACAAGGTCAACCGAAGCAAGCGCAGGACAACCATCGGTAAGCTGTAACGCACCGGTGAGCGTTCTGTCACCACGCTGATGAGTAAGTGAGAAGTGGGTAATGTTGCTCACTTCTCACTTTAATGGCTACATGCTACAATAAGCTTTCCACCGTGACAGGTTTTTCCATCCTGATGATAGATTTTCTATGATAGAATTTGT
>DGWC01000016.1 GCA_002395135.1 Prevotella sp. UBA4268 | reverse complement strand
ATTGAGAGTTTGGATAGGATTATGGAAAGAGGATATGAAGTGAGAGAGGATGATGAAAGAGGAATTGTGGAGATCTTTGATGTGATGGATGAGAGAGGGAATGAGGATGAGAGATATGAGAAGCTGGAAAGAATCTGGAGTAAGTTGAAGGAGGTGGATAGGATGATATTGGAGAGTTATTATGTGGATGGATGTAGAATGGAGGAGATTGCTAGGAGGATTGGATATAAGAATGGTAATAGTGTGAAGAGTAAGAAAAAGAAAGTATTGATGAAAATAATGGAGATGAAAGAGGGGGCGGATTTTAAGGATCTGCCCATTGCCGCATAGGATTGTGTTAAAATATAGTTAAAGAGACACAAGACTCTTGCAAATGGCAACCATGGCCATTATACTGAAAATAGATATCTTTTAATAAACTATTAAAACGAACTGAATGCAAAACAAAGGTATTATCGGAGCAGTTTGTGGCGACATCATTGGTTCGGCCTATGAGTTCCACAAGACAAAGGATTGGAATTTCAAGTTGTTCACTCCGCGGTCAAAATTTACTGACGATACAGTGATGACCTGTGCTGTAGCAGAGTGGTTGGTGGAGGATTCCAAACACTCACATGAACAGTTGGTCAAAATCATGCACCGCTATGGCGAGGAATATCCTCATGTCGGATACGGAGGTATGTTCAGAAGGTGGTTGGAGAACAAATGGACGGAACCATACAATTCTTTTGGTAATGGTTCAGCCATGCGTGTGAGTCCCTGTGGTTATTATGCCAAATCGTTTGAAGAGGCCCTGCAGTTGGCACAAATCTCAGCAGAAGTGACTCATAATCATCCTGAAGGAATTATCGGAGCACAGGCTGTTGCCGCAACAATCTTTTTGTTGAGAAACGATGAATGGTTTGAGAAAGGACAGAAATTCCTAAAGAATCATTGTTTCTATGATTTAGATGGAATAAAGAAAGATTGGGATGATATACGCAAATTTTACTCTTTTGATGTAACATGTCAAGGATCTGTTCCTGAGGCAATTTATTGTGCGTTTAAGAATCTGGATTCTCCTAAAGGATATGAGTTTACTGTCAGGGAAGCCGTCTCACTCGGTGGCGATGCCGATACACAGGGAGCCATTGCCGGAGGTATTGCGGCTGCTGTCTGTGAGGTTCCTGACGATATTCTTAACGATTGTCTCGACAGGCTTGAACCTCCATTGGTTGATGTAATTGACAGGTTCAACGCGGTTTGTAGTCTAAAATAACAGATTAATTATTATGGAAGAACTAAAGTATCATTATAAATATCCGCATCCGAGTGTTACAACGGATTGCGTGATTTTCGGATTCGACGGAACACGTCTGAATGTCCTACTGGTAGAAAGGGGTATTGAACCCTTCAAGGGCCGCTGGGCCTTCCCTGGAGGATTCCTGAAAATGGACGAGACTGCCCTGCAAGGCGCGAAGCGTGAACTAAAGGAAGAGACCGGACTTGAGGATGCCTACATCCACCAGTTTCATGCCTTCTCTGCCGTGGACCGCGACCCTCGTGAGCGAGTCATCACCATCGCCTACTTCGCCTTGGTGCGTCTCAGCGAGGTAAAGGCTGGCGACGATGCAGCCAAAGCCCAGTGGTTCCCGCTCGACAAGGTGCCCTCGCTGGCATTCGACCACGACTTGATTCTGCGGGAGGCCACCAATGAACTGCGTCGCCAGATTCATTTTGAACCAATCGGTTTTGAACTGCTGCCTGAGCAATTCACGATGACTCAGTTGCAGCATCTCTACGAGGCCATTCTCAGTGTGAAGTTCGACCGCCGCAACTTTAGTAATAAGATGCTGAAACTGGGCATTCTTACTCAGTTGGAAGAGACGCTCCCAATGCCCAACAAGAAAGTGGCATTCCTCTATAAGTTCAACCCTGAGAGTTACAGCGAAATGAAGGAAAAAGGCTTTCGTCTGGAATTCTGACATCTCAGTTGTTTACCTTTTCGGAGTTTTTGGCATTAATAATGCGAGGTCTAACTAAAATAACATGACAGAAGGAAACATTAACAAAGAAGGACTAGGGCGTTTTCTTACGGCCCAGGATGGCAAAAGAGGTGATTGCACCTTGTATGAACTGGCTTTGAAAGATATCCAAGAGGGCAGACTCGGATTCGAATGCTGGATTCGATATGTCTATCCTCAGTTAAAAAGAAAAGGGACAAGCCAGTTGACTGATTTCTACGGACTTGATGGACGTGAAGAGGCAAAAGCATATTTGGAACATCCAATATTAAGAGAAAGACTCATAAAGGCAGCACAGGTCCTGTTGGAAATAGACAAGCCGATATTTGATGTCTTCAGCAATCTGGGCGTGATGAAACTACGAACATGCATGCTCTTGTTTGCCTCAATCTCTGATGAACCCGTGTTCAAACAAGTAATTAACAAATATCATTGGTGATATGGAATTGACATTCGAAAGAGGCACCTATCAAGTGGAAAACCTTGAAGGGTTTAAACAAGATGTGTGGCTTTGTAATGTCGTTCACTTCTTATATGGCGAACATCCTGAAATCTTTTCAAGAGCAAATATCGGTGGTGACAGTGAATAGAAAGAATAGTTAATATTAGTGGAACAAGATAATAATATGAAAAAGAGACTGAACATTGTTGTATTGTCTGGTGCAGGCATAAGCGCTGAGAGTGGAATCAGTACATTCCGCGACAGTAATGGCTTATGGAAAAAGTATGATGCCATGCGACTGGCAAGTATCGACGGATTCCATGAAGAACCAGAAGCCGTACTTGAGTTCTATAATGCGAGGCGTAAGCAACTTCTTACCGTACAGCCTAATCATGCACATTATGCACTGGCAGAGTTGGAAAAGGAGCATGATGTGACCATCATCACGCAAAATGTTGATGACCTTCATGAACGCGCAGGCAGTACCAGAGTTGTGCATTTGCATGGGGAATTAGCAAAGGTCGCTTCTTCGCGAGACCGAGAAGACGATAGGTGCATCAGAAAATATCCATTGGATCTGCCTATTCGTATGGGCGACAAGGCAGAGGATGGTTCCCAACTTCGTCCGTACATTGTATGGTTTGGGGAAAACTTGAGATATATGGATGAGGCTCTGGCATTAGTTGAAAATGCTGATGTCTTTGTAGTTATCGGCACTTCGCTTGTTGTTTATCCAGCAGCAGGGCTCGTGGATTACGCTCAGAAGGAAGTGCCTAAGTTCTTGGTAGACCCTTCCGAAATGAAGGGCCATCTGCCTATAGGCTTTAAACATATCAAGGCAAAAGCGACAGAGGGAGTTGATGTCCTTATCTACGAAATCAAGAGACTTTAATGAGGAGATGCGTTGAGATTGTGCAACTATTTGATTGTTGCCGCGATGTTGATGGCATCTCGCTGCCTGTTACGTTTTGGATTCTTATTTATAACAATTTTGGATGATGGAAATATTAGTAGTGGTTGTGATTGCAGTAGTGGGTGGCTTCATTGCCAACAAGTATATGAACCGGCGGTCGATGACCAATGGGGAAAACAATGAGCAAGTACTGAATGATGAGACTGTTGATAATCAGGCTGGTTCGTATGAACCAGCAAATGAAGAACAGAACTCAGAAAAGAATAATGTGGAGGACAAAGTCATGGAAGAAAAGAAAGGAACAAGGGATTTATTCTTACAGACACTGACAGCAATCGGATGTCAGTATGAAATAGATGAAGGGGAGGATGGTGATATTCATTTCGGCTATCAAGGCGAATATTTTGTTGTAAGGACAAGCAATAGCGTCCGCTTTGTTCAAATCTATGATACTCATTGGGGACATATTGAACTCTATGATATCGATGAATTCGCACGATTGAAAAAAGCAATCAACGAGTCGAACATCAGAAACAGCGTGACGACTGTATATACAATTGATGAGGCTGGCAGCATCGTCAATGTACATTGCAAGTCGGTCATTCTGTTTATTCAAGAGATTCCAAATCTTGCTGATTACCTGCGCCTTGAACTTAGTGAATATTTCAGGGTACACGAGACCATCAACATGGAAATGGCAAAACAAAGAGAGGCGGAAGTTGGCAGAGAATAGTATCGCTGCTCTGATTGTCAATCTGACGGTTTGGAATATAAGCCGCGCCTGATTGTAGCATTCTGTATCCAGAGTGAGATGAACTAAAGACATCCATATCAGTGAATCAAACATGAATTAATGTTAATTGCATGTGATGCCAATGGCTATCTGCAAAAAAAATAGTAATTTTGCAAATTGAGAAAAAGCGAAAAACCGAACCTTTCGGCAATAGCAAATTCATGAGATATTCAATTGGTAATCAAAAAATAGTAATATGAAACCGACTCTTTTCTTACTTGCTGCCGGTATGGGCAGCCGCTATGGAGGTCTGAAACAACTCGACGGACTGGGCCCCAACGGCGAAACGATTATGGACTATAGTATTTATGATGCCATCCAGGCTGGATTCGGCAAAGTGGTGTGGGTGATTCGCAAGGACTTTGAAGAGCAGTTCCGCACACAGATCCTGTCGAAATATGAAGACAAAATCAAGTGCGAACTCTGCTTCCAGGGGTTGGATGCGCTGCCGGAAGGGTTCTCTGTTCCCGAGGGACGTGTGAAGCCGTGGGGTACGAACCACGCCGTGCTGATGGGTAAGGATGTCATTAAAGAGCCTTTCTGCGTCATCAACTGTGATGATTTCTATAATCGCGATGCTTTTATGGTGATTGGCAAGTTCCTCAGCGAATTGCCAGAAGATGCCAAGAACCAGTATGCCATGGTAGGATTCCGCGTGGGAAACACCTTGAGTGAGAACGGCACAGTGGCTCGCGGTATCTGCTCGAAGGATGCCGAAGACCATCTCACCACCGTGGTGGAGCGTACGGAAATCGTGCGTTGCGCAGAAGACGGTGGTCAGGCCGGTGCTGCCGATCAGCCCATCCGCTATAAAGACGAGGAGGGCAAGTGGGTTTCTGTTGACGACAACACCCCTGTGAGTATGAATATGTGGGGCTTCACTCCCGACTATTTCGACTATAGCGAGGCTTATTTCAAGGAGTTCCTCAGCGATCCGAAGAACATGGAGAACCTCAAGGCCGAGTTCTTCATTCCGCTGATGGTGAACAAACTGATCAACGAAGGTACGGCAACAGTGAAAGTGCTCGACACGACGAGCAAGTGGTTTGGCGTTACCTATGCTGCCGACAGGCAGTCGACGGTGGACCGTATTCAGCAACTGGTTGACGAAGGGGTTTATCCGGCAAAGTTATTCTAATGAATATCAACCTGTTAAACAGCGATGAGTTGGCTCTTTTGCGCCAACTCATCGACCAGGCCCAGCATATTGTGCTTTGTTGTCATCAGAATCCTGATGGTGATGCGGTGGGTTCGTGTCTTGGATGGGCAGAATATCTGCGCTCGCAAGGCAAGGATCCCATGGTGACAGTGCCGGATATGTTTCCCGATTTCTTGCAGTGGCTGCCCGAATCCCACCAGATTGTGCGTTACGACAAGCATCCTGCAGAAGTGGAAGAGGCTTTTGGCAAAGCAGACCTGGTGTTCTGTCTCGATTTTAATCGCCCTGACAGGATGGATAAACTGGGCGAAGTGATGACGGCGTCGCCCGCGCAGAAGGTGATGATCGATCATCATCCAGACCCGGAAATCCCTGTAAGGCTTTCCATTTCGCATCCAGAACTGAGCAGCACCAGCGAGATTGTGTTCCGTCTGGTATGGCAATTGGGCGGTTTTGAGACGATGACTCGCAAGATGGCCATCCCTATCTATTGCGGAATGATGACTGACACGGGCGGGTTTACCTATAATTCAACGAATCCGGAGATATTTTTCATTATCAGCCAGTTACTCACTAAGCGCATTGACAAGGACAAAATCTATCGCAATGTGTATAACAATTACAGCCAGTCGCGCTTGCGGCTGATGGGGTTTGTGTTGTATAAGAAACTGATAGTGGTTCCCGACAAGCATGCATCCTATTTTATACTCACTCGTCACGACCTGCGTCGTTTCAGTTTCATAAAAGGCGATGCAGAAGGACTTGTGAATATACCGTTGCAAATCAAGGGGATGAAACTGAGCATCTCCCTCCGTGAGGACACTGAGCGCGATAATACGATATGGGTGAGCCTGCGCAGCGTTGATGATTTCTCGTGTACCAAGATTGCGGAGAAGTATTTCAATGGGGGAGGACATCTGAATGCCTCGGGTGGAAGGCTATACTGCTCGGTAGAGGAGGCAGAGCAGATTGTGCAAAAAGCCATCAGTGAACTTTGACAACGACGTGGACTGGTCGTTCCATGCGTGTCTGCGAGCAGTGAGAACATTCCTGCGGATCATGACCGAGAAACGTTAAAATACGGATAAAAAAACGTTCAAATCCTAATTATGGCCTGTGAACGGAATTGAAGTCGAATTTTTTTTGCCAGTAATGTTGAATTGTGAATTAAAATCCGTAACTTTGCAACCGTAAAAAGAAAAAAGATGAAGAAGTGTTTTATCGCCTTGGTCGCTCTGGTTGCGCTCATTTGCACAATGAGTTGCAATGATTATGAGACCTATGCAGAGCAGAAGGAGAAAGAGAATAATGCCATCAGCAAGTTCCTGCGCGATTCTAACGTCACCGTTATCAGCGAGGCACAGTTCAAGGAACGTGGGTTCAAGACAGATGTCAGCAAAAACGAGTTTGTGTTTTTCTCACAGACGGGAGTTTATCTGCAAGTGGTGCGCGAGGGATGCGGGGAGATATTGAAAAGCGGTGAGACCGCTACCGTTCTCTGCCGTTTCTGGGAACGCAATCTGCTTACCGACACTCTGCAACTCACCAACAACGTGGTTGCCTATAATTACAGACCCGACAAGATGAGTGTAACCCGTAACAGTGACTCGTTTATCGCCTCATTTATTGACGGCGAAAGCGTCATGGCCAGAGCCTATGCTTCGGTTTCCGTTCCGTCGGGATGGATGGTTCCGCTGCTTTATATCAAGATTGGGCGCTGGGAGAAAGAAGGCGATGAGATTGCAAAGGTGAGGTTGATTGTGCCTCATACGCAAGGCCACTCATATGCGTCGAGTGGAGTTTATCCCTGTCTCTACACAATTACCTACGAAAAAGGTATATAACGATAAACCATAACGCCCTTTCCCCCCACGTTGATGAACAGGGAAAGGGCGTGTTTTAAACATACATTTCTATGACGTTGATAAAATCTATTTCCGGCATTCGCGGAACAATTGGCGGTGCTACTGGCGACACCCTGAATCCGCTGGATATTGTGAAGTTTGTAACAGCCTATGCTTCTTTCATCCGCAAATCAGAGCCGCAAGGTTCCAACAAGATTGTGGTGGGTCGCGATGCACGCATCTCTGGCGAGATGGTGAAGAATGTGGTTTGCGGCACCTTGATGGGTTACGGTTTCGATGTGGTTAACATCGGGTTGGCAACCACGCCTACCACCGAACTGGCAGTGCGTATGAGCGGTGCCGACGGAGGCATCATTATCACAGCAAGCCATAATCCGCGCCAGTGGAATGCGCTGAAACTGCTCAACCGCGAGGGCGAGTTCCTGAACAAGGAAGAAGGCAATGAGGTGCTTCGCATAGCCGAGGCCGAGGACTTTGAGTATGCCGACGTGGATCATCTGGGGCATTATGTAGAGGATAACACCTTCAACAAGCGTCACGTTGACAGTGTGCTCGCCCTGCAATTGGTTGATGTTGAGGCTGTCAAGAAGGCCAACTATCGTGTATGTGTGGATGCCATCAACAGCGTGGGCGGCATTATCCTGCCCCAGTTGCTGGATGCACTGGGCGTGAGATATGAGATTCTAAATGGCGAACCAACAGGTGATTTCGCCCATAACCCAGAGCCACTGGAGAAGAATCTGACGGGCATCATGGACAAAATGCGCGGCGGTGGCTTCGACCTCGGCATCGTGGTGGATCCGGATGTAGACCGATTGGCTTTCATCAGTGAGGACGGCACGATGTTTGGCGAGGAATACACGCTGGTGAGCGTGGCCGACTATGTGCTTGAAAATACAAAAGGCAAGAGTCTGAACACGGTTTCGAACCTCAGCAGCACGCGAGCCTTGCGCGATGTTACCGAAAAACATGGCGGAAACTATGCAGCAGCAGCCGTGGGCGAGGTGAATGTCACCACGAAGATGAAGCAGGTGGGTGCCGTGATTGGCGGTGAAGGCAATGGCGGAGTGATTTATCCCGAGAGCCACTATGGCCGCGATGCTCTGGTGGGTATTGCGTTGTTCCTCTCTTCCTTGTCGAAGAAAGGCTGCAAAGTGTCGGAACTGCGCGCCTCTTTCCCGTCGTATTCGATTGCCAAAAACCGCATTGATCTCACTGCTTCCACCGATGTAGATGCCATTCTTGTCAGAATCAAGGAGATGTATGCCGGCAAGGAAGGTATTGACGTGAACGATATCGATGGCGTGAAGATTGATTTCCCCGACAAGTGGGTACATCTTCGCAAGTCGAACACAGAGCCCATCATTCGTGTCTATAGCGAAGCCGTCACAATGGAGGCTGCCGACGAACTGGCCAGACAAATCATGCAGGTGGTCTATGATATGCAGTGAGCGGTGGTGATGCCGAGATCAGAACAGTGAGAACACTTGCTGTCCAGCCCAAATCACCAGTTTCACCATGAAATAAATCATGATGCAGAGTGATATAAACAGTACAATGCTGTAAGCCGCCTTGCGGTTTACGGCATTGATTGTTTCAGGCTCGCCCTCCACGAAGCCGCGAATGAGTTGCATATTCTGCTGATTGCTGCGGTGGAACACGTCGATGATGTCGCCCACATAAAACGGAATCATGCCCAAAAGCACATCGCGCAGGGTGTTGTTGATAATGGCAAGCGTGAGGGGAAAAGAGCGTATCTTGAATGCAGAGAACCCTATGTAGACGATAGAGATAAGGGCTGCCAGTGCATCGCCTATGCCACCGGGAATGGCAAAGCCCAGGGCAGCATCCAAAAAGTAACGGTCCATCACGTCGGATGCCCGTTGCAGCCACCCGTACATGCGGCTGTGTTCCAGTCGCTCTTGGATAATCCTTCTTTTCTCCTCGTTCATTGGGATGAGATAGCGCAGAATGACTTATAGCCCAGACTGTATTCCTGATGTCCGAGACACTCCGACTTGGTGGGGATGCCGCTTGCCGTGCGCTCGATACAGGCGAGAATCTCCTGTCGGATGTCCTGCAACGATGCACCTTCAGTGATGATTCTGCCGGCATTGATGTCCATGTCGTCCTCCATATTGCTGAAGGTGACGGGGTTGGCACACACTTTGATGACGGGCGAAATGGCTGATCCTGCCACCGAGCCGCGCCCAGTGGTGTAAAGAATGGTATGGCAGCCGCAGGCAATCATTTCCATAATCTCGGCATTATCGTTGATATTCGGGAAGCCCCAGCGAGCCTCTCCGTCGGGAACCACGTCCATCATGTAAAGTCCAGGCATGTTGGGAAGGTCGCCAGGATAGATTAACGCCTCGATGGGCTGGCTGCCATTCTTGCAATAAGAGCCCAGCGACTTCTCCTCAATGGTGGTGAGGCCGCCCACGGCATTGCCTGCTGAGAAACTGTCGTGTCCCATTTTCTTGTAATATCTGTCGGCTTTCAGAATGCAGTCGAAGAGTTGCTGTCCCACCAGAGGTGTCCTGCCTCGCTCGCGCAACATGTGTTCGCAGCCCACCAGTTCGCCTGGTTCCTCAAAAATACAGGTGGAACCTTGGCTCACCAAATAGTCGAAAGTGCTGCCTACGGATGGATTGGCGGTGAATCCGCTGGTGGCATCGCTGCCGCCACAGACGGTTCCGATGACCAGATCCTTCCATGTGAATTCCGTTTCCATGGTGCAGCAGCGGTCTTTCCTAATGTTTAGCACGGCATCAATGCCCCTTTGGATGGCAGACCGCGTGCCGCCTACCTCTTGAATGACAATCAGTTCGCAGGGACGACCGCTTTGGCGGATGTCTGCTTGCAGTCTGTTGCGCTGGAAATTCTCGCATCCTAACGACACCAATAGCACGCCGCCCACATTGGGATGGGTGCAGAGCCTGTGCATGATGTGCTCGGCATAGTTGTTGGGAGCGCACCCGCTGAATCCGATGAGATGAACATCATCGTCGAAAGCGCGTGCAATCCTGCTTGCCACATGGTGCGCACATTCCACCAGATAGACCACCAGCGTGATGTTTCTGATGCCTTTCCGTCCGTCGTTTCTGAGATATCCCTTCATGTTGTCTGTCTTTTTATGCAGGAAAACGTGAGTCGCGGTGCTATGCCGTTTCAGTTGTTTTCCAGTTTCTTGTATGAAACACAGTTGTTTTCAATCAGGTCCCAGTCGAGTTCCACTCCTACGCCAGGCTGTTTCGGCACGGTGATGATGCCGTTTTCATCAATAGGCAACCAGCCTTTCATGGGGAACTGGAAGTCTTCTTCCGGCACGAAATACTCAAACCACTTGCAGTTGCGGATGGCACACGACACGTGCAGGTTCACAATGTCCATGTAGTTCATGGTGGTGGTGTGGATTTCGCAGTTCATTCCGAAACTCTCTGCCAGGTGGGCAATCTTCAGGGTACCCGTGATACCGCATTTCCACGATACGTCGGCACGCACGATGTCGGCTGCTTTCTGGTTGATGACCTGGGCAACACCCCAGTGGCAGCCGCGCGTAGTCTCTGTTGCGGCAATCGGAAGGTCGAGTGCTTCGCAGAGTTGTGTGTACTTATAGAGTTCAAAATCGCGGAACGGTTCCTCCAGCCATACGTAGTTGAGGCGTTCCAACTGCCGTCCTACGCGGATGGCTTCGTCGAGTGTGTATTCTGCTACGGGGTCACTCATCAGTTGGAAGTCGTCGCCCACGGCATCGCGAAGATGCTGGTGAATCTGCATGTCCATCTCGCACGGGCCGCAAGGATGTACTTTGTAGCATTTGATACCCTTCGATTTATAGTACAACGCTTCGTCAATGTATTCTTGTTCAGTGGGGTGGAAGAGTCCACTGGCATAGACTGGCAGTTGTTCGCGGTAGGCTCCGAGATACTGATAAAGCGGCAGACCGGCGGCCTTGGCGCAGATGTCCCACAGGGCAACGTCAATCGGTCCTGGCAGATATACGGGGAAGAAGGTGAGATGGCGGTCGATGTTCCACAGTTCGTGCCATATTTTCTCACGGTCGTAGGGTGAGCGTCCCAATACCACAGGTGCGATATTGTCCATGATATAGGCTTCGGTCACGTTGCCGGAGCGTGCTGCCAATGCAGTGGCAATGCCTTCTATGCCGTTGTCGGTAGTGAGTTTCAGCACCAGCACGTCCCAGTCCATTGCACTTTTACCTTTGCGCTTGTCGTCGAAGAGGCACTTGTTGCGGCGCACCCACCATGTTTCAATCTTCTGTATGATCATTTGATGATATAGTTTGAGGTTAAGTTATGTTCATGAACATGCTCTCCTGCGGCAATCTTATGCGTGGCGTGACCGATGGGAAGTCCGTATTTGAGTACATTCTCGCCCTCGGCGATGTCGCAGACAGCCACTTTGTGCTCGAACAGGATGTCGTTGAGCAGTGTGATTGCTGTTCCGTCCACTTCAATGGTGTCGCCTCGCTTCATGTCTTTCAGGGCTACAACCACATTGTCAGCGGGATTGAGCCGGATGAATGGTTTTGTCATAGTCGTTTGATACTGTATTTAGATAGTGGAAACCTGCTGCGGATATAACGGCCGCCACAGTGTGTCCTTGTTATACTTTTATCTGTTTCACAGGGACGAACAACTTCAAGGTGAGCCAGGCGAGCAGATACATGCAACTGGCAATCATGAAGATAGTGGCATAACTGCCTGTCCATTCAAGGATAAACCCTACGAAAGAGGATGCCAATGCTCCTCCGATGGCACCGCCCACACTGCTGATGCCCGTCATTGAGGCAACCACGTGTTTGGGGTAGACATCTGATACAATCGTGAAGATGTTGGAGGCCCATGCCTGATGGGTAGAGGTGGCTAGGCCGATGATGAGCACGACAATCCAGATGTTATGTATGTAAGGCACTGCATTGAGCGGCAGCACCAGCAAAGCGAAGATCAGGATGGTGGTTTTGCGGGCGAAGTCGATGCTCTTGCCTGCTTTGATGAAGCGTGAAGACACGGCTCCGCCATAGATACCGCCGATGCTCGACATAAAATAGATGATGATGAGCGGCAAAACGGTGGCCTTGAGGTCAACTCCGTGCGTTTTGTTCAGGAAATCGGGTGTCCAGAAGAGGAAGAACCACCACACCCAGTCGGTGACAAAGCGCGAAAACACGATGGCATAGGTCTGTTTGAACTGGAAAAGGCGCTTCCATGTCACCTTGTTTCCCTGTGCCTGCTCTGCCTCCTCGTCTTCCTTTTCCTCGTCAGACTGAATATAGGCCAGTTCGGCAGCATTCACTTTTGCGTTCTCGTGAGGCGACTTATAGACGAGCCACCATGCTATTACCCAGATGAAACCCAGCAAACCCGTGATGATGAATGCCCAGCGCCAGCCCCATTGGAGCGTGATGCCCACCACGATGATGGGTGCAATGATGGCACCGATGGTGGATCCGGAATTGAACAAACCAGTGGCATAGGCGCGGTCTTTCTTGGGAAACCATTCGGCAATGGTCTTTACCGCTGCAGGAAAGTTGCCGGCCTCGCCAAGTCCGAGCACTGCTCTTGCCACGCCAAACCCCATCACACTCCTCACGGCAGCGTGGAGCACCGCTCCCAGACTCCATACGATGATGGCGATGGAGTAGCCCAGTTTGCTGCCCACTTTATCCAGAAGCCGTCCGCATGCCAGCATACCGATGGCATAGGCTATCTGGAAAGCGGTGACGATATAGCCATAATCGGTTTCACTCCAGTGCAGGTCGTCCTGAATATATGGCTTCAGCAGACCAATTACCTGCCTGTCGATATAGTTGATGGTGGTGGCGAAGAACAGCAGGCCTACCACGATCCATCTCACGTTGGTTTTCTTTTCCATAGGTTTTATGAGTTTTGGTGTGACGAATTACGCGGCCTCTAAGCAATTAAAAGGCCTCGGCAGCACCGGCATCCACTGGCAGGAACACACCGTTGACATATTTTCCGGCAGACGATGCCAGATAGAGGGCGGCATAACCGATGTCGTCAGGATCGCCAAACGAGCGGGTAGGGATGCGGTCGAGTATCTTGGCCTTGCGTGGCGCATCGTTGTCGATGGCCTTGTGCAGCATGGGCGTGTCAATCCATCCGGGGGCAATGGTGTTTACACGTACTCCTTTCACCGACAAATCGGCAACCAAGGCACGCTGCAAACCGAGAATGGCCGACTTGGCAGTGGTGTATGCCACCACCTGCTTCATGCCCATGATGGCAGTCATCGAACTGATGAGGATGATGGAGCCACTTCCGCGCTCCGCCATTCCTTTGGCCACCTCGCGCGAGAGCGCGAAAACACTCATTACATGCACATTCAGCACATTCTGGAACTCCTCGTCGGAAACTTCCCAGGCCCATTTCTTGAGGTGCACACCTGCGCAGTTCACCAGTATGTCAACAGTTCCGATTTCCTCTACCAATGCCGGAATCTTGTCGAGTTGCGTCACATCGAATGCCTTATATGTGCATTGGTCGCCCAACTGCTGCTGTGCAGCCTTGAGTTTTTCTTCGTTTCTGCCGATGATGACCACATTGGCTCCTGCCTCTACGAATATTTTGGCAATGCCAAATCCCAAGCCGCTACCACCTCCGGTGATAACAGCCTTCTTTCCGTCTATTCTAAATGCTTTCATATATCTGTCTTGTTTCTTTTCTGTATGCTATAATTGTTGCTAATAAATCTGTTCTTTGTTTAGCGACGAGCACACACCTTCGCTTCTGTGCTCCTATATATAATAAGGTGGAGAGGTGTGTCCTGATTTTTTACATAATGCCAAATTTGGCAAATGCTTCCACGGTGCTCATACCTTCCTCCAGTGCTTTCTTCACCAGTTTCTCGCCGCGTGCTTTTTCTATGGCTGCTTCGAAAGCATCGTTGACTGCCTCTTTCGGCACGATAATCACGCCATCGAGGTCGCCGAAGACAATGTCGCCAGGGTTCACACGAATGCCATTGAACTCGATGGGAACGCGGTAGTCAATCACTTTTCCGCGCGGTCCCTGGTCTTGGGCATAGGTTCCCATGGAGAACGTTGGGAATCCCAGTTTGAGAATTTCCGGGGTGTCGCGTGAGAATCCGTCAACAACCGCTCCTGCAGCCCCCAGTTTCGTGGCACGCGTACTCATCAGACCGCCCCACAGTGCATAGCGGGGAGATGAGCCGGAGCATATATATACTTCGTCAGGCTGCAGACTGTCGAGTGCTTCAAACATGATTCCGAAGGGCTTTTCCATCAGCGGGTTCTGTGTTCCTATGGCTTTTTCCATGAACACATCTGCTTCGAGCACGGGCATGGCGCGCCCGATGGTTACCATGTCGCTTCTTAACGGCTTGATAGATGGTGAGAGAAACTGATGCAGATAACCCATTTTGTCGAGGACATCGCCAACGAGAGCCGTGAAAAGTTCCTTCCGTGCGATGTCAAATAGTTCTTTGTCGTTTTTCCAGAGTTTCATTCTTTCAGTAGATTTTGTTTGTTTGATTCAGATGCAAAATTACGAAATAAATCACAAAACATCGAAAGGTTTCGCGAAAAAAATACACATTTGTCTTCTTATTCTTTGTCAGTGTCATTTTCTATGTTAGAAACGGCCTGAATGTTCCTCATCAATCCACAGTATTTAGCCCGTTTCACAGCACTTCCCTTGAATAGTTTCCGGTAGTCATCCTCTGACAGTTGCTGCCATTTCTCGCGTGTCATTTCCAGCAATTCTGTCTTTGGCTGCAAGAGCGGCTCACGGGTTGGTGATGAAAAACGGTTCCATGGGCATGCCTGCTGACATCTGTCGCAGCCGTAAATGGTATCTCCCATCTTCTCGGCAATAGAGTGGGGGATGTCGCCGCGGTGCTCAATGGTTTGATAAGAGAGGCATCTGGCGGAAACGAAAGGTGCCATGAAGTTTTCATGCTCACTGTCATCCAGTGCCTTGGTGGGGCAGGCTTCCACGCATTTCCTGCATTTCCCACATCGGTTTTCCATTGGCGAGTCGTATTCGTCCAGTTCAACGTCGAGGAACAATTCACCAAGGAAGAACATGCTTCCGGCTGAACCATCTGGTTCCTGGTGGTGTATTGAAGGGGGAATAATGAGTTGGTGATGGCGTCCAATCCATCCCAAGCCGGCCTGTGCAGCCCAATACCTTTCCAAGACGGGGGCACTGTCGGCGAAGACACGATAGTTTGTTGTGTTTTCGCCGCCTTTTTCATTGCTGGAAGAGAGAATGAATGTTGCCAATTGGTTCAGTTTTTGCTTAACGATGTCATGGTAGTCTTGCCCCAGGGCATAGGCTGCCAACTGGTATTCCCCATCAGGCAGGTGCTGCGAAGGGGCGTAGTTCAGTGCCACACAGACAATGGTCTTCAGTCCATTCATGAGCAGCCGCGGGTCGAGCCGTTTGTCAAGATAGTTCTCCATGTATCGCATCTCGGCCTGGCAACCCTGTCGCAGCCATTCACGGAAACTCTCAGCCGTTGCCTCGTCAACGGCTTTGGCACGAGTCATGCCACATGCAGAAAAGCCGAGGCGCAATGCCTCGGCTTTGATATCACGGGAACACCTTGAACTCATATCCCTGGTCTTTGAGCCATTGCAGTGATTCCGGCAGTGCCGTGTATAGTTTGTCAATGCTCTTCAGTGAGTCGTGGAACGTGATGATGGATCCGTTTCGGGTGAGTGTCTTCACATTGTTCACCACGTCTTCGGGTGTCATCCATTTGGAATAGTCGCGTGTGAGCACGTCCCACATCACAACCCTGAAGTATTTTTTGATCCAGTAGTATACACTGTGGCGCATCCATCCGTGCGGCGGGCGGAACAAATGGGCGTGAATCAGTTCGTTGGCCTGAAAGGTATTGATGATATACGTTGTCGTCCAGTGCTTGAAACTGCCCAGATGATTCATTGTATGATTGCCCACCTGATGACCTGCATCAACAATCTGCTGATACAACTGCGGGTATTTCTTCACATTGTCGCCCACCATAAAGAAGGTTGCCTTGGCATTAAAGTCGGCCAGCGTCTTCAGTATGAAGGGTGTTGACTCGGGGATAGGACCGTCGTCGAAGGTCAGATAAACTGCATGTTCGTCGGGATCCATCCTCCAAGTGGCGTGTGGATAGAACTGCCTGATGTATCTGGCAGGGCGCTCAATCATCTGAAAGCGAGTGATTCTCAATGCGGTTGTTGATTTAATCTGTATTGTTCACTTTGCTAAACACTTGTCTGCAGCAGTTTCCTGCTGTCGGCAGATGCTATTCTCTCATCAGTTGTCCGCCCTTGTCCTGATAGACATTCGCCACAGCCTGCAACTTCTTGTACATTTCGTCGCCGAAAGACTTGTCGACAGCATCAGCGGCCTCGATGCAATTCTGCATAATATAGACATTGAGCATGCAGTCTTGCTGATATCCTTTCATCACATTACTGTCGAGCGATGTATACCAGGTCATATACTGGAGGGCATTGCCGAATATGTCTGTAAGTGCCTTGCGAGCCTTGTCTTTCATGCCCAGCGTGGCATATGCCTTGGCAATGTCCACGCCACCACTCATATAGTTCATTGGAACGTTATAGGTGGGGAGCACTTTCTCTGCATATTCGAGCACCTTCTTTGCCTTGTCGTTCTTGCCTTCTGAAATGAGGTTCAATGCAAGTTGGCCGAACAAGCGGCGGTGCGTGTAGCACATGCGCATGACGGTTTCGTCGAGATAGATGCCTTCCTTGTCCACGCCACCGTATTTGAATCGTGTCATCATGTTTGTATAGACGCGCTCCGTATCGAAATTCTTGTTGCCGCTGTTCTTGGTGGTGAACGGTGTGATGCGGTTTGCAAGACCTTCCTGTATGAAGTTGTCGCCCAGATTCATATAGTTCTCCTGTCCAACGGTGACGGCGACATAGATAGGACGTGTCCAATTGCACTGGCTGATCATCTCAAGCATCATCAGGTCACCCTTATACAGGGTGCGCTTTCCTTTCAGCGAGATAACCATCTGGTCGGGTATGGTGTCGCTGGCGAGCATCATTCCGCTCTTCTTCACGGCTTCCTTGTCAATCGTTACATAAACGGTGTCGGTGGGGATGAAGTGGTTCTCTTCGTTCTTGGAGCGTACCCAGTATTTCAGGATGTTCTTCAGTTCAAAGGGTTCGTCGCCAAACTGCTGCTTGGCCAGATAAGGCTGGTCTTGGTAATACTCCANNATTTCAGGATGTTCTTCAGTTCAAACGGATTATCGCCGAACTGCTGTCTGGCTGCTTCGGGATTCTCGCTGTAGAACTCGAGCAACTGGTCTTTTACGCCAGGATTCACCTCGACATACTCATTTGTTCCTGAGCAATAATCAAGTCGCGGCCACGTGATAGGCACGGAAGGCGACTCGTAGGCAGGCCTGCACATCTGGTCGATATACCAATCGGTC
>DGWC01000005.1 GCA_002395135.1 Prevotella sp. UBA4268 | reverse complement strand
ATCGACAAACTGCGCTACGACAAGATTATTATCATGACCGATGCCGATGTCGATGGCTCTCACATCGACACGCTCATCATGACGCTCTTCTACAGGTTCATGCCCAAGGTGATTCAGGAGGGACATCTCTACATCGCCACTCCCCCACTTTATAAATGCACCTACAAGAAGTTCAGCGAGTACTGCTATACCGAACAGCAGCGCCAGACTTTCATTGACAAATATGTGGCTGGCGACGAGAACAGCAGTGCCCTGCACACACAGCGCTACAAAGGTCTCGGTGAGATGAACCCGGAGCAACTCTGGGAAACCACCATGGACCCGTCTACCCGTCTTCTCAAGCAGGTTTCCATTGAGAACGCCGCAGAGGCCGACGAGATATTCTCCATGCTGATGGGCGACGACGTGGAACCGCGCCGCGAGTTCATCGAGCAGAATGCCACTTATGCCAACATCGATGCATAAGGCAAATGATTGCTTAGACTGAAAAAAGAAATATTTAGTTTATTTTGATTGGTTAGCAGACCTGTCTGTTTGTTTTCGAGCAGGCAGGTCTTTTTTTGCATACCAGTAATGCCGCCCATTCGGCATGCAAAATTGTTAATAATCCATAAAAGGAGCCGCACAACCGTCTGCCGACAAACAATTATTTGGTTGGAATCCGTTTTTTTCCTATCTTTGCGATGATTCATTAACATTTAAATACAAAACGACATGAAACTAAAACTTTTCTCTAACAGATTTTTAATGGTTGCCA
This sequence comes from Prevotella sp. UBA4268, assembly GCA_002395135.1. Lineage (GTDB taxonomy): Bacteria > Bacteroidota > Bacteroidia > Bacteroidales > Bacteroidaceae > Prevotella. Next base: position 9,504 of record DGWC01000005.1, on the reverse strand, counting down.
GTTTACTGCTTGCAACATGTGTATATGCTCAGGCACAAACGCCCACTACGCCGCAAAACATACCGCAAAAGAAAATCAAAAGCGGAGTTCCAGGTGGTCCCGCAACTCCAAACATACCTGGAGGTGCAACCCGTCTGAATAAACCAGCAGTACCCAATACCGCATCAAAGGTAAAGGGGAGCGAAAGTGATGTGCCTGAGGTAGATCTCCTGCCCGAGACAGCCGAAGGTGCTTCTGCCGTACAGAACGCAGCACCGAGAACCCAGACTACTGGTACACCCCGCGTTCGTCCTTCCCGCTCTGCCAGAACTCAGCAAGGTACAACAAGAAGAACAACGACTACACGCCCGGGCGTAAGTCCCAAGCAGGGCATGAGCACTGGCGACCCGAAGGCAGCACCGCAGACAGCCAATGCAGACATGCCCGACATGCTTGAATTGGCAGAAGAAAAGGCCGTTGAAGAGGCTGAAGCCGTCAGTACCGGCGCACCGAAGGGACGCTCCAAGGCGGCTTCCAAGGCAGGTCGCGCCAACAAGCGCCCCGCTGTGAGAAACAAGGCCGACAACAACACCGTTGGCAATATGCCACAGATGCCGGAGATGCCGCAGGCAACCGCACCATCTGTCCCCCGCACCAACAAGCGACCGGGACTCAGAGGAAGGACTCCCAACAACACGGCTGTGAAGCAGAAGAGCAACGGCAATCCCCTTGAGCCGGAAGTAATCGAAGAGGAAGTGACCGAAGATGAAAACGTCCCAGTGAATGCAATGCCGAGAGTCAACACGGCTCGTCCCACAACCAACACGGCTCTCCCCGCAACAAACCCGGCTCGTCCCACCACGACCACCAAGCCGGTATTGCCCCGCCGCGGAACCACAACGACAGGCACTGGAGGCACCCCCATCAAGGGCCAGCCGCTTGAAACGGAGAACGCCGAACCAGAGGTGAAGGAAGCAACAGAGACTGTTGAAGAGTAATGCTCTGAAAACAATATCAGAACCAAAAGAAGAATCCTGCTCGCATTGTAGCAGGATTCTTCTTTTTGTTCTGTTTTTCTGTTTTTACAGGAATTAGCGCGCCATTTTCAGAAAAAAAACGTATATTTGCAACCATGAATCATCAAACAACGTTTATGAAAAAATATGCTCTCGCCGCATTGCTCGCTGCCGCCGCTCTTCCGTCAGCGGCACAAAACCAACTCCCCATGACGCTCTGGTATGAGCAGCCTGCACAATACTTTGAAGAGTCACTGCCCATCGGCAACGGAAAGATGGGCGCACTGATATACGGAGGCACCGAAACCGACTCGCTCTATCTGAACGACATCACCCTGTGGACAGGAAAACCCGTTGACCACGATGAAGATGCCGGTGCATCTAAATGGATTCCCGAAATCAGAAAAGCCCTGTTCAACGAAGACTATCGTCTGGCCGACTCGCTCCAACTGCACGTGCAAGGCCACAACTCGCAGTTCTACCAGCCCCTTGCCACCCTGTATATAAAGGACTATGCGCCGGGCAAGGCGAGCCACTACTCGCGCTCCCTCAGTTTAGACGAGGCGCTGGTCAACATCCTTTACCGCAAGGGCGATGTCTGTTTCCGCCGCGAATACTTCGCCTCCCACCCCGACAAGGTCATCGCCATGCGCATCACGGCCGACAAACCCGCCAGCATCAACTGCGAACTGACGCTCACATCGCAGGTGCCTCACCAGGTGAAAGCCTCGCCAAGCAGCATCACGCTCATGGGACACGCCATCGGCGACAGCAACAACAGCATTCACTATTGCTCACAACTCATTCCGAAACTCAGCGGCGGCAAACTCGAAGTGACCGACAGTACGCTGCAAGTTATCAATGCCACCGAACTTGTCTTGTACTTCATCAACGAAACAAGTTTCAACGGTTTTGACAAACACCCCGTGAAAGAAGGCGCACCCTATATAGAAAAGGTGGCCGACGACGCATGGCATCTCGTGAACTATACCTACGACCAACTGCGGGAGAGGCACGTGAAAGACTATCAGTCGTTTTTCAACAGGGTGAAACTGACATTGGGAACAACCGAGACCGACATCGTTGCCGGACAGAAAACACCGGTGACCGAAGACCAGGAGCACATAAGCATTCCCACCGACCAACTGCTGAAAGACTATACCGACCACGGCGGCAACTCGCGCTATCTGGAAACACTCTATTTCCAGTATGGCCGATACCTGCTCATCAGTTCCTCACGCACGCCAGGCGTACCCGCCAATCTGCAAGGTCTGTGGACACCCCATCTCTGGTCACCCTGGCGCGGAAACTACACGGTGAACATCAATCTGGAAGAAAACTACTGGCCGGCCTTCGTGGCCAACCTTGCAGAAATGGCCGAACCGCTCGACCTGTTCGTGCAGGCACTGGCCGAGAATGGGAAACACACGGCGAAGAACTACTACGGCATTCATCAAGGATGGTGCAGCAGCCACAACTCTGACATCTGGGCCATGACAAACCCCGTGGGCGAGAAGAACGAAAAACCCGAATGGGCCAACTGGAACCTGGGCGGTGCCTGGCTGGTGAACACGCTTTGGGAGAGATATCAGTTCACGCAAGACAAGGAGTATCTGCGCCATGTGGCCTACCCGCTGATGCAGGGAGCCTGCGCCTTCTGCTCCGACTGGCTCATCGAGAATCCCAAGCATCCCGGTGAACTGATCACCGCCCCCAGCACTTCGCCAGAGAACGAATATGTTACCGACAAGGGCTACCACGGCATGACCTGCTATGGCGGCACTGCCGACCTGGCCATCATCCGCGAACTGTTCACCAACACCCTCCTTGCCACTACGGCGCTGCAAGGCAGCCATGCCGACGAAGGTTTGCTGCGCACCCTCATGACTCCACTGGCCTCCCTCCATCCCTACACCATCGGCAAGAACGGCGACCTGAACGAATGGTATTACGACTGGGACGACTTTGACATACACCATCGCCACCAATCCCACCTCATCGGGCTCTTCCCGGGCAACCACTTGGCAACCCCGTCAGGCACCGACAACGCCCACTCCACACTGAAAGACATCAGGGAAGCCTGCCGACAGACGCTCATCCAGAAAGGCGACAAGACCACCGGATGGAGCACGGGCTGGCGCATCAACCTCTGGGCGCGCCTCCACGATGGCGAACAGGCCTACCACATCTACCAGAAACTGCTCACCTATGTATCGCCCGACAAATACCAGGGAGCCGACCGCCGTCACAGTGGCGGCACCTATCCCAACCTCTTCGATGCCCACCCGCCATTCCAGATCGACGGCAACTTCGGCGGCACGGCGGGTGTCTGCGAGATGCTTTTGCAGAGCAGCAGCGAAGAAATCACCCTTCTTCCCGCCCTGCCCAAGGCGTGGAACAGCGGCAAGGTGAGCGGACTCTGCGCCCGCGGAGGCTTCGTAGTAGACATGGAATGGAGCCACGGCCAAGTAACATCGGCACGCCTGCATAGCGAGAAGGGCGGCACCACGCACGTTATCGTCAACGGCCAGGAGAAGAAAGTGAAGGTAAAAGCAGGAAAAACCGCAAAAATCATCTGATATGGACCCCATGAAAATCAACGAACTCACCATTGCCGGAACGAAAAACGTGTACAACGGCAGTTACATCAACGACGACCTGTTGCTCATCGACGACTTCGCCCTGCTGCCCCTGCCCAACGAACCGCGGCGGGTGAACTGCATCATCGTAGGCCTCTGCCTGCACGGAAAGGCCCAATATTCGGTGGACACTGAAGAATACATGGTGCGCCCCAACGATGTCATCATGATCCACAATAAGCAAGTGCTCGACAACTACATGCTCAGTCCCGACTTCAAAGGCCTGGGCATCATGATGTCTGAGGATTTCTATCATGAGATTATCAAGAATATCCACGAACTGTCCTCACTCTTCCTCTTCTCGCGCACCCACCCCGTGTTCAACTTGAACAACGAAGAGGTGGACAACATCAGCCGATATTATCAGGGACTGCGCTACAAGGTGGACGACGTGAAGCACCACTTCCGCACCGAAGCCGTGCGCTCGCTGCTGCTCACCATGCTCTACGACCTGAGCAATGCCATCTACCGCCTGCAGCAGAACAACGACAGACAGCAGACGCGTGCCGAAGCCATCTTCACGGCTTTCATCAAACTGGTGGAAGAGAATTTCCGCCATGAGCGGCGCGTCAGTTGGTATGGCGAGCAGTTGTGCATCACCCCGAAATATCTTTCAGAGACTGTAAAGCAGGCCAGCCGCCGCACGCCCAACGAATGGATTGACAACTACGTCATCCTGGAGGTGCGCGTGCTGCTGAAGAACACCACGATGAACATCAAGGAAATAGCCCAGTATCTGAACTTCCCCAACCAGAGTTTCCTTGGCAAATACTTCAAGGAGCACGTGGGGATGAGCCCTTCTAAGTATCGCCGGTCGTAGCCTCTGCCAGATTCTGCGCCAGCGCTTCCAACTCGCGATACCATTCTTCGCCGAAACGCTGCGTCAGAGGACCTTTCAGAAAGCGATAGACAGGCAGTTTCAGTTCATTGCCCTTATCGCGTGCACACTGGCAGATGCTCCATTTGTTGTAGTTCAGTCCCACCAGATGATTGCTGAATTCCTTCACCCGAATGGGGTAAAGGGCACAACTCATGGGCTTGCAGAACCGTGTCTTGCCCGCGCGGTAAGCCTTCTCCAGCGCACAGAGGCAGCAATGATGAATCTTCCCCTGTCTGCCGAAATCGTCAATGTCGCCATAGCATGTAAACACGCAGTCCTTGCCGTTCACGATGCTTGTCACCAGATCGCCCTCCTCGTCAGTATAGGCAACACCCTGCCTGTCGATCACAGCCTGCGCCGAGGCCGACAAATCACCCCACACCACGTCGAGCACATTCTCAATCTCCATCACCTCGTCAAGCGTTACGGGTGCACCCGCGTCGCCTTCCACGCAACACTGGCCCTTGCAGTGGGCAAGGTCGCAGCAGAAACACTCCGTCAGAATCTCCGACGAAATCAGCACATCGCCTACCTGCAATATGGGAGGAACTTCCATCATCAACTAAAAACTATGAACTGAAAAACCATGAATTAACAAAAACAAGCCTATCACCCGTAACCCTGACGCTACCAGGCCACCGGCGCAATCCCGTGAGCAGCCAGATAAGCGTTGCACTGCGAGAAATGATGATTGCCAAACCAGCCGCCGCGATTGGCACTTAGTGGCGACGGGTGGACCGATTCGAGCACCAGGTTACGCTGACGGTCTATCATCTGCGCCTTGCCGCGCGCATAGCCGCCCCACAGCAGATACACCAGATGTTCCCTTTCCGTGGCCAGCGCCCGGATGGCCGCATCGGTAAACACCTGCCAGCCCAGCCGCGAATGGCTGTTGGCCTGGTGAGCGCGCACCGTCAGCGTGGCGTTCAGCAGCAGCACGCCCTGCTCCGCCCATCGCACCAGACTGCCGTTCACCGGCATCGGCACGCCCAAATCGTCTTCAATCTCCTTGAAGATGTTCACCAGCGACGGCGGCATCATCACTCCCGGTTTTACCGAGAAGCACAGTCCCTCGGCCTGTCCCGGCTCGTGATAAGGGTCCTGCCCGATGATCACCACCTTCACCTTGTCAAACGGACACAGGTTGAAGGCATTGAAAATCTCACGCCCCGGCGGATAGCAGGTGCCTTGCTGATACTCGCGCCTCACCGCCGACGTCAACTGCTCGAAGTAGGGTTTGTCAAACTCCCCCTGCAGATGCTGTTTCCAACTGCTCTCTATCTGAACATTCATACATTTCCCGATTGATGCCACAAAGATACTTATTTTCTTCCAATAAACGGCAACGCCGACTGAAAAATATCTGCGCGGACGCGCCGTGGCGCATAAACGAAGCATGGAAACCATTGCGACGGACGTGCGAAAGCATTGATTCGGACTCGCGAAAGCAGCACCATGGAAAAGTAAATTAATATAATTTGCACGGTAAATTAATTTAATTTGAAAAGTAAATCAATTTAATTTGCGCGGTAAATTATATTAATTTGCTGAACGATACCGACAGTTTCGCCATCGAAAACCAATGGTTTCACTCCTCAAAACCAACGCTCTTATTACTCAAAACGAATGTTCTTATTCCTCAATGCCAACGCTTTTATCCCTTAAAACCAATGCTCCTGCAGGGCTATACCGCGAGCGGCCGCTCCTGATGGTCGGTGGCTTTGCACGCCGCAGCAATGGCAGCAGCCACGCTGGCGGCAGTGGTCCATGCGGCCTGGAAGTTGAAACCGCCCGTAACGCCGTCGATGTCGAGCACCTCGCCCGCGAAATATAAATGCGGACGCACGCGACTCTCGAGCGTGTTGCTGTTCACGCTGTCAAGGGCCACGCCGCCACAAGTGACAAACTCATCCCTGATGTGTGAGCGCCCGCTGATTGGGTAGTTGTCGTTGGTGAGGATATTCACCAGCCTGTTCACATCTTTCTTTCCCAACTCGCCCCACCGCTTCTCTGCCTTTTCGCCCATGCCTTTCGTCAGCAAGTGGCTCCACAACCGGCTCGGCAGGTCGTAAGGCCGCACATTGCCGAGCGTCTTCTGCGGATACTGCACAGACAGGCGCAGCAGTTCCCCGCTCACCTCATTCTCTTTCCGGCCAGTCCAGTTAACGCTCAGCGCTGACTGGTAATGGCAGTCAGCCAGATGGCGCGCCGCATAACTCGACAGCCGCAGGATGGCAGGGCCGCTCATGCCCCAGTGGGTGACGAGCAAGGCTCCCGAGGCGCGAAACGATGTGCCGGGAATCATCACCGAAGTGTTTTCGGTCACCGTTCCCATCAGCGACCGGAGCGGCGCGTCCTCGATGTTGAATGTGAAGAGCGAAGGCACCGGACTTTCAATCTTGTGTCCCGTGTCGGCAAGCCATTGCAGTCCGCTGGCACGCGGTTGTCCGCCCGTGGTGACGCATACATAGTCGTAGTCTGCCAAGGCATCAAGCGCGTCGATGCGCATTCCCGTGCAAATCTCCACCCCATAGCGTCGGCAGTAGTGAAGAAAACAATTGATGATGGTCTGCGAATCCTGCGACTGCGGAAACACGCAATGGTCGTCATGAACAGTCAGGCGCACCCCATGCCGCTCAAACCAGGCATAGGCATCACGCTCGCTGAACCCCTTCATCAGTCGCTTCATGAGCCGGTGGCCGCGAGGATACACCTCTTTCAGGTCGCCCACATCCTCAAACGTGTTGGTGCAGTTGCACCGTCCGCCGCCCGATACGGCCACTTTGCGCAGCACCTTGCTGCCACTCTCGAAGATGGTGACGCTCATTTCGGGCATCATCTCCTTCAACGTAACGGCCAGGAAGAATCCTGCCGCCCCACCTCCTATAATCGCTGTCTTTGGCATATCCGTCGGCGAAAGTCCTCGTTCTGTTCTATTGGTCTATAAAAAATCGGAGATTACTTCAGTGGGCAAAGTTAACAATAATTCTTAAAAGCAGACCAACAAATAATGTTTTTCTGCTTAATCAGACAAGAAAGATATTTATTCTTGCCATGCTAACGCATGTGTTTGCAATGATTCCACACCTCACAGAGCATGCGAGACTAACAATGCTGTGGGTAAAATGTCAAATAAAATTCAGATTTAAGGCTCTCATACGGGCGATATGGGTCACAAACGGCTGATGGAGAGTGAAATAAGCAAATTACGAAACAAACTATTTAACTTGTTGATTGACAAGCAATTACAACGGATTTACATTTTTTCTTGAATAAAGAAGTCTTGTGTGTGCTGATAAAAACCTATGTTTTTGGGTTGCAAAAACATAGATTTTGACCGATGAAACCGTAGATTTTGAGCGGTAAAACCATAGTTTTTGAGATGCAAGAGCATACTTTTTGCACGACAAAAAGCGCTTTTCGGTAACGATTCTTTACATTTTTGCTTTTTTAATATCTATTTTGTCAAATTACTATGTCTCTTTCGAACAGAAACGACGATTTAATTTTGTCCGTATTTTTTAAAACACATAAACGACGGTTGACACCTTGTCAATCCATCTGAACAAATACCAGCAGGAAGGGATGACAGCCATTGAAAAGACTCGCGCGACACCCGTCAGGCGAGTATCTCCTGAATGTGATAGAGCGGACGATGCTTTACTTCGGTGTAGATTTGTGCGATGTAGGTGCCTACAATGCCCATCGAGATGAGGATGAAACCGCCCACAAGCCAGCCGCTTAGAGCCTGAAGCAAGATTGGAAGAACTCATCAACGAACGCCTGATGACCGAGAATGCACTTTGCTCTGTTTTGGGACGGCATAGCGGCCATATAGAGCGCGATAGTTTTGCGTCTGCCGCCTTCCATGTCCCATCTTCCATATCCCTCCATGCTTTAGCCAGTCGTCCTGATGTCAGACAAGCCGAGGCTGCACTGAAAACGGCTTTCTATCTCACCAATGCAGCCCGTGCTGCTTTCTATCCGTCGATAACTATTTCCGCTTTTGTGGGAAGGAACGGATCAAAGACCGATGATAATGATTTCTCGCAATGGAATCAAGGGAAGTTGCTGGGAGAACTCACTGCGCCTATCTTTGCCAGAGGCAGATTGAAGGCTGATCTTCGGAAGGCGAAGGCCGAGCAGGAAGAGGCTCTTATCTCTTTCCGCCAGACTCTGCTTGATGCGGGCAAAGAGGTGAACGATGCACTGTCAGGTCAGCAGTATGCTCAGAATACAATACGCCTTAACGAACAGCAGATTGAGAAACTCTCGCATATCGTTGAGACATCGAAGATTCGAATGAAGTACGAAAGTGAGGTAAACTACCTCCAGGTGCTTCTTGCCCGACAGTCATTGCTCAATGCCAAGTTGGCACTCCACACCAATCGTTTTGCCCTTGTGGAAGCATGCATACAGTTGTACAAAGCCCTTGGCGGTGGTGTTGTCAGATAGTTCACACAGCGGTTCTTGACGACACGTCCTAAATAAAAATCAACCGTATCGGGTTGCAATACGGTATGATTATCCCATAAGTCGCCGAACAAATCGCTGACGATGTCCTGGGCTGCACTTTCGTCTTCCACCCAACTGAGCGCATAGCGGAACAATCGCAAGTAGTGTTAGCGATAGATCTGCTCAAAGGTTTGCTTTCTGTTTGGCTCCATTGGGTGAGAGACGAAATGCTTTTCACATGATCAAGAGAGAGCAATGCCAGAGGCATTGAGAGAGAAGCCCGCTTACCGGTTGTCGCTAATGAGGCACTCGCCGGTCATGTCGGCAGGCTGCTCCAGTCCCATAATGTGAAGGATGGAGGGAGCCACGTCGGCCAGACGACCGTCTTTCACGGTTGCCGAATTGTTGTCGGTGACGTAGATAAACGGAACGGGATTGAGCGAGTGAGCCGTATTGGGCGTGCCGTCGGCGTTGATAGCATTGTCGGCATTGCCGTGATCGGCAATGATAATGGCCTCATAGTCGTTGGCCTTGG
>DGWC01000096.1:1051-11536 GCA_002395135.1 Prevotella sp. UBA4268 | reverse complement strand
ATCAACATTTGAAACGTTCTGGGTATCAATAAGATGTTCTCTTTCATGATAGATTATCGATAGATAACCTTGAAAACGCATATTTCTATTAGAAAAAGTATCAGTATTATAATATGGTCAATCACAGCTGTCCGGTTAAAATCCGGAGCATATTGTTTAACTTATTGATAATTAATTAAATATAGCGTTCTTTGAATTTTTGGATTAAATTTTGTACTTTAGCAATTAGGCCTCTCGTGGCTGTATATTGCTATAATGAGTACGAAAAAGACCATCTTTTCACAGATCATGTCTCTGGTTTCACGTTATGAATTCCAGAAATGTGTTGATCGCTACAAGGGTGACTGGCGAACCAGATCGTTTACTTGCTTTGATCAATTCAAGGTCATGAGCTTTGCTCAGTTTACAGACAGGTCAGGTCTGAGAGACATCGAGATGACACTTGGGCTCTGTGGAAATGATCTCTATCATGCAGGTCTTTGCTCTGTTCCGAAATCCACATTGGCAGAAGCCAACGAGAAAAGGAACTGGATGATATACAGGGACTTCGCGCAAACCCTTATAAAGGAAGCGAAGATGCTGTATCGCGATGACTACTTCCGTCTTGGCCTTAAAGAAATGGTCTATGCTTTAGACTCAACCACCATCCGACTATGCCTGGAACTATCCCCATGGGCAGAGTTTCATCACGGAGAAGGCGCCTTAAAGATGCATACCTTGATTGATTTGAGAGGAAGCATCCCGTCCTATATCATAATGACAAACGGACTGGTGCACGATTCCAAGGTTATGCCGATGATACCTGTTGAAGCATGTGCCTTCTATCTTATGGACAAGGGCTATGTGTTCTTTAAGCAGCTTTATGAGTGTTTTCATCTCAAGGGAGCATTCTTCGTTACCAGAGCAAAAGACAACATGGCGTATGAGGTCGCAGAGGAACATGAGGTTGACAAATCAGCAGGACTCATCAGCGATCAAATAATCCGTCTGACGGGTAAGAATCCCTCGGTGGAGTATCCTGAGCCATTGCATATGGTAGTATACGAGGACTACTCAACAGATAACGTCTACCGATTTCTTACGAACAACTTAACCATTGATTCTCTGACAGTTGCAGAACTGTATAGAGAAAGATGGATGGTCGAACTGTTCTTCAAATGGGAGAAGCAACACCTGCATATCAAGAAGTTCTATGGGACTACTGAGAATGCAGTCTATCTACAGCTTTGGATTGCCGTATGTGACTACCTGCTACTCATCATTGCGAAGAAGAAATTCCGTCTGCCTCAGTCGCTTCATGCAATCTCAAATGCTATTGGTCCGCTCCTATTCAAGCAAAGTGATATCCATTCCATATTCAATGTAACTAAAGATGATAATAATAACCGTTCGGACGATCCACCTATACAACTTTCGTTTTGGTGAGATTTTAACCGGACACTAGTGAAACTAATTGTGTTCATCTACTTATCATAATTTTACGCTGTAGGCGGTTGCCTCATCCCCCATTTTTGGCTGTTTACTAAAAAACCGGCTTATTCTCTTTGCCGTTTGCATGATTCTTTGTAACTTTGCAGCGCATTTGGTGAATAACTGAAAAAACGGCATGTTTTTTCCCTACCCATTCTTTCTGGTGGAAGCTTTTTTGCTCTGGCTCATGTATCATGTTTCATAGTGAGGAATGCTTTCTGTCGTGAGGAGAAAGCAGGATTTGCAGTGGCAATAATAAACATTATACGAGTTTTTCATGGTGTATTGCATATCAAAGACAATGGAAGTGGCAGGATGCCATTATCTGAATCTTCCCTACAGCAGCAAGTGCAGCCGGCTGCACGGCCATAACTGGGTGATTACCGTTTATCTGGCATCGCGCGAACTGAATGGCGAGGGAATGGTGGAGGACTTTAAGCATATCAAGAAGATGGTGCACGGATTCTTGGATCATGGCAATTTCAATGAGTTGCTGCCCTTCAATCCCACGGCGGAAAACATCGCCGCATGGGTGGTTGAGCAGTTCCCCTTGTGCTATAAGGCCGTGGTGAGGGAGTCTGACGGCAATGTGGCAATGGCTGCCGACGACCATTTCCCCATTGATGCCACTTGGTTGTTATAAAAGAATAAAGAACGAATGACGATGAAGAAGTCATATCGCATCAACGAGATTTTCTATTCGCTGCAGGGCGAAGGGAGGCATACTGGGCGCGCAGCGGTGTTTGTGCGTTTCAGCGGATGCAACCTAAACTGTCCTTTTTGCGATACGGATTTCAGCAAATATACAGAAATGACGGCCGAGCAGGTGGTGAACCGTGTGAAGGCGTGGAAAGACTGCGCCTTCGTGGTGCTCACTGGCGGTGAGCCTACGTTGCAGGTAGACGAGCAACTGGTGTCGATGTTGCAGAAGGAAGGTTTCTATGTGGCCATAGAAACCAACGGCACGCGCCCTGTGCCGTGCAATATCAACTGGGTGACGCTGTCGCCCAAGTCGGCTTTTGTGAGAAATGCCCCCGCACTGATCAAGGTAAAGGCCGACGAGGTGAAGGTGGTTTTCGACGGCATCCACGACCCCGAACCATACGGCAACATGGGGCGCGATGTGTATCTGAACCTGCAGCCTTGCGACACGGGTGACGTGGAGCGCAACAGTGAGGTCACCCGACAGTGCATTGAATACATCAAGCGCAATCCGCAATGGCATTTGTCGTTGCAGACACAGAAGATGGTTCACATCAGGTGAGGCTTTCTTTTAAATAGCGAATAGCGGACAACTAAATGCAATAGTTGCCCGCTATTTGTTATTCAATCGCTAAAAGCCCTGCTGCTTATCCAATGGTGATGGTGTATTCGCTGAGGAACGAGGCACCGGGCTGCAGATGGTTCATCATGGGTTTGTCTTTGAACTCCCCTTGATAGCCGCGCGGATCACCCAGGCCATACCAAGGCTCTATGCATACGAAGGGGGCGTGCTTGTCGTAAGGACTCCAAAGGCCGATGATGGGTGCCTTGTAGTCGATGGTTACGGCAGGCTCTCCGTTGCGATGGAGCAGCGCCACCTGATGGGTCTGGCTCTTGTGGATTTTCACAGAGTCGTTACGGAAGAATTCGTTATTGAACTGGATGATGCCGTTTTCCACCTCTGCCGGCACTTCGGTCATCTCGTGTGAGCCGTCGATATAACTCTTCAGCGAGTCGAGCGGTTGGTCGTTGTCAAGCCGGAACGTTCCCTCAAGTTGATCGCCCACCTTCATTTCCGGCACGTTGAATGCGGGGTGTCCGCCAATCTGGAAGTGTATTTCCCTGCTGTCGGTGTTCTCCACATGCCAGATTACGTGGATGCGGTTGCCGTCGAGTCTGTAGGTGATGCCGAGATTGAATCGGAAGGGATACACCTTCAGGCTCTCCTCCGACTCGTGCAGTGCGAATGTAACCCGGCTGTCGCTCTTGGCAATGCACTGGAATTCGGTGTCGCGTGCAAAGCCGTGACGCGGCAGATGATATGCTTTGCCGTCAACATAGTAAGTGTCGTTCTCCACGCTGCATACGATGGGGAAGAGGATAGGAGAGCGGCGCGGCCAGAAAGCGGGGTCGCCCTGCCACAGATATTCGTTGCCGTGGTTGTCTTTAATGCTTTGCAGTTCGGCGCCCATGGCAACCACTTTCACTTCGAGTAGTTCGTTTTTAAGTGTTTCCATTGTCATTATGTTTTTATTCTTGATGATGTTTAATGATGATGCAAAGATAGTCTTTTTTCCTTTCATAGCCAAGGCGCAGGCGATGTTTTTCCTGCTTTTATCTGATTTTAAGTGTCTCGCCGCCCACTTTCAGCAATTGCAGTTCGCGGCTTGGCAGCGGTATTTGGATGTCGTCTCCGGCGGACGTGCCTTGCCAGAGCATCTGTCCTTGCAGATTGTAGAGGCTCACGTCGGTTCCTTTCTCCACTCCCGACAGTGTGAGCATGCGGCCGCTCACTCGCCATGTCCACTCATGGCTGCTCATCTGACGGATGCCGGTGGCCTTTCCTATCGTGGCCTTGATGTTGAGTTGCTTGCACGAGGGCATGAAAAACGAGTAGTCTTTTCCCTGCACCGTAGTTGTGGAAGAGGATCCGTTGCTGTTTACGGTGGTGACGGTCCATCCGGTTACGTTCTCGCCGTCGGTTTCCTCTCCTTGCAGCGTGATGCTACGGTTGGTGAAAAACTTACCGTCGAACACGCCTTCGCTCAGCGGAACGCCGTTGAAAAGGATTCTCACCTTCTTCAGTTCTTCGCTGTTGATGTCTTTGTTGATAGTCAGGGCCACGGGATTTCCTGTTGTGTAGTAGTCGGCCAGTTGCTGATAGAACTGCGAAGTGCGGTTTTTCAGCCAGTTGCGTGCCGTGGAGAGTTCCGAATCATAGTTGGGCCACCATTGGTTAATGAGTTTCCGGTGGTAGGGATACTCGGCCTTGATAATCTCGTACATGGGATCCCACACGGCGCGCGTCCCCTTTTCGTTCATGAAATCGCCCATGTAGATGGCGGCGCGGTCGATAAATTCGCGCTTGAAATCGTCGTCTTCCATCATCCGGCGGAACAGCCGCGTGTGTTCATACTTGTTTGCCCAGTTGCGGTTCTGGTCGTAGTCGGGATTATAGAGCCACTTGATGGTGTTGTATGTGGCTGACGAACCGTAGAGCCCCAGCCCGAAGTCGGTGTCTTTGGCAATGAACCGCCACCGTCCGTTTTCGGTTCTTGGCCGCCACATCACGATGTTGTTGCCTGGGAAGTCCTGATTGTTGTAATACAGGTTCATCACCATTAGGTTGATAAACTCCTCCCAGTCAATCCATTTCTCATATTCGCTGAGCGTATGGCCGTGTTCGGCGTAGAACTCCTTGAAGCGGTTGTAGTTGTCCCAGTCGCCCTCTTTCAGTTCATTCCAGTTTTCAAACATGTCGATGTCTTCCAGTCCGTCGTAGTGGGAGTACACGTTGTCTTCGTTGGCGCGCTCCCTGATGTTGAGCATTCCCATGTATTCACCGTTCAGATAGACCACGGCGGGCCGCCATGCCTGCCAGTCGAGGTCAACATGCTCGGCCATGGTGCGCTGGATGACGGCATCGCGCATGTAGAGATAGTCGAAGTCGTTGCCGGCGTTGCGGAGCACAATCGACTTGAAGTCGGTGACTCCCGGCCGCTGGTCGGGGAAAAATTCATATTCAAGGCGCTTGGTTCCAAACCGCTTGTTGGCATAAACGGCCAGCGACTTGTATTTGGAGCCGCGCGAAGCACCGCCCTGTATGCGGGTCTCGCACAACTGGTTGATGACGCTCTTCTGGTTTTCGCTCACAAAAAACTCCAGGTTGATGGGCCGCCGCCAGTTGAACTCATAGTTCTTCTTTCCGCTTTGATAGGTGCCTTCCACATAGATGCCGGTGGAGTTGTTGTAGAAATAGTCCCTGTTGGTGACGATTGACACCACGGGCAGCGTCATTTTGCGGGGAAAGAAAATATAGGAGTGGGTGGTGGAGCGCGGCGACAGATAGCCGTCGCAGAACAGTTTTGCGCGGATGGTTTTTGTGGAGGTGATGGTGATGGGACCCGTGTATCGGGTGTTGCTCGTCGACGGTTCGCGCCCGTCGGTGGTGTAATAGATGGCAGTTCCTTCGGGCATGCCCTCGGGAATCGACAGTTCCAGTTTTATGGATTGCGCAGTGGTAACCACCCTGCCCGTCTCGCTGAAGACGGGTTCTCCGAGAATCTGCGTGCACAGCCTGCCGCAGTTGGCTGCTCCCGGTGTGGGTGTCGATTGGTATCCCCATTCCGTTCCGCCGCTCTCCCGCCGCCCGTAGGCCACGTTGGGTGCCGGTTGTTTCTTCATGCCGGTTATCTGGTCTACGAGGGTCTCGCCTTTAAACAGGTAGACGGCACAGCCTTTTCCCGATTCCAGACGGAAGGGGGTGTGCATGTCTTTTGACTCTTTGTCGCAGTATACCAGCACATATCCGTGGCCCCCGATGCTTTTCTTCGGCAGTTTCCATGCGTCGGCGGCCTTGTCGGTGATGCCGATGCGATATTCTTCCAGGTTTACGGTCTCTTCTCCACCGTTGTACAGTTCCACCCAGGAGTCGGGAAACTCGTTGATATCGTCCATGATGCAGTCAATGTTCGACTGCATCACCTCGTTGATGATTATCTGTGCCTCTCCGTTTTGCCATGCCATCATGGCCGGAAAGAGCCACATGAGAAATCTTTTCTTGCTCATTGTCTTGTTGATTATCGGTGTGCGCATCTGTAATGATACTTTGCAAAGGTAGGTGTTTTATTGGTAATTGACAAATGGCAGCGCATCTTTTTTCTGTGCGTGCGGCAAATGAGAAAGATGGAAAACAATCTGAAACAAAATGGAAACCAATGATATCCTCTGCTGGTTCCATTGTTTCAGCAATGCGAAAGCGGCATTCTCGAAAAGTAAATTATATTAATTTACCGTGCAAATTAAATTGATTTACTTTTCAAATTAAATTGATTTACTCGGCAAATTAAATTGATTTACTTTTCCGCTGTGATGGTATGAACGCACGAAAGTGGCACTCCCGAGCAAGGAAAGTGCCACTTCCGAGTCTTATTACCATTGCGGGCAATCGGTTATTTCTTGAATAGCGAAGCCACATAGAGCACCACGATGGCACCCACAACGCCTGTGCCGATCTGGCCTATCCAGCCGTTTCCCCAACTGATGCCCAGCAATCCGAACAGCCAGCCGCCGACGGCACCGCCGACAAGGCCCAACAACAAATTCATGAGCAGGCCGAAACCGCCGCCGCGCATAATCTTTCCTGCCAGGAATCCGGCAATGATACCTACAATAATTGCTCCAATCATAGTCTTTCTCGTTTTAAAAAGTTTATACTTATTGAACAAACACGTTGCAAAGATAATAAATTATTGCGGAATTCTGTGCAGCAGAACCATAAAAATCAAGCATGTGAGCAGCAGAACGGCAATCATGATTTCGGGAATAATCAACAGCGGCGAACCCACTGGTGGGAAGATGCCCGCCATCTGGAGCACGACGAAAATGAAGAGCAGGGCTATCTCTGTGCCCAGCACGCGCATCATGCGGATGGCCATTTTGTAGTGTTCCACGGTGGGTGTCTTGATGTTGAAGTTGATGTATTTGGGGAAATAGCACCCGATCATCTCTACGGCAACGGTGAGCGTTCCCACGATGCCCACAACGATGAGGGCTGTTTTGTCGCCTGTTCGGTTGGCATGTCCGCTCAGGTCGAAATGAGTGCCAATGCGGTCTGGCAGACCGGCATACGTGCTGATGATGATTCCCCACATGATGATGATCAGCACGGCGGAGATGATTTCAAAGATGGTTCCCTCTTTCGTGCGGTTTACCTTGATGTCGGGAGCATTCTCTTGTCCCGTTTTTCCAAATATAGATAGTCTCATGGCGATGGTTATTGTTTCTGTTAATCCTCTTTTGCTTCTTCTTTCTTTCGTTTCCTGGGCAGCCGGCCAGCCTTGCGCAGAGCCTCAGTGATAATCCACTGAAGTTGTCCGTTGGTCGATCGGAATTCGTCGGCAGCCCATGCCTCGATGGCATTCATGGTGTCGGTGTCGACACGCAGAATGAAACTCTTCGCCTTGTTTTCTTTTTTCATAAGCGGCTCTTTGTTTTTTCCTTGTTGGGAAGGGGAGGAGAGAAGAAGGGCGGGATGGTTAGTGATTCAGGGTTCCGGCATTGACAACGGGCTGGGCAGAGTCGTCTCCGCAGAGCACCACCATCAGATTGCTCACCATGGCGGCCTTCTTGTCGTCGTCAAGTTCCACCACATCCTCGTCAGAGAGTTTCTTCAGCGCCATTTTCACCATCGACACGGCCCCCTCTACAATCTTCTCGCGGGCGGTGATAATGGCCGATGCCTGCTGGCGACGGAGCATCACGGCAGCGATTTCTGGCGCATAAGCCAGATAGTTGATGCGGGCTTCCACCACCTCGATGCCTGCCATGGCGAGCCGCTCGTCGAGTTTCTGCTCCAACTGGAGGTTGATTTCGTCGGCGCTGCTACGCAGTGTGAGTTCGTTGTGCTTGTCGTCTTCATCGTCGTAGGCATAGAGTCCGGCCACCTGGCGCAGGGCGGCGTCGCTCTGAACGCGCACGAAATTCTCCAGTGCGTTCATGATGCTCTTGGCGTTTCCGCCTATTTCGTTGGGCGAGGCAGCCATGGTCTGCGAGTCAACCTCAAACATGGCCTTGTAGGTGTCTTTCAGTTTCCACACCAAGACGAGGCCGATCATCACCGGATTGCCCACTTTGTCGTTCACCTTGATGGGCTCTGCATCGAGGTTGCGAGCGCGGAGCGACACCTTCTTTGATGAATAGAACGGGTTGATCCAGTAGAATCCAGTCTTGGTGAATGTGCCGCTATACTTGCCGAACCACGTAATGACGCGTGCCTCGTTGGGCTCCAACATCAGAAAACCGCACCAGCAGATGATACTCATGATGAGCATCAGAAAGCCCCCGCAGAGGGCATAACCGCCGTGGGCTACATCGCCGTTCAGCAGAATGATTCCCCACACAATGAGCGCAATGCAGATAATGGTGAAGAACAGGTTGGCAAACAACATGAGAAAACCATTGAACGTCTTACCGTTAAAACTAAACTCTTTCATATTCATATTGATTTAAAGATGATATTATTTTGATATCACAAAAGTACGCAATATTTTTAGATGTTGCATTGTTTCGTGTTGATTTTTAACAAACATTATACTACTACATACTGCGCTGTGTTTGTTTTGCCTAGTGGTTCACTATATGCATTGTTTTGACCATGGGCAAATCAAAGCCATTACCTATAAGGACGAGTCTGTTCATCTTTATTATTTGTTGATTATTGCATATTCATTTATGCTGCACCACCGTAATGCTGACTAACGTAGTTATACACAGCATCTCGGTAGTAGTTAATGCTTTCGTCAGAATAACTTTCAGGGAGTTCTTTCCAAAGGATGTCACGAATGGTGATGATGATGGACGCTCTGGTTTCTTGTTTGTCGAACGGATGATCCATCGTGGCTAATTGCTCCTTTATCTTCTCCAACAATTCCTTGGCGACAACTTTTAGCTTCTTGATATCTTCTTTTGAAAGGTTGTCTTTCATCAGCACATCGTACATGGAAAGTTGTTCGTCATTTTCAAAACCTTCACGAATGTAGCGTTTTTCTTCCTCGGTCAGGTCGTGAGAGAGTTTCATTAGTTCTTCGAATGTCTTCTCTATGGTGGCACGATTCTGCTCTTGGTTGTAGTCGTGAATAATTTCCTGATACTTCTCGTAGAAATTGATACGCGAAGGGTTCTGTGCCAGCATCTGGGCAATACGTTCCTGCAGCAACTCCTGAATATCTTTCAGAACAAGGTTCTTCTCTTTGCTCTTTGCGAACTCGCGACGGAGCAGTTCAAAGTCAATGCCGCTGATATCGAAACGTCGTGACTCAGCTACCATCATCGTTGCTTCTGGATCTATTTCAACATGCTCATTCACTATTTCATTGATAGCCACACTCAAATCAATGATGTCGGCATGTTTGCGTTTCTGCTGCAGTTCCTTATAGATAGCCTCAATGGCATCCTTCTGTTGTTTCATTTCATGCGAAATGTCCTCACGATTGAGATATTTCCATAGTTTCAGCAGTGTAGTGGCGTAAGTGCAGTAGGTCTTACGTATCTCTGCTGTTTCGCACATCGCATTGGCTGCCTCTTTCAACAAGGACAACTTCATAAAGTTCTCAGCGCGTATCAGGCTGTCCAATTCAAAATCATGTTCCTTCAAGAATGCTATTGCTGTAGTTATTGCTTCGAGAACGTGCTTAATCAGTTCTTCCTTGTTGACAGTCGGATCATTACCACCATTACCTCCTTCTGGATTAGCAGTATAGTCTGCCAGTGCCTGACGCAAAGCTTTCACAATACCTATATAATCAATAATCAAGCCATTAGTCTTACCTTCTGCCACACGATTAGCACGGGCGATGGTTTGCATGAGTGTATGCGCTTTCATGGGCTTGTCGATGTAAAGACAAGAGAGTGTCTTCACGTCGAAACCTGTCAGCCACATGGCGCAGACGAAGACCACTCGCAAGTTGGAGTTTGCATCCTTGAACTGTTTATCTAGTTCTTCTTTCTCCATTCGCTCGCGATGCATCTTGATGTCGAGCCCCCACTTCTGGAAAGTCTGAATCTCGTTCTGTTCCTGCGAGACCACCACAGCCATATCCGTCTCCTTCATCCAAGTTAATTTGCGCTCCTTCTCTTTTACTTCTTGATCCGAGTCGCATTTCTCTATGGCTTGTTCCAATAATTTGATTTCCTTCTGCCAATACTCCTGCACATAATTGAACATACGGACGCACGTCACCTTGTTGTAACACACGAACATCGCCTTTCCCGAAGTCCACAGGTCACTATAATGATGCACAAAGTCCTTGGCAA
>DGWC01000096.1:0-887 GCA_002395135.1 Prevotella sp. UBA4268 | reverse complement strand
GGCGGCTGCTATCTCATCGTTGATTTCTGGATTCTTCAGGTCCTGCAGTTTCTCGCCACGATTCTCATAATAGAGGGGCACGGTGGCCTTATCCTCTACGGCCCGTTTGAAATCATAGATACTTACGTAACCACCAAAGGTACGTGCTGTGATGTTGTCGTTTGACAGTAACGGAGTTCCTGTAAAGCCAATGCGGTGAGCGGTAGGCAGCAAGTGCATCAGGTTATCGGCAAATATGCCGTTCTGCGTGCGGTGTGCCTCGTCGCTCATCACGATGATGTCGTGATCGGGATAGATAGGTTCTGCCTTCGGGTCGTTGAACTTCTGAATGAGCGAGAAGATGAACGACGGATTGCCTTTCAACTTCGATTTCAGGTCCTCGCCACTGCTGGCGATGAACTTCTTGGCTTTCACATTACCAAGCAATCCGCAGTTTTCAAATGTGTCGCTTATCTGCTTGTTCAACTCATCACGGTCGGTCAATATCAGGAATGTCGGCGAGCCCTCAAACTTGCGTCGAATCTTCTGCGAGAGGAACAGCATGGAATAACTCTTACCTGAGCCTTGCGTGTGCCAGAACACACCCAACTTTCCGTTCAGATACTGGCGGTTGCGGTACATTTCTACGGCTTGGTTCACACCTAAGTATTGGTGGTTTCGGGCCAGAATCTTAGCCGTTCGTCCTCCACTATGGTCGTAGAGGATGAAGTTTTCCAGCAAATCCAGAAAGTTCTCTTTCTTACAGATACCTCTTAGCATTGTTGGCAGTTCGATATTTCCGGTCTCCTGCTCCGTTAGTCTTTTCCACTCGTGGAAGAACTCCCATTTTGAATCAATGGTTCCCACGCGCGCCTCCAGCCCATTGCTGAACATGATGAAGGCATTAT
>DGWC01000015.1 GCA_002395135.1 Prevotella sp. UBA4268 | reverse complement strand
TCGTGGTGGTGACCCACGAGAGCGGCGTGGCGAATGAGACTAACAAGATTATCCACATCAAAGACGGAGTGATCGGTAATATAGAGGTGAACACGGAGCACAGGGCTTCACCTTTTGGTATGAACGGACTGATGAAATAAATATGCGAGACATCCTTTCGGAAATATGGTCGACAGCCATGCGCAACAAACTGCGCACCGCGCTAACGGGCTTTGCCGTGGCGTGGGGAATCTTCATGCTCATCGTGCTGCTGGGTGCCGGCAACGGACTGATCAATGCGCAGATGCAGCGAAGCGAGCAGTTCCTGGCCAATTCGATGATGGTGTTCGGCGGACAGACTTCCAAACCCTATAAAGGACTGAAGGAGGGCCGCGGCATTTCTCTTCGCGACAAGGACCTGGAAACAACCCGACGCTCGTTTGCCAACCACATCGATGACGTGGGAGCCGAACTGGAACAGGGCGGTGTGCTCTTCAGCAGAGGGCAGCAGAGCGTGGCCGGTTCGCTCACGGGTGTCTATCCCAACCACTTCAGCATCAACAAGCGCGAAATGCTCTTCGGGCGGTTTATCAACGAAATCGACATGCGCGAAAAGCGGAAAGTGGTGGTGCTGAGCCAGACGCAGGCCAAGGAACTGATGCCCGACTATGAGCATCTGGTGGGCAAATACATCCGGGCTGGCGAACTGGCCTACCGCGTGGTGGGCATCTACAAGAACGACGAGTCGGAACGGAACGACGATGCGTTCACGGCATTCACCACCATCAAGACCATGTATGGGAAAGGCGACGGCGTGGGGAACATTGAATATGCCTTCCACGGACTTGCCACGAAGGCCGACAACGAGCAGTTTGAGAAGAACTACCGCACTCGCATCAACAAGAATCATCAGGTGGCCCCCGACGATGAGCGCGCCGTATGGCTGTGGAACCGCTTTACGCAAAACCTGCAGATGAGCACCGGCATCGGCATCATACGCACGGCGCTGTGGGTGGTGGGGCTGTTCACCCTGCTGAGCGGCATCGTGGGCGTGTCGAACATCATGCTCATCACGGTGAAGGAGCGCACCCATGAGTTCGGCATCAGGAAGGCCATCGGTGCAAAACCGTGGTCAATCCTGAAACTCATCATCATCGAGAGTGTCATCATCACCACGTTCTTCGGATACATAGGCATGGTGCTGGGCATTGCCGCCAATGAATATATGGATGCCACACTGGGACACGACGTCATCGACACTGGCCTGTTCCGGGCCACCATGTTCGTGGATCCCACGGTGGGCATCGATGTCTGTCTCGAAGCCACCGCCGTGATAATCGTCGCTGGAACCATTGCTGGGCTGATTCCTGCGCGCAAGGCTGCCAGAATCAGGCCGATAGAAGCCCTGCGGGCCGATTAACAACACCCCAAGAAATGTTGCCATGAGAATAGATATAGACAACTATCGCGAAATACTGGACACGCTGACCAGAAACAAGAGCCGCTCGTTCCTTACAGGGTTCGGCGTGTTCTGGGGCGTGTTCATGCTGGTGGCGCTGATTGGCGGCGGACGCGGACTCAAGGAAATGCTGAGCGATAACTTTGCCGGATTTGCCACCAACTCGGCCATGATATGGTCGCAGCCCACCACGAAAGCCTATAAGGGTTTCCGCAAGGGCAGACAGTGGGGGATGGTTTACAAGGATGTGGGCCGGCTGAAGGAACAGGTTCCCGAGTTGGACATTGTTGCACCGGTGGTTACGCGCTGGGGAAACTCCGCCGTTTATAAGGACCGTCGCAACTCCTGCCATGTGAGTGGTGTGACACCCGACTATGCCAAGGTGATGGAACCCAAAATGTTCTACGGCCGCTACCTGAACGATATGGACCTGCTGCAGCGCCGCAAGGTGTGCGTCATCGGCAAGAAAGTGTATAAAGAACTGTTTCCTGGTGGCGGCGACCCCTGCGGCACCCAGATCAGAGTGGACTCGTTGTATTATCAGATTGTGGGTGTTGACTATAAGGAAGGCGGTATCAACCTGAACGGAAAGTCGGAAGAAGCCGTCACCCTGCCCATCACCCTGCTGCAGCAAACGTATAACATGGGCGAGGCGGTGCACATCATCTGCGCCACGGCAAAGCCGGGAGTGACCATGTCGACCATCACCCAGCGCATGCGAGAGGTGATTGCCAGGGCGCACACCGTGGATCCGACCGACGAGCGGGGCGTAATGGTGTTCAACACGGAAATACTGTTCAACCTGATGGACAGCCTGTTCAAGGGCGTGAATTTCCTGATATGGCTCGTAGGACTGGGCACCTTGCTTGCCGGAGCCATCGGCGTTTCCAACATCATGATGGTAACGGTGCGCGAAAGAACCACCGAGATAGGCATCCGCCGCGCCATCGGAGCCACGCCGCGCATGATTCTCTCGCAGATTATTTCCGAGAGTCTGGTGCTCACTTCGGTGGCCGGCATGAGCGGAATCCTCTTTGCCGTGCTGGTGTTGCAGATGCTGGAACTGGGAAATACCGAAGACGGCATCCTCAAGGCGCATTTCCAAGTGGATTTCTGGACGGCCATCTTCGCTGGTGCAGTGATCAGTATGATGGGCGTGCTGGCAGGACTGGCACCCGCCTGGCGTGCCATGAGCATCAAGCCAGTGGATGCCATGCGCGATGAATAGCGCTCACTCCCGCTTGGCAGAGGGCGGTGACAAGATAAAAACGGAAAAAGATAACAAGAATAAAATACAGATATGAAAAAGTACAGTAAACTGATTGTTGCCATTATCGTGGCGCTCATCTTCATCGGAACATTCGTGTTCTTGTATCAGAAGTCGCTGCCTCAGCCCGTGGCATATCATGAGTTCACGCCAGCGGTGGCCGATATCTCAAAGCAGACGGTGGTGACCGGGAAGATAGAGCCGCGCAACGAAGTGAACGTGAAGCCGCAGATATCGGGCATTATCACCGAAATTCTGAAAGAGGCTGGCGACTATGTGAACGCGGGCGATGTGATTGCCAAGGTGAAAGTGATTCCCGACATGGGACAACTGAGTTCGGCAGAGAGCCGCGTAAGGCTGGCACAACTGAACCTAAGGCAGGCGCAGACAGACTTCTCGCGCGAGGAAGGTCTCTACAAAGAGCAACTGGTGAGCGCCGAGGAGTTCGACAAGGTGAGGCAGGCACTGAGGCAGGCACGGGAGGAGAAGAATGCTGCCGACGACGCACTTGCCGTGGTTCGCGACGGCATCTCCAAGAGCAACGCCAGTGCCAGCAGCACGCTCATCCGTTCTACTATCTCGGGCGTGATTCTCGACATTCCCGTGAAGGTGGGAAATTCTGTCATCAACAGCAACACATTCAACGACGGAACAACCATTGCCAGCGTTGCCAACATGAACGATTTGATATTCCGCGGGAACATTGACGAGACAGAAGTGGGGCAACTGGTGACAGGCATGCCCATGAAGATAACCATCGGAGCCCTGCAAGACCTGAGTTTCGATGCCTCTTTGGAATACATATCGCCTAAGGCAGTGGAAAGCAACGGGGCAAACCAGTTTGAAATCAAGGCCGCGGTGAAGTTGCTCAAAGGCAGCAAGATTCGCAGCGGTTACAGTGCCAATGCCGAGATTGAACTGGCCCGCGCCGAGAATGTGCTGACCGTTCCCGAGAGTGCCATTGAGTTCAGCGGCGACTCCACATTCGTTTATCTGGTCAACGACAGCGGAACGGAAAAGACCTACACGCGCAAGCAGGTGCTGACCGGATTGAGCGACGGTGTGAACATTGAAATCAAGAGCGGCATCACGAAAAAGGAAACCGTGCGCGGCCCGCAGATTGTGACTGAAAATGACAAGAAATAACAAAAGCGCAGCACTATGAAAGCAGTTGTAAGACAAGCACTCGGCAGCCTCTCGCTCTGGATGCTCAGCCTGTTGGCGGCACCATCTTATGCGCAGCAGACCTGGTCGCTGAAACAATGCATCGACCATGCCGTGGAGCACAACCTGCAAATCAAGCAGAAAGACATTGCCCGCCAGCAAAGAGAACTGGATGTGAGCACCGCCAAGAACAGCAGACTGCCCGACCTGAACGCGTCGGCTTCAGAGAATATGTCGTTCGGACGGGGACTCACGGCACAAAATACCTATACAAACCAGAACACCAGCAGCACCTCGTTCTCTCTGGGTACAACGGTGCCACTGTTCACCGGATTCCGCATTCCGCGCACGCTGGAACTGAACCAACTGAACCTTCAGGCTGCCATGGCCGATCTGGAGAAGGCGAAGAATGATATCCGCGTGCAGGTGGCGCAGGCCTATGTGCAGATTCTCTACAGCAAGGAACTCTGCAATGTGGCACTGAGACAGATAGAGATTGACTCCATGCAGGTGTACCGTCTGCAGCAGTTGATAAAAAACGGGAAGGCCAGCGGCACCCAACTGGCGCAGCAAGAGGCGACCTTGGCGCAAAGCCGGCTCACCGCCACGCAGGCCGACAATGACTATCGGCTCAATCTGCTCGCTCTGTCGCAGTTGCTCGAACTGCCGTCGCCCGAAGGATTCGCCGTGGAAATACCTGCCCATACGTTGTGGAGCAATGCTCCGCTGGTATCGCCCGAGGTGATTTTCCATGAGGCCGTGATGCTCAAACCCGAGGTGCGCGCCGAGTTGTTGCGGCTGGAGGGTACGGAGAAAAGCATTGCCATCGCCAAGAGCGCATCGCTTCCGCAGTTGTCGTTCCAGGCCGGACTGGGGTCAAATTACTATAAGGTGAGCAGAATGCCTGCCGACGGGTTCTTCAAGCAACTCGACAACAACTTCAGCCAGTATATGGGTGTGAACCTCTCGATACCTATCTTCACGCGGTTTGAGGTGCGCAACCAGGTGCGCAACGCGCGCTTGAACCAGCAGGTTCAGCAGTTGCAACTGGAGAATGTGAAGAAAAACCTGTATAAGGAGATACAGCAGGCCTACTACAACGCCGTGGCCTCGCAGGCAAAATACCAGAGCAGCGAAGAGGCCCGGCGCAGCAACGAGGAGTCGTTTCGTCTGATGTCGGCCAAATATGAATATGGAAAGGCCAACATCACCGAGTTCAACGAGGCGAAGAACAGTTTGATGAAAGCCGAGAGCGACCTGCTGCGTGCCAAATACGAGTATCTCTATCAGCATGCCATTCTGGATTTCTACAGAGGGAAGGAACTGCGTTTCTGACGGTCTGTTCCTCCACTCCCGTCTCGGGAGATACGAAAAATTGAGTGAAAAGACGGAGATATTCTGTTTTTATTCGTAACTTTGCATCCGAATCAAAAAGAAAGACGTATGCAAGGGAATGTCTCTTTCGTTTCTTTAGGTCCCGGCGACCCGGAGTTGATTACCATGAAGGCATTGAACGTGTTGAGGAATGCCGATGTGGTGATTCTACCTGCCACGGCTGGGAACACGCGCGAGGGAAGCGACCGGGGAAAGGCCAACGGGGTTTCATCGCGTGCTGCCGACATCATCAACCATTGGGATGTGAAAGCCGAGATGAGGCTGTTTGACGTGCCGATGAGCCGCAACGGACAGTTGGCCCAGCGCGCCTATGATGACATCTGCATGGAGATTGTGCGGCTTTATCGCGACCACAGGCGCGTGGCGGTGGCCGTAGAGGGCGACGTGAGCATCTATGCCTCCATCCATTACGTGATGGAAAGGCTTCACACGATGGGGGTTCCCGTGGAGCAGTTGCCCGGCATCACCTCGTTTATTGCTGCGGCAGCCGTTGCCCAACTGTCGCTGGTGAGCCATCGGGAGCGCCTGCAGGTGATTCCGGGGACGGCCGGCGAGGAGGAGATGAGCGCGCTGCTGAGCCAGTCGTTCACGCTGGTGGTGATGAAACTGTCGCAGTGCGAGGCCGAAGTGAAGAAGTTCATGGCTGGCCATCCGGAATGCGAGTACCATTATTTTGAGAACGTCGGTGCGCCCGACTCCTGTCATATCATCAGCGCCGGAGAAATTGCGGGCCGAAAGTTTCCCTATTTCTCGCTGATGATCATCAAGAAAAGCCAGGGACAGGCTCCTGGCAGAGAACAGACAGACAACCATCAATAGCAGTAATCATCGAAGATATGAAGAAAGCATTTATGCGAAACATTATCACTGGCATAGAGAAACGGGTGCATCTCACCATGGATCATCCCGCCGTGCAGTGCGGCATTGCCGTGTGGGTGGACGACGAAGGGAAGGCTTATTTCCCTGAAGACGTGCAGAACCCGTTCTATGAACTGACGGAAATCACTGAAGAATGAGTAACCAAAAAATCAAGGGGAATGAAACTGATTCAGTTCTTAAAAGACTGGACATTGCCAGTCGCCATCACGGTAGGAACCGTTTGTTATCTCACTTTCGACCTGGTTCCTGCGTTAGACAGTGCGGGGAATGCGCTGGCACCCATCTTCGATGTCATCTTTCCGCTGTTTGTCTTCCTTACTTTGTTTGTCACCTTCTGCAAGGTGGACTTCCATCAGTTGCTCCCTCACCGATGGCATGTGGGGGTGCTGGCGGCGCAATTGCTGCTCGTTGCGGCCAATTTAGGGATTATCTGGCTGGTGAAAGACGATGCAGAACAGAAACTGCTGTGGGAGGCTGTGCTCACCTGTATCATCGGTCCTGCCGCTTCGGCATCGCCAGTGGTGACGGGAAAACTGGGCGGAAACATCAACACCATGACCACCTTTGTGATTATTTCCTCGTTTGTGTCGTGCTTTATGATTCCCACCGTGTTCCCGATGCTGGAGCATACCGCTCACGTTTCGTTCCTGTCGGCGTTCCTCATCATTCTCCAGAAAGTGAGCATCGTGCTCATCCTGCCGCTCATCCTGGGATGGCTGGTGCAGCACCATGCTAAGAAGATGTGCAAGAAAATCACCTCTATGCCAAACCTGAGTTTCTATCTGTGGGGCATTTCGCTGAGCATCACTACGGGCATCACCGTGAAAAACATTGTGCACAGCGATGCCACGCTCCGCTTGCTGCTGATGATAGCCGTGGCCAGTCTCATTCTTTGCTTCGTGCAGTTCCTCATCGGCCGTGGCATCGGCCGGAAACTCGGCGAGGAAATCAACAGCGGGCAGGCCCTTTTCCAGAAGAATACCGCGCTCAGCATCTGGGTGGCCTATATGTATCTGAATCCCGTTTCGTCGGTAGGCGCCGGCTGTTATGTGCTTTGGCAGAACGTGATTAACTCGATAGAGTTGTGGGATTACCGCAGAAAACATGCCCAATAGTGCCGCTTTTCGCTCTCCAGACAGCCGCCAAGAAAAAGTAAATCAAATTGATTTATCTTTCAAATCAAATTGATTTACTTTTCCATACCAGCCGAATCATTCGTCGAAACTGACTGTTTGCAGCATCAAAGACGATGCTTTGCAGGCGGTTTCGCGGTGTGCTGCTGTGCTCACTTCAGTGAAATCATGCCGTCGCTGACGCTGATCTTGTCCATAATCTGCAGGAACTCAACGGCTTTGTCAACCACCATGTCGCTCTTGGTGGAGCGGCGGGTGAATCCCAGGATTTTCACTACGAGTTTCTTCAGTTCCTCCAGGGGAATGGACAGGTTCTGCTCCACAGCCATCATCACCACCTTCTGAATCTCTTCGGCAGGTATCTCGGTGATGCTCTTGTTCTCCAGCCGCTTCGGCAAATGATATTCCTTCTCTTTGTCGGTCTTGAGACCAGAGGCATCGAAAGCCTTCGAAGCCAGGTTCTTGGCTTCGTCCACTTCCTTGTTTTGGTGCTTCACGTTGTTTTTAACATCCTCCAGACGTTGCAGGATGCGTGCCATCACCTGGTCGTGGTTGGCATACCAGTCGACAGCCCACACGCGCATGACGTTCCAGTTAAGGCCGGTCAGCACGCCTGGCTGCACAATCTCGCGGTCGCGCGTGGTCTTGGTTTCATAGTAGTTTCGACCATCGCAGAGGATGCCCATCATGTATTCGTCTTCCTTCTCCGGGTTCACCACGGCAATGTCAATCTTGAACTGGCTGCGCCCCACATGCGTAACGGTCTTGTAGCCCTGTTCGTTCAGTTCCTTAGCCACCAGTTTCACCAGGTCGCTCTCTGCGCTTTCGTTGTCGTTGATGGTGTTGCTGGCAACCGCTGCGCTCTGGCGGAGCACCGTTCCCTTGCCGGCGAACTCGATGAAACTCTTCAGTCCTTCAACGCCCTTTGCGTTGGAGCGGTTCAGGTCGATCTGCTCTGCATGCAGGATGGCATAGACAATCATTTCGTAGCGCGCACGGCTTACGGCCACGTTCAGTCGCCGCTCGCCTCCCTCGTTGTTCAGCGGTCCGAAGTTCATCGACACATGTCCTTGCTTGTCGGGGCCATAGCCCACGCTGAAGAGGATGACATCGCGCTCGTCGCCCTGCACGTTTTCAAGGTTCTTGATGAAGATGGGCTCCTCGCAGTTGTATGCCTTTGCCTCGAGGTCGGGATGTTTCGCGAGGGCATCAATGAGCATATCTTCTATCAGGTTCTGCTGCACCTTGCTGAAACTCACCACGCCGATGCTGCGCTTCGACAGTTGCGGGTCGGCCAGACGGCGGAGCACCTCGTCGACGATGGCCTTGGCTTCGGCCGGATTGGAACGAGTCTTTCCCTTGTCATACTCGCCGTCAAGTTGCACAAGGCGCACTTTCGACTGCTGGTCGTCAATGCTCGGGAAGGTGTGCAGTTTGCCGTCGTAGTATTTCAGGTTGCTGAAGGCAATGAGTGATTCGTGCTTTGAGCGGTAGTGCCACGACAGATAGTGTCCGGGCATTGACAGGGTGATGCAGTCGTCGAGGATGCTTTCCATGTCGTCGATTTCCACTTCTTCCTCATCCACCGACTGGGTGGCGAAGAAACTGGTGGGTGGCATCTGCTTGGGGTCGCCCACACAGACCAGTGCTTTTCCCCTGGCAATGGCTCCCACGGCCTCGCTTGTAGGCATCTGTGAGGCCTCGTCGAAGATGACCAGGTCGAATTTCTCGGAATTCATGTCGATATACTGTGCCACTGAGATGGGGCTCATCAGCATGCAGGGGCATAACTTGGGCATCAGCGTGGGAATCTGGTCGATAATCTTGCGAATGCTGGTGCCGCGGCCTTTGTTGGCGATGTTTCGTTTCAGGATGCCCATTTCCGAGTTGGCCGTGGCCGCGATGGTCTGTGAAGGAATCTGTGCCGCGAGGTGGTAATAGAGTTCCTGCTTGCAGAGATTCTGGAACTGGTAAGTCTCCTGCTTGTACTTGTCGACCATCTCTTCGAAGATAAGGCCGTTGAACTTGGCGAGCGAGGGATCCTTGTCAACGATGTCCATGGTGAGCACGTGGTATATGCTTTTCTGGAAAGCGTTTGAGGCCTGGTCGGGCTGCATGCCGTTTTTCTCGATGGCAGTGACCACCGGCCGCAGTCTGCTGGCAATCATCTTGGCGCGGCGCTCGCTCCAGAGGCACCAGTCTTTGAACGAATCGAAATGGTTGAGCCACGTGGCTGCCTGTTCGTTCAGTTTCGACAGGCGGGCCGTGGGCAACGTGTTGTACTGTCCGAGCACGGCATATTTCTCTATGTCCTTGATGATTCCGTTGAG
Source organism: Prevotella sp. UBA4268 (assembly GCA_002395135.1). Taxonomy (GTDB): domain Bacteria; phylum Bacteroidota; class Bacteroidia; order Bacteroidales; family Bacteroidaceae; genus Prevotella. The sequence continues at coordinate 36,170 of DGWC01000015.1, read as the reverse complement.
TGTTGCCTCCTGCTTGCTCACGGCAGCCAGACGGTCGGCTGTCAGCGTGTCGCAAAGGGCGGTTTCTGAACTGTTGTAGTCGGCATGGTGGCTCAGACAGTAGTTTTTCAGCAACTGCTTGAATTTCTTCTGCTTGTCAAGCAGGTCGGGCACGTCGGCAAAGTCAGCCACTCCGGCAAACTGGCTGAATTCTTTTTTGAAGGAGCGCTTGCCGAAGAATCTGGGCAGGAACCATTTGTTGCTGATTTCCTGCCAGCGGTTCTGCCAGGTGTCGGCATCCTGCTGGATGAACTGCTGAAGCGACTGTTTGGGCAGTTGCTGCAACAGACCGTATACATCGGTTGCCCATTTCAGGTCGTTGGGTGTCAGTTCCAGTTTCACGGGTGCTTCGGCCACCAACTGCTCGGTACGGGCGTATTCTTTCTGATACTGGGGCAGCAGCGCCTGCAGTTTCTCCTTGTTCTCGTTGCTGAACGTGTGGGGGAAGAGTCCCAGAAGAGGGTGGGACGACGGATGTCCCGTCACCTTGAACACCGTGTTCAGTGTGGCAATGTCTTCAATCCACTGTGCCAGTTTCTCCTTGGTCACGTCGGCAGGCTTGGGCAGATTGTCTTTCAGTTCCTCGTCTTCAATAGACAGATGGCGCGTGATGCACTCGTATAGTGAGAATCCCGACGGCTGTTTGCGGTGCAGGTTCTCAATGTATGTTATCATCTGCTGTCGGTGGGCATAGAGTTTGTCGCTCGTGGCCTTGTATTCCTCGGGCTCTTTCACATGCAGCACATCCAGCGCTTTCTCCATTTGGTTGAGGAAATGTGTCTTTGTCACCTTGTTGCTGTGCAGTTCCAGACAGAAGGGGGCGAGCCCTATCTTGGCCAAACGCTTCTGCACCACTTCGAGGGCAGCCATTTTCTCTGCCACGAAGAGCACGCGCTTGTCTTGATACAGGGCGTTGGCAATCATGTTGGTAATCGTCTGGCTCTTGCCGGTTCCCGGAGGTCCGTAGAGGATGAAACTCTTTCCGCGTCCGCTTTCGATGACAGCCTCCATTTGGGATGAGTCAACGTCGATGGGAATACAGAAATCCATGGGTTGGTTTTTCTTGTCCACGTCGCGCGCATCCACAGCCTCTCCAGAGTCTTTCAGTGCCACACGGCCTTCCATCAGACTCTTCACTACCTCATTTTCTTTCAGTTTCTCGGCATTGGTGTGGATGTCGTTCCACATGACGAACTTGTTAAAATAGAACAAGCCCAACGATGCTTCGTCGAGTACCATCCAGTTTTTCTGTTCACGGATGGCCATCCTCACCGTATTGAGTATCTTAATCACGTCTACGCCATGTTCGTCGGTGGGCAGCGGGTCGAGCACGCTCATGTCGATGCGGAACTGTTGCTTCAGCAGTTCCAGCAGCGTGATGTTCATGATGGTGTCTTCGTCGCGCAGGCGGATGACGTAGTTCTGGCCGGCCTTTCTCACAATATCCACCGGCAGCATCAGCAGCGGTGCATAGCGGGCAATAGTACTCTTCTCGTTCTCATACCATTTCAGCATGCCGAGCACGACGAACAGCGTGTTGGCACCGTTCTCTTCCAGTGCATTGCGCGATGTGCGATAAATAAATTTCAGCGCATTGCGGAGTTCTGTTTCGCTCAGAAAGGAAGTGATCTGATGGCTTTTCTCTATGTCGGTTATCACCTTTTCGCGCAGGGAGGCAGCCTGTGTGGCCGAGCGGTACATGCCGTCGCTCTCCGGCTCAATGAGTTTCTCGGGATAGGGCACCACCGAATAGTCCTTTCCCTCTTGCAGCAAGTCCTCCAACTTATGGATGTCGAACGAGACAAACGGAATGACGCGCTTGCCCAGTTTGCAATTAATCATGTTGTTGCGCAGTGAGAAGTCAAGCAGTTTGCGCTCCCAGATGGTCTGCTTGGTAATCTCCTTCTGGTGCGTGCCCTCGTCAAGGTGCAGGTAATAGTCGTCGGGGCGCAGCGTGATGGGATAGTTCTGGCGGAACACCTCGTCGCTCTCCACAGAGACAATGACGGTGAACACGGTCTCCACATCGGCCGTGAGATTCGCCAGCATCTCCTCGGGAGCCGTGATTTTCAGCGATTCCAGTAAGGTGCTCTGTCCTGCTTGCAGCGTGTCGACAATCACTTCTTGCATCGCCATCTGCTCACCCACCAGTGCAATCTTGATGTTGTGCCAGTCTTCTTCATCGGCATTTTCCAGCGAACAGGCAATGACGGTCTTCACGTTGTTCCTCACCATTGCGTAATTGATACTTGGCTGGTATTCCAGATAGAAATTGCCGTTGCGCTTTCCGTTGATATTCTTCTCACTTTCCATGTGCTGATAGATTTCTGTGTTATCATATTTTGCCCTTTTCCGTGCTGCAGAAACGGGCATTCTTTCATCAAAATGCAAATATACAAATTATTTTTCGCATTCACCTGCATCCCTTGCAGATATTTTATATATTTTTCGTAACTTTGAATAACTTACTTCATCTCGGCATAAAAAACAAATGGATTTGTTTTGTTCTGCTCTCGATTTTTCGTAACTTTGCAACTATGATGACAAACAACTGGATAATTCTGGCATGTGCACTGATTCCTGCCATTGCCTTGTTGGTCTTTGTCTATAAGCAAGACAAACGGCCGGAACCTGTGAGACTGATAGCAAAAGGATTCCTGCTTGGAGTGCTTTCGGTGATTCCTATCTCCATTGTGGAGGCCATGCTGATGATGGCGGGAGCGGGAACCAATATGCCAACGACTCTCTTAGGCGCTATCTTCACGGCATTCATTGTGGCTGCCATTCCCGAGGAAGGTATCAAACTCTTGATGCTGAACATGCTGCTGAGACGGAACAAAATCTTTGATGAACACTACGACGGTATCGTGTATGCGGTAAGTGTGAGCATGGGTTTTGCCGCCGTGGAGAATGTGAGTTATCTTTTCGGCAACGTGGACATGTGGCAGCAGGTGGGAATCAGCCGCGCCTTGCTGGCGGTTCCTGCTCATTATGCTTTTGCCGTGCTCATGGGCTATTATTATTCCCTGTATCGTTTCAGCCGGCCGCGCAATGAGCGCTATCGTGTGATGATTCTCGCCGCCCCCGTGATAGCCCATGGCATTTATGACACCATTGCCTTCTCTATCGACATACAGCCAGCCTTGGGAGGCGTTCTCTACATCGTTCTGATATGGTTCTGCTTCCGTCTTCATAAGATTTGTCTGCAACGAATCCGCGAGCATGTGCAGAGAGACAATGCAGTGGGGCAGTAGGCATGTGTGCCATGACGAATAAAAATCCTTGTCATGTTTACTGTGGTTCGGGGATTTTTGTTTATATTTGCAAAGACTAATGACAAAGAGATGAGAATGAAGAAAACAATGGTGCTGCGATGGATGTTCCTGCTTTTGATGGCAGGGATGGCAGGCAACGGTGCCTGTAAGAGCAGCATCGCTTCAAATGCGAAGGCAAAGAAAAAGATGATTGCCATGGAAAGCGACCGTTCTGCATGGTGCCGGTTGGCCTATGGCATGGCGCAGCCTGTGCTGGAGAATATGGCAAGAGGAACATTGCAGAAGAGTATGCAGACGGAGTTCTCGCCAAGTTTTGACAACAGAAACCGGAAGGTGGTGTATATGGAGACTTTCGGCAGACTGATGGCCGGCATTGCTCCCTGGCTTGCTCTTCCCGATGACGATTCTGAAGAAGGAACGCAGCGGCGGCAGTTGCGCACATGGGCATTGCAGTCGTATAAGAATGGTGTGGATCCCGAATCGCCGGATTATTTGTGCTGGGGTGCCAGTGGGCAGAATCTTGTGGATGCTGCCTATATCGCAGAGAGTTTCCTGCGTGCGTATGATGCCTTGTGGGTGCCATTGGACGAAACCACCAAACAGCGGTATATTCATGAGTTTCAGCAACTGCGCAAGATTGATCCTCCTTATACCAATTGGTTCCTGTTCTCGGCCATCATTGAGAGCTTCATTGCCAAGGCCGCAGGACTGAGTGCTTATGACGAGTTCCGTGTGAACACTGCCTGCCGGAAAGTGGAGGAGTGGTATGTAGGAGACGGATGGTATGCCGACGGACCCCATTTCGCCTTCGACTATTATTCAAGTTATGTGTTTCATGCCATGTATCTGGAAACCCTTCGTGCCATGGTGGACGCTGGAGCGAACACACGCATTGACTATGCGAAATATGAGCAGCGGGCATTGAAACGTGCGCAGAAATATGCAGTCATACTGGAGCGGCTCATCTCTCCCGAAGGCACATTCCCCGTGTTCGGGCGTTCCATACCGTATCGGTTGGCAGCCCTGCAGCCGCTGGCATTGCTGGCTTGGCATGAGCAACTGCCGCAAGAACTGAAAAACGGGCAGGTGAGGGCTGCATTGACGAAGGTGATGCACCGGATGTTCGACGGGCAGCAGAACTTCAACGAAGGCGGATTTCTCACCATCGGGTTCTGTGGAAGTCAGCCGGAAGTGGCCGATTGGTATACCAATAATGGAAGCCTGTATATGACCTCGCTCTGTTTCATGCCTCTGGGACTGCCTGCCAGTCATCTCTTCTGGACCGATCAGCCGCAGCCGTGGACGCAGATAAAGGCTTGGAATGGGAAACCGTTCCCCAAGGATCACCGCTGGGATGACGATATCCAGACGAAAGACAAGTGGTGAGCAAGTATTTATAAATGGTCATCAGAAGAGAACAATTACAAATAGAATATGAAGAAAAAAGCAATAATCGTATTTTTGTTAGGCCTTTTTGCCGTACTGCCCACTGAGGCTAAGCGGTGGAACGCGCACGACGTGATAGGAATCATCAAGAAGGTGAATCGCTATTGGCAGGAGAACAACCCAGCCGAGGTGAACGCGTTCTGGGATAATGCCGCCTACCATACTGGTAATATTGAAGTATATAAACTGCTGAAAGACGAGGATATGCTCAATTATAGCCGCCGGTGGGCTGCGTTTAACCACTGGATGGGAGCCACGGAGATGAATCCTGCCAAGTGGGTATATCAGCAGTATGGTGAAGACCAGCAGCATGTGCTGTTCGGAGACTGGCAGATTTGTTTTCAGACGTATGTGGATCTGTATCACATTGACGGTGGCGGCGAACAGAAAGTGGCAAGGGCCAAGGAGGTGATGACCTTTGAGGCTTACAGCCGGGAGCATGATTACTGGTGGTGGGCGGATGCGTTGTACATGGTGATGCCCGTGATGACGAAGATGTATCGGATTACGGGCGACGAACAATTCCTGGAAAAACTCTATGAGAATGTGTTGTTCACAGACAGCATCATGCTGGACAAGGAGACGGGACTCTATTTCCGTGACGGCAAGTATGTTTATCCCAAGCACAAGACGGCAAGCGGACAGAAGGATTTCTGGGCCCGCGGCGACGGATGGGTGCTGGCCGGACTTGCCAAAGTGCTTCAGGATTTGCCAGAAGACAGCAAGCACTATCAGTTCTTTGTAGACAAATATATACGGCTGGCACGAGCAGTGGCCGCTTTGCAGCAGAAGAAAGGCTACTGGACACGCTCAATGATGGATGCACAGCAGGCTCCGGGACCGGAGACAAGCGGCACCGCATTTTTTACCTACGGCATGCTATGGGGCTTGAACAACGGACTCTTGGACGTTCAGGAGTTTGCGCCGGTTGTGGAAAAGGCGTGGAACTATCTTGCCAAGACGGCATTGCAGGCCAACGGACGTGTGGGGTATGTGCAGCCAATAGGCGAGCGAGCCATTCCCGGTCAGACAGTGGATGCTTCTTCAGAGGCTAATTTCGGTGTGGGTGCATTCCTGCTGGCAAGTTGCGAGTATGCCCGCTATTTAGACAAACGGCAGGTGTCCAAAAAAAAAAAGCGAAACCGTAATGAGGGCTTTCGACCCGGAGCCTTCGTGAGCATCGGAACGGGCGTGCAATGGTCAAGATAAAGGGAAACAATCATAAAATATCATGATATGAAAAACAAATTCTTTTCAGTGGCTGTGATGCTGGCTCTGGCTACAGGAGCATGGGCACAGTCTTTCAGTGAGTGGCACAACATGGCGGTGAACAGTGTGAACACATTGACAAAGCACACTACATTCTTTGCTTTTGAGAACGAACAACTGGCGCGCAGGGGCGACAGGCAGCAATCGGAACGCTTCGTATCCCTGCATGGCGACTGGAAATTCAAATGGGTGGAGAATGCCGACCAGCGTCCCACGGATTTCTTTACCGTCGGCTTCGATGATTCTCAATGGGGCAGGATGCCTGTTCCTGGCATATGGGAACTCAACGGATACGGCGATCCGGTATATGTGAACATTGGTTTCGCATGGCGCGGTCATTTTCAGAATCCCACCATGGCAGACTACAAAGAGGGCGATTTCAATATGGCCGTGCCGGTGAAAGATAACCATGTGGGCTCCTATCGCAAGACGATTTCCATTCCGGAAGGATGGGACGGTAAAGAGGTGATTGCACATTTTGGAAGTGTTACCAGTAACATCTATCTTTGGGTGAATGGTCAGTATGTGGGCTATAGTGAGGATTCGAAGGTTGCTACGGAGTTCGACATCACGAAGTTTGTGCATACAGGAGAGAACTTGATTGCTTTTCAGGTGTTCCGCTGGTGCGACGGTTCCTATTGTGAGGATCAGGACTTCTGGCGGTTGAGCGGCGTGGCCCGCGACAGTTATCTCTACTGCCGCGATGCGAAGACGCATATCGATGACATTCGCATCACACCTGACTTGGTAAACAACTATCAAGACGGATTGCTGAAGGTGAATGTGCTGGCCAGAGGAGCGTGCAACGTGGAGTTGTCACTGTATGACGCTGAAGGAAATCAGGTTGCAAGTGATGTTATCAATGCCTGGGATGAGTCGTTGCCCGCGCAGGGCGGTGTTACGCTCACCGTAAAGAATCCCCGTAAGTGGACGGCCGAGACACCTTATTTATATACGCTCGTGGCCAAGGCTGTTACTACGGCTAAACCCAAGAAGACTCGCCGAGGTGTTTTGCAGCAGGCCACTCGTATCGAGCATGAGGCAATTGTACAGAAGGTGGGTTTCCGCAAGGTGGAAATCAAGAATGCACAGTTGCTGGTGAACGGGCAGCCCATTTTGATTAAGGGTGCCGACCGCCATGAAATGGATCCCGACGGCGGCTATGTGGTGAGCCGCGAGCGTATGATTCAGGATATTCAGATCATGAAGCGGTTTAACATCAATGCCGTGCGCACCTGCCATTATCCAGACGATCCCGTTTGGTATGACCTTTGTGATGAGTATGGCATCTATCTCTGTGCCGAGGCCAATCAGGAGACACACGGATTTGGCTATCATCCGGACAAAGCATTGAGTTATACGCCGCTCTTCTCCAAACAAATCATGGAGCGCAACCAGCATAATGTGCAAACCTATTTCAATCATCCCAGCATTATCTTCTGGAGTCTGGGTAATGAGACCATCGACGGTCCCAACTTCACGGCGGCCTATCAGTGGATTAAGAGTCAAGACAAGAGCCGTCCCATCCACTGGGAGCGTGCTGGCGGTGGCGAGAATACTGATATCCGCTGTCCGATGTATGCCACGCATGAGTGGTGTGAGCGTTATGCCAGCGACCCCAAGTCAGACAAGCCGCTCATACAGTGTGAATACAGCCATGCCATGGGCAATAGTTCTGGAGGCTTCAAGGAGTATTGGGATTTGGTGCGCAAATATCCCAAATACCAGGGCGGCTTTATCTGGGATTTCGTAGATCAGGCGTTGCACAAGGGGAATGGCTATGCTTATGGCGGCGATTATAACAACTACGACGCTTCAGACAATAACTTCAACTGTAATGGATTGATCTCGCCCGACCGCGTGCCGAATCCGCAGATGTATGAAGTGGGCTATTTTTACCAGAATATCTGGGCTGAGGCTGTGGATATCCAGAAAGGCGTGATCTGTGTGAAGAACGAGAATTTCTTCAAGGATCTGAGCAATGTGAGCATGACGTGGGCGTTGTTGGCCGACGGAGAGAAAGTGCAAGAGGGGAGCATCAGCAGTCTTGACATCGCCCCGCAGCAGTCGAAGGAGTTCACACTCCCGCTGGAATCCGACAAAGAAGAGTATCTTAACAGTGAACTGCTGCTCAACATTGATTTCCGACTTAAGCAGGCGGAGCCGCTGATGGAGGCAGGACAGACCGTGGCTTATCGTCAGTTGCCTATCAGCAAGTACCTGATGAACCCCGAAGACAACTACGATCCAAAGGTTAAATTCAAGGTGAAGAACGACAAGAAACAGGGCATCACCACTATCTCTGCAAAAGATTTCGTGGTGGCATTCAACCAAGCCACAGGACTGCTCTGCCGCTATGATGTGGCAGGATTCTCCCTGCTTGGCGAAGGAGGAACGCTGAAACCCAATTTCTGGAGAGCAGTAACTGACAACGATATGGGCGGCGGCGCTCACCGTGATTACAAGGTGTGGCGTAATCCTGTCATGAATCTTACTTCGTTTGAAGTAAAACAGACCAAGACAAAACTGGGTGAAAAGGTGGTTCATGTGAAGGTTAGTTATGATATGCCTGAAGTATTCGCCACCCTGAATTTCACTTATGCCATCAATTCCGCTGGAGAAATTATCGTGCATGAATCGATGAAGACGAGTCAGACAGAGACGGTTCCCCCCATGTTCCGCTTCGGACTGGTTATGCAGTTGCCTTATCAGATGGACAGAAGCCGTTACTATGGGCGAGGACCCGTTGAAAACTATGCCGACCGCAAAGAGTCGCAGCGCGTGGGTATCTACGAACAGACTGCCGATGACCAGTTCTATCCTTACATCCGTCCGCAGGAAACAGGAACGAAGGCAGACATCCGCTGGTGGAAACAGACGGGTCCTGATGGCGTGGGATTGAACATCACCTGTCGCAATCCCTTCTATGTCTCTGCCCTCCACTACGACCAGGAGGCACTCGACGAAGGTGATGAAAAGCACCAACGTCACGTACAGGACGTTCCGAAGTCCAAGTATACCAACCTGTTCATCGACCGTGAGCATGCGGGTGTTGGTGGAGTGAACAGTTGGAGCAAGGACGGTCTCGCTCTGCCGAAATACCGCGCAGCCTACGGCAACAAGCGCTTCGGATTCGTCATTTCCCCCATTAGGAAATGATGAACCGCCGAAAGAAACAAGCAAGCGGCATTCCTTCGCTTAGAGGAATGCCGCTTGCTATATATCTGCTGCAAATCGTTGTTGGCAATACCGTAAACAGTTGCAGGCAGTGCAGCAGACAGTTGATAATGCAGTGCTAATAGTTGCTTCTCACGTATTCGTCCACCCACTGATAGTAATTGTCAGAGAGTTGCGCATCGGGATTACCTTTCTTTCTCATGCGGGCAATCATTTTGAAACCGCGTTTCAGCACTTCTTTCTCAATGCCCGCCACATGTTGCGCAATGCCCGTGCCGGCATGGTTGATCAGTTTGGAGATGTCAATATAATCGTGATTGTTGCCGCCCTTGGCACTGAAAACATTCAGTTTCTGCGACATGGCCTGTTGGCAGAGCCAGGACGACCCGTCAGGTCCGTGTCCGACAATGGATGGCAGTTTCCCAGAAGTGCTGATCACCAGCGGCATGGCAACCGAAGCCAATGGCCATCCAATGTTCGTCCAACTGATGGTGTGCAGTGGGTTCTCTCCCTTAGTGACGCCTTGCACGAGAATGGCAGACGATGTGCTCCAACGAGGGATGAAATCGAGAAATGGGAACATCTTCGTGTGCTGTTCGTCTTGCGGCATCAAATCGTAGAGATTGATTTTTGTAAGACCGTGAGTGAGGTATCGGGGAATGCCTGTCAACAAATGTTCCATGTCTATTTCGTTGTGCTGCTGAGCATTGGCCATAAAGTCGGTGATAGCCATCAGCCGTTCCTTTCCTCTGTCCAGTTCCGCGCAGCCTGTCATGCCGTGGTTGGTGCGCATAAGGTAGCCGTTGGGAGCCACCGTTGGGTCGTTGGCATCGAATTTCACATATCCATGGTTGTTTGTCTCATAGTAGGCGCATCCACCTTGAGCATCCATTACACCAAAATTTGAATTCAGGTCCATGGGCTTGGGCAAGGTGTCGAGCAAGTGCTCGAAATCGCTCAGCGAACTGCATATCTCAAGGGCTCTGCGCATCAGACTCCCGTCGCCGTTAGAGTCGTTGCCTTCACATCCGTTGAGGTTGTAGGCGGCTGTGTTGATGATGGCAAATCCCGCTTCGTTGTGCCCGCCCCATACCGACTTCGGCTCCATGTCGCTTGCTGCAACGATGCCGATATAGCGGAATTTCTCACCTTTCACAAGCACGGCAACGTTGTTAGGTTTGCTGGTGTCGCGGTTCTTGAAGAGCATGGGACGCCCGTCTTTCGTTATCTTTCCCGAAACAATCACCGATGTACATGCGTATGCTTTCACCGATGTGAGCATCATCAGCAGAAGCACGATGGTAGTAAAGATTGGTGCTTTATTCGTCATAGGCTTTATTACATTCGTTTCGTTTTGTTGAGAAAGAGCCACTTGTCCCTATGGGATGCGTGGCTCTTAACAAAAAACGGAAGAAGTTTGTTAATATTGCTCTTTTTTTATTCTTTAACCAATACGGGGTTGGCGAATGTGGTGTAACTTCCCACCCATCCTGTATATCCGCCTGTACCGTAACCAATGCGGAGTCCATAGAGAGAATAGGTGCTTGCCACATCGTTGTTGATTACGAAGTTCCATGTGCACGTTCCGTTTTCGGCAATGGTCAGCGTGCCAATCATTCCCAGTTTGTCTGAGTTCTTTGAGTACAAAGACCCCGCACTGTTCTGGTAAAGGATTCGTGTGGTCAGTTTATAGGTTACTCCGTCTTTCACGTAAGTTGCCTCCAAGTCCACATTACTCATTACATTCATTGTATTCGTAGCCTGGTCGATGTGGACAGGAATAGTGGCACCTAAGTTGGCAATATTTCCATCGAGGAATCTCCATTGGAACTGCCCGTCGGCTGCTTTTTCCAGTTCAATCATACGTTTGCTGCCACTTCCATATTGCAGCGTGTAGGTGCCAAGCACGTCTTTGTCAAAGTCTGCTTGCTGGATTTTGAACTTGGTTGTCAGTCCGCCGGCATAGGTGATAGTGGTTTCCGTCTGTCGCGGTTTCCCCGTTTCGTTTGCGTCCAATTCAACACGTAAGTCACCATTCACGATAGAGAATCGTGCCCAGTCTACAACCGATTCTGCCACAGAGTATTCAATGCCCTCTGGCGTGCTGATGGGCAGGTTGACAGTCGTGGCATTGTCATTGCCGATGTAGTCATTTCCGTTGTTCACGATGAAATACAGGTTCTTCTGGCGGATGGTTACTGTACTGGTCACGCCGCCAGCCTTTACTCTCGCTTCCGTTTCGCGGATTTTATCGGCAGTGTTGAGTTGGCAGTTTGCATACAGTTTTCCATCTTTGATGGCAAATGTCACCCAGTCAACGTCAGAAGGTTCCACGCTGATTTCTTTGTTGCCAGAATAGGCGATGTCGATGACATGCTCTTGAGCCGCAGCAATCACTTCATAGGCATTTCCGTCGTTCACAGAAAACACAAGTCCTTTCTGCTGGGCAACGACAACGATTTCCTTGCCGTCGGCCTTGATGGTGAGTTTGCTGGAGCGGCCTTCGGTAGACGTGTTGTCTGTAACGCTCACGTTCACCTTGTTTCCGCTCGCGGTGGCGTTGCACCAGGGCTGCTCCGACTGCACCGTTACATTGCCAACGGCATCCACCGTTACAGACCCTTGCGAGGCATTGCAGTCGAAGAGCAGGTCATAGTTCTGTAATTTAAGGCTTTCCTTCGGGGTGAATTCCACCTCGTCTTCCTTGCACGATGCGGTGCTCAGCACCATGCCGATGAGTGCAAGCAGGAAAATACTGAATGTTATTTTCTTCATATTGCAATCTCCTTTCATTGTTTGGTCATTGTTTCTGGATAGTAGAGACTATAGTCGGAGTATTCCTCGCCGTCTTGTTTGAAGTATTTCATCCACAAGTCTTCTGTCGGGTTTCCTTTGTTGGTGGAACCAGAGTAGCAGCGCATGCGGAAACTGGTCACGTTGTTCGTTCCCTTCGGGTCGTAACTGTTGAAATTCAGCACGAACTTGTCGGTGTCGCCGCTCTTTCTCAGTTCGAATCCAATGGTGTCGTCCTTGTATACCGTACCCGTCATGGTGCCGGTGCGTTTCTTCGTATAGGGCGCAATCCAAATCTCCCATCCCTCGGTGGTAGTGCCGATGCTCTGTCCGAGCCACAGCAAAGTGCCGTTAGTCTTCAGATACTTCAGTTGGGCAGCCCACTTTCCTTCTTCTTTGCAAAGTCCGGTCAGCGAATAGGTCTTGCCGTCAGGGTTTGGTACCAGTTGAACGGTTGTCGTATAAGGCTCATTCAGGTCGATTTCGTAATGGAGCAGGGTATAGGTGCCTGCAAATTCATTATAGAAGCAGTAGCCTTCGGGAACGACAACAGACAGTTTCAGGTCTGTCAGTCCTTCGTCCAGACATTGCAACTCCTGCCTGCCCTCTCCCGTGGTTGCCAGTTTGAAATCCTGCATCGGCTTTCCGTTGATGGTGACAGGCCTGTACAGGCGCAGTCCCTGGTTTGTAAACAGGTAGGCTCTGGAGTATTCCTTCACCTTGCCTGCATCGGTCACAGTGAAGTCAATCCTGCGGCTGGCAGGAGCCACCTCTCCGCGAATGCTGGCCTGAGCATAAGTGCCTTCCAGATAGTCCACGATAATGTCCTCCGCATTCTGCGATGCCTCGGCCAGGTATTCGTCGGGGTTGCCCGTGAAGCGGTGCAGGGCAATCACGTTATTTGTGCGGTTTCCATGCATGTAGACATGGTCGTTGCCAACAATGCTGTCTAAGCGGAACTCGAAATCGCCCTTGTATCCCTGATAGAGCGACGAAGAGTTTCTTCCCTCAGCATAGTAGTGCAGGAACTCGTTATAGGTGTCAAACGACAACATGGGACCGCTGTTTCTCTTGAACGAGTAGTTGCTGGTCTTTGATTGGCCAGGCCGGTTCTCCCACCATGCCGTTATCTCGCCGTCTTTGAACTTCACGATATAGGCAACACCGCCAATGCTCTGGTCGGGTTGGGGGTAATAGTCCATCACCCAGCCGTCTTCAGAACTCTCAAGTACACTCTTGAAGCGGTCAAGGAAATCCTCAAGTCGCTCGGTGGGCTTTTCGTCGAATATGTCTTCCTGCTCCTTCAGACATCCCTGCATCAGCAAGGCAGCAAGCAGCAGCAACACGTATGGATAAAAATGATGTCTTTTCATATCCTTCAGTTTTTCAATTTTTCAACTTTTCATTTTTTCACCTTTTCAATCTTTCACGATGGTCAGGTCGGTAAGGTCTACATTGCCGTTGACCACGTCGTTCAGGCGGCGAGCCAGCACCTCGCGCATCACGTCCATGTCGATGCCCCACGACTTCTCCATGTATGCACGCACCATGTCAATCTTTTTCTGCAAGATGTTCTGATAGGTGTAGTCGGTGGTCTTGATGCCGTTTTCGTCGACGGTTGTCACCACGGCCTCGTCCATATAACTCTGCCACGTCTCAGCACTGCTGGTCACGTATACCGAATACAGTTCGGCGAAGTCCTCGCCCGGGCTGTGCTGTGCATACGAAGTGATGTAGCCGCGCTTGCGGTAGTCCACATTATAGGGATCCTTGCTCCATGAGTCGGCCACATAGGTGGTCTTGGTCAGTTCCTTGAACGCCACCTGGTAAGGCGAGTTCTGGTTCAGAATGTGAGTGAACTCATGGTGCATGGTCTTCAGATATTGCGAGTTCAACTGTCCTGCGCCTAAGTTGATGTTCTCCTTGATATGGTTCACACCGGCCAGCCAGATTTTCTTTCCGCCTTCGGCTGTTCCCAGCACCTTGGTACCGTTGTTGTTATACTCCCAGGTTCCCACAAACACAATCTGCTTGGGGAAATTATGGCGGGTAAACGAGATGCCGGCGGCTTCATCGTAGGCTTCCAGGCAGCAGTGTTTCAGCACATGAGCCAGAATCACGGCCGACTCATACGATGCCGGCACGGTGTAATAGCCCAGACGGATGTCGTTGTAAGTCCACCGCCAGTCTATCTTCAGATTGTAAGGCTCCACCACGTATGTGTTCAGCCATTTGTCAAAAGGAGTGTCCGACACATCCTTGTCGGCAACGATGATGCTCTCTTTCTGTATTTCGTCATCATCATCGCATGCTGACAGCATCGGAGTCAGGAAAAGAGGAGCCAGTAGCAGCATGGCTATTCTTTCCCACTTTTTATTGATATGCTTGAATACTTTCATAATGATATGATTTTTACTTTCATTTTTTCTCTTTTTCACCTTTCAGTTTTTCAACTTTCCACCTTTTCAGTGCTACCTTGGATTGCGTTGGAATCCGGCATCAATGGCACGCTTCGGAATCTGGAGCGTGCGGCGCAAGTCATCAACTTTCAGCATGTCGCTAACGTCTTCAATAGAGGAACCGTCGAAACCGATGGAGCGGCGGTAGATCTCAATGCCATAACGGCGGATGTCCCACCAGCGCAGTCCTTCCACAAAGTGGGCAATACGCCGCATTTGCAGCACGCACTGCAGCAGACATTCTTGCTCGCTGCCTTCTGCTCCGATGTTGAATGCCGGGTGCAGATGCTTCTTGATGGTAGGATTCAGCGGCTCGTAATAGTCAATCTTGTTGTAGAATTCGGTGATGCTGTTCACGGTCAGCGTGTTTGGTGTGCGGTAGATGGCTCTTGCCCATACGTTCATGTCGTTCACGGCAGCCTCGTAGTTGCCCAGCATGATGTAAGCCTCGGCGCGCGAGAGCAGCACCTCGTCGCCGGTGAGCGGCGTGTAAACTGAACGTGTGTATCCCGTACCTTTTATAATATTGGTGTATTGGAAGAAATAGGGCAACTTGAACCACAGCACGCGGTCGAGTGTGTTGCTGCTGTAGGTGAACGGCTGCACGTAGTACATGGTGTATTGGTCGCCCCAAACGTTCTTCGCCCTGATGGTCTCTGTGTCGCCAATCACACGGCCGTGAGAATAGTAGTTCAGTGTGGAATAGTTTCCGAAATTGTTTCTCAGGTTACCGTAGGTGGTGCAGATGAGCAGGTTGGCGTTGGCTTCCGCATCAATCCACTTCTGGCTTTGCTCCGTGGCATTGCGGGCAACGGTTGCCTGGTCAGCCCAGTTGCGAATCATTTCCGATGGAGTGTTGCCCAGCACCACGTTAGCGCATTCCACTGCCTTCTGCCATTGTTCGGTGAACAGGTAGAAGCGTGTGGCAAATGCATAGGCAGCATTGATGTTGAAGTGATACTTCGGAGCGTCTTCAATGTTTGTCTCTCCGATATTGGGCAGGGCTTCCTCAATGTCTTTCTGGATGAGTTCATAGGTCTTATCCAGTGTGCCGCGATCGTATTGCGGGTTCAGTTCGCGCTCCACCTCATACTGATAGGGAATGCCCAGGTTCTGTGCGTTCTTCGCTTTGTCGTAAGGAGCACAGAAGGTGTTCACCAGAATGAAGTGATGGTAGGCGCGCAGCATAAGGGCCTCTGCCTTGGCTTCGCGCAGTTCGGTAGTGGTGGGGCCGCCCAGGTTCTCAATTGCCTCAAGGGCCATGTTGGCTGTGGTGATGCCTCCGAAGCAGTCGCTCCACAGGTTTGCCGGTGAGAATGTGGCTTCCTCTGATACCTCCGACCACATCCAGCAGGAGTCGGCGAGCGACGTATGGCTACTGTAGCGCGGGTAGCAGTCCATGTTGTCCGACATCAGTTCGTTGAAGAAGATATAGTCGTGTACGGGATAGGCTGATACCAGCAGGTCGGTCACTTTGTTGGGCTCGTCCACTTCTGTGCGGTTGTCCGGCATGGTGTCCAGGAACTCGTCGCACGAGGCAAGCAGACTGGCTGCCAACAGCAGGAGGCAAGCGTATACTCCTGCTTTCATCTTATTATAATATATATATGTGTTCATAATGCTCAATTCTCAATTGTCAATTCTCAATTTTCGATTCCTTACATACCCACTCTCAGTGTGAAAGTGAACTGCTTGGCCATTGGCACAGCCACACCACCTGAGTTGATGAACTCCGGATCCTGTCCGTTCAACTTCTTGTCGGCATAGAGCAGGAAGAGGTTGGTGGCCTGAAGTTTCACGCTGAGGTTGCTCAGTTTCACTGATTTCACCAGTTTCTTGGGGAAGTCATAGCCCAGCGACATTTCTTTCAGGCGGATGAAGTCGCCTTTGGCAACGCGCTCGGTAGAATAGTTGTAGGAGTTGTAGGCACGAGCGATATACGTCGTGTAGTTGCTGCGCTGCGAGTCGCTGTTGATCAGACGGCTCGAGATGGCGGGGATGGTGGTGCGGTTCTCGTCGCCCGGCACCATCCAGCGGTTGCGGAACTCCTTCGGGGTGGCAGTAAGGTCGCTGTAGGAACTGGAGAATACGCGGTCCAGACGGATGACGTTGCCAAACGAGTAGGTCACGAACACATTCAGCGTCAGTCCCTTCCACTTGAAGATGTTTCCTAAAGAACCCATGTCGGTGGGCTCGGCAGGACCAGAGTAGACCAGCGAAGCAAAGCCTTCGGGCGTGGTGTCCTGGAAGTAGGTACCCGTTGACGAAACAACACCGTTGTGGTTAATCACCTGCGGAACGCCTTCTGAGTTCAGACCGGCAAACTGCACGCTGAACAAACTGCGCACGGGATAGCCTTCGCGGGCGAAACCGGAACCGCTCACAAATCGCCACAGGTTGCTGTTGTTCATCAGTTTGGTCACCTCGTTATGAGTGTGCGAGTAGATGAAACTGGTGGTCCATGTGAATCCCTTGCTCTTGATGTTGGTGGTAGAGATGCTCAGTTCCACACCGTCTGATTTCATTTCGGCCACGTTGCCCGGCTTAGTGTCCTCACCGGCCAGACCTTGTGTGTTCATGTAACCAATCAGATCGTAGTTGTTACGCTTATACCACTCGGCCGTGATATTGATGCGGTTGTCGAGGAAACCAAGGTCGGCACCGATGTTCAACTCGTGCTTCTTCTCATAAGTCAGGTCGTAGTTGGCCACGCGGCTGATATACATGCGGTTTTCCTTCACCGACGTGAACGGGCGCCAGGGCTGACCTGAATAGATCACGTCGCGCGAGTTGGTGACCGACGACGGTCCGCGCTCGGCAGTAAGAGAATAGGAAACGCGGAAGGCCAGGTGAGAGAACGCTGGCTTCAGTTTCTGGAAGAATTTCTCCTCGTGTACGTTGTAGGCACCC
Source organism: Prevotella sp. UBA4268 (assembly GCA_002395135.1). Taxonomy (GTDB): domain Bacteria; phylum Bacteroidota; class Bacteroidia; order Bacteroidales; family Bacteroidaceae; genus Prevotella. The sequence continues at coordinate 18,802 of DGWC01000015.1, read as the reverse complement.
GAGATGTTCCACGTGGGCAGCCAGCGGGCCTGACGGCTCTTTCCCAGTTTGTTGGTTCCTTCGTAGCGGTAGGTTCCGTTGATGGTGTAGATGCCGTTAAACGAGTAAGAGGCGTTGGCAAAGAAGGCGGCACTGCGCTCGTGCTTGTTGGCGAGCGAGTAGTATTGTGCATTCTCCTCGGCGCTTTTCTTGAACACCTCATATACATAGTAAGGCACCTCGCCCTTGGAGTATTGCATACCCCAGCCGCGGAACCAGGTGGAATGGCGGTCGGCACAGTTGGTCTCCAGACCGCCGTAGAAGTTCACGATGTGCTTTTCGGCAAACACGTCGTTGTAGTTCACTGAGCCGCGGAAGTCCCAACCGAACATGCGGTTGTCGGTGCGGTCGATGATACCACCTTCGGGCAGCACGGTGATGGGCAGTGCGCTCAGGTCGTCAGGATTGGTATAGAGATATCGGTTGTTGTCCATGATGGTGGTGGTGGCCATGGCGCGGTAGGCCAGAGCCTGGTTCGAGTTGTCCCTGATGTTGTGCTCCTGTGTGGTGGCCGAGTATTTGGCTGCCACCAGTCCGCTCAGTTCCACTTTCTTCACGGGCTTGTAACTCAGTTTTCCCTGCAGGCGGAAGTCGCTCACGTTGATGTCGATGTAGTTCTCCTGCAACTCATGGAAGATGTTGAACTCCGTATAGTTGCGCTGGTAGTATTCATCGGGGTCGAGCGTACGCGAGGTGTTCAGCGCGTAGGAGAACGGGTTGATATCAAATCCGCGGTCCACACTACCGCTCACCACGTCGGCCTCGCTGTCGATGGTTCCCGGTGCTTTTTGCTTACGATAGGACGCGTTGCCAATCAGGTTCAGCGTCAGCCGCTTGTTCAGGTTGAAGTTGGTGTTCATGTTCATGGTGTAGCGCTGCACCTTGCTCGACAGCGTCCATCCTGGGTCGTCCATCACAGAGAACGACATGTAGTGCTGGGCTTTGTCGGTACCGCTCTGCACGCTTATACTGTGGTTATGCTGGATGGAGTTCTTGAACAGCAGGTCAAACCAGTCGGTGTTGCGGAACTCTGCTGCGCGCAGATACTCGGCCTTGGCCTCTGCCGTGTTGGGCAGTCCGAACAAACCGCTGCTGTCGTCATACTGCGACATCAGTTGATACATCTTTCCATATACACCGCTGTTCTTCGCATTGGCGCGTCCGGCATAGGTCATCAGACCTTTCTGCTCCAGTTCCTGATAGATTTCCATCTGCTCCTGCGAGTTCATGATGTTGAACTGGCTGTACATCGGCTTCAGGCGCATGGTGTATTCACCTGTATAACTGATTTTGGTCTGGCCCACCTGTCCTTTCTTGGTGGTCACAACAATCACACCGGCCATGGCGCGCGCGCCATAAATAGATGTGGCAGAACCGTCTTTCAGAATCTGGAAACTCTCAATGTCGTCGGCATTGATTCCGGCAATGGCCGAGGAAATCAGCGTGTTGGCATCACCGCTCGACAAATCGTCGGCATCCACGTCTACCACGTCTTCCATAATCACGCCGTCAACCACCCACAACGGCTTCGAACTGCCGTAGATGGAAGTGGCACCGCGCACGCGGATCTTCGGAGCCGTACCGAAGGTTCCCGATACGTTCTGCACCGACACTCCGGCAGCGCGACCTTCCAGCGAGCGGCTCGCATCGGCAAGACCGTCAATCTTGCTGTCCTGACCGCTCAGTTTGGTGGTGGCACCGGTGAACAGTCGTTTGTCCACTTTCTGCATACCTGTCACAACAACCTCTTCCAGTGTGGTCTCGTCGGGAAGCAGTTCAATGCGCATGTTCTGCTTGCCTTTCAGAGTCTGAGGCTGCATTCCAATGTAACTCACGGTGATAGTCGGATTCTGCTGGCTGGTGCTGAGCGTGAACTTACCGTTTACATCGGTTATCACACCGGTCTTGCTCCCTTTCAGAGTGACCGACGCACCGATGATAGGTTCACCGTCTTCATGAGAAACCACCACGCCAGTGATCTTCGTCTGAGCCATTGCCGCTCCTGCAAACAGGAATAGCAATGCCAGTAGCGTTGTTAGTTTTTTCTTCATATTGTTAGGTTTTATTAAATAGATGTTTAGGTGCTAAACCGTACGTTTTTACGTCTTTTTCTTTCAAAATAAAGACTTTTTTGAGTTTATTTTTGCAAATTTATAAAAAAACGACCTTTCTTCTTTCTTTGTGCCACTGACAATGTTTCACCCGTAAAGACAGATTATCCCAATTTTTAGGGTTTTTAACAAAAATGTATCATGTGGCAATCTTCTTGCTCTTCGTTTATAAAAGACGGAGATGGCGGTTGTCATGAGCGTGGCAGGGGCATCGCTTGTCCTTTCCTTTTTTTCCTTTCTTGGCTGTTGACGATTGACTGATTTGCCCAGCAGTCTCCTGTTCCTTGGTTTGAAATTGTGTGATTGGTAATCAAGGCTGATGATGTGACGTGCCATTCGTTATTGTTTCTGGATATGAAACCATTGTAATCGATAAGGGAAACCATGGGAATGGAGTGATGATTGCGGCAGAATGGTAAAGTAAATTAATGTAATTTGCTGGGTAATTTAACTTAATTTGAAAAGTGAATTAACTTAATTTGCAAGGTAAATTAATGTAATTTGCTGGAGCATCCCATTGCTTCGGATGCTCGAAAACGGTGTTCCTGACCATGAAAAGCGGCACTTCCTGTTGAGAATAATGGCGTGCCGCTTTGCTGGCTACGCACTATTCTGAATCGGTGGGATTGGTATTGAGGTGGGCCTCGCGGTATTCGGCGGGCGACATGCCCGTTTGTGCCTTGAAGTAGCGCCTGAAATTGCGGGTGGTGGAGAATCCGCTGTTCATGGCGATGTTGTCAATGGTCATCTGCGGATCTTCGCGAATCAGTTTGCAGGCGTGGGCAATGCGTTTGCTGTTGATGTAGTCCGACAGGTTGGCTGCGTCGCCGAGCACCTCGTGGAGCACGGGGGTGAGGCTGTTCTTGCTCACATCCATGAGCCGTTGCAGTTTCTCGCGGCTGAAGTCAAGTTGCAGATAGGCTTTCTCTTCGTCGATAATCTGGCGGAACTTCTGCACGAGCGCGGCACGCCGCTGTCCGCTGGCAGCCGACGGTTTCTGCTGTTCGTCGGTGTTGTTCTCTTCTGCTTTCACGGGTTGCTGGCTCTTTTCTATTTCCTGCTGGTATTCGTTGATGGTGTCGAGTTGGCTGATCAGCAGTTTGTTCTTGCGCAGCATGAGCAACTGCTGGCGATAGGAATAGAAGGCAAATGCCAGCGCGAGCAGCAGGAGCACGATGGCGGCCCCGGCGAAGATCAGGTATCGCTGGGCGTCGGCGCGCTTCTTCTCCAGTGCAATCTCCTTGTCATGGGTCTGGTAGACGGCAGAGAGGCGCATGGCTTCGTTCTCGTTTTCGCGGAGCAGCAGACTGTCTTTCACGCGTACTTGCCGCGAGCGGTAGTCAAGAGCCTTTTGCAGCAGTCCCTCTTTGTGGCAGATGTCGGCGAGCATGCCCAGCACGCTGGCATAGCGGGTGCAGAAGGTGTCTTTGTGCTCCCAGTAGGGCAGCGACTTGTAGTAGGCCTGCTGTGCTCGGGCGAAGTCGCCGAGCGTGCAGTAGTAGTCCAGGATGAGGTTGTTGCCGCGTGCCGTCTGCGAGAGGTTTGTCTTTCTGAATTTCTGTTCATAGAGCCTTGCCTCACCGAAGTCTTTCTTCAGCGCGTAGAAGTCGGCCATCTTCGAGAATGTGAGTCCTCGTTGTGTGTCGAGGTATTTGGGCGACGGGCTCTCGGCCTGTGTCTCCATGGTTTCGAGCAGTGCCTCGCGCATCTTGCCCTGCTGGATGGCCTCGTCGGTATTGTCGGTCCAGAGGCTGTTCATCATTTGTCCGTAGCAGTAGGAGAGTGTGCGCTGCGCTTCCTGTGTGTCCATTTCCTTGAGCATTTGCTGGGCACGCAGCATATAGTCGAGTCCCTTGCTCTTTTCTTTCATGAAATACATGCTGTAGCCGGCATTCAGCATGAGGCGCGCCATCGAGTAGTTGTCTTTCAACTGGTCGGCCAGTGAGCATCCCTCGTCGCTGAAGCGGATGCACTCGGAATATCTTCCCAGGCTCACCTCGATCTGAGAGGTGAGGACGAGCATCTGCAGATGGCGTTGCGGGTTGTTGGTTACTTCGTCGTATGAGAGTGCGTGCGTTGCATAGTCGATGCTCTTGTTCAGGTCATAGTAACTGTCAAGGCAGATACTGGCCTTCATGCTGTCGGCGCGCCAGGGTGCAATGGAGCCTGCCTGCTGGGCGCTGTCAATCAAGGCGATGATGCTGTCAGCGGGCAGTTCTGCGCGCAAGTCGTTGATATGTTGGATGGTGAGTATGCTTTCGGCAGTGGTTTCCTTGCTGGAAATGGCTGCATGCTTCTGGCACGAAGATGCCAGAAGCAACAGCAGTACGTGTATAATCAGGAGTAGTCTTTTCATCAGTAATCTCTTTGAGTGTCGGGATATAAGTTGTGTTTGCCGTGTAAACCAATGCAAATATACAGATTTTTTCCGGAAAATGAGTACGAAGGCGTACAAAAAACATCAAAAAAATGTACTGATTAAGAAACTTTTTCCCAACATGGGGAAAATATATCCCAATTAAAGGTGGGGGGTTGCATAATACCTATTTATTTATTATCTTTGTATTGAGAATATCGAATCTTAGAAACAAACAATCTGTTAATTCAAATAAGCAATACATGAGAATCATAAAGTTAGCAGCCATGCTGCTCATGCTTGCCGTAGTGCCAGAGGCAATGGCATGCACCACTGCCATTATCAGTGGCAGATATACTATTGACGGCCGCCCGCTGATGCTCAAGAACCGCGACAGCAGCAGGATGAACAACGTGTATGTGAGCGGTGACTCTGCCAAGTATGCGTGGATTGCCGTGGTGCCTATCGAGGACGATAGCGACCGCGGCGTGATGTACGGGCAGAACGAGGTGGGACTTGCCGTGATGAACTCCACCTCGTACAACCTGCTGCAGAAGACCGACAACCCGCTGGCCCGCGGCAACATCATGTGCTGGGCGCTGGAGCGCTGCTCTACGGTGGATGAGTTTGAGGCGATGATTGCCGAAATGAAATACTTCTCCTATGGCAGCAACTACGGCGTAATGGACGCGCAGGGGCATGCTGCCTATTTCGAATGCGGTCATCTGGGCTACAAGAAATACGACGTTGACGATCCCACGGTGGCTCCCCACGGATATATCGTGCGCTCCAACTTCAGCATGAGCGGAGACATCAAGGAGGGTAAGGGCTTCGCCCGCTATAACAAGGCGGTGGAGATTCTGGAGGAAGACTATCAGAAGAAGCAACTGGGATGGCGCTCGCTGTTGAAGATGGCACGCTGCCTGGAGCACGGTATGACCAAGGTGAACCTCTATGACCAGATGCCTGCCGACGAGAATGCCGAGGACATTGTCTATTTCTGCGACTTCATTCCCCGCTATACCACGGCTTCGGCCTACATCGTACAGGGTGTGAAGAATGGCGAGAACCCGCTGCTCACCACCGGATGGACGTGCATTGCCAGCCCGATGGCCACGGTCACCATCCCCATCTGGACGGCTCCCGCCAGCCAACTGCCGCAGTGTGTGCGCAGGGACGAGGGCGGCAGATGCCTGCTGGTTGACTGGTCAACGGCGTTTAAGAGTTATATATGGCCACTGGAATACAGCGACGGACAGAACTATATCCGCCTGGGCAGGCTCATCAACAAGGCCGGCACCGGCATTCTGCAGCAGATACAGCCCGTGGAAGACGAGATTGTGAAGCGCGGCGAGAAACTGCAGAAGTCGTTCTACAAGCACAACAAGATTGACGAGCGCAAACTGAAAGAGTATTACGACTGGGTGGACCGTTTCGTGGCTGATGAGTATGCCAAGATAGGAAACAGCCACAGCGTGCGGATCAATTAACGGAGAGCGGCCTGCTGCCGCCTTTCCTCCGGCAGAAAAGAAGAAACCCCAGCGATTCCTGCATGATGGAGTCACTGGGGTTTCTTGTTGTTTGACTGCCCGCTCGCTATTTGCGGAATATCTTCCTGCCGTTGCGGATGATGATGCCCTTGTAACTGTCGTTTACGCGCTGGCCGTTCAGATTGTAGGTCTTATTGTCGCGAACTGCTTCGCGGCCTGTCGGAATGCTGGCGATGCCGGTGGGGATAACCGTCTCAGGACTGTTGGCCACCTTTTTGTCGCTCAGCGTGAGGGTGCCGTCGTCGGCCACGGTGAGTTCCCAATAAATCGCTCCTTCATAGCGCTGGCGGATGGGGCTGCGGTATTTCAGGTTGTTCTTGTCGTCGTTGAAACAGGCGAAGAACACGCGGTATTTGCCGGGTTTGATGCCCGAAGGCGTCTGGTCGTGGTCGGCATCATAGCCTCCATAACTCTTGCCCACGCGGCTGTTGATGTCGAGAGCCACGTAGGTACCGCCGGTGGGCGATTTCGTGCGCACATCATAGTTGCTGCCGCCGTCGAGACTCTCATAGCGCACACCTGTGTATCCTTTGAAGTGTACGGGTGTCCAGTTGAACACACCGCCCGTGTTCAGGATGACGCGGTTGTTCTTTATGCTGATGTTATAAGAGTCGTTCTTGTAGTCGCCCGTGCCTCTGCCCACCACCAACTGGTATTCCTGCTCCTCGCCTTCGCCCAGTTGAGGCGCGGCCTTCAGTCCGTAGATGAATCCGTTGGCCTTGAAATTATACGAGCGCGTGGTGGTGGTAGGTGTCAGGGCCAGCATGTCGAAATAGCCGGCGCTGCTCTTTCCCCATCCCCAGTTGACGTGCACCATGCCCTCGGCATCGATGCCGTCGAGCACAAAGGCATGGCCTCCGAACTCGGAGTCGGTGCCGGAGTGCATCAGCGGGCATCCTGCCATGAGTTGGTCGTAGACCAGTTGGCGCCATTCATAGTCGGTGTAATAGTCTTTCGACGTGTGGTTCACGGCAGCATAGCCGAACACTTCGTAGAACCTGCGGGCTGCTGTGGTGACGCTTCCGCCGGTGGCACTTGAACCGTAGTTCAGCCCAGCCGCGGCACCGCAGTCGAACATCAGTTGCGAAACGGCATTCTTCTCGGCCGTGGTAGCCGACGAAGGATAGGTGTCGCGCATGTTGTTCCAGTCGTAGGTGCTGTTGATGGTCACGTGAACGGAGTCGCTGGCAGTTCCCTTGGAGTCGGTCTTGTAGGCATAAGCCACCGATTTGTTGCTCACCGACGAGGGGTATTTGAAATACCTCACCACCATGGCCATGGCTGTGGCCACGCATCCCGTGAGCGAAGTCTTGCCCGTATAGTCGGCGGGGCACTTCAGATTGTAGGGACTGCCCTGCTGCCAGTAGGTGGTGAGCAGCGGACTAACCACTTCGTAGGTGGCATTGTCCTTGCCTGTTGCCTTTGCCTTGATGCCGTTTCCGGCCCTCACCTCCAGGTTCTCGTTGATCATGTCAAGGCAGTCTTGCATGCAACAAGGGATTTCGATGAGGCCGTCCGACTCATTGCTGTAGCCGATGATGGGGCTGAAAGCCTCGTTGCGCGCCACGATGACATATCCCCCGTTGCCGGCAAACATCTTGTATTGACTGTCTTCTGCCACGGTGGCCAGCGTCTGGTTTTCGTTGTTTCCCATCTGGCGCTTTGCCATGTTTTGCGTGTTCAGTTGCTTTCTGGCAATTGATAACATCTCATCGTCGGTTCGCATCTGTGCCATGGCGGACAGAACCCCCGCCGCCAAGAGCATGGCAGCAATCATCGTTCTCTTGTTCATGTCGTTCCTTTTGTTTTAAGTGAGCCCTCTGATGACAGGCTTATTTCAACACAACTTTCTTTCCGCCCATGATGAACACACCCTTCTTGGGGTTATTCACGCGCACACCGTTCAGGTCGTAAACGGCGCTGTTGTCCTTGTCGGCATTCACTTCGCTGATGCCTGTAGCGGTTCCTAACATGAGATAGCCTCTGCCTGCTGCCACTTCGGTGTCCTCAGTTACCTTGGTGAAGGTGGTAACGTCGGCTGATTCACTGCCGTCGGCAGGATCAGCAGGTGTGAACACATAGTAGCGGGTGTTGCTGTCGGATGCGGGCAATGTTACTTTCTTGGCATTGGCCGTGAGCAGGTTGGTGTAAGAAACGGAGGGTTCTGACGTGAGAATCTTTCTTCCGTAGGCTGCCGATGTGGTTGCCGTGCCGTGATACTGATAAATCAGGGCTGTGTTTGCCGGGATGTTGTATTCGCCGGTCTTCAGTTTTTCGGTCTCAACGGTGACACCGTCGGCGGTCTCGGTTGCATTCTTCACATACCAGATGTTCAGGTTTGACTCGGGATTGCTCAACTTCACCGGCACCTGGCAACTCAGAATCTTGATCTTCTCGGTGGCCACGGGGAAGGTGAAATACACATACAACAGGTCACTATAGGCAGAGAAAGCCGTTACATGCTCGGGCTTTACCAGCGACAGGCTGAAGCGGATCTGTGCGTCAGAGCCCAGTCCTGTGAAGGCATCGGTGCCCACGGTAGGCACTTTGCTCGTAAGGAAATAAATCTTCAAGCCCGAGGCAGAGCAGCCTTTAAAGGCGTTGTCGCCGATTTCTTCTATCGACGGGAACTCCAGGTTGCCGGTCAGGGCGGTGCATCCCTCGAAGGCACTTGCGCCTACTTTCTTCACATACGTGCAGGCAGCAATCTTCTTGATGTCGGTCTGGCCTTTGAAAACTTCGTCGGCAATCTCGGTGACATGGTATTTATAGCCCGAGGTAAGGGCAAGTGCTGATACGTAACTCGTCTTTACTTCGGTGAGCGGTGTCTCCTCTGCCTGTGTGAATTTGTAGAGTTTGATATCACCGTAGGTTACGTCTTCACCGTTAATCTCACACGGTGTCAGCACTTCGAATGCGAATGTGGCTCCACTTGACTTAATAGAAAACTTATAACCTTCGGTATTGGCTTCAGCGGCATTTGCTGTTGCGGCGCACAAAAGAGTGAGTGCGGCCAGGAATAAAACGCGTAAACTTTTTTTCATAATCAATGTTTTTAGTTGTGTATTATATAAATAAGGTGTATCTCGGCGATGATGATGAGTGAAAACTAAAGGGCATTCGTAAAGCAAAAGGAGAAAAAAGGCGATACCCTTCAGGCTGTTGTCTCTGGCGAAGGCGACGCCCAAACGATAAAGCCTTTCATCTCCCGCCGCAAAGCGGCATACCTACAAATTAATCGCTATTTAGTCTTCCATGTATATCCAGATACCTTGTTTGCCCATGGCGGCACCGTTGGCATCCTCGTTCTGCAGGATTCCGTAGCCGCTTTGGCCGTCCTCGTTGATTTTCAGGATTTCAGAACCTGTTAACATTTCCTCGCTCTCCATCATCTTGATGGCTGTCGTAGGGTGAATATATTCTTTTTTCATGTTATTATAGTTTTATTGGGTAATCTTTGTTTGAGTGCCATACACACTTATTTCTTCAACACTTTCTTTCCGTTCACAATCACCACGCCCTTGTAGTTGTCGCCCACGCGCTGGCCGCTGATGCTGTAGATCACGTCCTTCAGCAGTGCATTGGCTTTCACTTCGCTGATGCCTGTTGTCATTTCATCGTCAACGATGGTGAGGGTGTAGAAGTTCTTTGCACCTTCAGCGGGAACTTTCAGATAAGCCTTGCCTGCGGCCACTGCCTTGTCTGCTGCCAGATAGAAACCAACGCCGTTGACTCCATCGTTCAGGATGTAGTTGGTGCCGTTGTCTTCAGAAGCAAGTGCTTCGATGTCCTCAGTAACTCCCACGAATGCATTGCCATCGTTCTTGCTTACAGTGCCGCCCTTCACGGGGACAAACTCCTCAGCACCACCCTCAGCATAGAGCAATACGCCCTCGCCATTGGTCACGGTATTCACTCTTGTCAGTGTGATGCCAGTGCCGCTGACAGAAGCCTTGTATGCCTTGATGTTCGTGTTAGAGAAGTCAAATGGCAGCCAATGGGCTGTAAAGGTAGCAAATCCGGTAGAGCCAACGGTAACTTTTGAGAACGGGCATTCGTCGAATGCTGTGGCTGGTACGTCTGGGCATTTTGCCAGATCGCTTCCGCCGTTTCCAATTTGGTTGAGTGCTGTACAACCCTTAAAGGCATTCTCTCCAATTCCTGCAAGGTTTAAGGTGTTTGCGAGTCTTTTGATGCTTGTGCAACCTTCAAAAGCACTTTCGCCCACGGTGGCTGAACCTGCTCCACTAGAAGTACAGAACTTGACAGAATTCTCGGTGTTGCCTAACTGATAAAGACTTGTGCAGCCATAGAATGCTCTGTCGCCGAATTCTGCAATATTAGTACAGGCATTGGCGGGACTGAATGTCTCCAGTGCGGTGCATCCCTCAAAGGCGCTTGCACCAATTTTGGTTAGTTTCGATGAATTTCCAATAGTTTTAATGTCAGTTTGGTCCTTGAATACTCCATCAGCGATTTCTACAACGTAGAATGATCCAATGGAGGAAAGTTTGAATCCAAGAGAGCGATTACTACCGATTTCTGTCACAGGGTTTTCGCTATCTTGCACAAACTTGTACAGTCTAACTGTTCCATATACCTCTGTACTTTCTTCTGTTGCTGCTTGGTAAACAGTAAGAACCTCGTAGTAAAACTTTGCGTTGCCTGATGAAAGCGAGAACTTATATCCCACCTCATTTGCAGCAAATGCCGAACTTGCAATCATGGCAAAAACAGCCATGGCAAAAAAGCGTAATGTTTTTTTCATAATCGTCTTTTTTTTAGTTTGTAATTTATAAATTGTTGTTTATTTTGGTTATTTAGTAACAAATCGATGCAAATATACAGAATATCCGTGTACGCGTGTTATTAAAAGGGGTGACAATGTTTCACACGGGGTGAAGGATGTTCCCTGTTTTAAGATTTTTAACACATTTCGGTATCATCAGAAATAAGGAGCCTTCGCAGTGAGAGTTGTCAAAGAAAGCGAAGAAAAAAGAAGTGAAAGCACCCGTCGGAGAAGAGGCGCGAATGGCTGCGGACAGATGTTTTTCGCAGACGATTCTTTGCAGAATGAAAAAGATTGTTTATCTTTGTGGCATCAATAAGCAACCTATGGAAACAACAGAAAAAGAAAATATGTATATGAAGGCAATCAGACTTTTCACGGCCGTGGTGCTGGCAATGGCCGGCACCATGCTGTATGCACAGCAGACATTCACAGTGAACGCGAAGAAGCCGGGGGCGCCGATACAGCCCACCATGTATGGCATCTTCTTCGAGGACATCAACTTTGGAGCCGACGGCGGACTCTATGCCGAAATGGTGCAGAACCGCTCGTTTGAGTTTCCGCAGCAACTGATGGGGTGGAACGCCTTCGGCAACGTGACCATCGACAAGGCCGATGCTGCCTTCAGCCGCAATCCCCACTACGCTGTGCTCGCCTACAGCGGCCATCGCGAAAAGCACACCGGACTGGAAAACCACGGATTCTTCGGCATGGGACTGAAGGCAGGCATGAAATACAACTTCACGGTGTGGGCGCGAACCAGCGGCGACGGGGATGCCCGGATACGCGTGGAGTTGATTTCCCACAAGAACGACGTGATGAACAAACAGCGCATCGACATCAAGGGGCGCAAATGGACGAAATACACCGCCACGCTGGAGTCGCCCGTCACCGATGCCAAGGGCGGCCTGCGCATCTTCCTGGAGGGGAAAAACGGTGTCCATCTGGATCATGTGAGCCTCTTCCCGCAAGACAGTTGGAAGGGACTGCTGCGCGCCGACCTGGTGAAAGACCTGAAAGACCTGCACCCCGGCATCTTCCGTTTCCCCGGCGGCTGCATCGTGGAAGGCACCGAACTGGCCACGCGCTATCAATGGAAAAACAGCGTGGGACCGGCAGAGGACCGGCCGCTCAACGAAAACCGCTGGAACTATACCTTTGCCCACCGCCTGTTTCCTAACTATTACCAGACCTACGGACTGGGCTTCTATGAGTTTTTCCTGCTGTCGGAGGAAATCGGAGCAGCCCCGCTGCCGATACTCAGTGTGGGACTGTCGTGCCAATACCAGAACAGCGACGACGATCCGCATGCCCATGTGGCCGTCGGCGACCTGCAACCTTATATCGACGATGCGCTCGACCTGATAGAATTTGCCAACGGAGCGACTGACACCAAGTGGGGCGGCCTGCGTGCCAGCATGGGCCATCCCGAGCCGTTCAATCTGGAATACATCGGCATTGGCAACGAGCAGTGGGGACCTATGTATCCCGAGCGGCTGGAGAAGTTTGTCAGTGCCATCCGCGCCAAATACCCGAAAGTGAAGATTGTGGGAAGCGCCGGACCGTCGCCCGACGACAACGACGGCAAGCAGTTCACCTACGGATGGGAGCAGATGCGCCGGCTGAAGGTGGACTTGGTGGACGAACACTACTATCGCAACCAAGACTGGTTCCTGGAGAACGCCACCCGCTATGACTCTTACGACCGCAAGGGTCCGAAGGTGTTTGCCGGAGAATATGCCTGCCACGTGAAAGAGCACGCCGCCGACTTCCCCACCGCAAAGAACGTTTTCGATGCTGCCCTCTCAGAGGCTGCCCTGATGACCGGACTGGAGCGCAACGCCGACGTGGTCTATATGGCCACCTACGCCCCGCTCTTTGCCCATGTGGAGGGGTGGCAGTGGCGCCCCGACCTTATCTGGATGGACAATCTCACCACCGTGCGCACTCCCAACTACTACGTGCAGCAGATGTTTGCCTGCAACAAGGGAACCCACGTGCTGAAGGTGGAAGGCAGCCAGGGACCGCTGTTCGTGTCGGCCGTCTACGACAAACCCGCCAACGGCTATGTGCTGAAAATAGTGAACACCTCCAGCGAGCCGCAGCCCGTGGCCGTCACCCTGAAGGGTGTGAAAGTGCTGGGCGCAGGAACCGTCACTTCGCTGCACGCCGACCGCCCGGACGCTGCCAACACTATTGAGCAGAAAGACAACGTGGTGCCCACAGAGGGCAGCGTGCAGGCCGACGGCAATGTGCTGCGCACCACCATCCCCGCCAAGACCTTCAGCCTGTTTAGGTTCTGACTTGTTGGCCCGCAATGAGCCAAGGCGGGGGCCGAAAGCCATGCGCCTCTCTGCTCAAGGATGAGCCCCAACGCCACCTTCTCAATGGAGGGTCACTATTAAAGTGCCACTTTCGCTGCCCCATACCGATGCTTTGGAGCGGCGAAAGTGGCACTTTGCTTCAGCAAATTAAATTAATTTACCGTGCAAATTAAGTTGATTTACTTTTCAAATTAAATTAATTTACTCAGCAAATTAAATTAATTTACTTTTCAAAACTTATGGATTTGCTGAGGCAAGGCATTGCTTTGGAGCGACGAAAGAGCCACTTCGGGAATTCCAAAGCGGCTCTTCTGTGGTTGTTTTCCGGCATTTCGCTGCCGTGGCGAGCGGTTTATTTCTTCTTGGTGTCGCGCCCTTTGTACTTGTAATAGTTTTGCAGCACGTAGAAGGCCTGCTTGGTCTGGCCCGTTTCTGAGACGAGACCTTTGCGGTTGAAGAAATTCTGCGTGTCGTGGTTATGGCGACGCGGCGAGCGGAAGTCCATCAGAATCCAGGGCGAGCAGCCCACGAAACCGGGCAGACGGTCGTACATGGCCAGCGTGCGGCGGTATACTTCAGCCTGATATTCCTCGGTCCATTTCTCGGTCTTCTCGCCGAATCGTCCTGCCACGGCTCCAGCTCCGAACTCGCTCACGAAGAAGGGCTTGTGCTTAGGCAGTTTCCACTGGCGGACATCGCAGTCGGCCGGTGTGCCGCCATACCATCCCAGATAGCAGTTGAAACTGATGATGTCTACCATTTGGCTCAGGTTGTCGTTGATGGTGCTGACGTTGTCTTTCGTTTCTACCTCCATGGCCATGCTGACGAGGCGCTCGTCATCGCGCTGCCGCACTTGGTTGACCAGCCCGGTGAGGAACCGGTCGCGGGCTTCGCTGCGCGGTGTTTCGTTGGCCAGGCTCCATACAATGATGGAGCAGCGGTTGTGGTCGCGGTTGATATTCTCGTTCAGTTGTCTGACGGCATTGGCGAAGGTGTTGGCATCGTCCCAGTGAATGGTCCAGTAGACGGGTATCTCGCTCCATAGCAGCAGTCCCATTCGCTCGGCCATGCGCACCATCTGCTCGTTGTGGGGATAGTGGGCCAGCCTGAGGAAGTTGCATCCGATGAAGCGCGCCCACGAGATGAGCGTGCTGTCGTCTTTCTCGGTTGCGCATCGTCCGGTGCGGTAGGGGGCTTCTTCGTGAACGGATACGCCTTTCAGGAAGATGGGCTTGCCGTTGAGGAACACCTGCCGTCCGCGTGCTTCTATGTGGCGGAATCCAATCTGGTCGGTGATTTTCTCGCCTTCGCACTTGATTTCCACGTCGTAGAGGTGGGGATGTTCTGGCGACCAGAGGTCGGGAGTCTTGCTGATGATTTTCTCGGCGAATCCCGTTTCGTCGGTTATCAGTTTCTCCGTGAGTTTCAGGTTGGGAATCTTCACTTCCACTTTCACCCCGCTCACGGGCAGGTTCAGTTTCACGCGCAGCAGCACCTGGTCGTAGTTTTCCTTGGGCATGCGTATTTCGTAGTCGTCAACATAGCACATGGGTGTTTCCACGAGCATCACGTCGCGCGTCAGTCCGCCGTAGTTCCACCAGTCGCTGTTCATGGTGGGCACGCCCTCGGGCTTCCTCTCATTATTCACGCGCACGATGACGGTGTTTCTGCCTTTCTTCACCTTGTCGGTGATGTCGAAGAAGAAGGGTGTGAATCCGCCGATGTGCATGCCCAGTTTCTCGCCGTTGAGATATACTTCGGTCTGATAGTTGGAGGCGGCGAAATAGAGATAGAGAATGCGCTCTTTCTTGAGGTTGTATTCAAAGTCTTTCTTATACCACACCGAACCCTCGTAGAAGAAGAGTTGCGGCCGCTGCGTGTTCCAGTCGCCCGGCACGCGCAGTGTTTCCTTGTCGGAGAAATCATATTCCACGTGGTCGGCAGCCGATGCGGGCTTCCTGTTCTTGAAATAGCCGTTGGCCGACTCGTTCATGCGGTAGTCGTAGTAGCCGGCATCATAGGGGTCTACGATGGTTTGCCAGTCGCCGTTGAGCGAAATGGTCTTTCTTCCGTAGGCATTGTGCAGGATGTTGGCTGCCTGCACGGTGGTGGCCAGCAGCAGGATGGCTGCAATGAGGAATGGAATTCTTTTCATGGGTTTGTATTATTTTTTGCAAAAATACGATAATAAATCAAGAAAGAGGAAGGGGCGGCTCAATAATTAAGAATACTTAATAAAACCCACCGTGCTGTGGTGATAAGGAATCCACTCCGCGAAGTCCTCTGCGTGAGGATGTTTCGCGGAGTGGATGCAGTAAGAAGGGCGGCCGAAGGGGTCGCGTGCGGATTACAGGGAGTCGCCGAAGTCTTCGCGGAATTTGCGGGCGAGCCTTTCCTGCCAGTCTCCGATGGGGCGCAGTCGCCCAAAGAAGAATCGCAGCACGCTGGGCTCTTCGTAGAAGTCGAGACCGCCGATGAGGTGCCTGTTCTCGTAGAGCCAGGTGACACGGTCGATGCAATACTTGATTTGCGAGAGTGTGAACACGCGGCGCGGGCAGGCCAGGCGGAGCAGTTCCAACTCGGCATAGCGCTCCGTGCCGTCGGGTTCGCGCTGTTCTGACAGCGTTCCACGCTCCATGCCGCGGATGCCTCCTGCTATATACAGGGCGGCTCCGAGCGCGCCGGCGGGATATTGGTTGTGGGGGATGTGTGGGATAATCTCTGATGCGTTCAGGTGGCAGCCCAGTCCTCCTGCCGGTTTGATAACGGGAACTCCTGCTTTGTCGAGTTCGTTCACCATGTATTCAATGAAGATGGGGCCTTGGTTGATGTATTCCATGTCGAGACTCTCAATGAGACCCACGGCTGCAGCCTCCATGGAACGCACCTCCATGCCTCCGTATGTGAGGAATCCCTCGAAGAGCGGTACGAATGATTTCATCTGCAGATAGAGGTCTTCGTTGTTGGTCACGATGCATCCTCCGCGACTGAATCCTAATTTGCGGGCGCTCCAGTAGACGATGTCGCACGCCTCGGCCAGCATGTGATAGAGGCGTTTGGTGTCCATGTCTTTGTATTTCGGATCGCGGGTCTTGATGAAATACATGTTGTCTTGAAGCAGAGAGGCATCGAGCACGCTCAATACGCCATATTCCTTGCAGATCTTGGCCACTTCGAGCATGTTGTCCATGGCTACAGGCTGGCCGCCGATAAGGTTTGTTCCTGCCTCTATTCGCACAAAGGCAACGTTCTTGGGGCCTGCTTTCTCAATCTCTTCGCGCAGACGGTCCAGGTCGAAGTTTCCCTTGAACGGTTCGTCGTTCTGGGGCTCAAGTCCTTTTGGCGTAATCAGTTCGATGACGCTGCCGCCGAGACGCGTGATGTGCGCCTTCGTAGTGGTAAAGTGAAAGTTCATCAGGGTGACCATGCCGGGCTTGACAAATGTTTCGGCAAGGATGTTCTCACAGGCTCTTCCCTGGTGTGCCGGAAGGAAATACTTGGTTCCAAACACTTCCTGGATGGCTTTTACCAGACGGTTGCAGGTTTCAGAACCGGCGTAGGAGTCGTCGGCGATGAGTTGGCTTGCCACCTGGTTGTCGCTCATGGCATTCACTCCCGAATCGGTAATCATGTCCAGGAAGATGTCTTTGTTCTGGAGAAGGAAAGTGTTGTTACCGGCCTCTTCTATTTTCTTGAGGCGTTCTTCCACTGGCAGCAGGTACAGTTTCTGGACCACACGCACTTTGTGCATTTCCAAGGGGACCTGCTCTTCTGGTTTGTAGAATTTTACTGTTGGCATTATTATTCTCTCTATATTAATTATAAGTGATACGAAGTTAAGTGCAAAGTTAGCATATTGTTTTAAAAATCGGCTATTTATTAACAAATGTTATGTAAAAACATGCGCTTTTTGTCATTTTGTTTCTGTTGCTTTGTGGTTTTAGTGCTGTCGGCATGTGCCGTTGGGGTCTTTGTGCCTGCTGGTGCGGGCGGCAAGTGGGGGAGAGTGTGCGCAGGGAGTTTTTCTGTGTAACAGCAGTGGACATATAATATATTGGTACCGACAAGAAGGCCGCTGTCTCCAATCAGGAAACAGCGGCCTTCTTGTTGGTGCTTTAAACTGTCTTGTCGGCAAGGTGTCATCAGGGAAAATCCATTGCGACGGTGCGGCTAAAGCGTTATCTGATGAACAGCAGTTCGCGGTATTTGGGCAGCGTCCACAGTTCGTCGGCAACGGTGAGTTCGAGTTTGTCGATGTGGTATCTGATCTCGTTCATCTTCGGTTCCACGGTGTCGTGGTAGGCAATGGCCTTCTCGCGCTCGCACTCTATGCGGTTGGCTATTCTGCGGGCGTTGACCAGTTCCTCCACCATGGTTTCGATGGCCTGCGTGTGTCCGGCAATCTCGCGGATGATCTTGATGTTGCGCGCACAGAGTTTCTCGGCCTCTTCGGCAGGGAATACTTCGCGCATGGTTCCCACGTTCTTGGCGAGTCGCGTCTGATAGTGGGTGGCCACGGGGATGATGTGGTTGAGCGTGAGGTCGCCCAGCACGCGTGCTTCTATCTGTATCTTCTTGGTGTAGGTTTCCCATTTCACCTCGTTGCGCGCCTCCAGTTCCTTGCGGTTCATGATGCCGAGGCCCTCGAACATGCTGATGCTCTCGGGATCGAGGTAGCGGTCGAAGATGACGGGGCATGACTTTTCCACGTCGAGACCGCGGCGCGTGGCTTCTTCTACCCATTCGTCGGAGTAGCCGTTGCCCTCGAAGTGGATGGGCTTGCAGGTGCGAATGTCCTCGCGGATGATGTCGATGATGGCGCTGGTCTGGTCTTGTCCCTTGGCGATAAGGGCATCCACGCGCTTCTTGAAGTCAACCAAAGCCTCGGCCACGGCTGCGTTCAGGGCAATCATGGCGCTGGCACAGTTGCCCTCGGAGCCTGGAGCGCGGAATTCAAACCGGTTGCCGGTGAAGGCGAAGGGGCTGGTTCGGTTGCGGTCGGTGTTGTCGATGAGCAGTTCGGGAATCTCCGGAATATCGAGTTCCATCTTCTGTTTGCCCTCCATGCTGAACAGATCTTCCTTGTCGGCTTTCTCTATATGCTCCAGCAGTTCGCTCACCTGCTTGCCCAGGAAACTGGAGATGATGGCCGGAGGAGCCTCATTGCCTCCCAGTCGGTGGGCGTTGGTGGCGCTCATGATGCTCGCCTTGAGCAGTCCGTTGTGGCGGTATACGCCCATCAGCGTCTCCACGATGAAGGTGACAAAGCGCAGGTTCTGCTCGGGTGTCTTGCCGGGCGCATGGAGCAGCACGCCGTTGTCGGTGCTGAGACTCCAGTTGTTGTGCTTGCCTGAGCCGTTGATGCCGTCGAAGGGTTTTTCGTGGAGCAGCACGCGGAATCCGTGTTTGCGTGCTACTTTCTTCATCAGCGACATCAGAAGCATGTTGTGGTCGATGGCAAGATTGGTCTCCTCGTAGATGGGAGCCAACTCAAACTGGTTGGGGGCCACCTCGTTATGGCGTGTCTTTACGGGGATGGCCAGTTCGAGTGCCTGTATTTCCAGGTCTTTCATGAATGCCTGCACACGGTCGGGGATGATGCCGAAGTAGTGGTCGTCCATCTGCTGGTTCTT
>DGWC01000075.1:57551-57703 GCA_002395135.1 Prevotella sp. UBA4268 | reverse complement strand
TATAAGTCCTATAAGCCCTATAAGCCTAATAAGAACTGCCAAGTCCTAAAAGAAAAAACAAAAAATGAGACACGGAAAAAAATTCAACCATCTGAGTCGTACTGCTGACCACCGCAAGGCAATGCTCGCAAACATGGCCATCTCGCTGATCA
>DGWC01000075.1:39513-57483 GCA_002395135.1 Prevotella sp. UBA4268 | reverse complement strand
ACAAAAGAATCACTACGACTCTCGCTAAGGCCAAGGCCTTGAAAGTTTATGTAGAACCGCTGATTACCCGTTGCAAGGACGACAGCACCAACTCACGCCGCGTGGTGTTCCGCTATCTGCAGAACAAAGAGGCTCTGAAAGAGTTATTCGGTGTTGTTTCCGAGAAAGTGGGCGACCGCCCGGGCGGATACACACGTATCATCAAACTCGGCAGCCGTCAGGGTGACGGTGCTGACATGGCATTCATCGAACTCGTTGACTTCGACGAGAACATGGCTAAGGCTCCGAAGGCCGCTAAGCGCACTCGCCGCGGTGGAAAGAAAAAGGCTGCTGATGCAGTTGAGACTCCCGCAGCAGAAGCACCCGCTGAAGAGGCAAAGGCTGAATAAGACAATTTGCATTCACCTGATAGACATCCCCGTTGTTCTCCCGAATAACGGGGATGTTTTTGTGCTTTTTATCGACAAATTCATCTGCGTGCGGTTCATAATTGGAAATAATTATGTACTTTTGCACTTATGAAATGCACCATCCATACTTTTTGCTTTTGCTGGCCGTTAGCGCAGTGATACCTGCTGCTGCCCTGCGCTGACAGTGAACAGGGGGGGCGGTTCATTTATCGTTTTCATTCATGACATCCTAAATATCATGACTTTATGCATTTTTTTATTAATACCTCATTATTCGTGTTAAAGGATGTTGATTTATTAGTTGTTATATATGCTAATAAAAGATAATTTTATATTTTTGTATATATATTCAATTAATTTGTGGTTGTCATGAGAAAATTATCTGTGGCGAAGCGTTTACTATAGGCGGGAGGGTTGCCGACGATGATTACGAAGATGTCACTCCTTCAGAATTAGATATACTCAATTACAGAAGTGATTTGAAAATTTATTACGATATTTACCCTTAAAGATTAAATAATTATAACATATAATAAAAAAAGACTATGAAGAAATTATTGCTTTTAATGCTGTTGGCAGTTGTTTGCTCATGCAGCAGCAATGACGACGAAGATGCTTTGGTCGGAGAAACGGGCATTGCCGATATGGTTGTACCTGTGGAAGTTAGTCCTGTTTCCAATAGTGAGTTCACGAAAGCCCTGAACGGAAAGAGATGGTATGTGGAAGAGAAGTATGAGGTGAACGTAAAAGGCGAGGTGACGCTCGATTTCCGAAAAGACCATTGGCTCGGCTATTCATTGAGGGTGATTGACGTTTATGACAATAACATTAAGATGTATCTCTCCTCAGATGCTCTTGTGAGAAACCAATCTGAAACCAGTTACACCTACGATGAGCGCAAAAACCTGTTCAGGACAAAGACTGAGATTGGCGGTCTTCCTTCAGAGTTCATTGTGCTTTCTGTCAGCGACAGCGAAATCAGACTGTTTGGTGAGCCTTTGTATGGTTCCTCCAAAGAGAAGACCTATGGGATATATTCCATTCTGCCATTGGATGAAGACGTTCAAAAAGCCTTCGAAACGGCGTGGTATTGAAATGGTGCGTAAGACAGCAACTTCGTAGAAATCGGCGGGACAGGTTATTGATTCCTGCCCAAACACCACATGGCAGATGCCTGTGCCGCTTTTTTATTGTGCTCCTTGGCTAATCTTGCATGGCAAAGGTACTCCTTTCAAAATATTTTTTAATGGGTATTACCATAACCAATAAAAAACGATTATGAAATCATCATTCGTCCGCAGGTGTTGAATTATAATTATGACGACAGATATATCGTGGTATATCAGGTTTACGATGGAAGTGCATACTATGATTCTATCCAAATCGAAGAAGAAAAGGACAGTTTGTTCGCGCAGTTCGCAACGCTCAAGAAAATGGTACATTGCTATTGGATAATCGACAAAGAGACGGACATCGTTCATGGGCCGATGACCAAAGCCGACTTTGACTGGAAATGCGAAGAACTGCAAGTAAAGGCAAAAATGAAACGTCCGAAATGAACAGAGATGGTTCCGTGTTCATTATGAAATTGTCATGGAAAATCCGATTTTTGGGCTCAAAAACGGGCAATATTATTCACAAACAATCAATCGGGCGCGAAATACGCGAGTTTTGAAGCGTGTTTCGTAATTTGTTGGTTAACAAATAATTACAAGGAAAATTGATTATTCTAATGCGCAGAAATAAGATGCTCGCTGACAAAAGCATAGGTTTTGGGTTGCAAGAACATAGTTTTTGAGGTGCGAAACCATAGTTATTGGACAGTGAAACCTATGTTTTTGAAGCATGAAACCATAGGTTTTGCGCGTCGGAATGTGTCCCGTGGTAATGAATCCTTACGTTTTTGTGTTTCCAATGCCCCATTTTTCAAAAACCGATTCCTGTTTTGAAGGAAAACGGCAACACGGTTTTGTCGCGTTTTTTCGAATCATCAGCGAGTCGTTATACCGAATATTCACCACAGAGTGCACCGAGTACACAGAGATGGAAACCGCTTCACTGAGAAGACGGAGTAGGCAAAAGCCTCTTCACAGAGAGATACGCATACAGCCATTCATCTCTGTGAAGTGCTTTAGGCACCTCTTTTAAACTCTGCGTTAAGTAACAATTTCTCTGTGCACTCTGTGTTCTCTTTTTTTCAAAAATCTTACCAAGTTTTTTTTGCGGTTACTAATTGATGGAAATTCGTGTTTTTTAAAACATATAGTGACCATGAATTAGCCGTTGATTTTCCATGAATTCCGCAGTCTGTCAAAACCAGTTTATATCTTGTATTCCACAAAAGCCTCCATGGCCTCGTAGCATGCCATGCCGAGATCGTCGTAGAGACGCGCCGTGGCGCGGTTGCGGTCTTCGGCACGCTGCCAGAAGAGTCGTTCATCGTTGCCCAAGAACGGCGCACTCTCCATCTGACTCTGGTGGCGCAGGATGGCATTGCGCTTCTCGCGCAGTTCCTCGGGGCTCATGGGCACGCACATCTCGATGTCGGCGATGTCCCATTCCGCCCATGCCCCGCGGTACATCCACACGCGGCAGTCGCTCACCCACGGCGCACCCTCATGCTTCTCCTCGTCGATGGCGGCCAGCACGGCATCGGTGCATTTCTTGTGTGTGCCGTGCGGATCGGCCAAGTCGGCAGCCACATATACCTGATGGGGCTGTATCGCGGTGAGCAGTTGCTGTATGGGAATGATGTCGCGCTCGGTCATGGGCAGTTTCTCTATCCTTCCCGACTCATAGAAGGGCAGGTCGAGGAAGTGGATATGGTCGCTCGGGATGTCGTTGTAGGCGCATGCCAGCCGCGCTTCGCCGCGGCGGATGAGGGCCTTGATGGTTCTCACGTCCTCGCGGTCGGGCGTTCCGGTCGGCTTGTCCTTGAGGTATTGCTTGATGTCCTGGTATTTGTTTTTGATGACTTCGTCCTTGCCCTCGGCAAAGAGTTTGTTGAATCCGTTGATGAAGTGCATGAATCGCGCCACCTCCTCGTCGCCCACGGCGATGTTCCCGCTGGTCTGATAGGCGATGTGCACGTCGTTTTTCTGCTGGATGAGCCGCCTGATGGTTCCTCCCATGGAGATGACATCGTCGTCGGGATGGGGCGAGAACACAATGACGCGCTTGGGGAACGGCTTGGCGCGCTCAGGCCTGTAGGTGTCGTCGGCATCGGGTTTTCCACCGGGCCATCCGGTGATGGTGTGCTGCAAGTCGTTGAACACGGCGATGTTCACCAGTCCTGCCGACCCGTATTCCTCCACCCAGTGCAGCATGTTGTGCTCCATATAGTCTTTCGTGGAGAGTTTCAGGATGGGCTTTCCGGTCATCCTGCACAGGTTGATTACTTCGCGTCGCAGTTTATGCTCGGGCATCTTGATGTTTGCGGTGAGGTTCAGGTTCATAATCGTTTCCGTGATTAAGGTGAATAGAATATGTTAGCACAAAGTTACTCATTTTTCGTATACCCTGTTCCTAATGAACCTTAAATATATTTAAATACGCGCCAAGTGGGTGCAAGTTTCTTTTGATTCGTGTTTTGTTTTAGGTGGAAAGTTATAATTTTGCAGGCAGAAAACGGTGTTAGGAGCCGTTTTGTTAAAGAAAAAAAGAAACGAAAGAAGATGAAAAGATTTTTTATACAGATGCATGGCATCGCGAAAAAGTGCGGGTTGGTGGCCTGCTTGTGTGCAATGTTTCCGCTGACGGGTTTCGGCCAGCGCTCGGTGGACTTGGATTTCCAGGTCGACGTGGTGAGCAACCACATCTGGCGCGGCACCGACCTGGGCGACGTGAGCGTGCAGCCCACGGGAACGGTGAGTTACCGCGGTGCCTATGCCTCGCTGTTCGGTAGCACCGGCTTCAGCGGTCTCGACATCCAGCGCATAGACTTCACGCTGGGCTACAAGGCTCCCTTCGGCGTGAACATTGGTGCTACGAGCCACTGGAAGAGCGGCCTTGACTATCTGAACCGCTATTTCTTTTTCGACGAGAAGTTGACGGCGCATGTCTTCGAGGGCAACATCGGCTACAGTTGCAAGTATTTCAACCTTCAGGCCTACACGATGTTCTGGGGCAACGACTTCAAGATGAACGGCGACCGTGCCTATTCCACTTATGTGGAACTGTCGGTACCTTTCCGCTTGGGCAGTGTTGATCTGCTGGCCAGCGTGGGTGGCACTCCGATGGAGAGTGCCGGATGGACCACCTATATCAATACGCCTACGCCGCTGTATGACAACATGAACGACTATCTCTATGCCGACGGTCCTGCCGTGGTGTCTGTGTCGTTGCGTGCCACGAAGAGTTATCATGCGGGCAAGTTTAAGATACCTGTGTTCATGGAGTTTGATGCCAACCCCTACACGCAGAAGGCCGGCGTGGTGGCCGGTGTGACGTTGCGTCCTTTCAGGAAGTAACCGTAGAGTGCGTGAAAGTGAAGAAATAGGGATTTCCCTATGATGAATTAGGGAAAACAGCGTTGCAAGGCATGCGCTTTTTCCTTATCTTTGCCATCGGAATTAAACAAAGTTGCACTAAAAAGATTGGAAATTATGAGAAGAATAGCAGTTTTGGCGGTGGGTGCCGCGTTCTTGATGAGCAGTTGTGGGTCGTATACGGCCTCAGGTGCATATACCGGTTCCACGATTGGTTCTATTCTCGGTTCGGCGATAGGCGGCCTGAACGGTGGTCCTCGCGGTAGCGACTGGGGGCAGATTATCGGCATGGCCGGCGGTGCCGTGGTGGGTGCTGCTATCGGCAATGCCGCAGACAATGCGCAGCAGCGCAAGATAGAGAAATACCACGACCGCGTGTTGCAGAAAGAGTCGCGCCAGAACAATTACCAGAATTACAACGATACCTATAGCAACGACTATAGTAATAGCGGCTCCGACTATGGCAACAGCGGCTTTGATGCCAACAACGGCGGCGACGACCGTTTCGAATTCCAAAGCGGCAATGGCAGTTATGGCGAGCAGCGCACTACTGTGTCGGCAGGCAAACTGGCTGCCGGTCGCGGCATAGACGTGAGCAAAGTGAGGTTTATCTCAGAAACCAATGACAACTGTCTGCATGCCAACGGTCGCGGAAAGATTGTCTTTGAGATTCGCAACAACACGGGCAGAACGCTCTATAATGTGCAGCCCGTAGTGCTTGAGTCGGCTGATAGCAAACACGTGGTGGTTTCGCCGAGTGTATGCATAGAGAGCATTGCCGCCGGTTCGGGCGTTAGATACACGGCCATGGTGATGGCAGACAAGAAACTGAAAGGCAGCCATGTGGGCTTCGACGTGTCAGTGGTGCACGGCAACGGCGGTGCAAGCAGCGAAGTGGTCCATCTGGACGTGGCAGTAAGCAGGTGATGAAAGGGCTGCGGGCGATGTCCCGTGTGCGGTCAGTGCCGCTGAGATGCTTTATGAGGATTACTACGAGAGACGGCAGGTTCGCTTGCCGTCTTTTTGTTTTCTCCCTTCGGCGCTGTCTTGGGCGAGTGGATTTCGCTCTTCATCTTGTTCACCTTGTGGTTGTCTTTCATGATTTCCCGGCGCTCTTCCTGCGGCAGCGGCTTCGGCTCATCCTCTTTCTTGAGCCATTCCGGGGTGTAGTTGTCGTAGATGTTGCTCACTTCGAATCCCAGTTCCGGCAAGTCGTTGTTGTCGTCGGGCTTATAGGGGATGATGATGTCGCCCTTCACCGGCTCCACCTTCACCATGGCGATACCTGCGGCAACCATTCCTATCTCCTTGGCGGCACGATAAGAGAGGTCGATGATACGTCCCTTGGCATGAGGTCCGCGGTCGGCCACTTTCACCACAACGCTCTTTCCGTTGTTCAGATTGGTCACTTTGAGCATGGTGCCCAGCGGGTAGCGCTTATGGGCGCACACCATGCTGTCTCGATGATAGGGTGTGCCGTCGCTCATCTTTCTGCCGTGCAGGCTGTGGGAATAATAAGAAGCCTTTCCCTTTTCCTGTGCGCAAAGCGGCTGGCAGGTGAGCGTGAGCAGGAAGAAAACAATGCTGGCAACACGGAAGAACAAGGGTAGGGGCAGGCGTTGCCAGCGCTGCCCATGGAAACAAAAAGAGCAATCGGCAACGGCTTTGCGGCCGTTACCACTGCTCTTTTGTGCTATGGTTAGATACTTTCTGTTCAATATCCCTACCTTTTAGTGAAGCACAGCCAGTGACAACCGGCTGTGCCTTGATTTTATTAAACGATGCCCTGAGCCATCATGGCGTGAGCCACCTTCATGAATCCGGCTACGTTGGCACCCTTCACATAGTTGATGTAGTTGCCTTCCTTACCGTACTTCACGCACTGCTCGTGGATACCGGCCATGATCTGGTGCAGTTTCTGGTCAACTTCCTCGCCAGTCCAAGAGATGCGCATAGAGTTCTGAGTCATCTCAAGACCCGATGTAGCCACACCACCAGCGTTAACAGCCTTGCCAGGAGCAAAGAGTTGGTTGGCGGCAATGAACTTATTGACAGCCTCGGCGGTGCAACCCATGTTGGAAACCTCGGCTACGCACAGCGGCTTGTTGGCCAGGATGGCATCAGCGTCGTTGCCATTGAGTTCGTTCTGAGTAGCGCAAGGCAGATAGATGTCGGCCTTTGCCTCCCAAGGCTTCTTGCCTGCGAAGAACTTAGAACCTGGGAACTCGTCTGCATAAGGAGCGCAGATGTCGTTGCCGCTGGCACGAAGTTCGAGCATGTATTCAATCTTCTCAGCATCGAGACCAGCCTCGTCGAGGATGTAACCGTCGGGACCAGAGATGGTGATAACCTTGGCACCCAGTTCGGTAGCCTTCTTGGCAGCACCCCAAGCCACGTTTCCGAAACCAGAGATGGCAACAGTCTTGCCCTTGATGTCGAGACCGTGAGTCTTCAGCATGTGGTTAACAAAATAGAGAGCACCGAATCCTGTTGCCTCCGGACGGAGGATAGAGCCGCCCCACTCAAGACCTTTACCGGTGAGGGTAGCGCCATGGAACTGGCTGGTGAGTTTCTTATACATTCCAAAGAGATAGCCGATTTCGCGACCGCCCACGCCGATGTCACCAGCGGGAACGTCCATGTCAGGACCGATTACCTTGTAAAGTTCGCACATGAAAGCCTGGCAGAAACGCATGATTTCAGCGTCGCTCTTGCCGCGGGGAGCGAAGTCAGAACCACCCTTG
This sequence comes from Prevotella sp. UBA4268, assembly GCA_002395135.1. Classification (GTDB taxonomy): domain Bacteria; phylum Bacteroidota; class Bacteroidia; order Bacteroidales; family Bacteroidaceae; genus Prevotella. The sequence goes on along the minus strand of DGWC01000075.1, from coordinate 49,842 downwards.
CCACCGCCCATGGGGAGTGTGGTGAGTGCATTCTTGAATGTCTGCTCGAAACCGAGGAACTTCAAAATAGAGAGGTTTACAGACGGGTGGAAGCGCAGACCGCCTTTGTACGGGCCAATGGCNNGCGTTCTTGAAGGTCTGCTCGAAACCGAGGAACTTCAGGATACTCAGGTTTACTGATGGGTGGAAACGCAAACCGCCTTTGTAGGGGCCGATGGCACTGTTGAACTGCACGCGATAGCCGATGTTCACCTGAACCTCGCCCTTGTCGTCAACCCAAGGCACGCGGAATGTGGTGATGCGCTCCGGCTCAACGATGCGCTCGATAATCTTTGCCTTCTCAAACTCGGGGTGCTCGTTATACACGTCTTTGATTGATTCCAGCACTTCTCTTACTGCCTGTAAGTACTCGGCTTCACCCGGATGCTTTTTCTCCAGGTTTTGCATAATGTTCTCAACGTTCATTTTTAATTGTTTTTTAGTTAAACGTATAAGTTGTTAGAAACTTTAGTTATTAGTTTGCATTTACATAATGTCAAATTGGTACGACAAAATTAGGTGTTTTTCTTGTAACTTCCAAGTAAAAAAGCGAATTTCTTCGTAAATTCACTAACTTTTTGCAATTTTTCTCTTTTTATTCCCTATTTTGACAATTGTCAGTGTGTCATTGTCCACTTTGAAGTGGATTTCGTATGCGGCGAAAGAGAGTCCGTAGATGCGCTGACTGTCATCTTGATAGTGTGGGCGTGGGTCGAGTTCGAGGATGTGCACAAGCGTGTTTTTTTCTTTTTCGGGCAGTTGCCGGTCGGTGTCGTCGGCGAAGACCACCTTTAGTTTCTTCCATTCCTGTTGGTCGGTGAATCCGCTTCTGGCCTGCGGATGGCTGTCGGCGTAGCCCAGATAGGGTTTGATGTCGTAGATGGGCGTGCCATCCATGAGGTCGGCACCCAGCACATGGATGACCGGACCGCCGGGAGCCTCCCAGTCGATGCTGCTGATGCGGACGGATGACAGCCCCAGTCCGTTGGGGCGGAAGGGCGAGCGGGTGGCGAAAACGCCCATGCGCGTATTGCCGCCGAGCAGGGGAGGACGCACGGTGAGTGCCGGTTGCTGAGAACGTGTGGTGGACGTGTTGGCAGAGAATCCCCAGATGAGCCAGATGAAATCGAAGCCCTCGAGCCCTCGGAGCGCCTCTGCATGTCTGAATGGCGGTTCGAGCACGATGGTTCCTTCCACTTCTTCCACAATGCCGCTTTGTCTGGGGATGCCGAATTTGGTGGAAAAGGGAGAGTGGAAGATGGCGACGGGCTGAAGAGAGGGTGCTGTCATGGCTTGTCGTGATGAGATGGTGCTGCTATTTCTCGTTGTGGTGGGCAGCGGAATGCTTCACCTTGAAGGGGTCGAAACCGTTGCCGTAGACTCCGATGACGGCGCTTTGTGATACGAAGGCATGCGGGTCCACTTCGTCGATGATGTTGAAAATGCGCTGCGACTCGCTCTGCCTTGCCAGCACAAAGAGCATCTTTACCTGAGCACCCGAATAGAAACCCTGGCTGTTGATGATGGTGCAGCCGCGCTGGGCATCGGCGTTGATGAGCCTTCCAATCTCTTCGGGCTTCTCTGAAATGATGAAGAACTGCACGCTGCTGCGCATGCTGTTCACCACACGGTCAACGCAGAGCGACACGATGACCAGTTCCACGTAGCCGTAGATCACCTGTTCCCAGTCGCGCAGCACCAGATAACTGGAGGTAACGATGGCCATGTCGCAAATGAGAATAGCGCGTCCCAGCGAGATGTCGCGATACTTATTGATGATGGCTGCCACCACATCCGAGCCGCCGGTGCTCCCGTTGCAGTAAAGGCCGAGGCCGATGCTGCATCCCAGGAAGCAGCCGCCCGTGATGGTGGCCATGAAAGGCTGGTCGGCCAGCAGGTGGATGCCCGACGTGAGTTCTTGCAAAATAGAAACGGTGACGGTGAAAACGATGACCGCATAGATGGTTTTCACGCAGAATTTCCAGCCCAGCACTTTCAGCGCAACAGCCAGCAGAACGGCATTGATGGCGAAATAGGTGGCCTGGACGGGAATGCCTGTTCCCCAATAGAGAATCGACGAGATACCAGCCACGCCGCCCGTGGTGATCTTGTTTGGCAGCAGGAAAATCACCCATCCCACGCTTCCGATGATCATGGCCAGTGCTATCATCAAATAGTCCTGGATTTCGCTTACATACTTTCTTTGCTTTCTGTGCGGGTTCGTTATCATTGTTTTCAGAGGTTTAAGCGGCGCAAAAGTATGAATTATTTTGGAAACAGCAAAACTTTTTTGTAAACTTTTTAACTGGAAAAATGTGTTTGCAGCATCATCGTTTGGCGGTTACGCGGAAATTGCGTATTTTTGCATTCAAATTCTGAAATGCCGATGGAAAATAGTATGCCACAGCAGTGGAACAAGTTTATATTAAAAGATGTGTCATTCGTGAATTTGATGACACGAAGAATCTACAGCGTGCTCATTATCGCCAATCCCTATGACGCCTTCATGCTGGAGGATGACGGGCGCGTTGACGAGAAAATCTTTAACGAGTATACAGAGTTGGGACTGCGCTATCCGCCTACCTTCAAGCAGGTGTCCACCACAGAGGAGGCCGCCGAAGTGATGCATAGCACGAGCATCGACCTGGTGATTTGCATGCCGGGCAATGCCGACAACGATGCCTTCGACGTGGCGCGCGCCGTGAAAGCGAAGTTCCCCGAGATTCCCTGCGTGGTGCTTACGCCGTTCTCACACGGCATCACCCGCCGCATTGAGAACGAAGACCTGTCGATATTCGACTATGTGTTCTGCTGGCTGGGCAACACCAACCTCATCCTGTCGATCATCAAACTGATAGAAGACAAGATGAACATCGAGCACGATATCGAGGAGGCTGGCGTACAGATGATCATGCTGGTGGAAGACAGCATCCGCTTCTATAGTTCGGTGCTGCCCAATCTGTATAGTTACATCCTGGCGCAGAGCCAGCGATTTGCCACGGAAGCATTGAACCCGCACAGTGCCACGCTCCGCATGCGCGGCCGACCCAAGGTGGTGTTGGCACGAAACTACGAGGAGGCATGGGCATTGTATGAGAAATACAACGACAATGTGCTGGGCGTAATCAGCGACTGCCGTTTCCCCGTAAACGGGAAAAAAGATGCCGAGGCCGGACTGAAACTGCTGAAAGCCATCCGCGAGCACGACGAATACATCCCGCTTATCATGCAGAGCAGCGAGAGCGAAAACCGCGAGAAGGCCATTGCCTGCGGTTTCAAGTTCATTGACAAGAACTCAAAGAAGATGAACATCGACCTGCGCAACCTGTTGGCAGAGCACATGGGATTCGGCGATTTCATCTTCCGCGACCCGCAGACGCACGAGGAGATCATGCGCATCCGCAACCTGAAGGAATTGCAGGACAATATCTTCACGATTCCCAACGACTCGATGCTCTATCACATCTCGCGAAACCACATGAGCCGCTGGCTCCGTGCGCGTGCAATCTTCCCCGTTTCGGCGTTCCTGAAGACGGTTACATGGCATCAGTTGCAGGATGTGGACCTGCACCGGCAGATCATTTTCGATGCCATCGTGCAGTATCGTCGCATGAAGAACATCGGCGTGGTGGCCCTTTTCCGTCGCGACCGCTTCGACTCATACAGCCATTTCGCCCGCATCGGCGACGGCTCGCTGGGCGGAAAAGGCCGAGGACTGGCCTTCCTTGACAACATCATCAAGCGCCATCCCGAATTCAATGAGTTTGAAGGCGTGAAGGTGAGCATCCCGAAAACCGTGGTGCTGTGTACGGATGTGTTCGACGAATTCATGGACAGCAACAATCTCTACCAGATAGCACTGAGCGATGCCAGCGACGAAGAGATTCTTCAGCACTTCCTCCGTGCGCAGTTGCCCGACAAGTATATCGCCGACTTCTTTACGTTCTTCGAAGCAACGCGCGCGCCGATTGCCATCCGAAGCAGTTCGCTTCTGGAGGATTCCCACTACCAGCCCTTTGCAGGCATCTACAGCACCTATATGATTCCCTATCTGGAAGATAAATACCAGATGTTGCAGATGCTCGCGGCAGCCATCAAGAGCGTGTATGCCTCGGTGTATTTCCGTGATTCCAAGGCATACATGACGGCCACCAGCAACGTGATAGACCAGGAGAAGATGGCCGTCATCCTGCAGGAGGTGGTGGGCAAGCGCTATGGCGACCGCTATTATCCCAATATCAGCGGTGTGCTGCGCTCGCTGAACTATTATCCCATTGAAGACGAAAAGGCAGAAGAAGGTGTGGCCAGTCTGGCACTCGGACTGGGAAAATACATTGTGGATGGCGGTCAGACCCTCCGCGTGAGTCCTTATCATCCCAACAAGGTGTTGCAGATGAGCGAGATGGACATTGCCCTGAAAGACACGCAGACGCGGTTCTATGCCCTCGACATGGCGCATGTGAGCAACGACTTCAAGGTGGACGACGGCTTCAACATCCTGAACCTGCGCGTCAGAGAGGCCGACAAAGACGGCTCGCTGCGCTATATATGCAGTACCTACGACCCCGTTGACCAAATGATTCGCGACGGCTATTATGAGGGCGGGCGCAAAATCATCTCCATGGGCGGCGTGTTGCATCACGGCGTTTTCCCGCTTCCCGAACTGTTGCAGATGTCCATGAAATACGGTGCCGAGGGGATGAAGCGTCCCGTGGAGATAGAATTGGCGTGCAATATCAATGATGACCGCACAGGAGAGTTCTATCTTTTGCAGATCCGGCCTATCGTAGACAGCAAGCAAGTGCTGGAAGAAGACCTGAAGACCATCCCCGACGAGCAGTGTCTGCTGCGCTCCCACAATTCATTGGGTCATGGCATCAGCGACGATGTGACCGATGTGGTGTATGTCAAGGCCGACGAGAACTTCAATGCCTCGCACAATCCCGACATCGCCCAGGAGATAGAGCACATCAACAGCAAGTTCCTGAGCGAGGGAAAGAACTATATTCTCATCGGTCCCGGACGGTGGGGCAGCAGCGATTACTGGCTGGGCATCCCTGTGAAGTGGCCTCATATCAGTGCGGCACGCGTCATCGTGGAGTCGGGTTTGAAGAACTATCGTGTGGATCCCTCACAAGGCACTCACTTCTTCCAGAACCTCACCAGTTTCGGAGTGGGCTATTTCACCATCAATACCTATAATAACGACGGAGTGTTCCAAAAAGAAGTGCTCGACAAGATGCCTGCCGTGGAAGAAACCGAGCATGTGCGGCATGTCTGTTTCGACACTCCTCTTACCATTATGATGGACGGTAAAAAACAGGAAGGAGTGGTACTTTTAAGTAAAAAAGAGTAAAAATATCTTAAAAATACGGCGTTTTTTGAGGTCAGGTGTTGGCTGTATGGAAAAAATCGCTTATATTTGCATCGTGTTTTTCATAGTATTAGATTTAAGGTTAACAATGGGAGCGCAGCGGCGCTCCTTTTTTTTGTTTTGACGCTTCGTTTTTTTGTCGTGACGTTTTGCCCTTTTTGAATAGGGCACTTCCCGTCCCGGAGCGCTTTTTCAGGCAGGTGCGGGCCGGTGTGTAATGATTAAACCTAATTTTCCGGGATAAAAATACAGTCTTATGAATATATCTCATCATTTACCAGTCTTTAAAAAACATTGTTTTTGGCTTGTACTGTTTTTGTTGGTGCAGGCAAGTTCCAATGCCCAGGATTTCAGGAATCCGGTGATTCCAGGATTTCATCCCGACCCCTCAGTATGCAGGGTAGGGAGCGATTATTATCTGGTTAATTCCTCCTTTCAGTATTTTCCCGGCGTGCCAATCTTTCACTCGAAGGATTTGGTCAACTGGGAGCAGATAGGCAATGTGTTGGACCGTGAAAGCCAACTGCCGCTGAAAGGTGCCAGTTCTTGGTTGGGAATCTATGCGCCCACCATCCGATACCATGAAGGATTGTTCTATATGATAACTACAAATGTGGGTAACGGCGGCAATTTCCTGGTCACGGCGAAAGACCCGCGCGGCCCGTGGAGCGAACCCGTTTGGCTGAAACAGCAGGGCATTGACCCGTCTTTGTTTTTCGAGAATGGGAAATGCTACATGGTCAGCAATCCCGATAACACCATTATGCTCTGTGAAATCAATCCGCAGACAGGCGAGCAACTCACCGAGAGCAGGCCTCTTTGGCGAGGCACCGGCGGACGTTATCCTGAAGGACCTCATCTTTATAAGAAGGACGGATATTACTATCTGCTGATTTCTGAGGGAGGAACAGAGTTGGCCCACAAACTGACCATTGCCCGCAGCCGCAATATCTACGGACCTTATGAGAGCAATCCCGCCAATCCCATTCTCACCAACTGCTCGATGAAAGGCCAGAGCATGCAGATACAGGGCACTGGCCATGGCGATTTCGTGCAGGCCGAAGACGGTTCCTGGTGGGTGGTCTTCCTGGCTTATCGCAACTATGGCGGCAGTTATCACCATTTGGGACGCGAGACTTGTCTTGCCCCTGTGGAATGGAAAAACGGTGAATGGCCCGTGGTGAACAACAACGAACCCATTGACACCTTGATGGCTGCCAGTCTGTTGCCCGCCGTTTCGCCGACGGCAGGGCAGGGGAGCGGCCGCTCTGATGCGTCCACGACAACCGGCACCCGCGGGCTGGGACCAGAGTGGATCTACATTCAGAACCCGAAACGCCCCGTTGAGGTAAGCCGTGGTCAGGCGTGGCGCGGTGTGTCGCAGACCACCGTCCGCCTCTATGCCTCCGCCAGTACGCTGACTCGCAACGAGCGCCCCGCCTTCTATGGACATCGGCAGGAGAACGCAGCGTTCACGATGGAGACCGTTGTGAACCTTTCCGATGCCATGCGCGACGGTGCCGAGGCTGGCCTTTCTGTCTATCAGATCAACGATGGCCACCTGGACTTCTTCGTCACCCGCGAATCCGATGGCTATCGGCTGTCGCTGCGGTGCAAGTTGAAAAGCATCGACTATCTCGTTTCCAGTGTTCAGGTTGGCGCGGTTCCGCCCTTCATTCGCGTGCGGAGCGACGGCAACCACTATTATTTCGAATACCAGAAAGCCACAGAAGTGGACGAACTTCTTGGCGACAAGTGGACCGAACTGGGTGCACTCGACTGCTCGCTGATGAGCACCGAGGTGGCCGGAGGCTTCACTGGTGTGGTGGTGGGAGCCTATGCCTACGCCCCTGTCGAGAGTGCAGATGCCTGGGCAGAGTTTCCTTTTTTGTGTTATTCTGAAAAATAAAGCAGGAAAAAAGCAATGATTTTAGTTAAAAAAATTGCAGAATTCGAAATAATTCCTTATTTTTGCCGAATAATAACAAAGAACGTATTATTAATTTTTTAAAACAATAAGGAACATGAAAAAGTATTTAGCAGAAATGGTCGGCACAATGGTGCTGGTACTGATGGGCTGCGGTGCAGCCGTCAGTTTGGGTTGTACAAACGGTGATCCCGAAACAGTAGTGGGAACTGCCATCGCTTTCGGTTTGGCAGTGGTGGCCATGGCTTATGCCATTGGCGGTATTTCCGGTTGTCATATCAATCCGGCAATCACACTCGGTTGCTTCCTCAGTGGCAGAATGAACGCTAAAGACTGCGGCATGTATATGGTGTTCCAGGTGATTGGCGCCATCATCGGTTCTGCTATTCTCTATGTGCTTACAACCTCTTCAGGCTTGGAGGGTACCGGAGCCAACGACCTGCAGGCCAACGGTGCCGGAACAATTCCTGCCATCGGCGGTTTGCTCGCAGAGATTGTGTTCACCTGCGTGTTCGTGCTTGTCGTGCTCGGCGCAACAGCCAAGACCAACGGTGCTACCAACAACTTCGCCGGTCTTGCCATCGGCCTTTCACTGATCCTCGTTCACCTTTGCTGCATCCGCTACACTGGCACCTCTGTGAACCCGGCACGTTCCATCGGTCCGGCACTCTTCCAGGGCGGTTCTGCATTGACTAATCTCTGGATCTTCATCGTTGGCCCGCTGGTGGGTGGTGCCTGCGCTGCTGGAATCTGGAAGATGATTGATGTGGAGAAGTAATAACTTCATGAAGTATTGAACTCTGCACATGAGTGCATTGAACTTTGCGGTCGGCCGTTTGTTGCCATGGGAGCCATCTCTTGCAGCGCTAACCGTAAAGTTCAATGTGTTTAATGTGACCTATCCAACAACGAGTCATGTCAAAGCATAAACTAACCACCAAGCAGTATCTTGTTCCATTCATACTGGTAACCTCTCTGTTTTTTCTCTGGGGATTTGCCAGGGCTATTCTGGACGTGCTGAACAAGCATTTCCAGAATGAGATGCACATATCCATAACGCAGTCTTCGCTCATTCAGGTAACAACCTATCTCGGTTATTTCCTGATGGCCATCCCGGCAGGACTGTTCATCAATCGCTACGGCTATCGCCGGGGAGTGGTGTTCGGTCTTTTGCTGTTTGGCATGGGAGCGCTCATTTTCATCCCCGGCAACGAGGCCGGCACGTTCTATGCCTTTCTCGGAGCCCTGTTCGTTATCGGCTGCGGCCTTACCTTTTTGGAGACGGCTGCCAATCCTTACGTAACAGAGTTGGGCGACAAGGAAACATCAACGAGCCGTTTAAACTTCTCGCAGTCGTTCAACGGACTGGGATGTCTTTTCGCCACATTTGTGGTGGGTCAGTTCCTGTTCCGCGATTCTTCCGACAGCGGCAGCGTGGCTGTTCCCTATGCCATCTTAGGACTGTTGGTGTTGGCGATAGCCGTGGTGTTTGCCAAGGTGGACCTGCCGGAGATCAAGCACGATGACGGTGGCGACGAAAAGGCCAAATACGGTCGCGAGCCCTTGCTGAGAATCTGGAAGCACCGCGTTTTCGTCTATGGTCTCATCGCCCTGCTGGCTTACGAGGTGGCAGAGATTTCCATCAACAGTTATTTCATCAATTTCGTCACAGGTCAAGGGTGGATGACCGACCGCGTGGCATCGATGGTGCTCACCGGAGCCCTCGCCTTCTTCATGGTGGGGCGCTTCAGCGGCAGTTGGATCATGCGTTACGTGGCGGCCGAGCGCATGCTGCTCATCTGCGGCATCGGCTGCGTGGCCTGCACCATGCTGGTATTGATGAACGTGGGCATCGTGTCGCTCATTGCCCTGCTGGGCATCTATCTCTTCGAGGCCATCATGTTTCCCACCATCTTCTCCCTTGCGGTCAGCGGTTTGGGCAGCCTCACCAAGAGTGCCTCGTCTATTCTGATGATGACGCCGGTCGGCGGATGCGGCTTCCTGCTCATGGGCATCATTGCCGATGCCACCAATCTGGTCATCCCGTTTATCATCCCGCTGCTTGGGTTCATTGCCGTGTCGCTTTATGGTTTTGGTCTTGTGAACCAGTCAAAAGACTGACATTTTGTAAACCGCATTTTACAAAAACAGCCTTCCTGTTTGCGCGAATGCGGTTTTCACATACATTTTCACCATTCGCTGGCATTAAAAAATGTTGCGGTGGGCTGATTTACAAATTAAAATGTTAACTTTGCACCAATAAAACCACCGCGACATCAGGAAACCGTCATCTTCCGTCCACTCGCATCAACGGCGGTTTTCAAGCGGTTCGCAACAGGAAAAGAGATTTTCAGTTTAATAATAAATATTATAATTATGGTAAATTACAAAGACTTAGGCTTGGTAAACACCAAGGAAATGTTTGCCCGTGCCATCAATGGCGGCTATGCCATTCCTGCATTCAACTTCAACAATATGGAACAGTTGCAGGCCATCATCAAGGCTTCTTCTGAACTGAAGAGCCCCGTTATCCTCCAGGTTTCCAAGGGCGCACGCAACTATGCCAACCAGACCTTGCTGAAGTACATGGCACAGGGTGCTGTGGAGTATGCCAAGGAATTGGGTTGCAAGCATCCTGAGATTGTGCTCCATCTGGACCACGGTGACAGTTTCGAGACCTGCAAGAGTTGCGTTGACTTCGGTTTCTCGTCAGTGATGATCGATGCCAGTTCGCTGCCTTACGAGGAGAACATCGCCCTGACCAAGAAGGTGGTTGACTATGCTCACCAGTTCGACGTAACTGTTGAGGCTGAACTCGGCGTTCTCGCCGGTGTTGAGGATGAGGTGTCAAGTGCCGTTTCTCACTATACAAAGCCCGAGGAAGTTATCGACTTCGCCACCCGCACCGGTTGCGACTCGCTGGCAATTTCCATTGGTACCAGCCACGGAGCCTATAAGTTCACTCCTGAGCAGTGCACACGCGACCCGA
>DGWC01000075.1:31978-39354 GCA_002395135.1 Prevotella sp. UBA4268 | reverse complement strand
TCTTCTTCTGTTCCCCAGGAGTATGTTGACGAAATCAACTCTCTGGGCGGCAAATTGCCCGATGCCATCGGTATTCCCGAGGAGCAGTTGCGCAAGGCTGCCAAGAGCGCCGTTTGCAAGATCAACATCGACTCAGACTCTCGTCTGGCCTTCACCGCTGCCGTGCGCCGCGTGCTGCACGACAACCCCGGAGAGTTCGACCCGCGCAAGTATTGCGGACCTGCTCGCGACGAGATGGAGAAGATGTACAAGCACAAGATTACCGACGTGCTCGGCTCTGACAACAAACTCGCTCAACTCGACTAATAGGGTTGTTAAGTAGTTGGTAGTTAGGTAGTCAGTAGTTAGGTAGTTAAAGCCAAATGTATGGAGGCAAAATATCAGCAAACCAAGTAATGGCTTCACTACTGACCGAAGGACGAGCGAAGCGATCACTACTTAACTTCTAAACTACAAAGAAGTTGAGCGAATGCGAAACTTGAAACGGGTCATCAATAAGAGCAAACAACAAGTCGCCCCTACCTTATATATTATTATAAAGGCGGGGGCGACTTTTTTTGAAACGAAGAGAACATGTGGGCCGTACCCCTTGTTCTCAATTAACCTCAAGGTTATCATGTTTTGCCATCCAAATGCTAAACGCAGCACCCACTGCGAGCATTACAATCATTGAAACTGTTGTAAACATATTCGTGTCTCCTATTTTTATGGTGAATACTTTTTTCGATGCAAAGGTACTCCTGCTGCCGGCATTTTGCAAGCAATGGCTATGAATTGTCGTGCATCCTTCATCTTCAATTCTTTGCATTGCAACTATCGATGATTTCGATAGCCGAAACCTTTTGCTAACAATAATTTTGTTGTTCAAGCGAAAAACACTACCTTTGCAGCCGATAGCAAACAATATGAATATGGAAATAAGGCAATTGAAGTATTTCGTCAAACTGGCAGAGACACTAAACTTTTCTACTGCTGCAAAGGAACTGTTTATCACCCAGAGCACTCTTTCCCACCAGATTCTGCAACTGGAAAACGAGTTGCAGCAGCCGCTCTTCTTGAGAAACAGCCATGAGGTCTCGCTCACTGAGGCCGGACACACGCTGCTTCCCTTGGCCAAAGAGACGTTGCACAGTGCCGACAACTGTCTGCTGCGGCTGGAAGAGTTGAAGACGCTGACGGGAGGCGAGTTGAACATCGGTGTTACCTTCTCGTTTTCCGGCATTATGGCCGAAACCGTCATGGCGTTCCTCTGCAAATACCCCCATGTGAAAGTGAACGTCACACAGTCTACCATGGCCGAACTCATCACCCAACTCGAAAACCACGAACTCGACTTTGTGATGGCCTTCAAACCGTCGGTTTCTAATCCTAAGATCGACAGTCGCATCCTGTTCCATCACCGCCTGGCCGCCGTGGTCAGCGAGCATCATGCGCTTGCCGGCAGGGAATCCGTCACGCTTGAAGAACTGCAGCGTTACGACCTCGTCATGTCGTGTAGAGGCACTCAGGCGCGCAATGTCTTCGACGCTGCCGTTTCCGAAACAGGCTATCGCTACAGGGTAAAGGTGGAGATGAACATGGTGTATCTGCTCTTCAGGTTGCTCCGAGAGTCCAACTATGTCACCGTGCTCAGCGAAAGCACCGTGGTCTACGAGCGCGGTCTGAAAGCGATTCCCATCGTCGATGCCATCATTAAGGACAAGCAGATGGAGGGATGTGTTCATCTGCTGAAAAACGCCTATATGAAGAAGTCCTCCAAGGAATTCATCCGTATGCTTGGTGAGAGCATCAACAAGTTTACCTTGTCAGACATGAATTGCTTTGCTTCTCTCTGATGGCGATGAGTGTCTGATGCCTTTCCATAGCGTTGCTTTGTGGGGCCGGAAATGCCACTTTCCGCCTCCCGTTCCGTTCGTTTCGTTTAGCAAATTAAATTAATTTACCGCGCAAATTAAATTGATTTACTTTTCAAATTACATTAATTTACCGTGCAAATTAATATAATTTGCTGATGCGGCGCGGTGCTTTCCGGGCTGCATTTCGCTGCTTTTCCTGTTGCTTTCCATGGCTTTGTCTGTTGTTCGGCACTGCCACCAAGGAGCGAAAACCGGTGAGAGGTAACGCCTTTTTGCTTGAAAACGAGGCATTTGTTTGGTAGATTTCAGAAAAATGATTAATTTTGCAGTGCATATGGTATGTCTTTCTAAATGAGAAGGTTTACCCTACGTGAAAAGATGAAATGCGAATTAAAAATAATAGTATAAGAAACATGTACAAATCTTTCTTTATGTTTACAGCCCTGCTATGCACCGTCGTGCAGGGAATGTGGGCACAGACTGGTGTCAATACCGAAGAGGCGCTGACAACAGCCGTGGCCAACGGCGGCAGCGTACAGTTGACCGGCGACATCACACTGAGTAGCCGTTTGGAAATCGCTAAAGGCAAGACCGTCAGCATCGACCTGAACGGCCACACGCTGAAACGTACAATGGAGGCGGCTGCCGACGACGGCAACGTCATCTACGTATCTGAGGGCGCCACGCTGACCATCAGCGACGGCGGAGACGGCGGCCAGATCAGCGGCGGATGGGCCAAGGAAGGCGGTGCCATCTATAATGCCGGCACGCTGAACATCCAGGGCGGCGACATCACCCAGAACAAGGCGAGCAGCCAGGGCGGCGGCATCTGGAGCAAAGGCACATTGACACTCAGCGGCGGAACCGTCAGCCACAACGAGGCTCCCTCTACGGGTGGCATCGACAATACGGGCACAATGACCATGAGCGAAGGAACCGTCAGCAACAACAAATCCACTACGTGGGGCGGCGGCGGTATTGCCAACCACCACACGATGACCATCAGCGGGGGAACCATCAGCAACAACAGGGCCGATAACGCCGAGGGCGGCGGACTCTGGAACGAAGGCACCTTAGAGATGAAGGGCGGCAAAGTGATAGGAAACCACACCAAGACGGACGGCGGCGGCATCTGGAACACTGGGCGGCTCAAGATGGAGGGCAACATCTATGTACAGAATAACTTCAAGAATCCCACCATTGCAAACAACGTCTTCCTCGACGGCGAGAGCGTCATCGGCGTATCGGGCGCGCTGACGGGCAGCAACATCGGCGTGAGTATTGCCCAGTCAGGCCGCGTCTTCACCAACGGATATGCGAGTCAGAACCCCTCGGCGGCAGCAGATGCCTCCTTCCACAGCGACAAGTCCAACTATACCATTGTGGAAAGAGGCAGCGAACTGGCTGCCACCATCCTCTACAACGTGCGCTCGTGGGACGCAGAGAACAAGCAAGTGGTCACCACACCAACGCCCTGCCCTGAATATACCGTGATAGAGGGTAGCCACTCCGACGACTGGATTGGCCTTGGAGATGGTTACTATGTGGTGAGCGGCAACGTCACCTACAAGGTGCTCAACATCTTGGGCAGCAACGTCCACCTCATACTTCCCGACAACACCTCGCTTAACTGCGCACACATCAAGTTGGAGGATGGCCACTCGCTCTCCATCTATAGCCAGAGCGACGGCGACAAGCAAGGAAAACTCGTAGCGAAAAACCGCACGGATAGCAAATCTTATGCAGCCATTTATCAATATGCTGCCGCCATTGGAAGCGGTGGCGAGAATATTAATTCGGGAAACCTCTACATCCACGGTGGTGACATCACGGCAGATAATAACAACATTGACCTTAACGGTGCTGCTATCGGTAGCGGGTACAAAGGTGTGTCCGGCGGAGAATTGGTATTTTATGGTGGAAAAGTCAATGCAATCTCCGGCAGTGGTGGTAGTGGCATCGGTAGCGGAAAAGACGCCAAAGGCTCCTCTGTTTCAATTTCGATCTATGGCGGGGACATCACTGCCACCAGCAAAACTAATGCTGGCATTGGCAGCCATGCCAAGACAAATGACATTGTTACCATTTGGGGCGGCACAGTGTCGGCCACTTCCACAAGGGCCGCAGGCATCGGCGGCGGCTATGCAGGAACAGGCGGCAACATACACATCCACGGCGGCACAGTCTATGCCAAATCTGAAGAAGGTGCCGGCATCGGAGGCGGCATCGGAGGAGTAGGCGGTAACGTACACATCCATGGCGGCACAATCTATGCCAAAGGCGGTGTGAAAGCAGCTGGCATCGGTGGTGCAAGTGGAGATTCATATACGGGGCGTAACGTCGGCACGCTTGAAGTGACGGGCGGTTTTGTCTATGCCTCTTCAACTATTATTCCACGAATGAATTGCACAGTGCCTGCCATTGGTTCTGGCTATTATGGCGAGGGTGGCAATATCAGCATCACGGGCGGCACGGTGATTGCTGCAATCGCAAAAACGGAAAGTCGCAAATGTATGCCTATCGGTAGTGGCTACATTAGAGACGACGAAAATGATGTTATCGCAGGGGACAGTCCGTTAGTGGTGGGCGACGGCATGATGGTGTCGTACAGCAACGAGGACTTCGCCCTGACGAAAGATGGCGAGGAGTATTATCAGGCCGCCCCGACAGGCGAACTGACCGTGGCCAATGCCACCGAGCGCGTCAGCAACGCGCAGTTGCGCGGAAACACCTACGTGAAGATTGAGCCGTGCCAGCACACTGGAACCTTCACCTACACCATTATCGACAAAAGTATTCACAACAAGAAATGCGACGCCTGCGGAACGGAATTCGAGGAAGAGCACACCGACGACGCCTGCGAACTCTGCGGACTGGGCAACCAAACCAGGAAGGTTTCAATCTACGTGCCCAATGCGGAGGCCGACGGCAACTACCAACTGCTGAAAGAATACGAGGTGGCTGTGAACAAGGAGTTTGCGCTGCCCGAATGCACCACGGTGCCCGAGGGCTATGTGTTCGAGGGCTGGGAGATGAATCCCGAGACCGTGGGCAACTATAAGGCCATCCGGGGCAACGAACTACAGGCACCCGGCACGGAACTTGCGCTGTCGGGCTACTCCGACGATGCCACGTTCTACGCCCGCTATCTCTACGACTACATCGACTCGTGGACGTGGGAGGATGACGGCTCCTCGTTCGTCGCCAGCCTGAAGCATCCCCAGACCAACACCGTCATTTCTGTGCCCTATAAAGCAGACGAGCCGGACAAGACAAAAATCACCAAGGAAGAAGAAGCCGACGAAAAAGGCAACGTATATGGCAATATCTGCATGGGCTACGTCTATTGGACGGATCCAGAGTCGGGCTACGAATACAGATTCTCAAGCCTGCACCACGCCTTTAACCAACTGACCATGACCGACAACGCCGACAACGCCACGGCCATCGGCCAGGCAGCGGGCAAGACGATGGAGCGCGTCACTCTGAGCGGACGCACGCTCTACCGCGACGGTTCGTGGAACACGCTCTGCCTGCCCTTCGACATTCCGCGCGGCTACGACCCGGCACTGCTCTACAATGCCAGTGCGGTGAAGATGCTCGATTCTTCCGACTTCGAAAGTTCAACGGGAACGCTGACGCTGAACTTCGCCGACCGCGGTGAGATTCCTGCCGGTACGCCCTTCCTCGTGAAGTGGGAAAACGAACTGGACGACAGCGGCAAGCCCGTACTTGGCGACATCACCGACCCCTACTTCCAGTATGTCACCATTCCCGAGAGTGTGACTGCCGGAAAGACCTCTACCGATTATGTTGACTTCGTGGGCACGTTCTCGCCTGTGGATTTGGAGGGTAACGACCGCAAGGTGCTCTTCATGGGCAGCAGCAACACGCTCTACTACCCCAGCAAGAACCTGAGCGTGAATGCCTGCCGCGCCTACTTCAAGCTGAACGGCATCACGGCAGGCGACCTGGAAGCCAATGGGGCCAAAGCCTTTGTGCTGAACTTCGGCGACGAAGAAACCACTTCTATAAATGAAGCGTTAGGCGTTAAGCGTGAAGAGTCGGCTGCCGCATGGTATTCTATTGACGGACGGAAACTCAACGGCCAGCCGTCGCAGAAGGGGCTGTATATTCATAATGGGAAAAAGTTCGTGGTGAAATAACCCCCGTTCAGCCGAACCAACGGAGGGCATGGGTTATGGGTTATGGATTAAGGATTATGGATTAAGGAATAAAGATTAAGGATTAAGGATTAATGGCAGAAATAAAAATGAAAAAGAATTATATAGTACCAAAAGTAAGCCTGATCAAGACGGAGGATTACGAACTGCTGGTCGGAACGGGTGCCGGTAGCGACATTGTCGAATCTGAAAACAGCATTACCAATCCCATTGCAGGAAGCGATGTCCGCTACGGCGAAGAAAGTCCCGAAGACGAAATACCTCGCGCCCGCAAGGCCTTCGATTTCTTCGAGTGACTCCATCGCGCAGAAGATGAATCTCGATACAGACCGTTATGCTATTGAGATAGATGCGGGTAGGGTTCTACTACCTTGCCCGCCTTTTTTTTGTGCTACGTTATGGCTGGCGGCGATGAGAGGCGAATTGTTTTTTTTGTTGTGGGTAGCCGTGCGTGGGTGGCTTAACACAAATATCGTTGCCTCTTAGGTGTGTCAATGGCGGGGCGAAGTGAAAACTTTGGCCTGATAATGTGCCGGTTGTTTTGTTTTTTGCAAAATAATGCGTAACTTTGTCGCCGAAAGGTAATAACCATTGATATGAAAGAATTAGCATTAAAGTACGGATGCAATCCGAATCAGAAGCCTTCGCGCATTTTCATGGCGGAGGGCGAACTACCCATTGAAGTACTCAACGGCCGTCCCGGCTATATCAATCTGCTGGATGCGCTGAACAGTTGGCAGTTGGTGAAGGAACTGAAAGCCGCTACCGGCCTGCCCGCAGCCGCCTCGTTCAAGCATGTGTCACCGGCAGGTGCTGCCGTTGGTCTGCCGCTCAGCGATACACTGAAAAAGATTTATTTCGTGGATGATATCGAGGGCTTGGACGATTCGCCCGTGGCCTGTGCTTACGCCAGGGCGCGCGGTGCCGACCGTATGAGTTCGTATGGCGACTTCGTGGCTCTCTCTGACACGTGCGACGCGGTGACGGCAACCTTGCTGAAGCGCGAGGTGTCAGACGGCGTGATTGCTCCCGACTTCACCGAAGAGGCTTTGCAGATACTGCGTGAGAAGCGCAAGGGTACATATAACGTAATCAAGATGGATGCTGCCTACGTGCCTGCGCCGGTGGAATGCAAGCAGGTGTTCGGCATCACCTTTGAGCAGGGACGCAACGAGATCAGACTTGACGACCCCGCCTTGTTTGAGAATGTGCCGACGCAGAACAAAGTGTTTACCGACGAAGCGCGCCGCGATTTGATGATTGCCCTGATTACGCTGAAGTATACGCAGAGCAACAGCGTGTGCTATGTGAAAGACGGACAGGCCATCGGCATCGG
>DGWC01000075.1:0-31865 GCA_002395135.1 Prevotella sp. UBA4268 | reverse complement strand
GACATCTGGTGGCTGCGCCAGCATCCCAAGGTGATGAACCTGCCGTTTGTGGACGGCATCCGACGCGCTGACCGCGACAACACCATCGATGTATATATCAGCGACGACCACGACGACGTGCTGGCTGATGGTATCTGGCAGCAGTTCTTCAAGGAGAAACCCGAGGTGCTCACGCGTGAGGAAAAGAAGGAGTGGATAGCGAAGAACACGGGCGTTGCCCTGGGCAGCGATGCTTTCTTCCCCTTCGGCGACAACATTGAGCGTGCCCACAAGAGCGGCGTGCAGTATATTGCCCAGGCAGGCGGTTCGGTGCGCGACGACCATGTCATCATGACATGCGACAAATACGGCATTGCCATGGCATTCACTGGTGTGCGCCTGTTCCACCATTGATCTCCGACGCGGAACGAGATGATGAAGAAGATTGTCGGACAAAGCATGATGAATAAACAATATGGATGATTTCGAGAAAATCCTTGAGAGTGGGATTCACTTTGGAAGGGGCGGCCAGAAAAAGGTGGACGACGACAAGGTGAAGACCAAGGCAAAGAAAAAGAAGTATATCACCGGTGCGCACGGCAGCGGCTCGGCCATGCAGAAAGCCAAGTATCGCCAGCAGCGCGCAAACCGGCACAAAGGAAAATAGGAGGGGAAAAGATGATGAAAAGAGTGTTGTTGTGCTTGCTGCTGACGGCAGTGGGAATGATGGCCCAGGCCCAGGAAGGCGACCGCGTCTTCTATTCGAGACCTGGCGGTGCCTATTATTTGGGCTTGCAGGGATGGAGTCCCAATCCTATCGGTACGACACTGATTGTGAAGCCCTGGACGCAGGTGACATTCAAGAATGGCTGCACTGACAGAGCCGGTGCCCAATGGAAAGACTATATGGGCAACGACAATTATACCGTGGATGCCAATAATGATTTCAGTCTGGAAACCGTTCCGACCGTCATCAAGGACGGGTACTGGTATTATGAGAGAGTGATGCCAACCATCACGGCGGGCGGCGTTTCCTATACGCTGGGGCAGGACAGCAGGTTCTGGGATGCCGACTATGGCTCAACCATCGCCACCACTTCAGAACCGATGCCGATGTCGCTCGTAGATTGTTCGCGGAAACTGGCCGCGTCGTCTGACGGCACGATGCAATACAACATCTTTATCAGTTCCCCGCAGGATCGCTACGTGTACGGAACAGCCTCGGTGACAGTGACAGAAGGAACCTCCACGAAAACCTATTATCAGCAGGGCGTGTTGCAGTTGTTTGAAAAACCGATGAGTGCCCTATATATAGATAAGGTGACGGTACCGGCGTTCTCGTTCTCGAAGAACAAGATTGCCGCAGGCGCGCTGACGCTGACCTTCTATGAGGTGGAACTCAAGTCTGACGGTATCAAGCGGAAAGGGGAGATGATCTACCAGATGAAGTGCGATGCGGCGGAATCTATCGACCGCAGCAGTTCCGTGCATGGAGCGTTTGACCGCTTTGTGCTGATTTTCAACCGCAAACAGGCAACAGACCAGATTGTGCTTACGGATGAGTTCTTCGTGGAGATTGACGGATTCTCTGACGAGGGCATGGATATCGGACTTGCCGCAGCCTACATCGATCCTATTGACAAAGAAGCCGTGAGCGGGGGACTGGTGACGCTTCGCGATGCCAACAAGCAGAAGACCAACCTGGCCTATTCGCTCAATGCCGAAGTGGTTCCGGTGATGAGTTTGTATGGCGTGTATGACCATGTGATTGTCGGCAATTCTCGTGTGACTGTCCCCACAGCGGGCGGAAACGTGAATACGACCGTGTATACGTGTATGAACTGGAACGCCGCCAGCAGCGAACCGAACTATACGATAGAAGGGCTTCCCGACTGGCTCTCCGTTTCGGTTGACGATTCAAAGCACGATTTCTATTCTTTCGTCAACGAGGGGCAGTGGAGCCTGGGTAATGGCGCGAATACTCTGACGTTCACAGCCCAGCCTTTGCCAGCCAATGAGGAGGGCAGGGCGGCTACGCTTGTTGTGAAAGGCAAGGGAGTGAGCGGTACCATGACGGTTGTGCAAGGCAATGTGGAAGCCGGCGTGCACGGCATCACGACCGACGAGTCTCTTTCGAACATGCCGGTCTACGACCTGTCTGGTCGCCGGGCAGGCAAGAATGCCAAGGGTATTCTGATTCAGGGAGGAAAGAAAATCTTGCGATAATCGGTGAGCCGAGCCAGCAATCTATACAGAAAATGCGAAATCCCGTTAAAGGATTTCGCATTTTCGTAGCGAGGGTGGGTCACGATCCCACGACCTCCGGATTATGAATCCGACGCTCTAACCAGCTGAGCTACCTCGCCATCGGTTTCTGTTTTGCGGGTGCAAAGGTAATATAAAAAGTTTAAATACACAAAATAATTTCAAGAATATTTTTTGTTTTGTCCTTTTTTTTGTACATTTGTAGCGAAAAAGTCATAAATATAGTTTGTCAAACAACGCCATGAAATGAAAAAGCATCAGTTAAGTATAGAGAAGGAACTGAAATGCAAGTCTCCAAACATTATCTGGCCACTGCTCAGCACGCCGGAAGGTCTCGCCAAATGGATAGCCGATGAAGTGGAACACGAAGGTGAATGGTTGAAATTCACATGGGGCGAAGTGTGGAGGAACCATGAGATTCGTCGAGCCAAAGTGCTTGAGGAGCAGCGCTTCAAGCATATCCGTTATGCTTGGGAGAATGATGAAGATCCAGACTCTTTCTGGGATTTGCAGATGGAAAAGAGTGACATCACAGGCGACTATATCTTGATTATCACCGACCATGCATGGATGGAAGATGTGGAAGACTTGAAAGATATCTGGTACAGCAATCTGGAACAACTGCACAACAACACGGGTTTATAATCATTTATTTACTATTCTTCATTGCTATCAAGAAAATTTAAGTAACCTTTGGTTCTAAATTCATAATAAATTTGTAACTTTGCACCCTGCATCAGTGTGTATGCATATATCATAATGTTTAGAATCAAAAAACTCGACATATTCATAGCCAAACAGTTTGCGCTGTTATTCGTGGGTACTTTCTTCATCTGCCAGTTTGTGCTGATGATGCAGTTCTTGTGGCGATATGTCGACCAACTTATCGGTAAAGGACTGTCGATGGAGGTGCTGGCGCAGTTTTTCTGGTATATGGGACTGATGCTTGTGCCGCAGGCGTTGCCGCTGGCCATTCTGCTTTCCTCGCTTATTACTTTCGGAAACCTTGGAGAAAGCAGTGAACTGACCGCCATCAAGGCTGCCGGCATCTCGCTGATGCAGGCGTTCCGCCCGCTGATTTTCATTACGGTGTGCATCATGTTGGGGTCGTTCTATTTCCAGAACAATATCGGCCCGCATGCCAACAGGTCGCTGGGACAGTTGCTGCTATCGATGAAGCAGAAAAGCCCGGAACTTGAAATCCCTGAAGGTATTTTCTACGACGGTATACAGGGAACCAATATCTATGTGCAGAAAAAGGACACGAAGACCGGCATGCTCTATGGCATGATGATCTATCGTATGACAGATAGTTTTGAAGATGCGGCCATCATATTGGCTGATTCCGGAATGATTCAGTCGACCGCAGAGAAGAAGCACCTGCTGCTTACGCTCTATAACGGTGAGTGGTTTGAGAACATGAAGAGCCAGGAACTGGCAGGAAGCGCCAGTGTGCCGTATCGCCGCGAGAGTTTCACGCATAAGCAGATCCTGCTTGACTTTGACGCTGATTTCAATATGACCGACGCCGGTGTGCTGGCTAATGACGCGCGAGGGAAGAGTCTGCTTGAAATCAGTCATGACATTGATTCCATCAACGCGCAGTATGACAGTGTGGGCAGGGGATTCTATGAGGATGTCAAGAGGGCTTTCTTCGCTTCGGGCAGCATCAGCAAGAGTGACTCGCTGAGGGCCAAGAAGATGGCAGGCACAAAGACGTTCAACATTGACACGGTATACAACAGGATGAGCGCAAAAGACAAGAAGGAGGCGGTTTCGCATGCCTTGAGGCGGGTGCAGCAACAGGTGAACGACCTGGAGTTCAAGTCGCTGGTTACCAGTGATGCCGACAGGCTGATACGATTGCACAAAATCTGGGCCATTGATAAATTCACGTTGTCGCTCTCGTGTCTGATCTTTTTCTTTATCGGTGCGCCGCTGGGTGCCATCATCCGCAAGGGTGGATTGGGAATTCCTGTTATCATCTCCGTGCTTGTCTTCATTGTTTATTATATTTTCGACAATACCGGCTATCGTATGTCGAGAGGAGGCATGTGGTCGATCTGGTTCGGTAAGGGAATCGCCACGGCAGTGCTTGCACCGCTGGCTGTTTTCTTCACCTACAAGGCCAACAACGACTCGGTGGTGTTCAACATGGACTTGTATCGCACGTTCTTCATGCGCTTGCTGGGATTGCGCCTGAAACGCCACGTCTATGCAAAGGAGGTGATTATCCAGGATCCGGATTATACAGAAGATGCGCGTGTGCTGCAGCAGGTGAGCGACGATGCCACGGAATATGCGCATGCCCACAAACTCTACAGTTTGCCGAATCCCATCAAGGTGTTCTTCAAATACGAGCCTGATGACAAAATCGAACATATCAGTAATACGATGGAGAGTGTCATCGAAGACCTTTCCAATACCAGGGACAAGGCCATTCTCACAGAACTCAGCCGATACCCGGTGGTGTCGGCAAAGGCTCATACCCGTCCGTTTGAACACAAATGGATGAACATCGTGGCGGCCATCATTGTGCCAGTGGGCATTTTCCTTTATGCCAGAATGTGGATGTTCCGTCTGCGACTGCTGAAGGATTTGCGCACCATCAAGCAGACAAACGCAAGCATTATCAACAGAATTAACGAAATCATACATATATAATATAAGGTATAAGACATGGAAGACATCAAACTCAGCAGCATCGAAGAGGCTGTGAAGGATTTCAAAGATGGAAAATTCGTCATCGTCGTTGATGATGAAGACCGCGAAAACGAGGGCGACTTGATTTGTGCCGCGGAAACAATCACGCCTGAAATGGTGAACTTCATGCTGAAGAATGCACGTGGCGTGCTTTGTGCGCCTATCACCAATTCACGTTGTGAGGAATTGGAACTGCCGCACCAGGTGATGGAGAACACATCCATGCTCGGCACCCCGTTTACTGTTACCGTGGACAAACTGGAAGGATGCAGCACGGGTGTGTCTGCCCACGACCGCGCCGCTACCATTCGTGCTTTGGCTGATCCTGCTTCCACCCCTCACACTTTCGGCAGACCCGGGCATATCAACCCGCTCTATGCGCAGGAGAACGGTGTGCTCAAGCGAAGCGGTCATACCGAAGCAGCCATCGACCTGTGCCGCTTGGCCGGAATGTATCCCGCCGGTGCACTGATAGAAATCATGAACGAGGATGGAACGATGGCAAGAATGCCGCAGTTGATGGCCTTTGCCAAGAAGCATGACCTGAAAATCATTACCATCAAGGACATGATTGCCTACCGACTGAAGAAAGACTCCCTCGTGGAGATGGGGGAAGAAGTGGATATGCCTACTCAGTACGGACACTTCAAGATGGTGCCGTTCCGCCAGATCAGCAACGGACTGGAGCATTTTGCCCTTATCAAGGGCGAATGGAAAGAGGGCGAGCCCGTGATGGTGCGCGTTCATTCTTCGTGTGCTACAGGTGATATCCTTGGTAGTCTGCGGTGCGACTGTGGTGAGCAACTGCATAAGTCAATGAAGATGATTGAAGCCGAAGGGCGAGGTGTCCTGGTGTATATACAGCAAGAAGGACGTGGCATCGGCTTGATGAACAAGATTGCTGCCTATAAGTTGCAGGAAGAAGGATACGACACGGTGGAGGCTAATGTGCATCTGGGCTTCAAGCCGGATGAGCGGGATTACGGGTGCGGAGCGCAGATACTGCGCAAACTCGGTGTCCAGAAGATGCGCCTGCTGACCAACAACCCCGTGAAGCGCGTGGGACTGGAAGCATACGGGCTGGAAATCGTGGAGAACGTTCCCATCGAGATCACTCCAAACCCTTTTAACATCAAATATCTGAAAACGAAAAAGGACAGAATGGGGCATCTGCTCCATCTCTGATGAATCAAAATGACAGATACCATCCGTTTTTTTTGACTATTTGCTGAAATAATAAAGATTTTTTTTCGTTTTTAAAATAAAATGCGTAAATTTGCATGATTAACGGAAAAAGTCCTGCTCGCAGGATTCTATAAATAGCATTAATATATGGCAAAATTATCCAATCGCCTCAATCGTCTTGCTCCTTCTGCAACATTGGCCATGTCGCAGAAAAGCAGTGAAATGAAAGCATCGGGAATCGACGTTATCAACCTGAGTGTGGGAGAACCTGATTTCAATACTCCTGACCATATCAAGGAAGCAGCCAAAAAGGCCGTTGACGAAAACTGGTCAAGATATTCTCCTGTTCCAGGATATCCTGACTTGCGTAAGGCGATTGCCGCAAAGTTGAAGAACGAGAATCATCTTGAGTATACTGAAAATGAAATCATCGTGTCTAACGGAGCCAAGCAAAGCGTTTGCAATACGGTGATGGCTTTGGTGGACGACGGTGAAGAGGTGATTATCCCCGCTCCCTATTGGGTGAGTTATCCTCAGATGGTGAAACTGGCTGGCGGAACGCCTGTCATCGTGGAAGCCGGGTTTGACCAGAACTTCAAGATGACGGCCAGCCAACTCGAATCGGCCATCACGGACAAGACGCGACTGGTGATTCTTTGTTCGCCCAGCAATCCAACGGGCAGCGTATATTCAGCAGCAGAACTGGAGAGCCTGGCTCAGGTGATACTCCGTCATGAGGATTTGTTCGTGCTTGCTGATGAAATCTATGAACATATTAATTATGTGGGGGCGCATGCCAGCATCGCACAGGTGCCAGGGATGAAAGAGCGCACCATCATTGTGAATGGTGTCAGCAAAGCATACGCCATGACTGGATGGCGTATCGGATACATCGCTGCTCCTGAGTGGATCGTGAAAGGCTGCAACAAACTGCAGGGACAATATACAAGTGGTCCATGCTCTGTCAGCCAGAAAGCAGCCATGGAAGCCTATCTGGCTTCGCAAGACTGCGTGGAAGAGATGCGCAAGGCTTTTGAGCGCCGCCGCGATTTGATATATAGTCTGGCAAAGGATATTCCCGGATTGGAGGTGAATAAACCGGAAGGTGCCTTCTATCTGTTCCCCAAATGCAGCAGTTTCTATGGCAAGAGCGACGGGGAGCGTAAGATCAGCAGTTCCACCGACCTCGCAATGTATTTGCTCGAAGTAGGACATGTGGCAACAGTCGGTGGCGATGCCTTTGGCGACCCAGATTGTTTCAGAATGAGTTATGCCACGAGTGATGAAAACATTGTAGAGGCAATGAAAAGAATCAAAGACACGCTGGCCAGGCTCAAATAAGCATGAATGAGATTGGTAAATACGCATAAAATAAAAAAAACGGGGATTTGTATTGTTAAAACTTATTAAACACTCCCTCGTTTGCTTATAATTTGTTATCTTTGCCAAGTCTATTCGGTGCTAAAACAAACCGACCGTTCTTAATGACGGTCTTCATTATGAGTATTTTAACTTAATTTATTAATAACTAAAATTTAAATTCAAAATTATGGCAACTACACAAGCTAAAGCAGTGAATCCTAAGAAAAAGTCAGGATTCCAGGGAGTTCAAGCAGCTATTTGGATTATCGTAGCATGTTTCATTGCTGCTGTTTGTTTCTACAAATTCGTGTTGGGTAACCCGGCTAACTTCGTTGACGGCAATCCCGAGAACGCAGTGAAAGACGGAAGTCTCTTAGGTTTGGTTTACAAAGGAGGTATCGTCGTTCCTGTGATCATCACATTGCTGTTCACCGTTATCGCACTGAGCATCGAGCGCTGGTTGGCACTCCGCACAGCATTTGGAAAGGGAAAACTCCCGAAGTTTGTTGCTAACATCAAGGCCGCTCTGAAGGCTAATGACTTTGCTAAGGCTCAGAAACTTTGCGACGACCAGAAAGGTTCTGTAGCAAATGTTATCGGTGCTACTCTCGCTACCTACAAGAAGATGGAGGAGACCGCTGGTATTAGCAAGGAAGAGAAGATCGCTAAGATTCAGGCTGCTTATGACGAGGCTACTCAACTTGAGATGCCTACTCTGCAGATGAACATGCCGATTCTCGCTACAATCGTTACTCTGGGTACACTTACCGCTCTGTTCGGTACTGTGGTTGGTATGATCCGTTCATTCGCCGCTCTGGCTGCCGGTGGTGGTGGTGACTCACTCGCTCTGTCACAAGGTATTTCTGAGGCCCTCGTTAATACCGCTTCTGGTATTTTGACATCTTGGGGTGCTGTGATCGCTTATAACTACTACACGAACAAGATCGACAAGTTGACCTACGCTCTCGACGAGGTTAACTACACCATTGCTCAGACTTACGAAGAGAATCACAAGGATGAGGCTTAATTTTTGCTAACCCTTTAAAACATTTATCATTATGGGTAAAGTAAAAGTTAAGAAAAGTGACGTCTGGATTGACATGACACCTATGTCCGACGTGATGGTGCTTTTGCTGACCTTCTTCATGATGACATCTACATTCGTGAAGAACGAGGCAGTGAAGGTTGTCACCCCGGGTTCTGTGTCAGAGATCAAGGTTCCTGAGAACAACGTGCTGACGTTGCTTGTTGACAAAGACGGTAAGGTTTTCGCTGGCATGGACACACCTGCCAAGCAGGAAACTCTGCTGCTCGACATGGCAAGCAAGTACGGTATCAGCCTCACTCAGGAGCAACTTGAGAACGGACGTGGTTCCGCCAACATTGGCGTGGCGATGAAAGATTTGAATGAGTTGCTTTCACAACCGTCTGAGAAACTCAACGAGTTCCAGCAGGTGCGCGGTATTCCTACCGACAGTGTAAACGGCGGAATGAGTGAGTTCCAGGACTGGGTGACAGCAGCCTATGATGCAAACGGCGAGGAAATGAAGTTGGCCATCAAGGCTGACCAGGGCACTCCTTACAAAGTCATCAAGAAGATGATGTCGGAGTTGCAGGACATGAACCGTAACCGTTACTTCCTGATTACTTCATACAAAACAAATTCGGAGGACTAAGTCATGGCAAAGAAAAAAGAAAGTAAGCAGAAAAAGATGAATGTCCGCGTCGACTTCACGCCGATGGTGGATATGATGATGCTTCTTATCACGTTCTTCATGCTCTGTACGTCTCTGGCTAAACCGCAGACGATGAACCTGACCATGCCGAGTAACGATAAGAATTTGCAAGATGAACAGAAGAATGAGTCTAAGGCTTCTCAGACCATTACTATCTATGTATGCGGTAATGACAAGATTTACCATATCGATGGTATTCCTAACTATGATGATCCTACTTGTCTGAAAGAGACCACATGGGGCAAGGACGGTATCCGCAAAGTGCTCATTGAGCATGTCACTGAAGACGGATCAACTCCTGTTCAGGAAGTGATGGCTGCCAAAGCCAAACTCGACCAGAAGAAACTGGAGAACCCAAGCCAGTGGCCAGACAGTCTGTATGACAAGGAACTGAACAAGATCAAGAAAGGTGATATCGACGGACAGAAAGTTCCTACGCTTACCATCGTGATCAAGTGTACAGACGAATCATCATACAAGAATATGGTAGACGCTCTGGATGAAATGCAGATTTGCAGCATTGGTACATACGTAATCGACAAGATCAGCGACGATGATCTTAAACTTCTCGAAAAGCGTGGTATCAAGTAATCACTAATCATTAAAGAAAGGAAAAACAATGTCAAAGATTGATTTGGTATCCAACGAATGGGCGGATTTAGTCTTCGAAGGAAGGAATCAGGACTATGGTGCCTATGTGCTCCGTAAGAACACTTCCAAGAGAAATGTCTTATCCCTCCTTATAGTGGTTGCTGCAGGTGTTCTCTTGTACTTAGGCTTGAACATCGTTAAGAAGATTCAGGAAAGCCGCGCCGTGGCCAACACGCAGGCTATCGAACTTTCTGCTCTTAACGAGAAGAAAAAGGAAGCCAAGAAAATAGAGAAGGAAGTTGTGAAGATTGAACCGGAGAAGGTTATCGAGAAGGTGAAGAGTTCTATCAAGTTCACCCCGCCAGTCATCAAGAAAGACGAAGAGGTGAAGGACGACAACCAGATTGACCTTCAGAAGATAGAGAATACCAATACCACCATCGGTGCTTTCACTGTAGAGGGTAACGATGAGGTAGGCGGTGAGGTGCTCAAGGCTAAGGAAGAGATTGCTCAGCCGGAGCCCCCGAAGCATGAAGAGGAGAACAAGGTGTTCGACGTCGTTGAGCAGATGCCTTCATTCCCTGGAGGTATGGGCGCTCTGATGTCATGGCTGAGTCAGAATATCAAGTATCCTGTGATTGCCGCCGAGAATGGTGTTCAAGGTCGTGTAATCGTTCAGTTCGTGGTTGAGAAAGACGGTTCTGTAACCGACGTGCGTGTTGCAAAGTCTGTTGACCCGTCACTCGACAAGGAAGCACAGCGCGTGGTGAAGGCCATGCCGAAGTGGATTCCTGGTAAGCAGAACGGTTCCGCTGTACGTGTGAAGTACACAGTTCCTGTAACATTCAAACTTCAGTAATCATTACAGATAATGTATAAGAACTTATTCTACAGTATAGTAGGATTATCTATTGTTTTCGGTTTGTTCTCATCCTGTGAGGACAAACCGAAAAACGGTAGGACAGACACATTCTCATCGGGCGAGATTAGTTTTGCTTCCGACGAGAGTTTCAGCCCTATCATAGAAGAAGAGATTCAGGTGTTCGAGGCTTCTCATCCGAAAGCAAAGGTGACACCCATCTACACCAACGAGATTGATGCCGTCAATCTGTTGCTCAGCGACAGTTTGTATCTGGCCATCACTGCTCGCGATTACACAAAAGAAGAGTTAGACAACCTCAAGAGTAGAGGTTTCCAACCGCGTTCACTCCCTCTTGCTTACGACGGGCTGGCCCTGATTTGCAACAACCAGAATACGGATTCCTGCATTTCTGTCACCAACGTGAAGCGAATCTTGAGCGGAGAGGCCACCAAGTGGAGCGATGTCGTTCCGGGGTCCAAGCGCGGGGAAATCTGGGTTTGTTTCGACAACAAGCAGTCAAGCACAGTACATTACTGTGTTGATTCTATTCTCGGAGGGAAACCCATCAACAGCCCGAACATCTTTGCTGCCAAGACCAGCAAGGAGGTGATCGAGTATGTTGAGAAAACGCCAAACGCCATTGGCATCATTGGAAGTAACTGGCTTAACGACAAGCGGGATACCACCAATGTCACATTCAAGAAGAACATAACAGTCATGTCAGTAAGCAAACTGGAAAACGCAACAGAGATGAACAGTTGGAAGCCTTACCAGGCATGGTTACTGAACGGAAGATATCCGTTCGTAAGAACGATATATGCATTAGTCAACGACCCCAGAAACGGTCTGCCATGGGGATTTGCCAATTTCATCACCCAACCCAAGGGACAGATGGTGGTCTTCAAGACTGGTTTGCTGCCTGTAAGAGGCGACATCAGTATCCGAGACGTTAATGTGCACGACTATGGTTTTTAAGTTTTTTTTAATCGCAGATATTTAAACTACCGAGAACGGATACACATCAAAAGTGTGATAACTTAAGTATAACATTAAAAAAAGAAATTATGAAAGCAATCAAATATTTCTTCGCTGGTGCTTTGATGCTAGGCATCTCAGCCCACACAATGGCACAGGATGTTAAATCTCAGATTGATGCCATCACAAAGGTTATCGTAGACAACAAAGGCAACGCTGCCGCTGTTAAGGACGCTGTCAAGGAATACTTGAAGGTGAACAAGAAGAACGCAGAGGCACTTGCTGGTCTGGGTCGTGCATATCTTGACATCAAGGATCAGGCCAATGCCCTGAAGTATGCAGACATGGCTATTAAGGCAAACAAGAACAGTGCCGCAGGCTATCTGCTGAAAGGTGATATGGCTGCACAGAACGATGATGGCGGTGAGGCTGCCATGTGGTATCAGACCGCAACACAGTTCGATCCCAAGAACCCTCAGGGCTATATCAAGTATGCACGTGTTTATCAGAAGGTGGACGCTGCCGGTGCTGAGGAGATGCTCCGCAAACTCACTTCCATCGATCCTTCCTATCCCGTGGATGCTGAGATTGCCCACATGTATTATGCCAACAACAAGTTTGCCAAGGCTTTGGAGAACTATCAGAAGGTAGACAAGGCAAAACTCGAAGACGACAAACTCACAGAGTATGCCCTCGCAGCCTATTTCCTCGGCAAGTCAGAGGCAAGTCTTGAGGCTTCAGAATATGGAGCAGCCAAGTATCCGCGCAGTGCTGGTTTGAACCGTCTGTCGTTCTACAACCACACCGACTTGAAGAACTACGACAAGGCTCTGCAGTTTGCTGATGCCCTTTTCAACAGGAGCGACAGTGCCAAGTTCGTGGGACGCGACTATCTCTATTACGGTCATGCACTCAAAGGTGGTGGCAAGTATGCAGAGGCTATTGAGAGCTTCAAGAAGACATACGAACTCGACAACACACAGAACGATGTGCTGAAACTGATCTCTGATTCTTATCTCGAGAAGAAGGAGCATGACAATGCCGTAGAGTATCTCAAGAAGTTCATTGCTACTCAGGACAAGAAGAAGGCCAGCGACTATACAGCCATGGCAAAGATCTATCTTGATCTTGCAGAGCAGTGCCTCGACCAGGCAGAAAAGGAGAAGGCTCTGTTGAAGGCCGATCAGGCTTATGCCGACATGGCAGTAGACATGCCCAACAACGAGGACTATGCTTCTTATCAGCGTGCTCACATCCACCACATGATCAACGGTGACATCAAGAAGGGTGCAGCCAAGCCCTACTATGAGAAGTATATTGAGTTGCTGGAGCCGAAGGCAGAGCGTTCAAATGCTGAGAACACCACACTGGCAGAGGCCTACAACTATCTCAGTGTCTACTACATTCAGAACGACAATGTGGCTAAGGCCAAGGAGTATGCTGCTAAGTTGCAGGGCATACAGCCAGACAACGAAACAGCCAAGCAGATTCTTGCCCTGTAGTCATCTGTCTGCATAGCAGATCATTTAAGAATGATTCCCAAAGATTTCAGCATCTTTTGGGAATCATTTCTTATATTTCAGTCATTTCTTGTAGTTCACAGAGTGAACATTGCGATATGAAACAGTTAGTAAGCATTTTGATAGCAATTGTTGTCGCATCAGTGGCATTCCTTTCGTGCAGTCAACCCCGCTATCCGCATTCTCTGCTTATGGCCGACAGCCTTGCTGAAGTCCGCCCTGACAGTGCCGTGGCCTTGCTGAACCGCCTCCGTCCTCAGATAGAGAGCGAGGGCCGTGCCGTGCGCATGTACCACCGTCTGCTCACCATCAAGGCAGCCGATAAGGCCGACCTATTGGAGCCTTGCACTGACAGCATCCTCCCCATAGTGGCCTATTACGAAGGACGCGGCGACAAGAGCCTCCTTCCCGTAGCCTACTACTATGCCGGCCGTACCTATTATGAACTGCACGATGCGCCGCAGGCGCTGGACTATTTCCAGAAGGCGGCAGAGACGGCAGGAGAAGACTGGGCTCTTAGGAGCAGGATATTCAGTCACATCGGCTATATCTTTATTAATCAGGGACTCTATAGTGAAGCCCAACAGCCGTTCAGGGAACAGTATCATTCTTCCTTGCGGGGAAACGATATGGTTGATATGGTCTATGCCTTGCGCGATTTGGCAATAAGCCTTGAAGCAGAAAATGAGCATCAGGAGTCTTTAGACACCCTGAAAAGTGCTTATTCTATGGCCAAAAAGTCAGGTGACCAGCATGCTGTGCGCAGTATAGAACTGGCACTTGCCAATCAATACAAGCATATGGGGAAGCCAGACAGTTCCCTCCGCTTTGTCCGTCCTATACGTGAAAGTATCCCTATGCTGAGCAAGAGTGTAGTTTATTCCACACTGTTCGGCATATATAAGGCATCAACCCATACAGATTCAGCGTTCTACTATGCAAGACTGATGGAGGCAGAAGGAAATGCCTATGCAAAAGACAGCGCATCAAAGTATCTAACTCGCTACTATCTTGAAAGAGGCGATGCCTCTCAGGCGGCAAAGCATTATCTGACTTATCTTTCCTACGATGATTCTATAAGGGAAATCACTCGAACACGTGAAGTGGCCCGCGTGAATGCTCTTTACAACTATCAGCAGCGCGAGAAAGAGAACGCCCGGCTTAGAAAAGAAAAACAGCGTGTTGCTTCAGCCCTTTGTTTCAGTCTGCTGATTCTCATGGTAATGGCATATTTTGCGCTGTTATACAGGAAGAGACTGAAAAGAATGTCACTGATGCAACGCCTCTCCGAACAATTAAAAGAATCAGACGAGAGGAGGCAGCATGCTATAGGTTCGTCAAATGAGTATCATCCGGCAGAGACGTCAGAAACAGATGCCATGCTTGCGGAATGTCGTAGGAATGAGGAAATCAGACTGAAGCAGTCCGGTCTCTACAGAAAGTTCTTTGCTCATGCCGAAGAGAGCCTTCCTCTCAAGTCCGACGATTGGGCTGCCTTGGAGAATCTGTTAGACGCAGAATGCGACAACTTTGCAGTTCGACTCAGAGTCATGTGCAATTTGTCAGAACGAGACTACCGCATGTGTTTCCTTCTACGTCTTCGCATGCCGGTGATGCAGATATCCAAGATCCTTAACGTAGACAAGAGTTCAATATCGAGCCAGCGCAGACGGCTGTACAAGAAACAGACGGGTAGGGCAGGCAGCGCCAAGGACTGGGATGCCTTTATTCTTTCTTTGTGATGAATTGCGAGTTGGCATTTAGTTGGCAATGTTAAAAAGTGTTCCAAAACGGGGAATACCAACAAAATGCCAACTCTTTTTCATGGTCAATCATGCGAAACCACTTATATTTGCAGGCGTGAACACATAAAAGAAATATCATGAAGAAATTTTTTGTATTATTATTCGCTCTCTTTATGTCTGTGCCATTGTGTGCACAAGATCAAGTAGAAGTTGACATGGAGAATGTAGATCCTACTGTTAACGAGGGTCCACGCAAATCGCCTGCCGTGTTACCTCGCGTGTTTTATGGGTCTCAGTCCCTTTCTGTATGGACACCCTATGTGGTGGACATGGTGCAGATAGTCATACGTGATGAGTACGACTCTGTCATCTATGCCACCTTTGCGGTTTTGTCGTCTGGCCTTACCTCGTTCACCCTTACACCAGATGTATGTGCGGAGAAGTATTCCATCGAACTGCTCTATGGCGGAAATCATCTCATCGGCTTTTTCTGACATAATAATATATTATAGGTACGCGTGAAGAATCATTACGCTATGAAAACATTGTTCAAACTCATTCTCTTCTTATCAGCCCTGCCCTTAGGCAGCATGGCACAGACTACAGTATGTTATGAATACGATGCCAGCGGCAACCGCATCCTGCGCACGACCTTGCAGCAACAGTCTCGGGCTAAGACTGCAAGGAAGGCGGCAGGAGCAACCGCCGGCCGCGAAGCGTCGCCGTCGCTGACCGCCATCACCGTTTCACCTAGTCCTGTTCATGCGCGCCTCACCGTGAATGTTCTAGGATGTACGCCATCGAAAACCTGCGAACTGAGCCTCTACGACATGTCCGGGCGGAGGCTTATATACCGCAAGGGTTCTTCGGTGCAGACCGTTCTTGACGTGAGCACCCTGCATCCTGGCTGCTACATTCTCCGCACCGTTTATGGCGGTGAGAAGAAAAGCCATAAGATTATCAAGGAATAATAAACAAGACCAAGGAATATGAAACGCATACTGCTCGCAATATTATTTGTAAACACCATTATGTCCGTATCATGGGCATCTGGGGACACCGACCCGGTGGGAACACCTAAAGGCGCATTTTCCGTATCTCCCACAGGTGCTGCCACCTATACCGTGAGCATCGACCTGCCAGACATCAACACTCAACTTATTCCCCAACTGGGTATTGTCTATAACAGCCAGTCAGGAAACGGCGTAGCGGGTTGGGGCTGTAGTCTTACGGGTGTGTCGTGCATCACCCGCGGAACGAAAGACCTTTTCCACGACGAAGAGGTGAGCGGTATAAGCCATTCTTCGTCCGATGCCTATTATTTAGACGGTCGTCGCCTGATTTTAGAGAGCGGACCAGAGGGAGCCGCCGGTGCAGTCTATCGGATTGAAGGCGATCCCGTTTCTTCAGTAACCATCATGAACGGTTCGTCAGGCCTGTGGTTCGCCGTTCATACAGCCGACGGTCTGGACTATGAATACGGCAATGGCTACAATCAGTGCCAGCGTTTCTACTCCCATTCCGCAAACGAACACGTCACCCGTTCCTGGTATGTGAACAAGGTTAGCAATGCCGTCGGCGACCACATGGAATACTTTTATGAGCATGATATGCAGAGTGCCTACCTGTCGAACATCTATTACAGCAGTGCTGCCGGTCAGAGTGCTTCCGTTACACTGACGTATGAAGACAGGGACGATACTCAAGACTTCTATTTTGAGCGTAGCAAAGGAATTTTCAGGAAACGCCTGAAAAATGTCAGTTCGTCGGTGGGCAGCAGCGTCTATAGTTCTTACGATTTCGGCTATAACGACACTGGCGACAGTTCCGGCATGCCCTACTCACGCCTCACTTCCATAACCGAGAAGAACGGCATCGGTGAGAACCTGCGCCCCATCACGCTGGCTTGGAACTATCTGCCGGACAAGGCACAAAGCGTCTCCACCCCATCTCTGACATTGCAGGAATCAACGAGCGCTATCAGTTATAATGACAAATATTTTTATACCGGCGACATCAATGGCGACGGTATCGGTGATGTCGTACAAATTTCACCTGCCGGGGATAACTGGACATACGCTTTCACCTATCTTTCATATCGCAACACCACGGGTACTGTATCATATCAGTCGCCTCGCTATGCCCGTTTCCCTAAAGACATCGTGTTACCCAAACTTGCATCTTGTGCACAGGGCTATAGTGTGGTAGACCTTGACGGTGATGCGAAGAACGATATTTTTGTAACGCGCATAAATGCTTATCCCAATATAGGAATATACCAGTTTGAGATAGCATACGCGCTTGGTGAAAACATAACAAGCAGTTCGTCCACACTTCAATTCAACTATCTGAACTGGAATCTGGATTATTCAAGGGAAACACCTCTCTACACCTTGACCGATTTCGACAACGACGGAAGGACGGAAGTTCTATATATCGAGAAATCGGAAGCGTCATCCAATAGTTACTTCTTCCGTCTGGCACGTTGGGATTCTCCATATTCCAGTGGCTTTCTCACAATCCCGGCGGCTCCCCAGAAACTTTTCTCCGGTGACTTCAACGGCAATGGCCTTCAGGACATCATTGTGCTTTACAGCAACGGCTACACAATATTCTGGAACCAGGGCGGCACGGCCACATCCTGTCCCTTCTCCGATTCAGCCTGCACGTCCGACAATAGTTACTACCTGAGTGATTACGACCATGTGTACATGGGCGACTTCAACGGCGACGGTCTTCCCGACTTCCTGCTTAACAACGAAAACAACAACATCTGCTATTTCGCGCTGAATACCGGCGGAGGAACGTTCCAGCGTTCAGAAGCATGCCAACTCGACGTGGTCGACCAGTCAACCAACAAGGACGATGAACGCTTCTCTTTCCTTATCTACGACATTGACCACGACGGCCGATCGGATGCCGTCCTTGTGAAATCCTCTTATGTTCACCATGGCGGTTTCACATCCAAGAACGTGTACAATAATACCGCAGTGCGTTGGTTCGTGTCAACAGGCACTTCGTTGCAACTGTTCCGCACACACACCTATACAGACGGCGAGGATGATGCGCGCGCCTACAACCTGCTGTTGGGTGATTTCACCGGCAACGGCGAGGTAGATCTGATGAACTACGGATACGACCTCTACACCTCCGGCATTTCCGTAAACTCGATGTCTGCATCAAGATTAGCAACCTCACAGACCGTGACAGACGACACCGTCGCAGCCGACGATGTCCACGACATGGCAGCCGCAGGTATTGTCGCATCAGAAATCTCCATGCCCGATACCCTTACGCTTAATGGTGTGAATGCCTTGACGGCAACCGGAGCGACTCGAACTTTCCGCCTTTACCGCTGCTACGGCATGACCGTAGACAAGGGCAAGGTGGATGCCATTACCGACGGTATGGGCAACAGAGTAGGAATCAACTACAAACCACTGACCGACGGCAGTGTCTACACGCGCGGTGCGGGCAGCACATATCCTGTTGCTGACATCACGCCAGCCCTGCATGTGGTATCCTCTGTGACTTCTTCCAACGGCTCCGTTTCCGACCTTACAGAGAACTACAGTTACGAAGGCCTGAAGGTGCACCTGCAAGGCCGTGGCCTGATGGGATTTGCCGGGACCACGGTTACGAATGCGGCCTTGGAGACCGGGACGGAAAGCGAGACCCAGTGGGACAGCCAGTTCTTCGTTCCTCGTAAAAGCACCGTCACTACAACCATGGGCAGTTACACGTCTGTCAGCGAGACGACCATGTCCATCGCCTCGCTGCTGAATGGAAAAAACCATTTCGCCTATCCTTCAAGAAAGGAAGACACCGACTTTGACGGCAACACCACGACCACGACCTACTCATACATTACGAACAAGGGTACGCTTGAAAGCGAGTTCACTTCGTGGGGTACTCAGATGTACCGTCAGACCGAGTACGATGGTTATCAACTGTATGGCGGACGCTATCTGCCTGCAGAAGTCACCGTCACTCAGAAACATGAGGACGACGCGCAGCCATATTCTGCAAAAACAACCTACACCTACAACGACCAGGGACTTCCACTCACCGTGACTACTCTCAGCGGCACCGACAAGGCCGCCACCACCACCTATACTTACACTGCAGGCGGCCACGTGGAGAGCCAGACCAGTTCATGGCACGGCATGAGCGACACTTTCTCGAAAAACTACCTTTACTCCGGCGGGCGACCGTATCAGATCACCACGTCGCCGTCCACGTCAACCACCGTCTTCGATTATGACACTTTCGGCAATATCCTTTCCGAGACAGAAACTGCGGGAAGCCGCTCGCTCACCACGACATATACTTACGACGGCTGGGGCAATCCCCTTACCAAGACCTCGCCCGAGGGTATCGTCACGACTTACAGCCGCGGCTGGGGCTTCAACCAGTCGAAGAAATACTACACGGAGGAATCCACTCAGGGGCAGGCTCCTGTCACCGTGTGGTACGATTCGCGAGGCCGTGAAGTGAAGACTGAGAGCAGCGGCCTGCTTGGCGTGGCAGTCACTACGACGACCGTTTACGACAGCAAGGGGCAGGTGGACAGCCGGACCAGCAAGGAGGGCAACCGCACCCAGACAGAGACATTCTCCTACGACAGTCGCGGCCGCGTGCTCACCGACTATCTCAGCACGGGGCGGCAGACATCCTACACCTACGGCAACCGCGTGGTGACCGAGACCATGGCAGGGCGCACATACACCAAGGAATACGACGCTTGGGGGAACGTCACTGAGTCTGAGGATCCCGTATCCACTGTCCGCTATACTTACAATTCGCAGGGCAAGCCCATGAGTGTGACTGCCGGAACGGGCAACCAGGGCAGCACCGTGACGATGGAATACGATGCAGCCGGCAATCAGACCCTTTTGAGCGATCCCGATGCCGGAGACCAGTCCTATACGTACAATGCCCGGGGACAACTGCTGTCGCAGACTGATGCACGGGGCATCACCACCGTGAACACCTACGATGCGCTGGGACGTCTCAGCGAAACCACTGCCGACGGTGAAACCGTGGCCTACCATTACGGCACTTCGGGCGGCACTGCCATGCTGCTCACCAAGGAAGAGCGCGGCAACAGTTACATACAATATGGCTACGACGGCTATGGCCGTGTAACGTCGGCCGTTCGCAGCATAGCAGGGAGCGGACAGTACACCTTCGACTACACCTACAACTCACTGGGGCAGTTGAGCCAAGTGAGTTATCCCAATGGCCTTACCGCCTCTTACGGCTACGACAGCCAAGGCAACCGCACCGGCATCAGCGTGGGCGGCACTCAGGTGTGGGGCGTGTCCTCGCATAGCGGAAAGAACACCCGATGCTGGTTCGGCAATAACGACGTGGTTGTAGAAGATGTTACGCGCGACGATGCCGGCAGGATTACCTATAAGGGCATGATTAACTCTTCGTTGCAGACCATCGTGCGCCCCTTGCTCTATACCTACGACGGGCAGACCGGCAACATCACGAGCCGCTTGGGCGTGAACGGCAGCGGCTACGAATATTTCACCTACGACAGCATGGACCGCCTCACATCTGTGAGCAACACTGCACCATCCGGGCAGCAGCAGTCGATGAACAGCCAGATTGCGGCGGCATTGGGCATTTCTGAGGAGAGCGTACATGTGCAGGACATGCAGAGCCTGAACGCCACGCCTGACATGCAGTCTATCCCCGGCTTGCAGATGCTCCGTGCAGCGGGCTTGCAACCGACTTCGGCTTCTCCTCTTACAGTCCAGTCGTCCATTCCCATGACAATCACCTATGGCGACAATGGCAACATCCTTTCCAAGACAGGCATCGGCACCTACAGTTACCAGAGCCAGAAGCCCCATGCCGTGACGGGAGTGGAGAATACCTCCTCGCTCATCTCCACGGCCACGCAGCAGGCCACATACAACGGCTTCGGCAAGGTGGAGAGCATCACCGACAACGGCTACCGAATGGACTTCACCTACGGCCCGGACAATGAACGGTGGAAAACCGAACTGTACAAGAACAATGTGCTCCGACGCACCACGGTGTATGCCGGCGACTACGAGGAGGTGACGACGGGCAGCACCTCCTTCGGCTACTGCTACTTAGGCGACGGCGTGATCGCCCTCACCGTAGACGGCGGCACACCCTACATCGGCTATGCCTATACCGATAATCTGGGCAGCATCCTGACCGCTGTGAGCACCGACGGCACGGTGGTGTACAATGCCGATTACGACGCATGGGGCAGGCAGAGCGTCACTTCCGACTACGTGGGCTACCATCGCGGCTACTGCGGCCATGAGATGATGCCCGAGTTCGGCCTGATCAACATGAACGGCCGTCTGTACGACCCGGTGCTTGGGCGTTTCCTCTCGCCCGACAACTATGTTCAGATGCCCGACAACAGCCAGAGTTTCAACCGCTATTCCTACTGTCTGAACAATCCGCTGAAGTATACCGACGCGAGTGGAGAGTTGTTTGGGATTGATGACTTAGTTGCTGCACTGTTGGGTGGATCGCTCAATGTGCTGACCAATATAGACAATATCCATAGTTTCTGGCAGGGCTTGGCTTTATTTGGGGTAGGAGCAATAGCGGGAGAAGCAGCCCTCTATTCTGGTGGAGCATCTGTTTTTGTGTCAGCAGGAGTGCTGAGTTTAGGTAATGACATCCTCAACCAAGGTTTTCAGAACGGTTTCAATAACCTTGACTGGAAACAAATAGGTATGAATCTAATCACCTCCGAAATGATGGCCGTTGTTTCTTATGGCCTCAATTCCCTTGTCTCCCCTCAAGCTGAGAAACTGTTGTCTAAGATACAGAGTCCTGTACTGCGTAATATGCTCCAACAATCCGCAACATCAGCCTTCTCAGGTAGTGCTATAGGATTTATGTTTGCCTTAAATGATAAAGATAATGATTTTGACGATGCTCTTCATGCTGGTTGGAAAGGATTCCTACAGGGTGCAGAGATTGGTGCTATCTCTGGTGCTGCAGCAGGATTCGTTGAAGCAAAGCATAATCATGTTAATCCATGGACAGGGAAAGAAAAAGACAGTAAGATGATTCCCTACCAAAAAGGACAACTTGGGGTAGAACTTGCTGTTGAGAATTTCCGGGCCCAAGGTGGAACAGGAATTCAAAGGGAGGTAACAATAGAAGTTGATGGTGTTAGGGTTCGTGTCGACTTTGCAGGATATGATAGGAATGGAAGGTTACAGCTTTTTGAGGTGAAAAACGGACCTTATGCAAGACCAACTCGTAACCAATCAATCGTTATACCCAAACTTGAACAGGGTAAGCCTTTTGTTCCTTACGGTCGGAATGCAGCATATTTAAACTTGAAATTAAAAGTTCCCTATACATCAGATTATGGATTTAATTACATTCATTATAAATAAGTTATTTAGTAATTATTATGCAAAAGAAGAGATACATATCTTTCAATGAGAGAATAATAAGCCGATTGGAAGAATTCGGATTTAAGCGTAAGAACCAAGGCTTTTTCCCCAGAAAGATTAGTGAAGACATTACCCAGAATCTTATATTTGGACACAGTACCCAAGGTCGTGCTCATGTGAAATATTATGCAATAAGAGCCAATATAGAGCTTCCTAAAGTGCTTAAGATTGCTGAAAACCTAAACGTGTTCTTACCTATGAATGCTTTTTGCAACAGCAATATAGGCGATCTGATGCCTAAGCCTATACCTACCTATCTGGAGTGGCTTATTGGCGAAGATACAGATGAGAAGTATGATAATAGAGTTATCGACTCCATGTTATACCATATTGAGAAATATGCGATTCCATTTCTGGATAAGTATAGTACACCAGCATCTATTGTGGAAGGAATAAAAAACTGTGCGTATCCTAACCGTTATGGTGAAGATTTCCATGCGTGCATAGCCTTGCTTCTGTATGGAAAGAAGGAAGACTTCCTTTGGTTTGTGGAGAAAAGGAGTCATGAAATGCAGTTTTCTATTTATGATAATTCTGAAGTACATTGGAACTATAGACAGCCTGACATGCCACTGACTCGCGCATGTAAGTCTTTCCTTGATGGAGTTGAGAAATTAAGACCACTTATAGAAGAAAAGGGTATAAAATGGTAAGAACCAGGATGACCAGTGGAATGACCAGTGGACGGTTCTGAAGTGACCAGGGGACGGTTCTGTGATCATTTTAATCGGCTATTATTTGGTAGTTTGAGTACAAGTAGGTAACTTTGTCATCGAAAAACAATATGACTAATATATATATGTATGACTATGGTGACAACAAAAGAAAAGCGAAAATCCGCAATACGTCAATGCTTGTAGACCTTTCATTTGGAGCTGCTCATAAAAAACAAAATGATCACAGAACCGTCCCTTGATTATAAGGCTTAGATTTGGCTGATGGTGCAAATGCTCTGTTATATGCTATTGAAGGGGATTATACTAACGCAGGAATCAGTGCTATTGCAATGGTACCTATTATTGGAAGCTATGCTACCTCAGGGAAATACGCCTATAAAGCTTCTGATATTATGAGGCATATGGGAACTAATTATACAAAGTCAAATATAAAATTGGGGAATAAGGTTCACTCTCATTATAAAAATTTGGAAACAGACGGGAAAAACTTGTTGAAAGAATATAGTATTAGGGGAGGCCGAGTAGATTTTATCAATAAGGAGACCCATACTATATACGAACTCAAACCATACAATCCCAACAACGTAAGAAGAGGAATTAAACAACTTGAAAGGTATAAAAGAATACTCGAAGAGAGTGGAAATATCAAATGGAAAACAGTCCTTGATTTTTATTGATATATAATGTAAACGTGATTAAGAATATGAACCAAGCAACTTTGTTTAAAATTATAGACGGCACTTTAAGCTCTATAGGCTTCAAGGCTAAAGGAAAAATCTGGATGCGTGAAGGAAAAGAAGTGTCAGAAAGAGTGGTGTTCCAAAAATCATTATATGGCAGGTTTTATTATTTCCGACCAAGTTATGTTCTGAATAATTTGGAGGTTACCGATCGATATAATGGTCACGTAGTAATGGAAACAGGTCTCTCTATTGCAGAATTCAGGCAATTAGAAAGTTTCTGCAATCTTGAAAATGACATAACCGACACTGTGATTGAAGAGCAGTTGCCATTTTTGCTCAAAAAAGCGTTTTCTGTCAAAAGGATAGATAGTGAGCAAGCATTGAAGGATTATCTTATTGAATCTGGAACATTCGTTACCAAAGATGTACTTGATTATCTCAGAATAGAAAACATTCCTTCACAGTTCAGCCCCTATTCCTTCTACGACAATGATGGGAATCATGTCCTTTTTACAAACGTAAAAGCACAAGGAGATAATCTCTCATTTGATGTATATGTTGATGAAGACTTTAGTTCAACAAAACATTGCAGTAAAGAAAACTACTCTGATTTGAGGGAAATGTGCGATTTAATTTACCGCCAATTGTTTATTAATCATGTTGATACCAGTGAATTTTTATCGCTTCATTGGTCTACCGACAATAATACATTATCGGTTTCACTCTGCACAAATACAAGAAATGAAGTTTATCTCCAAATTGATATTTTCCAAGAAGATGAAAAGCAAGAAAAGAGAATTAAAATAAATCCTGCTAATTTTAAGGATATTACGAAAGAATCAAACCTATTATCCAAATGATGCAAAAATCAACAGGGTACCGGCTTTAATGTTTCTTCGAAACATCGCCGTCGCTGACCACCATCACCGTGTCGCCCAGCCCTGTTCATGTGCGTATGGTATCTTGAACTCGTTTTTTCATTTATATTGAGAATGATTTTGCGATTTAGAAATATGTTTGTATATTTGCAGAGACCGTTTGTCGGGGAATGCCATTTTGTTTTGAATAGAGAATGGAAATTTCCAGCAAAGGAAGATGTCGGGACATAAACAATGAGTAACAAGAAAAGGATATTAGGATGTTGGAAGTCTGCGGGGGGTATTCTCGCAGTCTTGTGGATGTTGTGTCCTTCTGTTGTTCTTGCCTCTTCATCACTTTCTGCCGATACTGTCAGCATTGCAAAGAGTCTGGAGATTATCATTAATCGGGAAGTATCGGAATCGGACAGCGTCATCTCTTCTAGGACAGACACCATCAACAAGAACAGTGTGCTGCGACGCACCACGGTGTATGCCGGCGACTACGAAGAAGTTTCTACGGGCAGCACAATATTCGGCTACTGCTACTTAGGCGACGGCGTGATCGCCCTCACCGTAGACGGCGGCACACCCTACATCGGCTATGCCTATACCGATAACCTTGGCAGCATCCTGACTGCTGTGAGCACCGACGGTACGGTGGTGTACAATGCCGATTACGACGCATGGGGCAGGCAGAACGTCAC
Organism: Prevotella sp. UBA4268; assembly: GCA_002395135.1. Classification (GTDB taxonomy): domain Bacteria; phylum Bacteroidota; class Bacteroidia; order Bacteroidales; family Bacteroidaceae; genus Prevotella. Next base: position 6,546 of record DGWC01000075.1, on the reverse strand, counting down.
TTCCGACTACGTCGGCTACCATCGCGGCTACTGCGGCCATGAGATGATGCCGGAGTTCGGCCTGATCAACATGAACGGCAGGCTGTACGACCTGGTGCTCGGGCGTTTCCTCTCTCCCGACAACTATGTTCAGATGCCCGACTTCTCGCAGAACTTCAACAGATACTCGTATTGTCTGAACAATCCGCTGAAGTATACCGACCCGAGCGGGGAGTTGTTTGGTATTGATGATGCCATCATTGCATTTGCCCTGTACAATGCCGCGAGCAGTATGATGCAGGCAGCATATAATGGTGAGAGCGTGTGGAAGGCAGGCGGACTGAGTCTCTTGTCATCGGCAGCCTCTTATGGTATCGGTGAAGCCTTCGGAAGTGTAGGAAGCTTTGGAAAAGAACTGTTTCGAGCCAGAGCGCATGGATTGGCTGGCGGTGCAATCAGCGCATTGGGTGGAGGTAGTTTCCTGAGCGGATTCTCTTCAAGTGCTCTGGCTTCAGGTATTGGGTCATTTGCACAAGGCGTAAACATGAATCAAGCTCTGATGGTTGCCACAACGACAGCGATGGGTGCTATTGGTGCATGGGCTACTGGTGGAGATTGGGTGGAAGGTGCGATGCAGGGTTTGAATATAGGATTGCTTAACCATGCAGTGCATGATGGAGAGATTTGGTATACAAAAAAAGGAGAAAATTACTACGAAGCAGAATTACCAGAGGTAAAAGTATACCATCCTAAAAAACGTCCTGTTTTCAGACCTACAATTGTAGAGCAGCCATTAAGACTATCACATATTGAATTTTATGCTATTTTACTAGCAAGAAATATTCCTAGTCTATTGCAAATTGTTTTAAAGTCCGAAGGAAATTTTTCTAACGGGGCTATTGAAAATATATTAAAAACAACAAGTTTTCGGCAATTAAAAAAAGGCGCATTTGAAGGTGAAAAACCTTCTGTAGACTTAATATCATCGTTTCATGAATTAGCCAGGCAATCAAGAGCAAGAATAATAACAAAGAACGGTTATAGTAGATTTGAAACAGACCTTTATAGAGTAGGGGTACATCAGTCTACGAAAGGTGGTGGTCCTACTTTAGATATATGGAATAAAAAAACCGCAAATTACTACAAAATAAGATATAGATGAAATACAAAAGAATTATAGAACGTTGTTCAACAATGTATCCGATGTTTTCCGAAAAGCAAGAAAGCATTGGCATGTCGAAAAGAAGGGCATTGGAGTTCTTAGATAAGTATTCCATTCGCAGTGATAATGAGATTCAGAGTATTAAACTCTTGCAAAGTCGGATTTTTCACATTCCAACAGACGGTCTCCCCCATGAGGTATTCCATACTGGCTATAGCCTGAAGACTGTTTTAAGCGGTTGTTTGTTTAACAAGCCTGATTTTTCAATATTCGTAGAGATACTTCATTTATTAGAAGAAAGATGCTTTTACATTATTCAGAATGACTATAATGGAAAATTAGAGCAGCCTTTAATTTTGAAATTTCCCGTCGACGTGTCGTGGGAGGAGATGAATAGTGGGGGAATGTTGTCAGACTATTTGCTCCGAATGCCTTATGAACAATATTTCCTGTTTGGAGGAAGTGGAGTTTGGGGAAGATTCACAGATAATGAATTTGATTGTCCATGCGATGTTTATGGTTTTTCGGGAATTGCAGAAGAAAAGATCAATCATATCTTTCATGAAGAGGTTGATTATTCTAATGATTTCTATAAGTATTTACCGCCAGTTTATAGAGAGTCCTTGTATGGACTACCAGATGAATCAGCAGCTTGACCAGAAGATTGACCAGGGGACGGTTCCGTGATCATTTTAATCGGCTATTATTTGGAAGTTTGAGAACAAGTCAGTAACTTTGTAATCGAAAAACAATATGGCTAATATATATGTATGACTATGGAGACAACAAAAGAAAAGCGAAAATCCGCAATACGTCAATGCTTGTAGACCTTTCATTTGGAGCTGCTCATAAAAAACAAAATGATCACAGAACCGTCCCTTGATTATAAAGAGGATGAAGTTTTTAATTGGTTTTTGCGACTACTTCTTTTATAGGGCATGCTGCTTTTACAAGCAGCATCCGATAGTCTATGCGGATTTCGCATTTGGCGCATCAACAGCCGTTGGCGTAACGCACTTGTTTCATATCCTCAGCCTATGTGTTTTGTGGAGTATACTTGCCAAATGTGAGTGCAATGTGCTATATCCCGTAGTCACCGCCATCTTACTTATGATTTATTATGACATTCATGTATATACGGTGGAGAGATATAACCGTGTTGCTAAGAAATATAAGAAAGAAAAGCACAGGAAGATCAAAGGATGGGGAGTGGTTATATATATCATCATCTCTATGCTAATACCTTTTGTATTGTGCTATCTTTTCAGGGATGAGGTGAATCTCTACATTCCCGATTGGTTGAGGTATTTCAATTTATCCGACAGTCGTTTGAATCTATAGCGGAAATCGGCGGGACAGGCCTTTCAAATATAATAATTAATCATGATGAAAACGTTATTCTATTATTGTTACTATAGGATTGCCCAGGCATACCGATCATTTAATGACTGGGATTTTTTGGACTGGGGGTATTATATCCTGTACACTTCTTTTATGTTTATTTCCTATTCGCTGGCTGTGCCTATTTCGTATGTGTTAAACAGAGAATTAACAAAGTCCGCCTTTGTTCTAATGGCTATCCCTTTTATTCTCTTATATGTACGCACGTTCTTCATATCGGAAAAGCATAAAATGGAATTATTCAATAAATTGGAAAAACGATATAAGAACGAGCCACATAGAAAGCGGAATGGCTGGTTGGTTGCCATTTTTGTTTTGGGTACATTTGTCCTCTTCAATTTAATGTGTATACTATTTGTATTAAAATAATAGAAATCTTATAGAATACCTGTAATTTGATTATCATGAAAACAACAAAAGCGGCACCTGTGTGGGTGCCGCTTGTAACTTTCTGCTGAACTGCTTAATTACTCAGGAAGTGAAATTGCCTCAGAAGGACAAACACTGGCGCATGTTCCACACTCAGTGCAAGCATCTGGATCAATTGAATAACGCTCGCCCTCAGAGATAGCCTCTACCGGACATTCATCAATACATGTACCGCAAGCAATGCAGTCTTCACCAATTACGTATGCCATAATCTTTATTCTTTAATTTGTTATTAATGTTAATACTCATTTGTTGATGTGGTGCAAAGGTAGAAATTTATTTCGGATATACCTATTTTTAGGTATTTAATTTTTGTGACTTTAACTTTTATTTGCATACAAGTAGGTATCGAATCAACGATTTCCGCCGTTCACACAATATTAAATAGGTATTAGCGTTATATTTTTAATGAAAAGAATAGTCCTCATTATATTGGCAAGTCTGGCTTCCCTTACTTACGTGTATTCGCAGGAACGCACGGTGGAGAACCGTCCTTATACCGATTTGCGTCCGTTCCATTTCGGCGTGTTTGTAGGTACCCATCTGCAAGACATAGAATTTGTGAATGCCGGGCCGCAGATACTCACTAATGAGGATGGAACCGTGGTAGAGAAAGTCATTTCGTGCGACCAGGACCGCTGGGATGCCGGGTTCACCGTGGGCGTGCTTGGCGAACTGCGCCTCAGTTCCTGTCTTGCATTCCGCGTGGCACCCTCCATGTATTTCGGCACGCGCCATCTCACGTTTCATAATTTCACCGATGTGCTGGGCGACGGCCAGCCTCTGGAATTGCAGCAGGAGATGAAGTCGGTATACATTTCTTCCGACTGCAACCTCATCTTTGCCGCCAAGCGTTTCAACAACCATCGCCCTTACGTGCTGGCCGGTCTCAATCCCATGTTCAATCTTTCTGGAAAGAGCGAGGATGTGCTTCGGCTTAAAAAGTTCGACTGCTATCTGGAGTTAGGCATCGGCTGCGACTTTTATCTTCCCTTCTTCAAACTCCGTCCAGAACTGAAGTTCGGCTACAGTCTCATCGATGCCCTTGACAGTAAGCACCCCAATGAACTCAAGGACAAGAACATGATGATGTATTCACAGAGTGTCAGGAAGGCGCAAACAAAAATCATTGGCCTCACCTTCTATTTTGAATAGAGAGGCGGCCAATGACAGGGATGTGCTGTAGGCATGTCAAATAGAAGCCCGTTTATTTCTTTTTAAAGTCGAGCACCATCTTGCCCACGAAGATGGCGTGCTTGCCGTTTTGGTCAACAGGAATCATCTTGCCGTCCAGGTTCTTCACGTATTGCAGTTCTTTGAAGAACGTATGCGAATGGCCGCCGAGCACCAAGTCGATGCCCCTTGTGGCGGCAATCAACTGCTGGTCGTTGGCACCGTTGGCAGAGTTCCATCCCAGGTGCGACAGAAGGATGATGACATCGCATTTCTTTTTCTGCAGAATGCCCACCACGCGCTGGGCTTCTGCTATCGGATCCTGATAGGTTACGCCCACGCAGTTGTCGTTGGCCACCAGTCCCGACAGTTTCGGTGCCAGTCCGAACACGCCTACCTTCAGTCCGTTGCGTTTCAGTATCACGTAGTCTTTCACCTTTCCTTCCACCACCGTTCCCCTGAAATCATAGTTGGAACATACAATCGGGAAGTTCAGTCTGCCAAACACATCCGCCATCGTCTCCAGTCCGAAGTCGAATTCGTGGTTGCCAATGGTTCCGGCATCATAGCCCATTCGGTTCATCAGTTCCGCTTCCACCTCGCCCTTGTACATCGAATAATAAGGCGAGCCCTGAGAGAAGTCGCCGCTGTCGAAGAGCAGCAGGTCGGGATGCTGCCTGCGTTCTTCCTTCAGCATGCTGATTCTGCGCAGGAATCCCCCGCGGTCGGCCCTCATGGTGTCGGCCAGGTTCGGACTCAGTGGCAAAATGGTGCTGTGCGTGTCGTTGGTGTGCAGCACCACCAGTTGGCGGTCTTGTCCGTAGGCGGCTGCCGACACGGCGAATAATACTATGATTGCTGCCGTCCTCACGGCCTTCTCTATCGTTGTACGTCTGTTCATGGTCGTTCTCTTCATTGTCAATTAGTCAAAATAAACAAATCTCGCGGGTGCTCATCATCAGTCTTCAATGGTGATTCTTCCCTCGATGCGGCTGTCCACCACGATGCCCTTGGCGGCCTGCTCCCGGAAATAATCCATGATGATATACCTCACGTTGTTGCTATCTTCCTGCGGAGAGTTCACGTCGGTCTTCGCCTTGAAAGCCTCCATCTTGTCGTTGCCCTGTGCCAGATAGTCGATGCTCACCACCCGGTATTGGGCCTTCGGGTCGATTTCCTGGCCGTGGAGCAGGGCAGACTTCAGTTTCTTGTCCTTGCTGAACACCAGTTTCACGCCGCTGCTTACTGCCTCGCCGCCCGTGGTTGCCATTTCGCCGAACAACTGCAATACCTTCTCGCCCGTCATCGTGAAGAAGCAAATCTTGTTTTCAAACGGGGCCACTTCAAGCACGTCGCCATAGGTAACCTTCCCTTTGGCGAATGCTGCGCGGATGCCGCCCATGTTATACACACCGAACACGGGCTTCTCGCCGTATGCCTTTCCGCCCCACACCAGGATGTCGGCCAGCAGGTTCGACAGTTCGCTCTCTGGGCGCTGTGCCGCCATATAGCGCGCAATCTCGCCCACCACGGGCGACATCACGCTGTCTACTCTCTGCTTGAACGGAGCGAGAAACGCTTCTGCTTCAGCGTCGGCCTTGTATCGCTTGTCAACGAGAATCCTGCTTCGCTCTATGCCGTTCATCTCGTAGTGGGAGCGGCACGATGCAACCATCATGGCTGTTCCCATGAATGCTGCCAGAATCAAACTCTTGTTATTCATACCGCAAAAATACAAAAAAAATGGCTTACGGGCAAATAAAAACATCATTTTCATTTAAAAAAGCACAAGCCGCGCGCTCTGCTCCTTATGCAAACGCATCAGATCACGGGGAACCGTCCCTGTGATCTATGAGTCGTTACCGCAATGTGGTAATCTCATTACCGCAATGTGGTAATGCCTCTACCGCATATTGGTAATGAAGTTACCAGATGCCGGTAATGGCGTAATAAAAATGTGGCAAAAAAGAAAATCTTCACAAGACCGGCTCTTAATTCAAGATTTTTATGTACATTTGCAGCATACTAAACGACGAAGCAATTATGAACATCAAGCTACACACCCCCAAGAGCCTGAAGGTGGGCAGCGGAATGGCTACGCTGAAGCAGTTTCTGCTGTCGCTCATCGCCACCACCGTATCGATTGTGCTCACCTTCGGCACGGCAGCCATCATTGACAACAACAAGAAGCAAAAGGAGAAGCGAGAAATCGTGATGATGGTGATGTACGACATGTACAACTCGCTGCAGTCGGTGGAGAGGGCTGACTCCATGCTGTGCAAGCTGATGGAACTACAACTGCAAATGGCAAAGGACACCGCGAAGTTCCAGCAGATGAAGTTCCAGCAGGTTGGACTCATTCCGCAAGTGCAGTTCACCGAGACCACGGAGCGCATCTTCTC